>NZ_WBXN01000004.1:5555240-6220925 GCF_008973465.1 Streptomyces sp. SS1-1 | reverse complement strand
ACCTCGCCGGGCCGCAGTTCACCGGCGATCAGCGCGGCCCGCAGGGCGTCCGCGACCCGCTCCCGGTAGCTGCTCCTGCGGCCGCCCAGGGAGGGCAGCGCCGGGGCGGCGGCGGTGGACGGGGCGCCGGTGCGCTGGGCGGCCATGCGGTGTCTCCTCGGGTCGTGCCTCTGTGCAATGTCACGCGGTACCGGGCATTATCCTCGCCTCCCGGCCCGCCCGGCCCGCCACCGGTCACAGCACGAACCCCTCCGGGAACGGGTCGGTGGGGTCGAGCAGGTACTGGGCGGTGCCGGTGATCCACGCGCGGCCCGTGAAGCTGGGCAGGACGGCGGTGTGTCCGCCGACCCGCGTGGTGCCGAGGAGGCGCCCGGTGAAGCGGGTGCCGATGAACGACTCGTTCACGAACTCGGTGCGCAACGGCAGTTCGCCGCGCGCGTGCAGTTGCGCCATGCGTGCGCTGGTGCCCGTCCCGCACGGCGAGCGGTCGAACCAGCCGGGGTGGATGGCCATCGCGTGCCGGGAGTGCCGGGCGGTCGAGCCGGGGGCGAGCAGGTGGACGTGGTGGCAGCCGCGGATGGACGGGTCCTCGGGGTGGACGGGCTCGTCCACGGCGTTGACGGCCTCCATCAGGGACAGCCCGGCGGCGAGGATGTCGTCCTTGCGGGACCGGTCGAAGGGCAGCCCGAACCGCTCCAGCGGCAGGATCGCGTAGAAGTTGCCGCCGTAGGCCAGGTCGTAGGTCACCGTCCGTCCGTCCGCGAGGGTGGCCTCGCGGTCCAGGTCGACCGTGAAGGACGGCACGTTGTGCAGGGTGACCTCCTTCGCGGCGCCGTCCTCGACGGCCACCTCGGCGACCACGACACCGGCCGGGGTGTCGAGCCGGATCGTGGTGACCGGCTCGACCACCTCGACCATGCCGGTCTCCACCAGCACGGTCGCCACACCGATGGTGCCGTGCCCGCACATCGGCAGATAGCCGGAGACCTCGATGTAGATCACCCCCCAGTCGCAGTCGGGGCGGGTGGGCGGCTGGAGGATCGCCCCGCTCATGGCGGCGTGCCCGCGCGGCTCGTTCATCAGCAGCCGCTTGATGTGGTCGCGGTGCTCGCGGAAGTACAGGCGCCGCTCGTTCATGGTGGCGCCGGGCACCGGGCCGACCCCACCGGTGACGACCCGGGTGGGCATGCCCTCGGTGTGCGAGTCGACGGCGTGCAGGACGAGTTTGCTGCGCATGGCCGCCTACGCCATTCCGGCCGCGACGGCCTTCTCCGTGGCCGCCCGCACGGCGGCCTCCTGTGCGGGCAGCAGCGGGACGCGCGGCGGGCGCACGGGTCCGCCGTGACGGCCCACGACATCCATCGACAGCTTGATGGCCTGGACGAACTCCACCCGCGAGTCCCAGCGCAGCAACGGGTGCAGCCGGCCGTACAGTTCGCGGGCCGTGGCGATGTCGCCGGCGGTGGCCGCCCGGTACAGCTCGACGCAGGCGCGCGGCAGCGCGTTCGGGTACCCGGCGACCCAGCCCTTGGCGCCGGCCACGGCCAGCTCCAGCAGGACGTCGTCCGCGCCGATCAGCAGGTCGAGGTCCGGGGCGAGTTCGGCGATGCGGTAGGCGCGGCGGACGTCGCCGGAGAACTCCTTGACCGCCTGGACGTAGCCCTCGCCGTGCAGCCGGGCCAGCAGTTCGGGGACCAGGTCGACCTTGGTGTCGATGGGGTTGTTGTACGCGACGACGGGTACGCCGGCCCGCGCGACCTCGGCGTAGTGCGCGAGCACCGAACGCTCGTCGGCACGGTACGCGTTGGGCGGCAGCAGCATCACCGACGCGCAGCCCGCGTCCCTGGCCTGCTCGGCCCAGCGCCGGGCCTCGGCCGAGCCGTACGCGGCGACACCGGGCATCACGCGTGCGCCTCCGACGGCCTTCACCGCCGTCTCGACGACCTTCGCACGCTCTTCGGGGGTCAGCACCTGGTACTCCCCCAGCGAGCCGTTGGGGACGACGCCGTCGCAGCCGTTCTCGACGAGCCAGGCGCAGTGCTCGGCGTAGCGGCCGAGGTCGACGCGCAGGTCGTCGTCGAGCGGCAGCGCGGTGGCGACGAGGACGCCGTGCCAGGGGCGGTGCTCGGTGGCGGTCATCCGGATTCCCTCCCAGTGGGGTGTGCCGTGTCATCGGGGTCGTCCGCCCGCCGGGCGAGCACCCCGAGGGGCACGGGGCGGGCGAACGGCCGGGGGGACGGGCTGAGTCGGCAGCCGGCGAGCGCGGCGACGGCCGGGGCGCACATCCGGCCCTGGCACCAGCCCATCCCGGCCCGGGTCAGCAGTTTCACCGTGCGGTTGTCGCCCGCGCCGAGGTCCGTGACGGCCTCGCGGACGGCACCGGCGGTGACCTCCTCGCAGCGGCAGACGGTCGTGTCGTCGGTGACCTGCTCGGTCCAGTGCGCGGGCGGCGCGTACACGGTGTCCAGGGCGGCGGCGAAGGCCCGCGCCCGGTCCCGCGCTCGGGCGGCCCGCGCCCACGCTGCGGGGTCGGGCCGCCTGCCGTGCAGACGGGCGGCGGCGGACCGGCCCGCGATGTGCCCTTCTGCGAAGGAGAGTTGGGCGCCGCCGATGCCGGTGGCCTCCCCCGCGGCCCATACGCCGGGCACGTCCGTGCGCTGCTCGGCGTCGACGTGCACGGCGAGGCCGTCCGGGCGGCAGCCGAGGGTGCCGGCGAGGTCGGTCTGCGGCAGCATGCCGTGGCCGACGGCGAGGGTCGCGCAGGGAATGCGCCGCGCGGTGCCGGGCCGGACGCGTCCTCCGGCGTCGAGCGCGGCGACGGTGACGGCCTCCAGCCGGTCGGTGCCGTGCGCCTCGACGACCGTGTGCCGGGTGAGGACCGGCACGCGGTGGCGCAGCAACGCGGCCGCGTACCCGGCGCCTTCGGCGAGTTTGGCGGGGTGGGCCGCCCATACGGGCGCGTGCCCCAGGAGGGCCTTCGGGTCGGCGGACTCCACGAGGGCGGCCACGGTGACACCGGCCGCGGCGAGCCCGGCCGCGACCGGGAGCAGCAGCGGGCCGGTGCCGGCCACGACGGCGGTACGGCCGGACACGGCCAGGGTGCCCTTGAGCATGGCCTGCGCGCCGCCCGCGGTGACGACCCCGGGAAGGGTCCAGCCGGGGAAGGGCAGGACCTGCTCATAGCCACCGGTGGCGAGGACGAGACCGTCGGCACACACCTCGACGGGCTCGCGCTGCTCCGGTCCACGCAGGGCGTGCACGGTGAAACCGGTGCCGGGTCCGGGTTCGACTCCCCAGACCTGATGCTCCGTCAGGTGCCGTATCCGGCCCGCCCGTACGTGGACCTCCAGGCCCTTCCTGAGTCGCTCCGCCGTGCGCCACGCGTGGTGCAGCGCCTGGGGCCTGCGGGCGCCGAGCCCTTCGGCGGGCCGCCGGTGGAACTGACCGCCGGCCTGGGGGCCCGCGTCCAGCAGCGTGACCCGCACGCCGCGCGCGGCTGCGGCGAGGGCAGCGGCGAGCCCGGCGGGTCCGGCGCCTACGACGGCGAGGTGCGGGACCGGGGATGCGGGGGCACGGTCAGGCATCGTGGGCCTCCAGCTCCTCGGCAGCCTCCAGAGCCGCGTCCAGCCGCATGACCCGTACGCCCCGTGCGCCGAGCCCGGCGGGTCCCGCACCGGCCACGGCGAGCTGCGGGTCCAGGGGCGCCCCGTCAGGCATCGTGGCCCGTCCCGTCCTGGGTGCTGATCGCGTCGCCGGGGCGCAGCCGCACCAGGCAGGCCCGTTGGTTGGGGCGGTCGTTGACGGTGACCAGGCAGTCGAAGCAGACGCCGATGCCGCAGAACAGCCCGCGCGGGCGGCCCCCGGCGCGGGTGGTGCGCCAGGACGTGACGCCGGCCGTCCAGAGGGCGGCGGCGACGGTGTGGCCGGGCAGCGCCTGGATCTCCCGTCCGTCGAGGGTCACCGTGAAGGCGGGGCCGGGGTGGGCGTCGGCGAGGTCCAGGGGGGTTCTCACGCGGCCTCCTCGGGGAAGCGGTCGGGGCGGAACGGCGTCAGGTCGAGATCGAGGGTGCGCCCGGTCAGGGTCTGGGCGACGAGGTGCCCTGTGGCGGGGGCCAGTCCGATGCCGGCGCCCTCGTGGCCGCAGGCGTGGAACAGTCCGGGGACGCGCGGGTCGGGGCCGACGGCGGGCAGGTGGTCCGGCGTGTACGGGCGGAAGCCGAGGTAGGCGCGCATCGCGTGGACGTCCCGGAGGAACGGGAAGAGCCGGGTGGCGCCGGCGGCCAGCGCCCGGACGACGGGCAGCGAGAACGTCCGGTCGAAGCCGACGCGTTCACGGCTGGCGCCGATCAGCACGGGCCCCGCGGCCGTGCCCTCGACGACCGGGGACGTCTGCAGCGCGGCCGAGTCGCTGGCCACGTCGGCCACGTAGTCGGCGGCGTACACCTTGTGCCGGATCCGGCGCGGCAGCGGCTCGGTGACGAGGACGAAGCCGCGCCGGGGCAGGACGGGGAGGTGCACGCCCGCGAGCGCGGCGAGGTCGCCGCCCCAGGTGCCGGCCGCGTTGACGACGGCGGGGGCGTGCAGGTCGCCCCGGTCGGTGCGGACGCCGCGGACCGCGCCGGCGCGGGTGAGCAGGACGCCGGTGACGGTGACGCCGGTCAGCAGGCGGGCCTTGGCGGCACGGGCCAGGGTGGCGGCGGCGAGGGCGGGCATGACCTGGCTGTCCTGCGGGTAGTGGACGCCGCCGGGGAGGCCGGGGGCCAGGTCGGGTTCGAGGTCGTGCAGGCCGGTGCCGGTGACGGGTTCGGCGGTGACCCCGGCGGCGCGCTGCGCGGCGGCGAACCGTTCCAGGGCGGTGAGCCCGTCCGGGGAGGACGCGACGACGAGGCCGCCCTTCGCCTCGTACTCGACGGCCGGCCCGAACTCCTCGGCGAGGGACCGCCACAGGCGCGCGGAGAGCAGGGCGAGGGCCAGCTCGGGTCCCGGTTCCTTGTCGGAGACGAGGATGTTGCCCTCGCCGGCGCCCGTGGTGCCGCCGGCGACCGGGCCGCGGTCGACGAGGATCACGTCGAGTCCGGCCCGTGCGGCGTACAGGGCGCAGGCCGCGCCCGTGATCCCGGCTCCCACGACCACGACGTCGCAGGTCAGTCCCTCGCTCACGTCAGTAATATGTCACACACCACTGGGAGACGGAACAGTGCGGAAGCAGTGTGAACGAGCAGGAGGGGAACCACCCCCGGCGATGCGTGCTGACGGGGCGCCGTCGGCGACCTGAACGCCGACGGTGCCCCGTTCAGTCCTCGGGTGGACGCACCACGCGTAGATACGAGGCGTCACGACGCGCCCCGCGCGCCCTGCCCCGCTCGCGGCGCGCCTCGCGCAGCACCAGCGTCAGCCGGGTGTAGCCCAACTCCCGCAGGGTGGCGGGCGTCTCGTCGACCACCCTGCACTCGGTGGCGCCCCAGCGCGGGTCGGGGTGGTGGAGGGGGCGCACCGCGCCGTCCTCCTCGACGGCCCGCTCCCCCACCGCGCGGATCCAGTGCGGCAGACCCTGCCGGTAGGCGGCCTCCATGAGCGGGTCCTGGGCGATGTCCCGGCGGACGGCCTGGAGCGCGTGGTCGTGGCCGTGCCGCTCCAACGCGTCGGCGAAGTGCGCCAGCATCGGCAGGCACCAGCTGGACTCGTGGTCGCCGAGGACGGCGGCGGCGTCCGGGTGGAAGAGGACGAACCGCAGGAGGTTGTCGTGCGGCATCGCGGTGGGGTGCGGTCCCACGGCGCTGAAAAGTGACGCGAAAGCGGTGTTCGCCAGGACGACGTCCCAGCGGTGGTCGACGACGACGGACGGGAAGGGCACGGCCTCCACGAGGACGGCGTAGTCCCTCAGGTACGCCTGGGCCTCGGGTCGTTCGGGGACGGGCCGCGGTACGGACCGCTGCCCACCTGCCTGATATGCCATCGGGAGGTCACCCCTCTTGCCTATGCGGCCTTCACGCGGCGCCCTGATCCTGGTGCCCCCGCCCGAGCCATGTCAACTATCGTGGCATTCCCTGCGTGTTGACGGCTGAAATTGGCCACAGTTGTGGCGGAACCTGGATGCGCGTTCGAACCACCCGGTAATCTTCGTCGAGTTCACGGCAACAGGTTGTGATGAGCCTGTGAGAGACGTAGGAGATCTGTCGGTGACGGATGGCTTTGAGGGCCCTGGCGCCACGGTGACGGCCGCGCTGCCCGCCGTCGTCGCCCGCGTCACCGCGCTCGCCGACCGGCTCGACGTGCCGCACACGGAGGTGTTCGACACCGGCCGGCTCTCCGTCGCCTCCGGTGTCCCGGAGTCCGTCGTCAAGGCCCTGCTGAGCGGCCGGCCCGCGGGCGAGCCGGACGTCCAGGCCCGCTTCCTCCAGCGGCTCGACCTTCTGCGCCGCACCCGCCTGAAGCCGAACGGCCGCAGGTACACCCAGCAGGAGATCGCCGACGGCGCCGGCATGTCCCGTCAGCAGGCGGGCGCGCTCATCAACGGCGACCGGCGGCCCACCATGGAGCACTGCGACGCCATCCAGCGCTTCTTCCGGGTGCACGCCGGCTTCCTGACCGCCGAGGACCCCGAGGCGCTGGCCGGCGCGCTCCAGCGCACCGAGCAGGACCTGCTGCAGAGACTCGCGGAGCGCGAGGCGGCCCAGACCGCCGAGGATCCGCTGGAGCGGCTCCTGCAGGACCACGGTGTGCGCGGCATCGCCTGGCGGGCCGCCCAGCTCCCCACCGACCAGCACCGCGACAAGGTCGCCGAGTGGCTGGACATGCTCCTGGAGAGCGTCAAGCGGCCCGAGTCGTGACCGGGAGGAACGGGAGACCATTGGGCATCGGTAGGGAAATGCGCCGCCTGTGCAGCGAGTTGGTCGCGGAGCTCAGGCTTCCCGCACCCGCGGCGCCCGAGACGCTGTACGGCGCGCTGTGCGACGCGATGGGCAGACGCCGGGGCCGCCCCGTCCACTTCCGTACGGCCGCCTTCCCGCCGGGCACCGCGAGCGGGCTGTGGCTCGACATGGCCGACCAGGACCTCGTGGTGATCGAGGAACGCACCGCGCCCGACCACCAGCTGGTGATCCTCGGCCACGAGCTGTGGCACATGAAGGCCGGTCACTGCAGCCACAGCATCGAGGGCGCCTCGGTGGCGGCCCGGATGCTCGGCAGCGAGGCGGATCTGCGCTCGGCGGTCCTGAAGGTCGCCGCCCGCAACCACTTCGACCAGGCGGAGGAGAAGGAGGCCGAGAGCTTCGGCCTGCTGCTGGCCAGCAAGTGCCGCGCCTGGCTGGCGGATTCCTCGGCGCGGGGCCGGCGCGACCATCTCGCGGGCCGTATCGAGGCCTCGCTCGGCTACCTGGGCCCGCAGAAGTGACCCCCTGACCTGCGGCGACGGGGCGAACGGACGGCCGGTGCGGACCCGTTGTCAGTGGTGGACGGCAAGCTGGTGGGTGGCGCCCCGCCGTGCGGGGCGCGACGACACCGACCCGGGGAGAGCCGACCGATGCCCACCGCCGTACTGACCGACCGCGAGCGCACCGCCGTCCAGGCCTACCTGCGGCTCCTGCACACCGTGCGAGCCGCGTTCGACGGTGCCCCAGGACCGGGCCGGCCACCCGTCGTGCCGCCCGCCGTCCTCGCCGAGGCCGAACAGGCGCTGGCCGACGCGGGGCTGACGGGCCACGAGGAGGAGTTCTTCCATCTGCTGCGCACCTGGTGCCCGGCCGAGCCCTGACGCCGCCCGCGCGCGGGGGCTCAGGTGTGCGGCACGCTCACGGCGGTCGCCACCAGCCCCCGCCCGACCGTCCAGCGCCCCTCGAACCGGTCGAGCCGGCGCCCGCCGACCACCGGGCCGGGCACGAGCAGCCGGGCGCTGAACAGGCCGCCGGGCGGATCGCCGTCACCGGCGAGGACGGCGATGTCGGCCTCGGAGAAGTCCAGCCACTTCCCGGTGAGGGGGAACCACGCCTTGTAGACGGACTCCTTGGCGCTGAACAGGAGCCGGTCCCAGTGGACCGAGGGGTGTGTGGCCGCCAGCAGCCGCAGCCGCTCCGCCTCGGCGGGCAGCGCGACGGCGTCCAGCACCCCGTCCGGGAGCGGCTCGTGGGTCTCCGCGTCGATGCCGAGCGACGCCAGGTCGCCGGCGCGGGCCAGCGCGGCGGCGGCGTACCCGTCGCAGTGGGTCATGCTGCCGATCAGGCCGGGCGGCCAGCCGGGGGCGCCGCGCTCGCCCGGCAGCACGGCCCGCGGGGGCACCCCGAGCTTCTCCATGGCGCGGCGCGCGCAGCCGCGTACGGCGGCGAACTCGCGGCGCCGCTTGGGCACCGCCCGGGCCACGACCGCCTCCTCCTCGGGGAAGAGCGGCGGGTGCTCCTCGTCGCCGTACGCCTCGACGCTCACGGTGGCCGGTGGCAGCAGGTCCTCGATCAACGGGCGGTGTCCTTCGTGGTGTCGTGGGGCAGCACGTTCCGCAGGCGGCCCGGGGGTTCCGGGCGCCGGCGCCATTCGCGGGGGTAGCCGACGGAGACCTCCTCGAAGCGGACGCCTTCGTGCCAGGTGGTCCGCGGGATGTGGAGGTGGCCGTACACCATGGCCTCGACGCGGAAGCGGCGGTGCCAGTCGTCGGTCAGGGCGGTGCCGCACCACATCGCGAACTCGGGGTACCAGAGCACGTCGGTCGGGTGCCGGTGCAGCGGCCAGTGGTTGACGAGGACGGTGGGCAGGTCCTCGGGGAGGGCGGCGAGCCGGCGCTCGGTGGCGGCGACCCGGGCCGCGCACCAGGCGTCGCGGGTCGGGTACGGGTCGGGGTGCAGCAGGTACTCGTCGGTGCAGACGACGCCGGTCCCGTGCGCGTATGTGAGGCCCTCCTCCTTGGTGGCGCAGCCCGCGGGGAGGAAGGAGTAGTCGTAGAGGAGGAAGAGCGGGGCGACGGCGACCGGGCCGCCGGGGCCGTCCCACACGGGGTAGGGATCCTCAGGGGTGAGCACGCCGAGGTCCCGGCACACCTCGACCAGATGGTCGTAGCGGGCGGCGCCGCGCAGGGTGACGGAGTCCTTGGGGTGGGTCCACAGCTCGTGGTTGCCGGGGACCCAGACGACCTGGCGGAAGCGGCCGGCGAGGGTCTTGAGCGCCCACGTGACGTCGGCGACGGTCTCGGCCACGTCACCGGCCACGAGCAGCCAGTCGTCGTCGGAGCCGGGGCGCATCGCCTCCACGAGGGCGCGGTTCTCGTCGTACCCGATGTGCAGGTCGCTGACGGCCAGCAGCCGCCCGGTCCGCGCGGCCGTCGACGTCACCCTCGCCCCTCCCGATCACCCGAAGGACACCACGAGAACACAGGGCGTGCACCCGCCACAAGGGCGGGCCGTCCGCCCCGCTCCCGCTCGGGTGCGGGGCGGGGAAATCCGTAACACGTACGTTGCACGCGGCACCCTTTGAAAGTCGTATGATCGCCCCGACACCACCGCCTCGAACCCCTTCGCCAGGGGCGGTTCGGTGTACCTCCAACCTCCCCTGCCCGGGCACGGGCTGCTTCGCCGTGCCCGCGAACCCCCGAAAGGACGGCCCTGCATGGTCTCTCGCGTACGCGTCTGGCTCAACCGCACGTACGCGGAGAACGTGTTCTTCATGGATCAGCTCCGCAGAAATCCCAGCGACCGGGCGGTGGAGATCCATGCGACGCACGGGGACGCCGACTCCCCCGTGCTGGCCGCCGCCGACACGGCGGAGCTGGAGCCCGAGGGCCTGTCCCCCGCCGGGTACGTGGAGTACGCCCTCGCGCAGTGCCGGCGCCGCGGGATCGACGTCTTCGTGCCCCGGCTGCACCAGGCGGCGATCGTCGCGCACCGCGCGGAGTTCGAGGCGGCCGGTACGGCGCTGCTGGCGCCGCCGCCCGAGGCCGTGGCCGTCTTCCAGGACAAGGTGATCGCGTACGAGGCCGTGCAGGCGATCGGTGTGCCGGTGCCGCCGTGGTTCCGGGTCCGTGACGCGGACGAACTGCTCGCCGCCGTCGAGGAGTTGGAGGCGGGTGGACACCGGGCGTGCTTCAAGCCGGCGTCCGGCGCGGGCGGGGTCGGCTTCCGGATGATCACCCGCTCGCCGTTCTCGCTGACGCACCTCAGCGGCTTCCCGTCGCCCTACGTCCAGCTCGACCTGGTCCTGGACGCGCTGCGGCGGACCGAGGAGCCGGTGGACTGGCTGGTGATGCCGCGCCTGGAGCAGCCGGAGGTGTCGGTGGACTGCCTCACCGGCCCGGACAACCGGGTGCGGCTGGCGATCGGCCGGGTCAAGAACGGGCGCCGGCGCGGGTTCACGCTCCAGGAGCAGTGGCTGGAGCCGGCGCGGCTGGTCGCGGAGGGCTTCGGGCTGCACCACCTGTCCAACATCCAGTTCCGGATGTTCGGCGACACCCCGGTCCTGATGGACGTCAACACCCGTCCGGCGGGCGGTCTGCACCAGCTGTCGCTGTGCGGGGTGAACGTGCCGTGGCTCGCCGTGCGGCTGGCGCTCGGCGAGGACCCGGGCGTCGTCACCCCGCCGTTCCTGGGGCAGGACTACACGGTGGTCGCGGGTCCGCGTCCGCTGCGCCCGGTGTCGATCCCGCAGCAGCGCAACGAGCCGGAGACGCCCCTGCTCCCGGCGGTGCCCGCACCGGCACAGTCCGGCTCGGTCGGGACCGGTGCGGCCCTGCCCCTGTAGGAGACCGGCGGCAGCGGCACCGCCTCCCCCGTACACCATCGGTATGGACCAATCCCTGCGGCAGTCCTTGACAGGTGAATTGGTCCATACCAACTTGGTCAGCGCACCTCTCAGCATCTGTGCACTCCCGAACACCCCACTCTCTTCAGGGAGATGACGTGCGCAACCGACCTCTCGCACGGCTCAGACGCCGTTTCCTCGCCCTCGTCGGCACGGCGGCCCTCGCGGTCGCCGGGGCCGTCGCCCTGCCCGGCACCGCTCACGCGGCCAACGTCCTGGCCAACCCCGGCTTCGAGTCGGGCGGACTCTCCCCGTGGTCCTGCACCGGCAACCTCGGCTCCGTCGTCTCCTCACCCGTGCACGGCGGCTCCAAGGCGCTGTCCGGGGCGGCGAGCGCGAGCGACAACGCCCGCTGCTCGCAGAGCGTCGCCGTGCAGCCGAACACGACGTACTCCCTCAGCGGCTGGGTGCGCGGCTCCTACGTCTACCTCGGCGTGGACGGCGGTGCCTCCACCTGGACGTCGTCGCCGTCGGCGTACGCCAAGCTGTCGCTCACCTTCACGACCGGCGCCTCGCAGACCAGCGCCACGGTGTATCTGCACGGCTGGTACGGGCAGGGCACCTACCAGGCCGACGACATCAGCCTCGACGGGCCCGGAGGCGGCGGCTCGGACGGGCAGGCGCCGAGCGCCCCCGGCAATCTGCGCTCCACCGGCAAGTCCTCGACGAGTGTGTCGCTGGCCTGGAACGCCTCGACCGACAACGTCGGCGTGACCGGCTACGACGTGTTCCGCGGCTCGACCCAGGTGCTCAGCGTATCCGGGACGAGCGCCACGGTCGGCGGCCTGTCGCCCAGCACCGCCTACACGTTCACGGTGAAGGCACGGGACGCGGCCGGGAACGTCTCCGCGGCCTCCAACTCCGTCTCGGTCACGACCGATTCGGGCGGCGGGGGCGGCACCGGCTTCAAGCAGGCCGCGCCCTATCTGTACCTCGGCTGGGGCGATCCGCCGAGCGCCACCTCGGTGATGAGCGCGACCGGGATCAAGTGGTACACCCTGGCGTTCATCCTGTCCTCCGGCGGCTGCAACCCCTCCTGGGACGGGCAGCGGGCGCTGACCGGCGGCAACGACCAGAGCGTCATCAACTCCATCCGGGCCGCCGGCGGTGACGTCGTCCCGTCGATCGGCGGCTGGAGCGGCAACAAGCTCGGGCCGAACTGCTCGACCGCCGAGGCGCTGGCGGGCGCGTACCAGAAGGTCATCGACGCCTACGGGCTGAAGGCGATCGACGTCGACATCGAGAACACCGACGAGTTCGAGAACGCGACCGTGCAGGACCGGATCCTGAACGCCCTGAAGATCGTCAAGGCGAACAACCCGGGTCTGCGGACGATCATCACCTTCGGCACCTCCACCACCGGGCCGACCTACTGGGGCAACCGGCTGATCGAGCAGGCCAAGGCGCTGAACGCGGGCATCGACGTCTTCACGATCATGCCGTTCGACTTCGGCGGCGGCGCCGACATGTACGGCAGCACCGTGAGCGCGGCCGAGGGCCTGAAGACCAAGCTGAGGTCGACGTTCGGCTGGGACGACGCCACCGCCTACGCGCACCTCGGCATCTCCGGCATGAACGGCCTCTCCGACCAGCAGGAGCTCACCTCGCCCGGGACCTGGACGCAGATCCGGGACTGGGCGAACTCCCGGCACATCGCCCGGCTGGCCTTCTGGTCGGTCAACCGCGACCGGCCCTGCGCGGGCGGCGGAGTGACGAGCAACTGCTCCGGAATCAGCCAGAACACCTGGCAGTTCACGTCCATCACGGCCGGCTTCACCGGCTGAGTCCACCCCCACCCGAGCCACCACCCACGCCGATCGCCCACGCCGGGGAAAAAATCTTCCGGCGTGGGTGTATCAGACGGCCCCCCGCGCGCTCATGACACTGAGCAAGGCGAACGGGGGGTCCGTACGGGGGGAAGCACGGGGGACCTACGGGGGGCACGGGGGCTTCGGGCCGGCCGGCGCTGTCACGGGGGTGGCGGCCGGCCGGCCCGAAGGCGTGTTCTCAGCTCCCCGCGGCGCGCCGCAGACGCAGGGTCAGCACCTGGAAGGGGCGCAGCGAGACCGGCACCCCGCCGTCCACGGCGACCGGTTCCAGCGGCCGTTCCAGCAGGTCGGTGATCTCGGCACCGGCCAGCGGGAACCCGGTGCGCAGCACGGCCCGCGCCCGTCCGCCCCGGGACTCGTAGAGGCGTACGACGACGTCGCCGGAGCGGTCGTCGGCCAGCTTGACGGCCTCGACCGTCACCCCGTCGCCGTCGACGGACACGACGGGCGCGGGTGCGCCCGCGGCGTCGGCCACCCGCAGCGGCAGATTGAGGGCGTAGCCCTCGGCGACGGCGTCCTCGATGCTCGCGCCGGGCAGCAGCGCGTAGGTGAGCCGGTGGGTGCCCTGGTCGGCCTCGGGGTCGGGGACGCGGGGGGCGCGGACCAGGCTGAGGCCGACCCGGGTCGTCGTGCCGCCGTCCTCGCGGACCGTGCGGGTCACATCGTGGCCGTACGTGGAGTCGTTGACGACGGCGACTCCGTAGCCGGGCTCGGCCAGGTGCACCCAGCGGTGCCCCGAGACCTCGAAACGGGCCGCCTCCCAGGTGGTGTTGGTGTGGGTGGGGCGCTGGACGTGCCCGAACTGGATCTCGGCCGACGAGTGCGGGGCGCGGATGTCCACCGGGAAGCCGGCCTTGAGGATCTTCTCGGCCTCGTGCCAGTCGATCTCGGTGGCGAAGTCGATCCGGGGGCTGCCGGCCCGCAGCGTGATCGTCTGGGTGATCGTGGAGCCCTGGCCGAAGGCGCGGGTGACCCGGATCGCGGCGACGAGCGGGCCGTCCTCGACGACGGTGACCGACTCGGTGTCGCGCAGCTCGCGGTAGCGGTTGCGGTAGTGCTTGTCGATGTCCCAGGCGTCCCAGTAGTTGGGCAGGTCGGTGTGCAGGCGCAGCAGGTTGCCGGCGCCGGCGAGCACCTCGCGGTTCGCCCGCAGGTCGAACACCGAGGCCATAGTGCCGTCCTCGGCGACCTCGACGCGGACCAGTCCGTTGTCGAGGACGCGTCCGGAGACGGTGACGGGTGCCTCGGGCTCGGTGGCGGCGAGGGGCGCGCTGCCGTTCGCGGGGACGGTGACGTAGGCGGGGGTGCCGTCGGGGGTGCGGACGACCTCGGTACGGTCGAACGGGCTGGTGTTGAAGACGCGGGCCCCTCCGCCGCCGAGCGCGGCCACCGCCTCGGCGGTCAGCTCCTCCAGCTCGCGGGCGACCCGGGCGTACTCGGCCTCGGCCTCGCGGTGCACCCAGGCGATCGAGGAGCCCGGCAGGATGTCGTGGAACTGGTGCAGCAGGACCGTCTTCCACAGCCGGTCCAGCCTCTCGTACGGGTAGGTGTAGCCCGGCGCGTGGAGCGCGGCCGTCGTCGCCCACAACTCGGCCTCGCGCAGCAGGTGTTCGCTGCGCCGGTTGCCCTGCTTGGTGCGGGCCTGGGAGGTGTAGGTGGCGCGGTGCAGCTCCAGGTAGAGCTCGCCGTTCCAGACGGGGGCGTCCTCGTACTCGGCGCGGGCCTTGGCGAAGAACGCGTCCGGGTGCTCGACGACGACCTTCGGTGAGCCCTCCAGGTCGGCGAGCCGGCGGGCGCGTTCCATGATCTCGCGGGTGGGGCCGCCGCCGCCGTCGCCCCAGCCGAACGGGGCGAGGGAGCGCGTACCGCCGCCCTTCTCCTGGTAGTTGCGGACGGCGCGGTCCATCTCCTCGCCGCTGAAGCAGGCGTTGTAGGTGTCGACGGGCGGGAAGTGCGTGAAGATGCGGGTGCCGTCGATGCCCTCCCACCAGAAGGTGTGGTGGGGGAACTTGTTCGTCTGGTTCCAGGAGATCTTCTGGGTGAGGAACCACTCGTTGCCGGCGAGCTTGGCGAGCTGCGGGTAGGCGGCGGTGTAGCCGAAGGAGTCCGGCAGCCAGACGCCCTTGGTCTCGACGCCGAAGTGCTCGATGAAGAACCGCTTGCCGTGGATCAGCTGGCGGGCGAGCGCCTCGCCGCCGGGCAGGTTGCCGTCGGCCTCGACCCACATGCCGCCGACCGGCGCCCACTGCCCCTTCTTCACCGACTCCTGGATCCGGGCCCACACGTGCGGGTAGTGGTCGCGCACCCACTCGTACTGCTGGGCCTGCGAGCAGGCGAAGACGAACTCCTCGTACTCGTCGGCCAGCGACGTGACGTTGGAGAAGGTGCGGGACGTCTTGCGCTTGGTCTCGCGGATGGGCCAGAGCCAGGCGGAGTCGATGTGGGCGTGCCCGACGCCGGAGATGGTGTGCGCGCTGGCGTGGGCGGGCTTGGCGAGGACGGGCGCGAGCACTTCGCGGACGGCGGGGGCGCTGCCGGAGACGTCGTCGAGGTCGAGGGTGTCCATGGCGCGGTCGAGGGCGTGCAGGATCTCGTGCCGGCGCGGCTCGTGCTCGCCGAGGTGCACCATGAGTTCGCGCAGCACCGCGAGGTCGAGGTCGAGGTGCCAGACCTCCTCGTCGAGGACGGCGAGGTCGGCGCGCCGGAAGGTGTAGAGCGGCCGGTCGCCGGCGGTGAGGACGTCGCCGAGCGGGGTGGGGTGGGCGAAGCCGTCGGCCAGGATGTCCGGGTTGGAGGCGGCCTCGACCAGGTAGTGGACGTCCTCGCCGCCCGCCACGGGGTTGCCGACGGGCACGTACTGGTTGAGCGGGTTGACGGCCTTCAGGGGGCGGCCGTCGGCGAGGTGCACGAGGCCCTCGGCCTGGTTGCCGGGCCAGTCGCCGACGAAGCCGAGGTCGATGACCGCCTCGACGCGCCGCCCGGCCCACTCGGCGGGCACCTGCCCGCGCATCCGGAACCAGGTGGTGCCCCACGGCGGGCCCCACGGGGTGCCCGTCGCGAAGGGCGTGTAGGGGGCGGCCGCCGCCTCCTCGAAGGGGACCGGCTCGCCCGGGGCCTGCCAGGCCTCGACCTCGAACGGGACGGTGGCGGCGTAGATCGCGGGCTTGACGCGCTGGGTGTGGACGCGCTCGACGCGCTCCTCGATCCGGCGGCGTTCGTCGTGCATCGGGGTCTCCAGGGAGGCAGAGAGCGGGGGTGTCAGGTGAGGTAGGCGAGACCGGGGTGGACGGAGGTGTAGCCCTCGACCAGCCGGCGGGCCACGCCGACCGAGTCGACCAGCGGATGCAGCGCGAACGCCTTGACGGCGGTGGTGCGCGAGCCGGACTCGGCGGCGGCCAGCACCTCGCGTTCGACGGCCTTGACCGAGCAGACGAGCCCGGTGGCGTGGTCGGGCAGCGGGGCGACGGCGACCGGGTGGGCGCCGTTGGCGTCGACCAGGCAGGGCACCTCGATGACGGCGTCGGTGTCGAGCACCGACAGGGTGTGCCGGTTGCGGACGTTGAGGATCAGGGTGGTGCGTTCGTCGCGGGCGATGGCCCGCATCAGCGCCAGCGCCACCTTCTCGTAGCCGCCGGACAGGTCGTCGGCGTCGCGTTCGCCGGCGCCGGCGGTCTCCCGGTTCTCGGACATGTAGGTGGCCTCGCGCTCGGCGCGGGTGCGGTCCCAGATCTCCAGGGCGGGGGCGTCCGGGTCGCGCAGCCGGTCGTAGAAGCCGGCCTGCTGGTCGCGCAGGAAGGCGCCGCGGGTGCGCTCGGCCTCCTGGTAGGCGCGTACGGCCTCCCGGTTGAAGTAGTAGTAGTGCAGGTACTCGTTGGGGATGGCGCCGAGGGAGCGCAGCCAGTCGGTGCCGAACAGCTTGCCCTCCTCGAAGGAGCCGAGCAGTTCGGGGTCGGCGAGCAGCCGCGGGAGTTCGTCCCGCCCGGCCACGCGCAGGCCGCGGACCCAGCCGAGGTGGTTGAGGCCGACGTAGTCGATCCACGCCTCGGCGGGGTTGTTCACCCCGAGCACGCGGGCGATACGGCGGCCGAGGCCGACCGGTGAGTCGCAGATGCCGATGACGCGGTCGCCGAGGTGGCGGGACATGGCCTCGGTGACCAGTCCGGCGGGGTTGGTGAAGTTGATGACCCAGGCGTCGGGGGCGAGCCGGGCGACGCGGCGGGCGATGTCCTCGGCGACCGGCACGGTGCGCAGGCCGTAGGCGATGCCGCCCGCGCCGACGGTCTCCTGGCCGAGGACGCCCTCGGCGAGCGCGACCCGTTCGTCGTCGGCCCGGCCCTGGAGGCCGCCGACGCGGATCGCGGAGAACACGAAGTCGGCGCCGCGCAGGGCCTCGTCGAGGTCGGTGGTGGCGGTGACCTCGGGGGCGTCGGGCACCCCGGCGGCCTGCTCGGCGAGCACCCGGGTCACGGCGTCGAGCCGGCCGGCGTCCAGGTCGTGCAGCACGACCCGGGTCACCCGGCCCTCGGCGTGGTCCGTCAGGAGCGCGCCGTACACGAGCGGTACGCGGAATCCTCCGCCGCCGAGAATCGTCAGCCTCACGTCTGCACCTTTCCCGCCACGACGACCTCGACGCCGGCCTCCTCGAAGGAGGTCCGTGTCGCCGTGTCGACCGGCGCGTTCGTCACCACCACGTCCAGGTCCTCGGGACCGCACACCTTGGCCATGCCGTGGCCGGGGAACTTCGCCGCGTCCGCGAGCAGGACGACCTTGGCGCCGGCCTTGATCATGGCCCGTTTCACCGGTACCTCGACGACCGTCGTGTCCATCACCTGCCCGCCCGGCCGCACTCCGCTGGTGCCGAGGAAGACCCAGTCGGCGTGCAGCTGGCGCAGGTTGTCCTCGGTGAGGAAGCCGACCAGGGAGCGGTACTCGCGGCGCACCATGCCGCCGAGCAGCACCAGTTCGATGCCCTCGTCGTCGGCGAGTTCCTCGTAGACCACCAGGTTGCTGGTGATCACGGTGAGCCGGCGGCCGTGCAGCTGCCGGGCCAGCCTGAAGGCCGTGGTGCCGATGTCCAGCAGCACCGACTGGCCGTCCTCGACCAGCGCGGCGGCGTACGCCGCTATGGCGTCCTTCTCGGGCACCCGTACCCCGGCGACCTCGGCGAAGGGCTGGTCGCCCTCGTCGGCCACGGCGCCGCCGTGCACCCGGGTGAGGAGTCCGTCCTCCTCCAGCTTGACCAGGTCGCGCCTGATCGTGGCGGGGCTGACGCCCAGCTGCTCGGAGAGGTCGGTGACGGCCGCGGGCCCGCCGGAGCGCAGGGCCCGCAGGATGAGTTGGTGTCGTCGTTCTGCCAGCACGCCGTGAACACTACTCGTCATTTTCAATCATCGCCATGCTCATTTCTGCTCGGGTATTGACCAATCCCGTCGGGCGGCGCACGATTCCGGTCACCGAAGTGAAGAGTTCTGACGATCTCCGGCGGGACCCGAGCGAGAGGACGCACCCGTGGACGACGACCGGCCCGATGTGCTGCTGACCGGGCTGCTCTTCTACGACCTCGTCCTCACCGGGCTCGGCGGACCGCCCACCCCCGGCGAGGAGATCTGGACGGACGGCATGGGCTGCGGCCCCGGCGGCATCGCCAACCTCGCGGTCGCCGCCGCCCGCCTCGGCCTGCGCACCTCGCTCGCCACCGTCCTCGGCGACGACCTGTACGGCGCGTACTGCCGGGACGTCCTCGCCGGCCAGGAGGGCGTCGACCTCTCGCTGTCCCGCACGGCGAGCGGCTGGCCCACCCCGGTCACCGTCTCCCTGGCGTACGGCCGCGACCGCGCCCTGGTCACCCACGGCCAGGAGCCCCCGTACAGCCAGGACACGCTGATGGCCGGCCCGCCCCCGGCGCGCACGGCCCTCGTGCACCTGGAGCCGGAGCCCCGCGCCTGGCTCGCCGAGGCCGCCGCGAACGGCACCCAGGTGTACGCCGACGTCGGCTGGGACGCCACCGGGCGGTGGCCCCGCGACCTCCTCGACCAGCTCTCCCTGTGCCACGCCTTCCTCCCCAACGAGGCCGAGGCCATGGCCTACA
Organism: Streptomyces sp. SS1-1; assembly: GCF_008973465.1. Classification (NCBI taxonomy): domain Bacteria; kingdom Bacillati; phylum Actinomycetota; class Actinomycetes; order Kitasatosporales; family Streptomycetaceae; genus Streptomyces; species Streptomyces sp. SS1-1. The sequence continues at coordinate 6,202,232 of NZ_WBXN01000004.1, read as the reverse complement.
CCCGCACCGGCAGCGCGTCCGAGGCGCTGCGCGCCCTCGCCGGGCTGGTGCCGGTGGCCGTGGTCACCCGAGGCGGGCGGGGCGCGCTCGCCGTGGACCAGACGACCGGCGAGTACGCCGAGGTGCCCGCTCTTGACATCGATGTCCTCGACCCGACGGGTGCCGGGGACGTCTTCGGGGCGAGCTTCGTCGCCGCCTCGCTCGGCGGCTGGCCACTCGAGGAGCGCCTGCGGTTCGCGGTCCTCGCCGCCGGCCTCTCGGTCGCCCACCCCGGCGGGGCGCTCGCCGCCCCCGGCTGGTACGGCGTCGACCGCTGGTGGCGCTCCCTGACCGACCCCGGCCTGCGGCGGGCGTACGGCTTCCTCGCGGACCGGCTCCCGGCCGACCCGGGGCCGCCCGTCGCGTACCCGCCCGTCACGCCGCCCGCACCGCGGCGGTGACCCACCCCCACACCCCCTCCCCGCGAAGATTCGAACAGATCCGAAAGGCGGTGGGAGCTGTGCGGCTCTCACGAAGAGGCCTGCTGCGCGCGGGCCTGGCCGGTACGGCCGCCACCGCGCTCGGCGGCCTGGCGTCCGGCTGTGCCGTCCCGACCGGCTCCACCGGCCGGAACATGGTGCTGTGGTACTGGAGCGGCGGTCTGAGCGACACGGTCGTGAAGAACGCCAAGGCGCGCTACGGCGGCTCCGTCGACCTCGACGCCATCCAGATCGGCGGCTACTACCGCTCCAAGCTGATCACCACCCTGGCCGGCCGGGCCCACATCCCGGACATCGCCGGGCTGCGGGGCGAGGACATGGCGTCCTACCTCCCGAACGCCGACCAGTTCGTGGACCTGCGCACACTCGGCGCGGACAGGCTCAAGAGCCGCTATCTGGACTGGAAGTGGGAGCAGGCCGTCGCCCCGGACGGCAGCGTCGTCGGCCTGCCGATCGACGTCGGCCCGGTCGTGCACTACTACCAGCCCGCCGTCTACGAGAAGGCCGGGCTGCCCCACGAGCCCGCGGACGTCTCGCGGGAGCTGGACACCTGGGAGAAGTTCTTCGCGGCCGGTGAGCGGCTGAGGAAGCGGCTGCCCGGCACGTACATCCTGACCGACGTCGTCAGCGTCTTCGAGATGTCGATCGGGCAGGGCACCAGCCGGTTCGTCGACGAGGAGCGGCGGTTCATCGGCGACGGCCCGCATGTGCGCGCCTGCTGGGACCGGGCCGTGGAGGCGAAGCGGCGCGGCATCGTGTCGGACATCGTGTCCGGCACCCCCGACTCCATCTCGGCCACCGAGAAGGGCAAGCTGCCCAGCCAGCTCAACGCCTCCTGGGCGGCGGGCGACCTCAAGCTCGCCTACCCGAAGACCAAGGGCCGGTGGCGGGTGGCGGACTGCCCGGGCGGTCCCTCCAACGTCGGCGGCTCCTTCCTGGCGATCACGAAGGCCTGCCGGGAGCCCGAGCGGGCGTTCGAGATCATCAGCTGGATGCTCGACGCCGGCAACCAGGCGCAGGGGTTCGTCGACGCCGGCCTGTTCCCGTCGACCCCGGCGTCGTACGCGCTGCCGAAGCTGCGTGAGCCGGACCCGTTCTTCGGCGGCCAGATCACGATGGACGTCTTCGGGCCGGCCGCCGAGAAGATCCCGGTCGCCTTCAACAGCCCCTACGACATCGCGCTCGGGCAGCCGATCCGGGACGAGATCAAGAACGTCGGCGTCCTCGGCAAGGACCCCGCGAAAGCCTGGGAGGACGCCATGGTCTCGTGCCGGCGCATCGCCAAACACCTGGGGGTGGCGTTCTGATGGCCGTCGCCGAACAGACCCCGCCGGCCGTGGACCGGATACGGCCCGCCTCGGCCCCGCCCCGCGCGGGGTGGCGCAGGCACTGGCACCTGTACGCCGCGATCTCCCCGTTCTACCTGCTCTTCCTGGCCTTCGGCCTGATCCCGGTCGGCTTCTCGCTCTATCTCTCGTTCCACCGCTGGGACGGGCTCGGCTCGATGGAGTGGGCGGGCCTGACGCAGTATCAGTACCTGTTCACCGACGCCGACTTCTGGCAGTCGATCGGGACCACCCTGATCATCTGGGCGCTGGCCACCTTCCCCATGATCTTCCTGGCGATGGTGACGGCCGTGATGCTCAACTCGGCGGTCCGCTTCAAGAACGCCTACCGGTTCGCGTACTTCCTGCCGAACGTCACGTCCGTCGTCGCGATCGCCATCGTCTTCGGGTCGGTCTTCTCCACCAACTTCGGCCTGGTGAACGCCCTGCTGCAGGCGGTCGGCCTGGACCAGGTGGCCTGGCTGAACACCCCGTGGGGCATCAAAATCGCCATCGCCACCCTGATGACCTGGCAGTGGACCGGCTACAACGCGATCATCTTCCTCGCCGGGCTCCAGACCATCCCCGGCGACCTGTACGAGGCGGCGCGGATCGACGGCGCCGGTCCCGTGCAGACCTTCTTCCGGATCACGCTGCCGCTGCTGCGGCCGACCCTGCTGTTCGTGCTCGTCGTCTCGACGGTCACCGGACTGCAGAGCTTCTCCGAACCGCAGGTCCTGCTCCAGACCACCGCCAACGAGTCCACGTTCTCCGGCGGCCCGGACCACGCCGGCCGCACGATGGTCCTCTACTTCTTCCAGCAGACCTTCGACAACAACGACTTCGGGTACGGCGCCGCCGTGGCGTGGGGCATCTTCCTGGTCGTCGTCCTCTTCTCCCTCATCAACTGGCGCCTGGTGCAGCGCCGGGGCGAACAGTAGGAAGGCCGCGACATGGCATCCATCAAGGGCTCCGGACGCCGGGGCATCGCGCTGCACGCGTCCCTGATCATCGGTGTGCTGCTCTCGGCCTTCCCGTTCTACTGGGCCGTGATCATGTCGACGCACACCTCGTCGGAGATCTTCTCCTACCCGCCGAACCTGCTGCCGGGCTCGCACTTCACGGAGAACGTCCGGCACCTGTTCGACACGGTCGACTTCTTCGGGTCGATGGCGAACTCGCTGCTCGTCGCGACGGCGGTGACGTTCCTCGTGCTGTTCCTCGACTCGCTCGCGGCCTTCGTGTTCGCGAAGTTCGCCTTCCCCGGCCGGAACGCGCTGTTCGCGCTGCTCATGCTGATCTTCATGGTCCCGGCCCAGATGGCCGCGATCCCACAGTTCGTGATCATGGCGAAGATCGGCTGGATCGGTTCGATGACCTCGCTGATCGTGCCGGCCGCCGCCAACGCCTTCGGCATCTTCTGGATGCGCCAGTACATGCGCAGCGCCATCCACGACGAACTGCTCGACGCCTCCCGCCTGGACGGCGCGAACTTCCTGCGCCAGTACTGGCACGTCGCCCTCCCGGTCGTCCGCCCCGGGCTCGCCTTCCTCGGCATCTTCACGTTCATGGGCCAGTGGAACGACTACGCGTGGCCGCTGATCGCCCTGACCAACCCCGACAACGTCACCCTCCAGGTCGCGCTGTCCCAGCTCAACGGCACCCACGGCACCACCGACTACGGCATGGTGATGACCGGTGCCGTCCTCGCCCTGATCCCGCTGCTGATCGTCTTCGCGATCGGCGCCCGGCAGATCATCGGCGACCTCGCCAAAGGAGCCGTCCGCGGATGACCCTCTCCCCCGACTCCCCCAGCTCCCCCGACCCGCTGATCGCGCTGCGCCCCTGGGAGGCGCCCGAGCTGACCTCCTGGAACCGCCTCCCCATGAACGCCGTCGACCGGCGCTCCGGAGCCATCCCCTTGGACGGCGACTGGCGTTTCCAGTTGCTGCCGGCTCCGGACGCGCCGGTCGGCGGTGCCTGGTCGACGGCGTACGTCCCCGGCGCCTGGACCCTCCAGGACAGCGGCGACCTGCCGCAGTACACCAACGTCACGATGCCGTTCCCCGACATCCCGCCGCACTCCCCCGCCGCCAACCCGACCGGCGTGTACGAACGGGAGGTGGACGTGCCCGCCGGCTGGGCCGGACACCGGATCGTGCTCCAGGTCGGGGCGGCCGAGAGCGTCCTGCTGGTCCACGTCGACGGCCGCCCCGTGGGTATCTCCAAGGACTCGCACCTGGCCGCCGAGTTCGACCTGACGAAGGCGGTCCGGCCGGGCGGGCGGGCCACCGTCCGGCTGACCGTCGTCAAGTGGTCCGACGCCTCCCACATCGAGGACCAGGACCAGTGGTGGCACGGCGGCCTCACCCGCTCCGTCCTGCTGTACGCGACGGACCCGCTGCACCTGGCCGACGTGACCGTCCGCGCGCGGCGCGACGGCGAGCTGCGGGTCGACTGCCAGGTACGGGACGCGCTTGGTGCGCTCCCGGAGGGCTGGTACCTGACCGGGGACCTCGACGGCCTTCCCCTCGCCCAGGACACCGCGCTCGACGCGGCCAACGCCGAGGACGAGCGGGTCTCGACGTTCCTGGGCGAGGCCCGCCTGACGACGACGGTGCCGGAGGTACGCCCCTGGACGGCGGAAACCCCTGCCCTGTACCCCCTGACCATCCGGCTGCACCGCGCCGACGGCACGGTCGCCGACACCTCCCGGCACCGGGTCGGCTTCCGGGACGTGGAGATCACGGGCAGGGACCTCCTGGTCAACGGGGAACGGATCTACATCCGAGGCGTGAACCGGCACGACTTCCACCCCCTGACCGGCCGGACCGTGACCGCCGAGGACATGCGCGCCGACCTGGTCCTCCTCAAGCGCTTCGGCTTCAACGCGATCCGCACCGCCCACTACCCGAACGACCCCGCGCTGTACGACCTGGCCGACGAACTCGGCTTCTACGTCGTCGACGAGGCCGACATCGAGTCCCACGACCACGCCCACGAGATCGCCGACGACCCGCGCTACCTCAACGCCTTCGTGGACCGGGTGTCGCGCATGGTGCTGCGCGACAAGAACCACCCGTCGGTGATCGTCTGGTCGCTGGGCAACGAGTCCGACTACGGCGCCCACCACGACGCGGCGGCCGGCTGGGTCCGCCACCACGACCCGACGCGCCCGATCCAGTACGAGGGGGCGGCGAAGCTGGACTGGGCGGCGACGGACGACGCCTCCGACATCGCCTGCCCGATGTACGCGCCGATCGAGGAGTGCGTGGCACACGCCCTGTCGGGCCGCCAGACCCGGCCGCTCATCCAGTGCGAGTACTCGCACGCGATGGGCAACAGCAACGGCACACTCGCCGACTTCTGGACGGCCGTGGAGTCCACACCGGGCCTCCAGGGCGGCTTCATCTGGGAGTTGTGGGACCACGGCATCCTGCAACGCCTGAGCGACGGCCACCCGGCCGGCCGCACCGGCCCCGCCCTCCGGGGCGACGGCATCGCCCCGCCCGGCCACCGCTGGGCGTACGGCGGCGACTTCGGCGAGCGCGTGCACGACGGGGCGTTCATCGCGGACGGCGTGGTGTTCCCGGACCGGGCGCCCAAGCCGGCTCTGTACGAGCACCGCGAGATCGCGGCGCCGGTACGGATCGAGGGCGTAGAGCAGGGGGGCGTCCTGCTCACCAATCACCAGCACTTCCGAACCCTGGACTGGCTGACGGGCGAGTGGCGCCTGGACCTGGCCGACGGCAGGACGTTGCACGCCCCCGCCGACCTGCCCGATCTGCGCCCCGGCCGAACGGCCGCCGTACCGCTGCCCTTCGAGCTGCCGGAGGAGGGCGGCGAGGCGTGGCTGACGCTGCGGGTGACGGTGGCGGAGGCCCAGCCGTGGGCGCCACGCGGCACGGAACTGTGCGTACCGCAGGTGCGCCTGCGCGGCCCGTCCCCGGTGCCCGTGCAACCGGTGAGCGGCGCGGTGCAGGTGGACGCCGAAGGCCTCCTCCGCCACTCTCTGCTGACGGCACCCCCCACCCTCACCCTCTGGCGGGCGCCCACCGACAACGACGAGATCGGCGGCATGGCCGGCCGCTGGCGGGACTGGGGCCTGGACACGCTCACCCGCGAGGTCGTGTCCGTCCGGGAGGAGCCCGGCCGCACCACTGTGGAGGCGGTCTACACGGCAGGGTCGGCCGTCGTACGGCACCGGCAGGTGCTGACGCCCGTCGAGGGCGGGGTGCGGATCGAGGAGGAGGCCGAGCTGCCGGCGGAGTTCGACGACGTGGCGAGGGTCGGCACGGTCTTCGAGACGGTCGCCGGTCTCGACCGTATGGACTGGTTCGGCCAGGGCCCGTGGGAGTCCTACCCCGACCGCGCGGCCGGCGCCCCAGTCGGCCACCACACCGGCCCGGTGGACGAGTTGTTCACGCCGTACCTGCGCCCCCAGGAGAGCGGCGGCCGGCACGGGGTGCGCCACTTCACGCTGTCCGGTGCGGCTGGACGCGCTCTACGCGTCACGCTGGACGAACCACGCCAGGTATCGGTGACCCGCTTCCGCCCCGAGGACCTCACCAGGGCCCGCCACCACGCCGAACTGGTCCCCCGCCCCAGCTGCGTGATCCATGTCGACGCGGTCCACCGCGGCTTGGGGACGGCATCGTGCGGGCCCGATACGTCGCCTGGGTACCTCGTGGGGCCGGGGGTGCATCGGTGGAGCTGGACGTTGGGGGTGGTCTGAGAGCCGTTCGCGGCGGGCCGGAAACACGCGCACACCAGGATGATCTGGGGCACGATGGGGAATGGCCGATGCACGACCACACGGCATGCCGCAGCGGGCGGGGGCGTCGAGAGGGGGCCGCGCATGCTCAGAGAGGTGCACACGGGGGACGGGAGACGATTAGCCGTCGAGATCAGCGGAGATCCCGGCGGCTCACCCGTGTTCCTGCTGCACGGCACACCCGGCAGCCGGCTGGGGCCGGCGCCCCGGCCGATGCTGCTCTACCACCAGCGGGTCCGGCTCATCACCTACGACCGCCCCGGATACGGCCCCTCGGACCGGCTTCCGGGCCGCCGGGTCGCGCATGTCTCGCAGGACGTCGCGGCCATCGCGGACGCCCTGGGCGTGGAGCGTTTCGCGGTGGTCGGCCGCTCCGGCGGCGGCCCGCACGCCCTCGCCTGCGCGGCCCTGCTGCCGGATCGGGTGACCCGGGCCGCCGTCCTGGTCAGCCTCGCCCCACGGGACGCGGACGGCCTCGACTGGTTCGCGGGCATGACCGCCTCCAACGTCAACGAGTACTCCAAGGCCGAGGACGGTCCCGACGAGCTGGCGGACAGCCTGCGCAAACGGTCCGCCGACATCCGGTCCGATCCCCGCAAACTCCTGGCGCAACTCCGCTGGGAACTCACCGAGTCGGATCTGCGGGTGATCGCCGACGCGGGGATCCGGGCGATGCTGCTGCGCAACTACCAGGAGGCACTCAGCGTCTCCGCGGACGGCTGGGTGGACGACGCCCTGTCCTTCTGCGCGCCCTGGGGTTTCTCGCCGGCGGACATCACCGTGCCGGTGCTGCTGTGGCACGGTGAACGGGACGGTTTCTCCCCGGCCAGCCACACCAAGTGGCTGGCCGAGCGCATTCCCGGAGGGCGGGCCGTCCTGCACCCGGAGGAGGCGCACTTCGCCTCTCTGCGGGTCCTGCCGGACGTGTTCACCTGGCTGGTCGGCGGACGCTCCCGGCTGGCCGCCGACCCCGTCTGACCACGCCGCCGGTCACACGGCCGGCGGCTCCAGGTCCCGGTGGATGCGCTTGCCCTCCCGGACGCTGACCGTGTGGGGATGGTTCTCGCCGAGCAGCCGGACGAACTCCTCGAGGCTGCTCTTGCGGAGCTGGTCGGCCTCCGGCTCCCGGTGCAGGGCGCGTAAGGTCACGCCCAGGTTGGCACGGGAGACGATGGTGTCCGGGTGCTGGTCGCCGAGGGTCGGCTGGAAGCCCGCCACCGCCATCCGCTCCAACTCCTCCGTCGCGCCGAGTTCGTTCAGCTCCGCCAGCACGTTGGCGAGGTTCACGGCGCAGGCCAGAGTGTGCGGGTGCCGGTCGCCGAGGACCTCCCTGAAGGTGGCGAGGTTCTTCTCCAGCAGCGCCCGCGCCCGGCTCACCTCGCCGGAACCCCGCAGGAAGATCCCGAGGTTGTTGACGGCGGCGAGTGTCGCCGGGTGCCGCTCGCCGGGCGCCGTGCGGTATTGGCGCACGATGTCCACCGCCAGCGAGAGCGCCTCCTCGCGCGCGCCGGTGGCGTACAGGTCGGTGGCGTAGTTCAGGGTGCAGTCCAGCACGTCGGGTGTGGTCGCGGGGGTGTCCCGCAACCGGTACTGCTCCCGCGTCTGCTGGGTCAGTGCCCGCGCCTCGTCCACCCGCCCCGCCTTGCGCAACGACACGGCGAGGCTCTTGGCGCTGCGCAGGGTTTCCGGGTACAGGTCGCCGAACAACTGCCGGTACGCGTCGTAACTGCTGCGCAGCAGGGACATGGACGGCTCGTACTGGCCGGTCTCGCGCAGGTCGCGCCCCAGGTTGCTGATGCTGATCAGGGTGTGGGGGTGCGTGGCGCCGAGGTCGTTGCGCCGCAGGTCGTAGATCTCCTGGTCGACGTCCCGGGCCTCGGTGTACCGGCCGAGCAGCCGCAGGCACACCGCGCGGTTGTTGTTGGCCGCGAGGGTGCGCGGGTGGTCGTCGCCGAAGTTCTCCTTGAAGCCGTCGTACGCCTCGGTCGCCAGCTCCAGGGCCTCCTCGAACCGGCCGATGCTGCCGAGGTCGGTGGCGAGGCCGCTGGCCGTCATCAGGATGTGCGGGTGTCCTGGCAGCAGCAGGGCACGCTGCTGGGTGAGGGTGTCGGAGCCCAGTTCCTCGGCCTCGACGTACTTGCCCAGGGAGCGCAGGACGTTCGCGACGTGGAAGCGCAGGTGGAGCAGCTGGGTGTGGAGTTCCGCCGCGTACCGCCGTTCCTCTGCGAGGGTGCGCGGGGCGCGGGGGTCGACGGAACGGCCCCCGTCGGATGCGGGTCCTCCGTTCCGGCGCGCCTCCAGGTCGGCGATCCGGGCCCGGCTGTCGGCCAGTTGCTGCTCCCACAGGCTGCGCAGGGAGCCCGCGAAGGACAGCGCGGCGTTCAGGTCGCCGCGTTTCCACAGGTAGCGCACGCGGTCGATGAGGAGCTGTCGGGTCTTCGGCTCGTCGCAGGTGCTGGCCTCGGACGCCTCCAGGTGCGGCCAGATCGCGGCGAAGGTGGGCTGGTTCTTGGGGTCGTCGATGGGTTCCTCACCGGACGGGCGTGCGCCTGCCAGGATGCGGTGCACGACGTGCTGGGCGTCCTCCTGCTCCCGTGCGGTCAGTTGCGAACGGATCACCGACTGCACCAGCCGATGCACCTGGATCGACTCGGTCGCCCGGTCCACCTTGGCGAGGGCGAACCGCCCGATCTCGCGGATCACCCGGCCGAGCACCATCTTCTCCTGGAGGGAGGGGTCCAGCTCGGACAGGACGCTGGTCATCTCGTCGCCGTACAGCAGCTCCATGGAGATGGGTTCGGCCGCGAAGAAGGCGCACAGCTGGAGCAGGCGTACGGCCGCCGGGGAGCGCTCCTTGAGCCGTTCGATGGAGACGTTCCAGGTGGCGCCGACGGGCTCCGGGTAGTTGGCGGGCTGGCTGAGGGACAGCACTCTCGCCGCCTGGTGCTCGAGTTCGGCGAGGTAGGTGTCGACGGGGGTGCCGGTCTCGGCGAGCCAGGCACCGGCCTGGTCGAGCGCGAGCGGCAGGTCGCCGACGGCGGCGGCCACCCGGTCGGCCTCCTCGGTGGTGAGGTCGGCGGCCCGGCGCAGCAGGTGCTCGACGCTTTCCTCGCGCAGGAACGGGTCGATCTCCAGGGCCTCGCCGAAGTGCAGCCAGGTCTGGTTGCGGGAGGTGACCAGGACATGGCCGGTGCCGCCGGGGAAGTGCCGGCTGACCTCCTGTGGTTCGTCGGCGTTGTCGAAGACGAGCAGCCAGCGCAGCGCCGAGGACTGGCGCAAGTGGTCGCAGACCTCGAGGGCGGCCTGGGCGGCGTCGTCACCGACGCGCAGGCCCAGCCGGCGGGCGAGGTCGGTGAGCGAGGAGACGACCAGTTCGTTCTGCTCGGAGGGGATCCACCACACCAGGTCGTAGTCGGCGGCGAAGCGGTGCACGTACTCCAGCGCGATCTGCGTCTTGCCGACACCGCCCAGTCCGTAGAGGGCGTACGGCGCCGGAGCGCCCCCCGAGGTGCTGCTGCCGAGCCCGTCGCGGAGCCTCTCCAGCAGGGCGCTGCGGCCGGTGAAGGACGCGTTGCGCGGGGAGACGTTCCAGAACTTGGGCACGGTGTCCGGGAAGCGGGCGTCCCGGAGCGCGACCTCGTCGGTCAGCTCGGCGGGCAGCGGCGGCTTGCCGAGGGCTCTCAGCAGCGCGGACGCGGCGACCTTCTCGCTGGTGCGCACCAGGTCGATGGCGGGCCGCTCGCCGAACGTGGGCGCGGGCCGCAGGTCGCCGACGCGGACGGCGACCACCTGGCGGCGGCCCGCGAGGTCTCCGCCGGTGGCCGCGTCCCACACCTGGCGGGCCCGCGCCGAGCGCTGGAAGGCCGGGGAGAGCACGAACACGGTCCGGTCGGCGGGCTTCTCGGCGCCGTCCCCCTCACTGCCGACGTACCGGCGGGACACCTTGAACCCGGCACGGGACAGCTGGGAGGTGATCCAGTCGGCCCACATCCGGTCCTCGGAGACGTAGCTGAGGTGCAGGTCGACGGGGAGGGTAAGCCGGGGCCGGGTGAACTTGGCGGTGACGGTCTCGCGCAGTTCCTTCGGCATCCGGGGCAGGGCGACCACGGCCTGGCCGCTGATCACCCCGGTGAGCCGCTCGAACGCGGACAGCAGGGAGGTGGCGTTGCCGGTCTCGTCGCCGAAGGTGGCCAGTGTCTCCTCGTAGGCGTAGTACGGCCGGTACGGCACCTCCACCGAGCCCCAGTAGTCGGTGAGTTCGTCCTCGGTCAGACCGGAGGGGAACCCGTCGAACTTGGCGCGGGCCAGGGCGCGACCGGCGTCCGCCTTCTCCTTCTCGCCCTCGTCGATACGCATGGGGACGGGCAGGATGCGGATACGGCGGCTGCGGAACCGGTCGCGGATGTCGTGGGCGACGGCAGCCGCGCCGTCGATGCTCTGGTCGCTGAGGGTGAAGCAGTCGACGAGCACGTCGGGCAGGTGGGCGGTGCAGATGTCGGCGATGTCGGAGAGCCCGGTGCGGCTGTCGACGAGGACGTAGTCGTAGTTGTGGCGCATGTCCTCGCGCAGCGCGTCGAAGAACAGGCCGCCGCCGAGCTCGTCGTAGAAGTGGTCCCAGTCGAAGGTGCTGACGAGCCCCGAGTAGTCGCGGTCCTGCCGCCCGGCCGACACCAGGTCGAGGGTGCCGGGCTCGGGGAACGACCAGTCCAGGGAGACGGCGTGGCGCTGGATACGGGCGTAGTCGAGGTGCCAGTCCGGCGGCCGGCTGTCGGCGCCACCGGGGTCGGTGTCGTCGGTGGCGGCCCAGGCGTAGTCCTTGAGCATGTCGATGACGCCGGTGGTGGCGCCGACGGTGGCCGGGTCGAGGAACGGGTGGAAGAAGCGGTGCAGGCCCGGCGCCTCCAGGTCCCAGTCCACGGCGAGGACGCGTTTGCCGTTGGCGGCCAGGATCCACGCCACGTTGGCGAGGGCCATCGTCCGTCCGGTGCCGCCTTTGTAAGAGTAGAACGTGACGATGCGGCCGGACCGGCCGTCCTGTTCGTCAAGGCTGCTCATCGCGGTCTTCCTCCTCGGCGTTCCGGCGGTGTCCCTGGGGTCGGCTGTCGGCGTGGTCCTTCCCGCACAGCCGGAATCGCTCGGTGCCCTGTCCGGCCGGCGGCCGGGCCTGGGCCCTCTTGCGGTACTCGCCCTCCGCCCAGTGCACGACGTCGGGCAGCACGGCGGCGAAGGAATGCTGGTCCGGGACGCCCCGGACGGCGGGTCTGCACACCTGCCGGCCCAGCCTGATACGGCGGGGCAGGGTGGCCTCGGCCTCCATGCCGAGTTCGTGCTCGGCGTCGTCGCTGTCGGGGTCGTGCTCGTTCCACGGCACGACCAGTCCGGTCGGTGGCAGGTCGGAGGCGTCGAACGCGGCCAGGGCGGCGCGGCGTTCGGGGTCGCGGAGCACCCAGCGGTCGAGGAGCACGACCTCGGGTCCCTCGGCCGGCCCGGCGGTGTGGTCGAACTCGCGTATGTCGGGCCGGAACGCGAGTCCTTCCGCGATGTCTGCGGCGACCTGCGCGAGGGGCTGCTCCGAGGCCGGGCGGTAGGGCGTCCAGTCGACGGCGGAGTCGCCGTAGTAGTCGGGGCTGCGGCCTTCGGGGAGCCGGTCGCGGGTGGGGGCCGCCACGCTGATGCGCAGGGTGCGGCCGGTGGTCGACGTGGTGGCGGGGGTGGCCGCGAACGCGTCGGGTCCTCCGCTGAGTTCGACGCGTTCGGCGTGGTCGACGACGATGCTCTCGCCGATGTCGACGATGCGGCGGGCGAGATGCAGGACGGCCTTCTCGTAGTCGTTGCGGAAGGCTCTCAGCTTGGCCAGTCCGTACAGCCCGAACGTGCGGTACCTCTGCCCGAGTTCGGGGTGGACGTACTGCACGTCCTTGACGGCGTCGGGCAGCCGGTGGTCGGGCACCGGCGACCACAGGGCGGGCACCACGGCGCTGGGGACGCCCGGCTGTCCGGCCTCGCGATGCCGGGCGGGCCGGCTGCCGAAGGCGGCCCACTCCCTGCCGCACCACGTACTGATGAAGTACCGCGGCGAGTACAGCGGCACGAACACCCGGCAGCGGGCGAGCGAGTCGCACAGCTCCTGCGGCCAGATCTGGCCCACCCGCATCGTGCCGTCCATGAATCCGGGGGCGCCCCGGTGGTCCGTCATGTTCTGGATGTGCTCGCAGAGTTCGTCGTAGAGACGGTGGACCCACAGATCGGGGTTGGTCGAACCGGAGCCGTCCTGCGGCATACGGGCGTAACTGAGGAAGAAATAGGGGGCGGCGGCATCCCCCGGTTGTTCCATCGGCACCAAGCGATCCCCCGATCCCGTCCCCCTCCCCCGGCCCCGTGGGGGTGGACACTCAGTGTAGGAACACCGCGCCGTTTTGTGACGGGTCCGCGGGAACGCGACGGGATCGATTTCCGGCCAGCCAACCGGCGGCGAAGTCGACGGCCCGTGCGAGTGGGAACAGCCGGGCATGGGAATCGCCGACGCGACCGCCGCGCACCACGGGGTCGGGGTGGGCCGCGTCGTCCTTCTCGAAGTCGGCGCCGAGCACCCCGAAGTCGCCGTCGTCCAGATCGACGTCCTCGTAGGCGATCCAGCGGCGTGCCCCGTCGCGCAGGACCACGCAGCGGTACGTCCGCCGCGGCGGGTCGGGGACGCGGTACTCGGCGAGATGGAAGGCACTGCACACCTCGAAGCCGACCCCGAGCAGCAGGACGTGGGCGTCTGCCTCGTACAGACCGCGCAGCGGGGAGCGCTCGCCCAGGTGGCAGTTCTCCGCGTGCCCGGCGAGCAGTTCTGTGGCCCGCGCGCCCAGGGCGGCGAACGAGGTCTGTGGGTGGGCGCTGCGCACCGCTCCACCGGACCGCCGCACGGCCTCGGCGAGCCGCCCGACGCCTTCGGACGGCGTGCTCGCCGGGTCGAACGGAGGCATCCGTCCCTTGAACGACCGGATCTGATCGGTGCTCAGGCCGCGCACACGGTCCCGGTACGCCGGGGAGGTGTCGGAGTTGCCGGCGGTGAACGCCGGGACGACGAGCGTGCCTCGGGGCCCGAGGACGTCCAGCAGCGCGGCCAGCAGGTCCTCGTCCGCCGCGCCGACTCTGCGCAGGGAGGCGTGGGCCAGGACGGTGGTTCCGGGCCGCAGGCCCAGGTCCACCAGATCCCTGGCGAGCGAGGAGGAGGTCACAGGCCGCGTCCGACCCCGTCGACGAATCGGCGGCCGAGCGGCGTGAGTGACCCCGACCGTGTCAGCCGCTCCCACTGGTCCCGGGTACGCCGGGCCTCCTCCTCGTTGTCCCGCAGCACGTCGGTGGCGGCGCGCGCGAAGGTGTCGCCGAGCAGCTCGCCGGTGCGGGTGTCCGCCTCGTCGTAGAGGTCGCACACGTCGAGGAGGGCGTCCAGCACACCGAGCCGGAAGCCTCGCACGATCTCGACGGCGACCGCCTCCGGGCCGGGGTGCAGATGGACGCCGAGGGCACCGATGCCACCGCCGGGCACATGGCGCCGGGGGTCGTGCGGGACGGCGAGCGGGGTGATCACGCGCACGCTCCGCTCGATGCCGCGGGCCACCGTCGGCAGCGTCTTGCGGATCAACGCCCAGGCCTGCGGCAGCACATGGCACCACGACTCCTCGGTCCGCACGTCGGTCAGCGGACCTTCGACGGGGAGGCCGTAGCAGTCGCGATGAGGGTCGGTGTCGTCCAGGGCGATGTCGAGCCCGTCGGCGCGGATGCGCCGCAGCGGCTCCCACCCGGGCCCGGACAGGTCCGCGCCCGTCAACTCCACCGTGTGCAGGGCGCTTTGGACGGCAAGGCTGCCGAGTCCGGGAAGGTGCGCCACGCCGTCGCGCACGGGCACCCGGACGGGCTCGGCGGGCCGGGTGGTCAGGCTCGCGGACGCGACGAGGGAGGCCAGGTGTGCGGGCGGCGCCTCTCCGGCGAGGCAGCGCACGGCCCAGCCTCGGGTGTACGGGTACGACAGCAGCGCCTCGGTGACCGCGGCGTCCCGCCGCCCCAGGTCGACGGCGAGCCGCCAGGGCTCCGTCCAGACGGGGCCGGCGTCGGCGCCGATCTCCTCGTGGACGGCGGTGAGCAGGCTCCGGGTGACGTCCCGTCGTACCCGGGCCAACTCCCCTACGCCTCGGCCGTCGTCACTGCCGTCGGCGAGGGCGTCGAAGCCGTCGATCGGGCGGGTCGCGCCGGCGCCGGTCCGCGCGTCGATCGTGTGGATCAGCTGCTTCAGATCCGCGCAGAAGACGGACGGGTTCCGGAAGCCGGTGCCGTCGGACCGGTAGCGGTGGGCGAACAGGCCGCCGCCGCAGGAGCGCACCACGGGGCACTCCCTGCACTGTGCGCACAGGTCGTCCAGGCCGTGCTGCCGGGCGCTGATGCCCGGGTGGCGGGCCACCTCGTCGAGGGTGTGCCGGAAGACGTCCGTGCCGGTGGCCGGCGCTCCGTCGTAGGCGGTCTTGAGGGAGTCGGCCTGTTCGTAGGTGCCGTCGGTCTCGACGACGACGACGTCGGCGGCGTCCAGTCCCATCGCCTCGGTGAGGCCGGGTCCGCCGCCGAGCGTGCTGACCACCGAGTCGAACAGTCGCACCGGCATCGGCCGGCCGGCCCGAGTCCACCGCTCATGCACGGTGAGCAGCCAGTCGGCGTACGGGGTGGTGCCTTCGCCGTCGGGGCGCAGGGGCGGCTCGTCCCAGGTCGCGTGCGGCAGGAGGAAGTCGATGCGCGGGGGCCGCAGGGCGACGAGGGCGTCGTACACGGCGCCGGGGTCGTTGCGGACGTCGATGGTGCACAGGATGCCGGCGTAGAGGTGGCGGTACCGGTCCTGGTCGAGCAGGGCGATCGCCCGCAGGACCTTGTCGTGGCTGCTGCGCCCGTCGACATAGAGCCGGTGGCGGTCGTTGGCGGCGCGGTCACCGTCGAGGGAGACCCCGACCCGGACGCCGTACTCCAGGAACAGGTCGAGGTGGCGCTGGTTCAGCTGGACGGCGTTGGTGTGGATGCGCAGGTCGAGGTCGCAGATGCCGTCGAGGGCGCCGGTCAGTGCCTCGCAGACGGCCCGTAAGCGGGCGGGGCCCGCGAGCAGCGGCTCGCCTCCGTGCAGGATGACCTGGACGGAGGCGAGTCGGTGACTCTTGGCATGCTCGGCCAGCCGGAGGGCGGTCCAGGAGATCGTTTCCGGTGAGATCACCTTGGGCCGGGAACTCCAGCTCTGGTCTGCGTGCTCGTAGATGTAGCAGTGCCGGCAGGCGAGGTCGCATCTGCTGTGCACTTTCAGTACGAGCTGCCCCAGCGGGACGGTCGGACCGGTCATGACGGTATGGGTGGTTGTCCTCAGATGGACGACTGGAAGGTGACCCCTGCCCCCTTGCGTGTCGGCGTGGCCGCGCGTGCTCGACGTACGCCGCGGACGCTCCTCGGGTCGTGCGGAGCGTCGAGACGCGGCGCGGTGGTCCGAGCGTCGGCGGCCGATGGCCGCGGCTCGCTGCCGACAGTGGCTCTGGTGCGAGTGGTCACGGTATTCCCTGATCAGAAGGGTAGGGTGAAGTGAGTGTCGGGGCACTCTGTCTGCACGGTACAGCGGCGGGCGCATACGTACCCGCCGATCCAAAAATCATGCCTCCGTTGGAGGGATTTCGGTACCGTTTCGGGGTAATCGAGTGCCCCAGCTGTTGAAGCGTGCGGAGTTGTCACCCTCGTCGCCCGCTCGGTCCCGGTCTCGATCGGCCTTCCCCTCGATCGCCACTGCGCCCGGAACCGTCTTCACCCGCTTGTCAGCTTAGCGGCGGCGCGGGTCCGCGAACCGGGTTTCGGGACAGTCTGTCAACGGGCATCGTCCCGGCGGCAGTTGATTCGCCGACCCGCGTGCCGTGCGGTCCCGTGGCCCCGCCAGGGAGGGAGCCCGCCATCGCCACCCCTTCCTCCTCCCCACCCCCCGGCACCCCCCGCTCGGCCCCCGGCCGTCTCCTCGCCGCGCTCGGGGCGTTCGACCTGGAGCACCCCGCGTTGAGTCTCACCGAGATCGGGCGGCGGGCCGGGCTGAGTCTCAGTACAGCGCATCGGCTGGTGGGGGCGCTCCGGGAGTGGGGTGCGCTGGAGCGGGACGAGCGCGGGCTCTATCACGTGGGGCTGCGGTTGTGGGAGCTGGCGGCGCTCGCTCCGCGCGGGCCCGCGTTGCGGCAGATCGCGTTGCCGTATCTGGAGGACCTGTACGAGGCGACGCACGAGAACGTGCAGTTGGCGGTGCGGGACGGGGCCGAGGTCGTCTACATCGAGTGGCTGTCGGGGCGTTCGGCGGTCGGGGTGCACATACGGGTCGGTGCGCGCTGGCCGCTGCACGCCACCGGGGTCGGGCTCGTGCTGCTCGCGCACTGCGGGATGGAGGAGCAGGAGTCGTACTGTGCCGGGGCGCTCGCCTCGTTCACGCCGTACACGGTGACGGATACGGCCAGGCTGCGCCGCATGCTCGCCGAGGTGCGGCGCACCGGGGTGGCGGTGAGCAGCCGGCAGGTCACCGAGGACGCCCTCTCCGTGGCCGCCCCGGTCCGTGACGCGGCGGGTGCGGTCGTCGCCGCCGTGTCGGTCGTCGTGCCCTACGCCGACGCAGGGGTTCCGGTGCTGGCCCCCGCCGTACGGCTCGCGGCGCGGGGGATATCCCGGGGGCTGGGGTGGCGGCCGGGGCACCAGGCGTAGGGCTCTCGGAGCCAACTGCCCCGCGGTTCGCGGCCCGGACGCTTCAGCCCATCAACCCGCCCATCACCCACGGGAATTATTTGCTTCACCTCTTGACGATCGGCACGCCGGAGAGCACATTGACCTCGGATTGAGAGCGCTCTCAGGCAAGCGGTCACCCCTCGCGCAGCCCCCTCCCCCCCTCCCCCCCACCTCCCACTCCCCGAGAGGCACCCCCATGAGCGAACTCACCGGCATGCCCCCAAGACGCCGCTCCGTCCGGCGCGTGTTCGTCGCCGTGCTCGGCACCCTCGGTCTGGCGGCGGCCGCCGCCGGTGTCGTCGTCCCGTCCGCCAGCGCCTCCGCGCCCACGCCCCCGTCGGGCTGGACCCAGGTCTTCCTCGACGACTTCACCGGCTCCGCGGGCGCCGGCGTGAACACCTCGAACTGGCGCTACGACACCGGCAAGGGCTACCCCGGCGGCCCCGGCAACTGGGGCACCGGCGAGATCGAGACGATGACGAGCAGCACCGACAACGTCTCCCTCGACGGCAACGGCAATCTGCGCATCACCCCCCGCCGGGACGGGTCCGGCAACTGGACGTCGGGCCGTATCGAGACCAACCGCACCGACTTCCAGCCCCCGGCCGGCGGCAAGCTCCGTGTGGAGGCCCGCATCCAGGTGCCGAACGTGACCGGGGCCGCCGCCAAGGGGTACTGGCCCGCCTTCTGGATGCTGGGCGCGCCGTACCGGGGCAACTACTGGAACTGGCCCGGCGTCGGCGAGCTGGACATCATGGAGAACACCCAGGGCATGAACACGGTGTTCGCCACCATGCACTGCGGCACCGCGCCGGGCGGCCCCTGCAACGAGAACAACGGGATCGGGAGCAACACCAGCTGTTCCAGTACGACCTGCCAGGCCGGCTTCCACACCTACCGGCTGGAGTGGGACCGCTCGACCGGCGTGGAGGAGATCCGCTTCTACCTGGACGGCGTCAACTACCACACCGTGCGGGCCAACCAGGTCGACGCGACGACCTGGGCCAACGCGACCAACCACGGCTACTTCATCATCCTCAACGTGGCCATGGGCGGCGGCTTCCCGGACGCCTTCGGCGGAGGCCCCGACGGCGGGACGCAGCCTGGGCACTCCATGCTCGTGGACTACGTCCAGGTGCTGACGTCCGGCGGGGGCGGCGGCACGACACCTCCGCCGACGGGCAACCGTGACGCCTACAGCGCCATCCAGGCCGAGTCGTTCGACGGGCAGAGCGGCGTCTACACCGAGTCGACGTCGGACACGGGCGGCGGGCAGAACATCGGCGCCCTCGCCAACGGGGACTGGGCGCTCTACAGGGGCGTCAACTTCGGCTCCACGGCGGCCCGTCAGTTCGTCGCGCGGGTGGCGAGCGGCGCGGCGAGCGGAGTCAGCGGACTGGTGGAGGTACGGCTGGACAGCCGCGGCAACGCGCCGATCGGCAGTTTCGCGCTGGCCAACACCGGCGGCTGGCAGTCGTGGCGGACGGTCCCCGCGAACATCGGCGCGGTGACCGGCACGCACGACGTCTATCTCACCTTCACCAGCGGCCAGCCCGCCGACTTCGTGAACGTGAACTGGTTCAACTTCGGTCATTGATCCGGCACTTGTCCGTGAGTCTGCGCCGCCCCGCCCGGTCCCTTCCGGCCTCGCGGGGCGGCGGTGCGTGTGTGCTCAGGGGCGCCGGCGTCGTAGCGCCCTGATCGCCGCGGGGAGGGCGGCGCCCAGCACCAGGCCAGCCAGGGGGGCCGCCCTGCCCCAGGTGCCGTGGATGGGGCGGTAGGTGGTGACGCCGTCGCGGATCTCGATGTAGCCGAGGGGGCGGGCCTCCACCCCTCCCCCGCCGCCTCCGCCGTCGTTCGTCCTGGCGCCCTCCACGGTGTGGCCCGTGCCGCCACCGAGGCCGAAGGCGACCCGGGCGACGGGGACGACGGTGACGCCTTCGGCGGTGACGGGCTCGCCGTAGACGGCGGTGACGGACGCCCGGCCGCCCAGCTTCTCGGCGAGGCGTTCCAGGAGGCGGACGGTGGCGTGGGAGGCGGGGTCGGGGGCCGGTTCCGGTGGGGTCGCGTGAGGGTCGCTCATGCAGGACTCGTAGGCGCGGAGGACGGCCGCGTCAACCCGGCCCGCCGGGAGGACGGGCGGGACCACCCCCTGGGACGTGTCCTGAGCCGCCCGCCTACCGGAGTTCCGCCCGGAACGCCGCCGGTGTCATGTCCGTGTGCTGCTGGAAGTACTTGGAGAAGTTGGCGGCGTCCGTGAAGCCGACGGCCGCGCCGATCCGGCCGATCGGCATGTCCGTGTGGGCCAGGAGCCGTTTCGCCTCCAGGACCACGCGCCGGTCGATGAAGCCCTTCGGTGTCTGGCCGGTCGCGGCGCGGACCGCGCGCACGAGGGTGCGGCGGGAGTAGCCGAGCTGGTCGGCGTAGGCGCTGACGCTGTGGTTGGTGGCGAAGCCGCGTTCCACGGCGTCCCGGAAGAGCGTGAACGTGGTGTCGCCCTGCCGGGGCGTGGCCGCCGAGCTGACGGCGAGGTGGGCGAGGCGCAGCAGGAGCGCGGTCAGGGAGTGGCGCAGCACGGCGGTGTGCAGGCTGAGCGGCAGGGTGGTGGAGTCCTCGTACTCGCGCCGCAGCTGGGCGAGGGCGGCGCGCAGGGCGGCGAGCTGGGGCTCGTCGGGGTGCAGCAGGGGCGGCAGGTCGTAGCGGTACAGGCCGGTGGCCTCGACGGTGGCGCGGGGCAGGAAGCCGGGCTGCATCGTGAGGACGGTGCCGCGGTAGCCGGCGTCCGCCGCGAACCGGTGGACCTGGCCGGGGCGGATCCACAGCAGGTCGCCGGCGTGAGCCTCGTACTCGGTGAAGTCGACCATGTGCCGGACGGGGCCCTCGTCGAAGAGCATCACGACGTGGAAGTCGATGCGGTGGACCCGGCCCAGGGGTGCTTCGGAGTGCCAGGTGCGGCCGGGGCCCATGGGGCCGACGCGCATGCCGACGCCGAGGACGCTCAGATCCACCGGGAAGGGGAAGGTGCGGATCGCGTCGCCGTCGCCGTCCGGGGCCGGTCTTCCGGGGCCTGTTCCGTCTTCGGCCGTTGTGTCCACCATGTCCGTCTCATGCCGTCTCAGTCGTGCGGGGCGGCCGCTCAGCCGTGCGCCGCGTCCCGCGCGGTGTCCCACTTTCACCACAGCGTGACACACGCCGACCTTCCCAGCGAAAAGTCAGACTTTTAGTTTTGAACGCGTTGGACCAGCTACTTCACCGCGATCGAGGACTTCTTGAAGATGAGCACGCAGACACCGGACAGCTTCGAATGGACCAAACTCGACCGGCGTGCCGTCGACACGGCGCGTCTGCTCGCGGCGGACGCCGTGCAGAAGGTCGGCAACGGGCACCCGGGCACGGCGATGAGCCTGGCCCCGGCCGCCTACACGCTCTTTCAGAAGGTGATGCGTCATGACCCGGCCGACCCGGAGTGGACGGGCCGGGACCGCTTCGTCCTGTCCCCCGGGCACACCTCGCTGACCCTGTACACCCAGCTCTTCCTGGCCGGGTACGAGGTGAGTCTCGACGACCTCAAGTCGTTCCGTACGCACGGGTCGAAGACGCCGGGGCACCCCGAGTACGGGCACACGGCGGGCGTTGAGACGACGACCGGGCCGCTCGGCCAGGGGGTCGCCAACGCCGTGGGGATGGCGATGGCCGCCCGCTACGAGCGCGGCCTGTTCGACCCGGAGGCCGCCGAGGGCGAGTCGCCGTTCGACCACATGATCTGGGCGATCGTCTCCGACGGCGACCTCCAGGAGGGCGTGTCCGCCGAGGCGTCCTCGCTCGCCGGCCACCAGCGGCTCGGCAACCTCGTCTTCCTGTACGACGACAACCACATCTCCATCGAGGGCGACACCGCGACCGCCTTCTCCGAGGACGTCCTCAAGCGCTACGAGGCGTACGGCTGGCACGTGCAGCGCATCGAGCCGGCCGCGAACGGCGACATCGACGTGGCCGCCCTGTACGGGGCGCTGAAGGCGGCGCAGGCCGAGACGGGCCGCCCCTCGATCATCGCGATGCGCACGATCATCGCCTGGCCCGCCCCGAACGCCCAGAACACCGAGGCGTCCCACGGCTCCGCGCTCGGCGCCGAGGAGATCGCCGCCACCAAGCGCGTCCTCGGCTTCGACCCCGAGAAGTCCTTCGAGGTCGCCGACGACGTCCTCGCGCACACCCGCCGGGCCCTGGACCGGGGCGCCGAGGCGCACACCGCCTGGGACAAGCGGATCGGCGCCTGGCGCACCGCGTCGCCGGAGCGCGCCGAACTGTTCGACCGGATCGTCTCCGGCCGGCTGCCCGAGGGCTGGGAGGACGCGCTCCCGGTGTTCGAGGAGGGAAAGGCCGTCGCCACGCGGGCCGCGTCCGGCAAGGTGCTCCAGGCGCTCGGCCCGGTGCTGCCGGAGCTGTGGGGCGGCTCGGCGGACCTGGCGGGGTCCAACAACACGACCATCGACAAGACCAGTTCGTTCCTGCCGGTGGGCAACCCGCTGCCGGAGGCCGACCCTTACGGCCGTACCGTTCACTTCGGCATCCGCGAGTTCTCGATGGCCGCGGAGATGAACGGCATCGCGCTGCACGGCAACACCCGTGTCTACGGCGGCACGTTCCTGGTGTTCTCGGACTACATGCGCAACGCCGTGCGGATGTCCGCGCTGATGCAGCTGCCGGTGACGTACGTGTGGACGCACGACTCCATCGGTCTGGGCGAGGACGGCCCGACCCACCAGCCGGTCGAGCACCTGGCCGCGCTGCGCGCCATCCCGGGCCTGAACGTGGTCCGTCCGGCCGACGCCAACGAGACCTCGGTCGTGTGGGCGGAGATCCTGCGCCGCCACTCCACCGACCCGGCGCCGCACGGCCTCGCGCTGACCCGTCAGGGCGTGCCGACGTACGCCCTCAACGAGGATGCCGCCAAGGGTGGTTACGTCCTGCGGGACGCCTCCACCGGGACGCCCGAGGTGGTCCTGGTCGCCACCGGCTCCGAGGTGCAGCTCGCCGTGGCCGCGCGGGATCTGCTGGAGGCGGAGGGGGTCGGCACCCGGGTGGTGTCGATGCCGTCCGTGGAGTGGTTCGAGCAGCAGCCGCGCGAGTACCGCGACAGCGTGCTGCCGCCGGCCGTGAGGGCCCGGGTCGCCGTCGAGGCCGGGATCGGCCTGACCTGGTACCGGTTCGTCGGGGACGCCGGCCGCATCGTCTCCCTGGAGCACTTCGGCGCCTCCGCCGACGCCACGACCCTGTTCGCCGAGTACGGCTTCACCCCGGAGCGCGTGGCCGCCGCCGCCCGGGAATCCCTCGCCGCCGCCCGCGGTTGATCCACACGCAGAAAGAAGATGATCGCAGTGACCACTGAAGCAACCGCCGCCGGCAACCTCAAGCGCCTGTCCGACGAGGGCGTCTCCATCTGGCTGGACGACCTGTCGCGCCGCCGTATCGAGTCCGGCAACCTCGCCGCGCTCGTCGCGGAGAAGAACGTCGTGGGCGTCACCACCAACCCGTCCATCTTCCAGGCCGCGATCGGCTCCGGTGAGGGGTACGAGGAGCAGCTGGCCGACCTCGCGGTGCGCGGCGTCACGGTCGACGAGGCCGTACGGATGATGACCACCGCCGACGTGCGGGCCGCCGCGGACGTGCTGCGGCCCGTGTACGACGCCGCGGAGGGCCGGGACGGCCGGGTCTCCATCGAGGTCGACCCGCGGCTCGCGCACGACACCGCGGCCACCGTCGCCGAGGCCAGGCAGCTGGCCTGGCTGGTCGACCGCCCCAACGTGATGATCAAGATCCCGGCGACGAAGGCCGGGCTCCCCGCCATCACCGAGGTCGTCGCGGCGGGCATCAGCGTCAACGTCACGCTGATCTTCTCCCTGGCCCGCTACCGCGAGGTCATGGACGCCTACCTGGCCGGTCTGGAGAAGGCGGCCGCGAAGGGCCTGGACCTGTCCGCCGTGCACTCGGTGGCGTCGTTCTTCGTCTCCCGCGTCGACGCCGACATCGACAAGCGGCTCGCGGAGATCGGCACGGACGAGGCCCTCGCGCTGAAGGGCCGGGCGGCGCTCGCCAACGCGCGGCTGGCCTACGAGGCGTACGAGCAGGTGTTCGCCTCGGAGCGCTGGACGGCCCTGGAGAGTGCCGGCGCGAACCGGCAGCGCCCGCTGTGGGCGTCCACGGGCGTTAAGGATCCCTCGTACAGGGACACCCTGTACGTGGACCAGCTGGTCGCGCCGGGCACCGTGAACACGATGCCCGAGGCCACGCTCGACGCCACCGCCGACCACGGGGAGATCACCGGGGACACGGTGACCGGCGGTTATGAGCGGGCCCGCGCCGATCTGGCCGCGGTGGAGGCCCTCGGGGTCTCGTACGACGACGTCGTCACCCGGTTGGAGGACGAGGGCGTCGCCAAGTTCGAGGTGGCGTGGCAGGACCTGTTGGACGCCGTGAAGAAGTCGCTCGGCAGCAAGGGAGCTGACGCAGAATGACCTCCGACTGGGACAACCCGCTTCGCGATCCCCGCGACCGCCGCCTCCCCCGGATCGCGGGCCCGTCCGGGCTCGTCATCTTCGGGGTCACCGGCGACCTGTCCCGCAAGAAACTGATGCCGGCCGTGTACGACCTCGCCAACCGCGGCCTGCTGCCGCCGGGCTTCTCCCTGGTCGGGTTCGCCCGGCGGGACTGGGAGGACCAGGACTTCGCGCAGGTCGTGCACGACTCGGTGCGCGAGCACGCCCGGACCGAGTTCCGTGAGGAGGTCTGGCAGCAGCTCGCCGAGGGCATGCGGTTCATCCCGGGTGACTTCGACGACGACACCGCGTTCAAGCAGCTGCGGGACACCGTCCACGAACTGGACACGGCACGCGGGACCAGCGGGAACTACGCCTTCTACCTGTCCGTGCCGCCGAAGTTCTTCCCGAAGGTCGTGCAGCAGCTCAAGCGGCACGGCCTGGCGGACGCCCCGGAGGGGTCGTGGCGGCGCGCGGTCATCGAAAAGCCGTTCGGACGCGATCTGGCGAGCGCCCGGGAGCTGAACGCGATCGTGCACGACGTGTTCGACCCGGAGCAGGTCTTCCGTATCGACCACTACCTGGGCAAGGAGACCGTCCAGAACATCCTGGCGCTCCGCTTCGCCAACCAGATGTTCGAACCGATCTGGAACCGCTCGTACGTCGACCACGTGCAGATCACGATGGCCGAGGACATCGGCATCGGCGGCCGCGCGGGCTACTACGACGGCATCGGATCGGCCCGGGACGTCATCCAGAACCACCTGCTGCAGCTGATGGCGCTCACCGCGATGGAGGAACCCGCCGCGTTCGACGCCGCGTCGCTGCTCACCGAGAAGCTGAAGGTCCTCAAGGCGGTCAAGCTGCCCGAGGACCTGGGCCTGCACACCGTGCGCGGCCAGTACGCGGCGGCCTGGCAGGGCGGCGCGAAGGTGCGCGGCTACC
This sequence comes from Streptomyces sp. SS1-1, assembly GCF_008973465.1. NCBI lineage: Bacteria > Bacillati > Actinomycetota > Actinomycetes > Kitasatosporales > Streptomycetaceae > Streptomyces > Streptomyces sp. SS1-1. Next base: position 6,177,412 of record NZ_WBXN01000004.1, on the reverse strand, counting down.
TCGAGGAGGACGGCATCGACCCCGCCTCGAAGACGGACACGTACGCCGCCATCCGGCTGAACGTCGACAACCGGCGCTGGGCCGGGGTGCCGTTCTACCTGCGCACCGGCAAGCGGCTGGGGCGGCGGGTCACGGAGATCGCGGTCGTCTTCCAGCGGGCCCCGCACTCCCCCTTCGACTCCACGGCCACCGAGGAGCTGGGGCAGAACGCCATCGTCATCCGCGTCCAGCCGGACGAGGGCATGACGGTCCGCTTTGGTTCCAAGGTGCCGGGGACGTCGATGGAGATCCGGGACGTCACGATGGACTTCGCGTACGGCGAGTCCTTCACGGAGTCCTCGCCGGAGGCGTACGAGCGGCTCATCCTGGACGTCCTCCTCGGGGACGCCAACCTGTTCCCCCGTCACCAGGAAGTGGAAGAGTCCTGGAAGATCCTCGATCCGATCGAGGAGTTCTGGGAGACGCACGGCAGGCCGGCGCGGTACGCGGCCGGCAGCTGGGGACCCGAGGAGGCGGACGAGATGCTCGCACGAGACGGACGGAGCTGGCGCAGGCCATGAAGATCGACCTGACCGACACCACGGCAAGCAAGATCAACAAGGCGCTGGTCCAGGGCCGCCGGGCGATCGGCACCCCGGCCGTGGGCATGGTCCTGACGATGGTCATCGTCACGGACGAGGAGAACGCCTACGACTCCATCAAGGCGGCCGAGGAGGCCTCGCACGAGCACCCCTCCCGCACCCTGGTCGTGATCAAGCGCCACGCCCGCACCCCGCGCGACCGCACCCGCTCCCACCTCGACGCCGAGGTCCGGGTGGGCGCCGACGCGGGCACCGGGGAGACGGTGATCCTGCGGATGTACGGCGAGGTGTCCGAGCACGCCGACTCGGTGGTGCTGCCGCTGCTGCTGCCGGACGCCCCGGTCGTCGTGTGGTGGCCGGTGGACGCGCCGGAGAACCCGGCGAAGGACCCGCTGGGCGCGCTCGCCCAGCGCCGGATCACCGACCTGTACACGTCCGAGAACCCGCTGGCCGACCTGGAGGCCCGCGCCCGCAACTACGCGCCCGGCGACACGGACCTGGCCTGGACCCGGCTCACGCCGTGGCGTTCCATGCTGGCCGCCGCCCTGGACCAGGCGCGGGTGCCGATCGTGTCCGCGGTCGTGGAGGCCGAGGCCGACAACCCGGCGGCGGAGCTGCTGGCCCGCTGGCTGGAGGCCCGGCTGAAGGTGACCGCCGAGCGGGTCGTCACGGCCGGCCCGGTCGTCACGGGCGTCCGGCTGGGCACCGAGAACGGCGAGATCGTCATCGACCGCCCGGAGGGCCCGCTGGCCACCCTGCACCTGCCGGGCCAGCCGTCGCGCACCCTGGCACTGAAGGTCCGCACCACCTCCGAACTCATCGCCGAGGAGCTGCGGCGCCTCGACGCCGACGAGATGTACGCCATCGCCCTGCGGGGCGAGGCCGGCAAGGAGACCCCCTCCCATGTCTGAGACCCCCCGGCTGACCCGGCGCCCCGAGTGGGTGGCCCTGGAGGACCACCGCGCGGACGCCTTCCAGCAGCCGAGCCTGCGGGAGCTGTTCGCCGCGGACCCCGCGCGCGCCGAGCGGTACGTCCTGCGCGTGGGCGACCTGCGCATCGACTACTCCAAGCACCTGGTGAACGACGAGACGCTCGCCCTGCTGCGCGAGCTCGCCGCCGCCACCGACGTGTTCGGGCTGCGGGACGCCATGTTCCGCGGCGAGCGGATCAACGTCACCGAGGACCGGGCGGTGCTGCACACCGCGCTGCGGGCCCCGCGGGACGCGGTCGTCGAGGTCGACGGCGAGAACGTCGTGCCGAAGGTGCACGCCGTGCTCGACAAGATGGCGGACTTCGCCGGACGGGTCCGCTCCGGCGCCTGGACCGGCCACACCGGCAAGCTGATCAGGAACGTCGTCAACATCGGCATCGGCGGCTCCGACCTGGGGCCTGCCATGGCGTACGAGGCCCTGCGCCCGTTCACCGCCCGGGAGTTGACGTTCCGGTTCGTGTCCAACGTCGACGGCTCCGATCTGCACGAGGCGATCCGGGACCTGGACCCGGCCGAGACGCTGTTCATCGTCGCGTCGAAGACGTTCACCACGATCGAGACGATCACCAACGCCACCTCGGCCCGCTCCTGGCTGCTCGCCGGTCTGGGAGGCGATGAGAAGGCCGTCGCGAAGCACTTCGTGGCGCTGTCCACGAACGCCGAGAAGGTGACCGCCTTCGGCATCGACCCGGACAACATGTTCGAGTTCTGGGACTGGGTCGGCGGCCGCTACTCGTACGACTCCGCGATCGGGCTGTCCCTGATGATCGCGATCGGTGAGGAGCACTTCCGGGAGATGCTCGACGGCTTCCACACCGTCGACGAGCACTTCCGCACCGCGCCCGCCGAGGCCAACGCCCCGCTGACGCTGGGCCTGCTGGGCATCTGGTACGGCAACTTCTTCCACGCCGAGTCCCACGCGGTGCTGCCGTACTCGCACTACCTGTCGAAGTTCACGGCGTATCTGCAGCAGCTGGACATGGAGTCCAACGGCAAGTCCGTCGACCGGGACGGGCACGTCGTGGGCTGGGAGACCGGCCCCGTGGTGTGGGGCACGCCCGGCACCAACGGGCAGCACGCCTACTACCAGCTGATCCACCAGGGCACCCGGCTCATCCCGGCCGACCTGATCGGCTTCGCCCGCCCCGTCGCCGAGCTCAGCGACGAACTCAAGGCGCAGCACGACCTGCTGATGGCCAACATGTTCGCGCAGGGGCAGGCGCTCGCGTTCGGCAAGACGGCGGACGAGGTCCGCGCGGAGGGGGTGCCCGAGGAGCAGGTCCCGCACCGCACCTTCCAGGGCAACCACCCCACGACCACGATCCTCGCCCCCGAGCTGACCCCGTCGGTCCTCGGTCAGCTCGTCGCCCTCTACGAGCACAAGGTGTTCACGCAGGGCGCCGTGTGGAACATCGACTCCTTCGACCAGTGGGGCGTCGAGCTCGGCAAGGTCCTCGCCAAGCGCGTCGAGCCCGCCCTCACCGAGGGCGCCGAGGTCCCCGGCCTCGACCCGTCCACCGCCGCCCTCGTGGCCGCGTACCGCTCACTCAAGACCGCGTCGGACGCGCAGGGCGTCCAGGAGGAAGTGAACTGACATGCAGATCGGCCTTGTTGGTCTCGGCAAGATGGGCGGCAACATGCGCGAGCGTCTGCGCAACGCCGGCCACACCGTCATCGGCTACGACACCAACCCCGACGTGTCCGACGTGTCCAGCCTGGCCGACCTCGTCGACCAGCTCGACGCGCCGCGCACGGTGTGGGTGATGGTGCCGGCCGGGCACGCCACGCAGACGGTCATCGACCAGCTGGGGAGCCTCCTCAAGCCCTACGACACGGTCGTCGACGGCGGCAACTCCCGCTGGACGGACGACGAGAAGCACGCCAAGGAGCTCGGCGCGCACGGCATCGGGTTCGTCGACGCCGGTGTGTCCGGCGGCGTGTGGGGCCTGCAGAACGGCTACGCCCTGATGGTGGGCGGCGAGAAGGAGCACGTGGACCGGCTCCGGCCGATCTTCGAGGCGCTCAAGCCGGAGGGCCCGTACGGCTTCGTCCACGCGGGCAAGGTCGGCGCCGGGCACTTCTCGAAGATGGTCCACAACGGCATCGAGTACGCCATGATGCAGGCGTACGCCGAGGGCTGGGAGCTGCTGGAGAAGGTGGACTCGGTGGACAACGTCCGCGAGGTCTATCGCTCCTGGCAGGACGGCACCGTCATCCGCTCGTGGCTGCTGGACCTCGCGGTGGCCGCGCTGGACGAGGACGAGCACCTGGAGAAGCTGAAGGGCTTCGCGCAGGACTCCGGTGAGGGCCGCTGGACCGTGGAGGCGGCCATCGACAACGCGGTGCCGCTGCCCGCGATCACCTCCTCCCTGTTCGCGCGGTTCGCGTCCCGGCAGGACGACTCCCCGCAGATGAAGATGATCGCCGCGCTGCGCAACCAGTTCGGTGGGCACGCGGTCGAGTCGAAGTAGCGTCCGGCGCACGCCCCTCGGGCCGGGACGGCGTACCAGCCGTCCCGGCCCGAGCCGTCTCCCGCACAACACCCGTGGTGAGGAAGCCGGTTGACAGCGGCGGGGTCCCGCGTCAGAGTCGCCGCTGATGGAGATCGACGAGCTGACACCGGCCGAGCGCACCGTGTGGGAGGCCTTCCCCAAGGGGCGGCCCGTGGACTTCCGGGGGACGCCGGACGAGAGCGCGGCGGACGGCGCCGGCTGGGGACCGGAGCGGACCGTGCGGGCCGAGGTGCTCAGGGCCCTGCTGCTCGACGGGCCCGAGGAGCGCGGTGAGGTGGCGGCGCTGAAGGTGGCGGGCGCCCGGATCACCGGCGTGACGGACCTGCGGTACGCGACCGTCGACCGGGTGGTCCGGCTGAGCGACTGCTCCTTCGACGAGGTCCTCGACGTCTCGGGCACCCAGCTGAAGTACCTCAACCTGTCCGGCTCGCACCTGCCCGGACTGACCGGCGCGCGCGTCCGGGTCGACGGCGGACTGCGGCTGACGCGCTGCCGGTTCCGTGGGCGCGTACGGCTCGGCGGGGCGCAGATCGCGGGCGCGCTCTACCTGGAGGACGCCGAGATCACGGCGGAGGGCGGCGGCCGGGGGGAACCGGTCCTCCAGCTCCACCAGGTCACCATCGGCGAGGACCTGTGCGCGAGCCGGCTGCGCACCCGGGGCGAGATCAGGCTCAACGGGGCCTCGATCAGCGGTTCGCTCCGCCTGGAGGAGGCACGGCTGACCAGTCCCGGCGACTTCGTGCTCGACGCCGAGGCGCTGGAGGTCGGCGCCAACGTCCTCGGCCGCAGGCTGACGACGGACGGCCGGATCGACCTGCGCGGCGCCCGCATACCGGGCCGGCTCGACCTGCTGTACTGCCGTCTGTCCAACCCGGGCGGCACCGCCCTGCGCGCGAGCAGCTGTGTCATCGGCGAGGTGTGGCTGCGCGAGGGCGAGCGGATGCGGGGCCGGCTGAATCTGCGCCGCTCCCAGATCGAACACCTCGACCTGGCACCGGAGATGCTCCCCGACCAGGTCCGGCTCCTCGACCTCACCTACACGTCGCTGACCCCGCACGAGCCCCCGGAACGGCGGCTGCCCATGCTGGAACGGGACGAGGACACCTTCGACCCGCACGGCTACGAGCAGTTGACGGCCGTATACCGCCGCACCGGCGACGACCACGCGGCCCGGCTCGTCCAGCTCGCCAAGCAGCGCCACCACCGCACGACCCTGCCCTGGTACGGCCGGCTGTGGGGCCGTGTGCAGGACGCGACCGTCGGCTACGGGTTCCGGCCGATGCGGGCGCTGGGCTGGCTGCTCTCCCTGCTGGCGGCCGGCTCGGTGGCGTTCGCGCTGGACGCGCCGCCCCCGCTGAAGGCGGACGAGGCGCCGCCGTTCGACGCGGTCTTCTACACGCTGGACCTGCTGCTGCCGGTGATCTCCTTCGGCCAGGAGGCGGCGTTCGCCCCGCGGGGCTGGCAGCAGGCCGTCGCCTACGTCCTGGTGCTGACCGGCTGGATCCTCGCGACGACGGTCATCGCGGGCGTGACGCGGACGGTCTCCCGCCAGTAGCCGCTCACGCGTTGGACCAGGTCCGGGTGCACAGCACCAGCCGGTACCCGTCGGGGTCCTCGACCGTGACGCCCCACTTGTTCCAGTACGGGTTCGACCATCGTCCGTTGGAAGGGGGACCCTCGGTCCTGGTCCCCGGCCATCCGCACCCCGTAGACACTGTCTACCAGCGAGGATCTGCTGTCGGCGGTCGCCCGCCGCGGCTTCGAGGAACTCGCCCGGCGGGTCGAGGCGGTGGGAGAAGACGGTACGGCGCGGACGCGGATCGCCGCGTCGGCCCGCGTGTACTGCTGGCCGGTGCCTGCCTCGGCCGGCTCCTCCCAGGTCCGGGGGACGGCGACGGGGGTGACGGGGACGCCGGGGAGCGGAGTGATCATCGCCGTTCGGAGGACCGGCCGCCGGTTCCTGAGCGACGATGAGGGCGGAGGACGCCGCGGTGGGTACACCGGAGCGCACCTCGTCGTACGGATGTGGAAGGAACGCGATGGCACTGCTGACACAACAGGTCGACCCGGGTGAGGCCGGGCTGGACGCCAAGGCGCTGGACCGCCTCGACCAGCATTTCGCCCACCAGGTCGACGAGGGGCGGCTGCCCGGCTTTCTCGTGTCCGTCGCCCGCGGCGGCCGCGTCGCGCACCTCACCACGTACGGGATGCGGGACATCGCCGCCGGTCTGCCCGTCGGGGCCGACACCCTGTGGCGCGTCTACTCCATGACCAAGCCGATGACCTCGGTCGCGGCCCTGATGCTCGTGGAGGAGGGGAGACTCTCCCTCGACGACCCGGTCGGCCGCCACCTCCCGGCGTTCGCCGAACCCCGTGTGTATGTCGGTGGATCGGGCGCCGACGTGGAGACCCGTCCCGCCGAGGGGCCGTTGACGGTACGGCATCTGATGACGCACACCGCCGGCCTCACCTTCGCCTTCTACCACCAGCATCCCGTCGACGCCCTCTACCGGGACGCCGACCTGCACTCCGCGGTCCTGCCGGGCTCGGACCTGGCCACCACGGTCGACGTGTACGCGGGTCTGCCGCTCCAGTTCGAGCCCGGCACGCAGTGGAACTACTCGGTGGCGACCAACGTCCTCGGCCGGGTCCTCGAGGTGGTGTCCGGGCAGCCGCTGGACGCGTTCCTCGCCGAGCGTGTCTTCGGCCCGCTCGGGATGACCGACGCCGGGTTCTGCGTGAGCGGCGAACAGGGGGACCGGCTGGCCGAGTTGTACGGGCAGACCGAGGCCGGCGGCATCGAGCCGATCGCCGGTCTGCCGCTGCACGGGCGCCCCCGGTTCCTGTCCGGCAGCGGCGGTGTGGTGGCGTCCGCGCACGACGTGCACCGCTTCATGGAGATGCTGCGCCGCCGCGGCGAACTGGGCGGCGCCCGGCTGCTGAGTCCCGAGACGGTCGCCCTGATGACGTCCAATCACCTTCCCGGCGGCGCCGATCTGCGGTCCTTCGGCAGCCGGCCCGCGCACGACGAGCCCGGCAACGACGGCGTCGGCTTCGGCCTCGGGGTGTCCGTGGTGATCGACCCCGACCGCACTCGCGACCCGTCGGTGCGGGGCGCCTTCGGCTGGAGCGGGGTCGCGACCACGACGTTCTGGGTCGACCCGCGCAACGACCTCACCGTGCAGTTCATGACGCAGGTGCGGCACCGCACGTCCCACACGGTGTTCCAGGACCTGAAGCGGTTCGTGCACGAGGCCGTCACCGGCGCCTGACCCGGGCCGGTCAGGAAGAGGCCGTGGGGGTGTCCTCTTCCTGACCTGGCGGGCGGGTCCCGTGCGTCAGGTCAGCTGGCCGACGGCGTCCAGGTGGGGCAGGTGGTGGTCCATGCGCTCCCGCTTGGTGCGCAGGTAGGTGATGTTGCTCTCGCAGGGCTGGATGAGCAGCGGGACCTGTTCGGCCACCTCGATGCCGTGCTCCACGAGCGCCTCGCGCTTGCGCGGGTTGTTCGACATCAGCCGGACGCTGCGGACGTTCAGGTCGCGCAGGATGCCGGCGGCGGCACCGTAGTCACGGGCGTCGACGGGCAGCCCGAGCGCGAGGTTCGCCTCGACGGTGTCCAGGCCCTCCGCCTGCAGGGCCATGGCGCGCAGCTTGGCGAGCAGGCCGATGCCGCGGCCCTCGTGTCCCCGGAGGTAGACGACGATCCCGCTGCCCTCGGCGACGACGGCGCGCAGGGCGGAGGCCAGCTGGTCGCCGCACTCGCAGTGCTGGGAGCCGAACGCGTCACCGGTCAGGCACTCGGAGTGCAGCCGGGTCAGGACGCCGTCGGTGCCCGGTTCGCCGTGGACGAGCGCCACCTGCTCGTCGCCGCTGTCGTGGTCCATGTAACCGATCGCCCGGAATTGCCCGTAGACGGTCGGCAGGGGGGCGTTCACCACGCGTTCCACTCCGGAACGCTGCGTCCGCTGGCCGGACTTCTCGCCGAGCACGCCAATCTTGTCTGTCATGATTCTTCAGTTCCTATGCAGAGACGAAAGGCCGGTAAAAGATGAGTGATGCGCAGACGCGGCCGGCGGCACACTCGCTGGTGCCGGCGGACACCACGGAGGACGTACGGGCGCGGGGAGCGGACGTCTCACGACAGGTGGCGGTCCTTCCCGTCGGGAGCTTCGAGCAGCACGGCGCGTTCCTGCCGCTGGCCACCGACACCCTCGTGGCCTGCGCGATCGCGCGCGAGGTGGCCGCGGTGCACCCCGTGCACCTGCTGCCGCCGGTGACGATCTCGTGCTCGCACGAGCACGCGGCCTGGCCGGGGACCGTCAGCATCTCTTCGGTGACCCTTCATGCGGTGGTACGGGACATCGCGGATTCGCTGCGCCGTTCGGGCGTCGACGCCCTGGTGCTGGTCAACGGGCACGGCGGCAACTACGTACTGGGCAACGTCGTTCAGGAGTCCTCCGCGCGCGGCGAGCGGATGGCGCTGTTCCCGGCCGCGGAGGACTGGGAGACGGCGCTGGTGCGGGCGGGCGTGGAGACCTCGCTCCTCACCGACATGCACGCGGGGGAAATCGAGACCTCCATCCTTCTGCACGCTCATCCCGAAGTGATCCGCCCCGGTTTTGAGACGGCCGATTTCGTCGCGGACGACCGGCGTCATCTGCTCACCCTCGGCATGTCCGGCTACACCGATTCGGGGGTCATCGGCCGTCCGTCGCTGGGTTCCGCGGAGAAGGGGAAGCGGCTGCTGGAGAGCCTCGCGGATTCCTTCGGCGCGTATGTGTCACTGCTGACCTCCGCGGGCGACTCCGTCGCGGACACGACGGACGGACGAAAATAGCCGCTGTCCCCCGGGTCCGCCACGGTGTCGGCGGATCCGGTGCGGGCCCGTGGCCCGGTGCACCAGCGGGCGACGAGGACGAGCGCGCCCGGCAGGGCGGCCACGAAGCTGAGGACGCCGTACACGACGGCGACGGCGAGCCCTGTGTCGGCGCCGAGCCCGGCGGCGGCGAACGCCCAGGCGGTGACGCCTTCCCGGGGCCCGAACCCGCCGACGTTCAGGGGCAGTCCCATGGCGAGCAGCGCCAGGACGGCGAGCGGCAGCAGGACGCTGACGGAGGCCCCGGAGCCGGCGATCCGCGCGGCGAGCACGAACATCGCGACGTGACCGGCGAGGACGACCAGCGAGGAGACGGCGACGCCCGGTCCGTTGCGCCGGGACAGCAGGCTCTCGCGTGCCTGCGCGAGAGCGGTGCGCACGGCCGAGGGCCGCTCCCCGGACCGGCGGGAGGGCGCCCGGTTCATGCGGACGGCGGCCACGACGGCGACCGTGCCGGCGGCGGCGAACAGCAGCAGCGGCGTGAGGTCGCGGGCCTGGTCGAGCACCGGCGACGGCATGGTCAGCAGGACGACGGCGCCGACCGCGGCGAGCGCGACCTGCCCGGCGGTGCGCTCCAGCACGACCGCGCGGACGCCGCGCCCGAGGTCACCGGCGCTCTGCCCGTGCCGTACGGCCCGGTGGACGTCGCCGAGGACACCGCCGGGCAGCGCCGCGTTGAGGAACAGCGCCCGGTAGTAGTCGGCGACGGCAGCCCCGATCGGCAGGCGGATGCGCAGGCCACGGGCCACCAACTGCCAGCGCCAGGCGCTGAACACGGTGGTGACGAGCCCGATGCCGAGCGCGCCGAGCAGCGCGGGTCCGTCGATCCGCCGCAGCCCGTCGAGGAACACGCCGGTGCCGAGCCGCCAGAACAGCACGCCGAGGATGACGACTCCGGCGACCGTGCCCAGATGGGTGCGGACCTTCGGGCTGCGCAGGAGGGCCTTGGCGCGGGAGACGGGGGCGTCCGCGGTCCCCGCCCCGGCCGGGGCGTCCGCGGTCTCCCCCGTACGGTCCGCCCGCCGGGCGCGCGGGGTGGGGCCCGCCCGCCCGGAGTGCGGCCTCGACACCGTCTCCACGGTCATGACGCCCCGCCCGTCGGCCGGCTCAGCGCCAGCAGGTCGGTGTGGTGGACGACGACCCGCAGCTCACCGGCCGCGCAGGCGTCGAGGCGGTCGCGCAGATAGCGGTCGGCGCGCTCGCGGAGTTCCGGGCACTGCTCGACCGCCGCGCCGACCCAGCCGCGCAGCCACTGCGCGGTGAGCGCGGCCTCGTCGGGGCCGAGCCGCCAGGGGCTCGGGTGCAGCTGGACGGTCGCGCCGTGCTCGGAGAAGATCTCGGCGGCCACCGTGGCGGCGTCGGGGCCGAGCAGTCCGGTGCGCTTCTGGTGCGCGTTGAACGCCTCGGTGATCTCCTCGTCCAGCGGGTCGGACGGGGTGAGTTCGACGCGGCCGGCGACCGACAGGGTGAGCAGCGCGGTGCAGCCCGCGCCCGCGCAGGCGGCGGCGAGGGTGTCGATCTCGTCGCGGGTGAGGACGTCGAGCAGCGCGGACGCCGTCACCAGGGAGGCGCCGTGCAGGGCGTCCGGGGTGAGCCGGCCGACGTCGCCGCGCCGCGTCTCGACGGTGACGCGGCTGCCGTCGGCGGAGGAGCGCGGGGAGGCGACGGCGGCGAAGTGCAGCAGGTAGGGGTCGCGGTCGTGCAGGACCCAGTGCTGGGCGCCGTCCAGGTGGGGGGCGAGCCAGCGGCCCATGGAGCCGGTGCCGCAGCCCAGGTCGTGGATGACCAGCCCGCCGGAGCGGTGGCCCGGCAGGTTGGCGAGCCGGATCCGCAGCGGGTCGAGCAGGTCGTGCGCCCGGGCGGCGGCGTCCGCGCCCTCGCGCAGCTCCAGCCACTCGGGGGCGTAGCGCGGCGGGTCGTCGGGCGCGGCCTCCCGCAGCCGTACGGTGGCCCGTTCGCCGGGCCGGCCGGTGGGGCCGGCGCCGAGGATCACGACGTCGGAGCCGGCGTCGTGCGCCTCGGGTACGGACGCGTCGCTCATGTCACCCTCCGCCGGGCCGGTCCCGTCCTCCGGTCGCCGGCGGGTCGGGCCGGCCGCGTCCCTGGGTCCCGGCTGGGCGGGGATCGTGCCCCCGCCCTGTGTCGTCGCCGCCTTGCTCATGCCGCCCTCCGCGGTTCGTCAGGCAGTCGGCCCAGTACCGCGGCCAGGCTGCGGGCCGTGCCGGCCCAGCCGTTCAGAGCGGCCCGGCGTCCCCGGGCCGCCGCCTTCAGCCGGCGTCGTACGTCCGCCTCGCCGAACCAGCCGCGCAGTTCGGCGGCGATCGCGGCGGGGTTCTCCGGCGGCACGAGGATGCCGGGGACACCGCCGTCGGGTGCCCGGCCGACGGCCTCCGGCACCCCGCCGACGTCGGTGGCGAGCACCGGGATGCCGCGTGCGAGGGCCTCGGTGACCGCCATGCCGTACGTCTCGGCGTAGGAGGTGAGGACCATCAGGTCGGCGGCGTGGTAGCTGGCGTCGAGTTCCGCGCCGGCCTGCGGGCCCGCCAGGACCAGCCGGTCGGTGAGACCGTGCCGGGCGATCTGGGAGCGCAGTCCGGCGACGTACTCGGGGTCGTGGGTGAGGCCGCCGACGAAGGAGCAGCGCCACGGCAGGTCGGTGACCGTCGCCAGTGCCTCGATCAGCCGGTGCTGGCCCTTGCGCGGGGTCACGGCGGCCACGCACAGCAGCTGGGACACGCCGTCCGTGCCGGAGGCGAGGGGCGCGATGTCGGCGCCGGGGGCGGCGACATGGACCCGCTCGGGGGCGAGGCCGTGGTGGGAGACGAGCCGGCGGACCGCCCAGTCGCTGGTGGCGACGACCGCGTCGACGGCGCGCAGCACGGTGCGTTCCCGGGCGTCCAGGTCGGCCGCGACGGACGGTTCGAGGCCGGTCTCGTCGCCGAGCGGCAGATGGACGAGGACGGCGAGCCGCAGCCGTTCGGCCTCCGGGACGATGATCTCGGGCACTCCGCAGGCGACCAGGCCGTCCAGCAGGACGACGGTCCCGTCCGGGAACTCCCGCAGAACGCGAGCGAGTTCGGCGCGCTCCGCCCCGTCGGGGCGGGGCCAGGCGCCGGCGACGGCGTGCTTGTGGACCTGCCAGCCGAAGCCGGGCAGGTCCAGGCTGACCCGGCGGTCGTAGGCGTTGCCGCCGCTGGGGGCCGCCGGGTCGTCGACGCCGCCCGGCATGACGAACTGCACGGAGCGCAGGGACATCGGGATGATCTCCGCGTTCTTCAGGACGGAGTGCTGCGCCGGCACATAGCCGAGCGTGACCTTCTCCGGCCGCGGCTGCTTCTCCAGGGTCACGTCGGTCACAGGGCACGCTCGTAACTCGCCCACGCGACGTGCGACTCGTGCAGCGTGACGGTGATCCCGGCGAGGCCCCGCGCGCCCTCGCCGAGCGCGCCCTTCTCGACGCGCTCCGCGAGCCGGTCGGCGATGACCTTGGCCAGGAACTCGGTGGAGGTGTTGATCCCGGCGAAGTCGGGTTCGTTGTCGAGGTTGCGGTAGTTCAGCTCGGCGACGACGGCGCCGAGCTCCTGGGTGGCCAGTCCGATGTCGACGACGATGTTGTCGTCGTCCAGCTGCTCACGCCGGAACGTGGCGTCCACGAGGAACGTCGCCCCGTGCAGACGCTGCGCGGGCCCGAAGACCTCGCCGTGGAAGCTGTGGGCGATCATGATGTGATCGCGGACGGTGATGCTGAACAACGGACGACCCTCCAGGTGCGGTGCGCCTAGTCCCCGGCCGATCGCCGCCGGGGATGCCGTGTAGTACGGCTCTTCGGTTCCCCGTGTTCAGCGCTTCCTCACTCTTTTCTCAGGTCAGGCGCTCTTGCGTCCCAGGGGCCTCGATCGGCGCCTCAGGACGCGTCGGGGTAGCTGACGCGGTGGCAGAGGGCCGGGACCCGCCCGGACGCCAGCTTCGGCAGCAGCTCGGGCAGCTCCTCGAAGGGGCTCTCCCCGGTGACGAGGGCGTCGAGCGCGGGGTCGGCGAGCAGGTCGAGGGCGAGCGCGAGACGGTCGGCGTAGCTGCGGCCGGCGCGGGCCGGTGAGACGGTCCCGACCTGGCTGCTGCGCAGGACGAGGCGCCGTGAGTGGAACGCCTCGCCGAGCGGGACGGCCACCTGCCGGTCGCCGTACCAGCTGAGTTCGAGGACGGTGCCCTCGGGGCGCAGCAGTTCCAGGGAGCGGGCGAGTCCCTGTTCGCTCGCGCTGGCGTGCACCACGAGGTCGCAGTCGCCGAGGGCGTCCCCGGGGGGCGCGAAGGCGACGCCGAGGGCCTTCGCCACCTCGGCGCGGGACGGGTCGGCGTCGACCAACTGGAGCCGCACGCCGGGGAAGCGGGCCAGCAGCGCGGCGACCGAGCAGCCCACCATGCCGCCGCCGACCACGGCGATCCGGTCGCCGACCAGGGGCGCCGCGTCCCACAGGGCGTTGACGGCGGTCTCGACGGTGCCGGCGAGGACGGCCCGCGCGGCGGGCACGGTGTCCGGTACGACGGTGACGGCGCTCGCGGGGACGACGTACCGCGTCTGATGCGGGTACAGGCAGAAGACCGTACGGCCGGCCAGCGCGTCCGGCCCCTCCTCGACCACCCCGACGCTGAGGTAGCCGTACTTCACCGGGGCGGGGAAGTCCCCCTCCTGGAACGGCGCCCGCATGGCCGCGTGCTGGCTCCGCGGGACGCCGCCGCGGAACACGAGGGTCTCCGTGCCCCTGCTGACCCCCGAGTACAGCGACCGCACCAGCACGTCCCCCTCGCCGGGCTCCGGCAGGGCGACCTCCCGGATCTCGCCCTGTCCCGGAGCGCTGAGCCAGAACGCCCGTGCGGTGCGGTTCATCGGGATCCTCCTGAACGATCGGCGACCTGTCCACGTACCGAGGTGTGCACAGGCCGCGCACAGTACGCGGCCTTGATCGACTCTGTCATCTGGCCGGAGGAATGCGCGGTGGCCCTGAACAACACGTATGAGGCAAGGCTGGTCCAGCAGGAGACCGCGGTGGGAGCGGGCGTTCAGATCCTGTTGCTGGCCCTGCTGGGATCGGCGATCGGCATGGGTCCGGCGGGCTGGCTGACCGGCCTCGCGTTCGCCGTCGCCTCCTGGGCGCTGCTCTCCCTGGCCCTGCACCGGTCCGGGCTCCGCTCGTTCGGCCCGGCGAACCGGGTCACGCTGGGCCGGGCCACCCTGGTCGGCGGGGTGACGGCCCTGGTCGCCGACTCCTTCCAGGACGCGCCGCCCGTCACGCTGTTCGTGGGTCTCACGGCGGTCGCCCTGATCCTCGACGGTGTGGACGGCAAGGTGGCCCGCCGCACCAACACCTCGACGGCGCTGGGCGCCCGCTTCGACATGGAGGTGGACGCGTTCCTGATCCTGGTGCTCAGCGTGTACGTCTCGATGGCGCTGGGTCCGTGGGTCCTGCTGATCGGCGGCATGCGCTACGCCTTCGTCGCCGCCGCCCGGGTGTGGCCCTGGCTGAACGCCCCGCTGCCGCCGAGCACGGCCCGCAAGACGGTCGCCGCGATGCAGGGCGTCTTCCTGCTGCTGGCCGCGTCCGGCCTGCTCCCCCACGCGGCCACCCTCGCCGTCACGGCCTCGGCGCTGGGCGCCCTGGTGTGGTCGTTCGGCCGGGACGTGCTGTGGCTGTGGCGCACGCACCGGGCGACGACGCGGGTGGCGCCGGCGGCGGCCGGGCGCAGGGCGCGGCCGGAACTGGTCACGAGCTGACGTCCGGGGACCGTCCACGCGCCCACCTGCTTGTTACGCTCGCCGGATGCACATACCGGGACCGGGAGAGATCCGCGCGCTGCACGAGGAACACGCGCCGACGGCCGAGGCGTTCGCCTCCGTCCACCGCCACTGCGAGATCGTCTGGAGCGTCGCCGCGCACCTGCTGGCGTCGCCGCGCCTCGCCCACCTCGACGCGGAACTGGTCCGGGCCGGCTGCCTGCTGCACGACATCGGCGTCTACCGCCTCTACGACGCCGACGGGCGGCTGGACCACAAGAACTACATCCGCCACGGCCTGCTCGGTCAGGAACTGCTGGAGAGCGTGGGCCTCCCCGCCGTCCTGTGCCGTTTCTGCTCCCACCACACCGGCGTCGGAGTGACCCGGCAGGACGTGGTGCGCCAGAACCTCCCCGTGCCGCCCGCCGACTATCTGGCGGAGACTCCGGAGGAGCGGCTGGTGATGTACGCGGACAAGTTCCACTCGAAGTCGCGGCCCGACCGGCTCCTGGCCCCCGACGCCTACGCCGCCCGTGTCCGCCGCTTCGGCGAGGAGAAGGCGACCGCCTTCCAGGCCCTGCGCGACGAGTTCGGCGACCCGGACCTGACCGTGCTCGCACCGGAGGTGACACGGCCGCCCGTCACCGGCTGAGGGTTGCTCCCCTCATTCCGCCGGCAGGTGCGCGTCCGGGGCGTCCGGACGGTGGTCGGGCAGGTTCGAGCGGGTGGTCGCGTCGTGGCGGACCCGGAGGAACTCCAGGTACCGCTCGTACTGGTCGAGGGCGTCGGCGATGAGCTGCTCCTTGGTGTAGCCCATCACGTCGTAGTCCTGGTTCCCCTCGGCGAGCCGCACCTCGTAGCGCACGTAGGTGTCCCGCCGCTCGACCGAGCGGGTGGCGAACGCGGGGGTGGGCCGCTCCACGGGCCAGACCTCGTAGACGAAGACATCGCCCTCGCCGACCGGCACGCGCAGCCCGACGTGCGTGAGGCCGTTCTCCTCGACGATGCCCTCTAGCACCTCCGCCTCGGCTCCCTGCTGCCGCAGTTCGGACGCCACCTCCTGGAACGCGGGCCGGGCCGCGTGGTCCACGAAGCGCTCCGCCGCCCGCCGGCCGGGGAACGACATCGCCCGCGCCAGCCGGTGCCGCCAGTTGGGCGCTCCCGGAAGCCCCGCGTTGAGGGTGCGCCCGGAGAGCGAGCCGGGCAGGGTGGTGGCCCGCGCCTCGACCTTCATCCGCTCGGTCCGCAGGGCCAGGAAGAGCCCCGCCATGATCAGGAACATCACGAACGAGAAGGGCAGGCCCATGATGATGGTGGCGTTGGTGAGCGCCTGCACGCCGCCCACGATGAGCATCGCGAGGGTCAGCAGCCCGGTCGCCACCGCCCAGAAGATGCGCAGATAGGTCGGCGCGTCGGTCATCGGGGTGGGCAGGTCGGCGCTGAGGTTGCCCATCACCAGCGCGCCGGAGTCGGCGGACGTGACGTACAGCAGCAGGCCGACGAACGTGGCGAGTCCGGCGCTGAACCAGAAGCCGGGGAAGTGTTCGAGCAGGGTGTAGAAGCCCTGCTCGGGGACGTTCATCGCGGTCTCGCCGAACTTCTTGTCGCCGTCGCGCACCAGGAACAGGGCGCTGTTGCCGAAGATCGCCAGGAACAGCCCGGTGAAGAGGAACGGGATGACCAGCGTCGCCGCGACGAACTCCCGCAGGGTGCGCCCCCGTGAGATGCGCGCCAGGAACAGGCCGACGAACGGCGCCCAGGCCACCCACCACGCCCAGAAGAACAGGGTCCACGCGTCGAGCCACTCGGTGGGCTGGTCGTAGGCGAAGGTGTTCAGGGTCATCGACGGGAAGCGGCTGACGTAGTCCCCGACGTTCTGCACGACGGCGTTGAGCAGCCGGAACGGATGGCCCACGACGAGGATGTAGAACATCAGCAGGGCGGCGAGCAGGATGTTGAGCTGCGACAGCCGGCGGATGCCCTTGTCGACGCCGGACACCGCCGAGATGGTCGCCATGCACACCGCGACGACGATGAGCGCGATCTGCGCGGTCAGCCCCTCGGGGATGCCGAAGAGCGCCTTCAGGCCGTAGTTGAGCTGCACCACGCCGATGCCCAGGGTGACGCCGATGCCGAAGACGGTGCCGATGATGGCGGCGAGGTCGACGGTGTCGCCGATCCGGCCGTGGATGCGGCGCCCGATGATCGGGTACAGCGCGGAGCGGATGGCGAGCGGCAGCCGGTACCGGAAGGAGAAGTAGCCGAGCGCCATGCCCATCAGGGCGTACATGCCCCAGCCGGTGATGCCGTAGTGGAACAGCGTCCAGACGACGGCCTGGCGGGCGGCCGCCAGTGTCTCCGGCTTACCCTCGGGCGGCGCGAGGTAGTGGCTGACCGGACCCGACACCGAGAAGAACATCAGGTCGATGCCGATGCCGGCCGCGAACAGCATCGACCCCCAGGTGAACAGACCGTAGTCCGGCTTGGAGTGCTTGGGGCCGAGCTTGATGGCGCCGTACTTGGACGCGGCGATGAACACGACGAACAGCAGGTACAGGGTGGCCGCGACGAAGTAGTACCAGCCGAACCAGTGGGAGATCCTGCCGACCACCACGCCGATGGTGTCCTCGGCCCCCGAGGGGGTGATGATCGCCCACAGGGAGATCGCGAGGACGAAGAGGGCGGACCCGAAGAAGACCACGGGCTTGAGCCGCACCCGGTCCGGCGTCTCGTCGCCGGGCGGCGGCTCCCCGGGCGTCGTGGTGCCCTGGTCGTCAACGATCGACACCGCGCACACCTCCTCGGCCCCGGCCGGCGCCGGCCGCCGTCGCGGCGGGCCGCGGAACGGTCACCGCGTCGCCGCCCGGCCGGCCGGACCGGGGCGCCCGGTGATGAGATCGGCGGCGCGTTCGGCGGCGAGCAGCACCGTCACCATGGGGTTGATGGTGGGCATCGTCGGGAACACCGAGGCGTCCACGACGCGCACGCCCTCGGCGCCGCGCAGCCGCATCTCCGGGTCGCACACCGCCATCGGGTCGTCGGCGGCGCCCATCCTGCAGGTGCCCGCCGGGTGGTAGACGGTGTGCGCGACGCGGCGGCCGTACTCCGACAGGTCGGCGTCGGAGGTGACGTCCGGGCCGGGCGCCACCTCCCGGACCAGCCACTCCTTCAGCGGATCGGTGGCGGCGACCTCGCGGGCCACCTTGAGCCCCTCGACGATCGTGCGCTCGTCGTGCCCGTCGGGATCGGTGAAGTAGCGGAAGTCCAGGGCGGGTTTCTCGGACGGGTCGGAACTGCGCAGCCACATACGGCCGGTGGAGCGGGCGCGGGGCACGTTCGGCGTCATGCAGACCCCGTGCTCGGGGACCGGGTAGCCGAGCCGTTCGGTGTTGACGGTGAACGGCACCTGGTAGAAGTGGAACATCAGGTCGGGCCGCGGCTGGCTCCGGTCCATGCGCAGGAACAGCCCGGCGTCGGAATCCATCGCGGAGTTGGGCGGCAGCGGGCCGCGGGTCTCCCAGACGATCACCGACTCGGGGTGGTCCAGCAGGTTCTCCCCCACGCCGGGCAGGTCGAGGTGGACGTCGATGCCGAGGCGGCGCAGGTCGTCGGCCGGGCCGATACCGGACAGCATCAGCAGCCGCGGGGTGTCGATCGCCCCGGCGCACAGCAGCAGTTCACGGTTGGCGCGTACGGCGGCGGGCTCGCCGTCGGCGCCGCGCACCGCGACCCGGGTGAGCCGTCCCTCCTCGTCGGTGAGCAGCCGGTGCGCCCAGGTCTCCAGCTTCAGCGTGAGGTTGGGACGGTCGAGGACGGGGTGCAGATAGGCGACGGAGGCGGACGAGCGCAGGTTGCCCTCGGGCTGGTAGGCGAGGGAGAAGAAGCCGGTGCCGTCGGCGAAGGGCTCGGCGTTGAAGTCGTCGACGACGGGGACGCCGGTGGCGCGGGCGGCGGCGGTGACGAAGTCCTTGGCGATGGGGTTACGGTCGGCCTCCGCCACCGGGACGATGTTCGTCTGCAGCCGGTCGCGGTACGGCAGGATCGTGCCCGGGTCCCAGCCGGCGCAGCCCGCGGCCACCCAGTCGTCGAGGTCCTGCGGCAGCGGAAGGAAGCTGATCAGGGTGTTGTGGGAGGAGCAGCCGCCGAGGACGCGGGCCCGCGAGTGCAGGATGTGCGAGTTGCCGCGGGGCTGTTCGACGGTGGTGTAGCCGTAGTCGAACTCCGAGCCCAGCAGGTTGATCCAGTTGCGCAGATGCAGGATGCGTTCGTCGCCGACGTCGCTGGGTCCGCCCTCGATGACGCAGACACGGCAGTCGGGGTCCTCGCTGAGGCGGGCGGCGAGCACACAGCCGGCGGTGCCGCCGCCGACGATGACGTAGTCGTAGTCGGACTCCGGGCCGTGAGGGGTGGTGGAGGCCATGGGCTGCCTTTCTTCGGAACCGGGGGGTCGGGGGGCCGCTGTGGTGCGGGAGGCTCAGCCGCCGCCGCTCTCGCCCTTGAACCAGCCGGAGGGGCCCGGGTCGAGGTTCTGGTAGATGTGCTTGGCCTCCTGGTACTCGCGCAGGCCCGTCGGCCCGAGTTCGCGCCCGACGCCGGAGCGTCCGAAGCCGCCCCACTCGGCCTGCGGCACATAGGGGTGGAAGTCGTTGATCCACACGGTGCCGTGCCGCAGCCGCTGCGCGACCCGCTGGGCGCGGCTCGCCTCGGAGGTCCAGACGCCGCCGGCGAGTCCGTAGCGGGTGTCGTTGGCGAGTTCCACGGCCTCGTCCTCGGTGCGGAACCGTTCGACGGTGACGACCGGCCCGAACACCTCCTCCTGCACGATCCGCATGGAGCGGTCGCAGTCGGCGAAGATCGTCGGCAGCAGGAAGTAGCCCTTGCGCAGGGCGGGGTCGTCGGGCCGGGTGCCGCCGGTGACGAGCCGGGCGCCCTCCTCCTTGCCGAGGGCGATGTAGCTCTCGACCTTCTCCCGGTGCTGCGCGGAGCTGAGCGGCCCGCTCTCGGTGCCCTCCTCCAGCCCGTTGCCGAGCCGGATGTGCCGGGCGCGTTCGGCGAAGGCCTCGACGAACCGGTCGTGGATCGAGTCCTCCACGAGCAGCCGTGACCCGGCGGAGCAGACCTGCCCGGCGTGCAGGAAGGACGCGTCGAGGGCGTAGTCGACGGCGGCCTCGAAGTCGGCGTCCGCGAAGACGATGTTGGGGTTCTTGCCGCCGAGTTCCAGGGCGATGTTCTTCGGCCCCTCCGCGGCGGCGGCCATGATGGCGCGTCCGGTGGCCAGGCCGCCGGTGAAGGACACCAGGTCGACCTCGGGGTGGGAGGTCATGGCCGCGCCGACGGTCGCGCCCGAGCCGAGGACGAGGTTGGCGACGCCGCGCGGGGCACCGGCCTCCTCGATCAGCCGGAACAGGGCGATGGTGGTGAGCGGGGTGATCTCGCTGGGCTTGAGGACGATGGTGTTGCCGGCCGCCAGCGCGGGCGCCACCTTCCAGGAGGCCTGCAGCAGCGGGTAGTTCCAGGGCGCGATGAGCGCGCACACCCCGACGGGGTGGTAGACGACGCGGCTGAGCACGCCGGGGCCGACGTCCACGACCCGCCCGCCGTCCTTGCCGGCCAGCTCGGCGAAGTAGCGGAAGGCGTTGGCGACGTCCTCGACGTCGAAGCGGCCCTCGGCCAGCGTCTTGCCGGTGTCGAGGGTCTCGGTGCGGGCGATCTCGTCGATGTCCTGCAGCAGCAGGTCGTGCACCCGCATCAGCAGGTCGGCACGCTGCCGGGTCGGCGCGTTCGCCCAGTCCTCCTCGTCGAAGGCCCGGCGGGCGGCCCGTACCGCCTTGTCCACGTCGGCGGCGTCGGCCTCGTCGACGGTGGTGATCACGGAGGCGTCGTACGGATTGATCACCTCCCGCCGCTCTCCGCCGGCGGCGTTCGTCCACTCCCCGTCGATGTACAGCTCACCCACGCTGGGTGCCTCCTTCGCATCCGACCGGTACCGGCTCGGGCTGCCGGCCGGCAGCACGCCCATGGTGCGGGGGACGCGGCACGACCGCGCGGTGACCGTCGCGTACGGGTGGCGGAGTGGGCGGAGCGGGTGACACGGGCGTGCCTCGACGGGTCGCTGTTAGGGTGCTGAGCCGCGCGGAGCGTAGAAGGACGGGGGAAGCCAGGGTGACCATCCGGGAGAGGATCGAGGACGTCGGCGACCTGCCGCCCGCGCTGGCCGCGGTGCTCGGGATCGTCGTGATCGCCCTGCTCGTCGGAGTGGTGTGGGGACTGCTGTGGCTGCCGGACCACACGAAGCTACGAAGCCCGGAGGCCCGCGAGCGGGCGCGCCGCCGCAAGGAGAGCCAGAAGCGGCAGAGGGCACTGCGCCGGCGTCGGGAGTCGTTGCAGCGCAAGAAGGGCCGTGGCTGACGTGCCAGGCCGCAGGGACGCGACCGTGTAGGGGACGAGGCGGTGCGTGCGGAGGCGGGGCACCCCGCCGGGGCCCGGGTGACGAACCGTTATCCCGGCACCGTGCTCATGACACACGTTCGGTAGGGTCCTGACCCAGCGGCTCCGGATCGCCACGGGGGTGTTCGGCCGTGCGGAACAGGGGGCGACCAGCATGACCGGTGCGGGATCGGGCGGTTACCGGGTCCAGGCGAGCGGCATGGGCGGCGAGGCCGGAAAGCTCGACCGGGCGGCGGAGGACGTCGGCGGCATACGCAAGGCCGTCGAGGACCAGATGTGCTACACGCAGGACACGCTCGGCGGTTCGGACTCCGGCCCCGCCTACGACAACTTCGCCGCCGCGTGGCAGGCCGAGGCGAAGACACTGGAAGCCGCGCTGCACGAACTCGCCGACAAGGTCGGCGTCTCCCAGCAGAGGTACGAGGGCGCCGAGCACGAGACCGTCCTGTCCCTGCACTCCGCGGGCGCGAACGCCGGCCTCACGACCATGCCCGCACCCGCCGCCCGCCCCGGCACGCCGGGCGCCGGCCTCGCCGACTTCGACTGACCCACCGGCACACCCTCCGGCGCCGCACCCGGTGACCGCGCGCATCAGGATGCCCTCGTGCGCGCCTCCCACGACCCCGAACGAGCAAGGACGGCGGGACTCCCCCATGGCCGACGCAAGCGGATCCACCACCGACCGCAAGGAAGAGATCGACCGGTACACCGGCGACCTCGCGAGAGCCGACAGCAAGAACGAGGTCCTCGCGGCCATCGGCCGTCTGCTCGGTGTGCCCGCGCCCGTCGGTTCCCCGGGCACGCTCGACGCCATCGCCCGGCGTTACCAGAGCCAGGCCGACGACGCGGCGGACGTGCAGGACCGCGTCGAGAAGATCGCGGCATCGGGGCTTCCGTCGGTGTGGGTGGGCAGCACCGGCGCCAAGGCCGCCGAGGTGGTGGGGGCGGCCGGCCGGTCCGCCGGGCAGATGGCCGAGGCGTTCCGCAAGGCGGCCAAGGCTCTCTTCGCCCTCGCCGACGCGATCACCTCCGCCCGGAGCACGGACAAAGAGGGACGCCGGCACCTGCGCAAGGCCCGCGACATGCTCGGCGGCGAGGACGGCTTCTTCGACGACCTGGTCGAGAAGGACGCCGAGGAGGCCGAACGGCGACGCGCCCAGGACACCGCGGGCGCGGGAGCCAACCTGCTGTACGCCGCCGCGCAGGAGGTCGACGACGCGGCGCGGACGGCGGCCCGGGAGCTGAACAAGTACGCGGCCGAGGCCCGTGCGGGGCAGATGCACACCGACACCATCTCCGCGGCCGACCGCCTCGTGCTCGCCGACGTCGGCGTGTACGGAGGGCCGCAGGAGCAGAACGAACTCCTCACCGCCAACGACCTCGAGCGGGCCGGCCGGTTCATGGAGAGGATGAACGCCGAGGACGAGGCCCGTTTCGAGCGGATGCTCGCGGACGCCAAGTCCCCGCAGGAGCGGGCCTATCTGGTCAAGGCTCTGGCAGCGGGTTACGACGTGGACGAGGTCGGCAGCTTCCGCGACAAGATCCACGGCAAGGACCCGGCCTGGCTCCAGCAGCACCTCAGCCCGGTGGTCACCGCCGGCGACAGCAAGAAGGACGAGGGGCTCAACGCGGACGGTTCGAACCGCAACACCGACTACCAGTGGTTCGGCGACGAGAAGTGGTCCCAGGAGGGCAGCACCTGTGTGCCCTCCAGCACGGTGACGGCCCGTGCCATGGTCGACCCCGTCTACGCACTGGAGTTGACCGGCGGCCCCTCCGGTCAGGAGGACGACCCCGACGCCTTCCGTGACCGCATGCACGACGAGCAGCTGCGCCTGCACGAGGAGGGCGACGGCGCCTACACGCACTGGTGGTCCGACGTCCCGGACGGCATGGACAGCGACGGGCAGAACAAGATCGCCAACTCCGAGATCAGCCCTCACACGGGCAGTTCGTACGAGTACCAGCAGGTCAGGGACGCGGACGCGCGCCGTGACGTGCTGCCGGACATCGAGAAGTCCGTCGCCGAGGGCAAGCCGGTCCCCATCGAGGTGGAGGGGTACGACAAGGACGGCCGGCACGGGCACCAGATGATGGTGATCGGCCAGGAGGGCGACATGCTGCAGATCTACAACCCGTGGGGTCAGACGACGTGGGTCAGCGAGGACGACTTCGTCAACGGGCACATGGACAAGGCCTCCGACTCCCGTATGCCGGACGCCTTCGCCGTCCACCTGCCCGCCGAGTGAGAAGTGGACGCCATGACCAGCACCTTGCGCCGACTCGCCCTCCCCGCCCTGCTGACGACCGTGCTCGCGGGCTGCGGGGACCCGGGGCCCGACACCTACGAGCTGGGTGAGAACCGCATACAGGTCGACGTGGGCGAGGAGTTCACGCTGTCCGTCCCGGTCGACACCGCGATGGGCGAATGGTGGTACACGACGACGCCCGAGCCCGATCCCGACGTGGTCCGCAGGACGGACAAGCGGGAGGAGATCGAGGCCGACGACGACGCCGTGGGCAGCGGGAGCGGAACGGACCTGTTCGACTTCAAGGCCGTCGGCCCCGGCACCACGCGGATCAGGCTCATCCAGTGCCCGCGGGGCGCCTGCGCCGGCGGGGGAAGCGCCGGCGGTCCGGTCACCCCCTCCCCCGTCCCGAGCGGCAGCCCCACACCCGGCGAGAAGTACCGCGCCACCATCCACACCTACACCGTCACCGTGAGGACGTCATGAACCCCGCGCCGCCGACCCCGCCCACCGGCCGCACCGACGACGAGCTGGCGCGGCAGGACATCCCGTCGATGCTGCGCTACGGCCTCTCCTTCGCCGGACCGCACCGCGGCGCCCTCTTCGGCGACGGCGCGGTGGGCGCCGCCGTCCTGCTGGACCGGCTCGGCGTGCAACCGCGTGCGGTGGCGTTCCTCGCCGAGGTGGTCCGCAGCGGGGGCGCCCGGTACGCGGCCGACCTGCCTGAACCGGTACCGGGCGCCGAGGCGGTGACCGTGGTGCGCTCCTGGCTGGAGGCGGCGGCCACCACCACCCGCGGGATCGACGGCGACGAGGAGACCGCCCGCTGGCTGGACGCGGTGGCGGAACTGCTGGGCCTGCGGCACGTGTACCGGTTCCGCTCCGCGGGGGAGTGAGGGGGCACGGGCGCGGGAGCCCGCCCCGTCTCACACGGCCGGCCTCACGCCGCCCGCCTCCCCCTCCCCCCATACGCCCGCACGATGTCCGCGTACAGATGCCCGGTGCCCTTGATCGTCCGCACCTGCGTGTCGTAGTCCACGTGGATCAGGCCGAAGCGCTTCGCGTAGCCGTACGCCCACTCGAAGTTGTCCAGGAGGGACCAGGCGAAGTAGCCGGCCAGGGGGGCGCCCTTGCGGGCGGCCGAGGCGCAGGCCGCCAGGTGCTGGACCAGGTAGTCCTGGCGTTCGGGGTCGTCGACCGTGCCGTCGGGGCGGACGGCGTCCGGGAAGGCGGAGCCGTTCTCGGTGACGTAGATCTTGCGGGCGCCGTACTCCTCGGTGAGGCGCAGCAGCAGGGTCTCGATGCCGCTCGCGTCGATCTCCCAGTCCATGCCGGTGCGCGGCACGTCGGGGCGGCGGACCGCGCGGGCGTACGGGGCCGGGCCCTCGGGGTCGTCGACGACGTACGCCGGGAAGTAGTAGTTCAGGCCGAGCCAGTCCAGCGGGGCGGCGATCGTCTCCAGGTCGCCGGGTCGTGACGGGAGTTCGACGCCGTACGTCTCGACCATGTCGGACGGGAAGCCGCGGCCGTGGATCGGGTCGAGCCACCAGCGGTTGACGTGGCCGTCCTGGCGGCGGGCGGCGGCCTGGTCCTCGGGGCGGTCGCCGGCCGCGTGGACGGTGGAGAGGTTGTTGACGATGCCGACCTCGACCCCGGGGGCGGCCGCGCGGATCGCCTGGGTGGCGAGGCCGTGGCCGAGGAGGAGGTGGTAGGAGGCGCGGACCGCGGCCGTGAGGTCGGTCAGGCCCGGGGCCATCGTGCCCTCCAGGTGCCCGATCCAGGCCGAGCAGGACGGCTCGTTGAGCGTGGCGAAGTGGCGGACGCGGTCGCCGAGCCGGGCGGCGACCACCGAGGCGTACTCGGCGAAGTGCTCGGCCGTCTCCCGCTCGGGCCAGCCGCCCCGGTCCTGGAGGGCCTGCGGGAGGTCCCAGTGGTAGAGGGTGACGGACGGGGTGATGCCCGCCTCCAGCAGGGCGTCCACCACCTCGTCGTAGAAGGCCAGTCCCTTGGGGTTCACGGGGCCGTCGCCGCCGGGCAGGACGCGAGGCCAGGCGACGGACAGGCGGTAGGCGTTGGTGCCGAGCGTGCGCATGAGGGCGATGTCCTCGCGCCAGCGGTGGTAGTGGTCGCAGGCGACGTCGCCGGTGTCGCCGCCTGCGATCTTTCCCGGGGTGTGCGAGAACGTGTCCCAGATCGACGGGGCGCGGCCGTCCTCCGCCACGGCTCCCTCGATCTGGTACGCCGCTGTGGCGGTGCCCCACAGGAAGTCGTTCGGGAGTGCGGCGAGGTCGATGCGGTCGGGCACGGAGTTCCTTTCGGGGAAGGGGTGTTCGCGGCGGGGCTCGGTCACTTGACGGCGCCCGCGGTCAGGCCGGCGACGAGGTAGCGCTGGAGGAGGAGGAAGCCGGCCACCACGGGGACGCTCACGACCAGCGAGGCGGCCATGATCTGGTTCCAGTACACGTCGTTGAGGGTGGAGTAGCCCTGGAGGCCGACGGCGAGGGTGCGGGTCGTGTCGTTGGTCATGACGGACGCGAACAGCACTTCGCCCCACGCGGTCATGAAGGCGTAGACGGCGACGGCGACGATGCCGGGGACGGCGGCCGGGACGACGACCCGGAACAGCGCGCCGAGCGGGCCGCAGCCGTCGACCAGCGCCGCCTCGTCCAGGTCGCGCGGCACCGAGTCGAAGTACCCGATGAGCATCCAGATCGAGAACGGCAGGGAGAAGGTCAGGTACGTCAGGATCAGGCCGCCGCGGCTGCCGAACAGAGCGATGCCGGTGGCGTTGCCGATGTTGACGTAGAGGAGGAACAGCGGGAGCAGGAAGAGGATGCCCGGGAACATCTGCGTGGACAGCACGGTGACCGTGAAGACCCGCTTGCCGCGGAACTCGTAGCGGCTGACGGCGTACGCGGCGAAGACCGCGATCACCACCGAACAGACGGTGGCCGCGCCCGCCACGATCAGCGAGTTCACGAAGTACGTCGCGAGCGGCACCGTCGACCAGATGTCGATGTAGGGGCGGATCGTCAGTCCGCTGGGCAGCCAGCGGAAGCTACCCGACACGTCGGCCAGCGGTTTGAGCGAGCTGGAGACCATGACGTAGACGGGGACCAGCACGAAACCGGTGAGCAGGGTGAGGAAGATCCGCCGGGACCAGAGGAAGGACCGGGGCGGTGCCATCGGGGACCTGTGCGCCCCGGTGAGAGAGGGTGCGGACTCAGACATCGGCGGTCCTCCGTCCGCGCGAGGTGATCACGAGGTAGACGCCGGTGACCACGAGCAGGAACAGCAGCAGGAGCACGGACATCGCCGAACCGGTGCCGAAGTTCCAGGTGACGAAGGACGCCTGGTAGATGTGCACGGAGATGAGGTCGGCGGCCTCGGGCGCGGTCTTGCCGAAGAGGACGTACGGCGTGTTGAAGTCGTTGAACGTCCACAGGAACAGGACGAGGACCAGCACCTGGTTGACGGGGCGCAGCGACGGCAGGGTGATCCGGCGGATCTGCTGCCACAGGCCGGCGCCGTCGAGGGAGGCGGCCTCGTACAGTTCCTTCGGGATGTTCTGCAGGCCGGCCATGACGATGAGGAAGGCGAACGGCCAGCCCTTCCACACGGACACGGTCAGCAGCGCGAAGAAGCTGTTGTCGCCGATGAGCCAGAACGTGGGTTTGTCGGTGATGCCGAGCTGGTCGTGCAGGACGTGGTTCACCAGGCCGTTGTCGTGCTGGAACATGAAGACCCAGGTGATGACGGCGGTGTAGACGGGCAGCGCGTACGGCACCAGGAACAGGGCGCGCAGCAGGCCCCGGCCGCGGAACGTGTCCTGCATGAAGATCGCGGCGGCGGTGCCGATGCCCCAGCACAGGGCGACGGACAGCAGGGTGAAGGCGACCGTGACCAGGAACGAGTGGAGCAGCGCCTCGCCGACCGGGGCGTCGAAGTCCACGGAGATCGTGTAGTTGTCGAGGCCGTTCCAGGGCGCGGTGGTCCAGTCGCGGATGTAGAACTGCGTGAGTTCCTTGAAGCTCATCACCATGCCGACGGCCATCGGCACGAGATGGACGAGGAGTTCGAGGAGCAGGGCGGGCAGGAGGAGCAGGTAGGGCAGGCCGATGCGGCGGATCCGCCCGGGACGGCGGCGGGGTCCGCTCGCCGTCCCGGGGGAACTCGGACGCACCGCGGCCTTGGTGGGGACCGTGGTCGTCATCGTGCTCACTTCGCCGGCATCTGCTGCTGGGCCTTCTCGAGGGCGGCCTTCACCGAGTCCTCCGTGACCTTGCGTCCGGCGGCCGCGTCGGCGAACAGTCCCTTGATGGCCGTGCCGACGGCGGTCTCGAACTGCGACTCGTCGGCGACCTGCGGGGCGGCGACGGCGCTCTTGGCGAGGGTGTCCTTGAGGACGGCGTTCGCCGGGGTGTTGAAGGCGGCGTCGGCCTGGGCGCCCTTGACGGGCGGTATGGAGCTGTAGGCCTCGTTGAGGATCTTCTGCTCGGCGTCGCTCGTCATGAACTTCACGAACTTCGTGGCGCCGTCGATGTTGTCGGTGTTCTTGAAGACGGCCATGTTGATGCCCATGACCATGGAGTTGACGCCGGTACCGGTGCCGGGGGCGCCGGACTGGACGGGCACCGGGGCGATGCCGTAGTCGTCCTCGCTCATGCCCTGGGACTTGAGGTTGGCGGAGGCCGACTGCCACAGCAGCATGGCCGTCTTGCCCTTGGCGAAGTCGCTGACGGACTGGTTCTGGGCGTACTCGGCGTTGCCGGGCGCGACGATCTTGTCCTTGGCCATCAGGTCGACGAACCGCTTGACGCCGGCGACGGCCTTGTCGGAGGTGAAGTCGGGCTTGCCGTCGGCGGTGAAGAAGTCGGCGCCGTGCTGCTTGGCGAAGACGACGGCGTGGTGGATGTTCTCGGAGGGGTTGGAGCCCTCGACGCCGAGCGCCCACTTGCCGTCGCCGGTGAGCTTCTTGCCGTCGGCGACGAGTTGGTCCCAGGTGGCCGGCGGCTTCGCGATGCCGGCGTCGGCGAACGCCTTCTTGTTGTAGTAGAGCGCGTACGCCATCGAGTACAGCGGGACGGCGGCCGGGTCCTTGCCCTCGGCGCCGGTGGAGCCGAGCGCGGAGTCGACGAAGCGGTCCTTGCCGCCGATCTTGTCGAACTGCGCCTTGTCCCAGGGGAGCAGGGCGCCGGTGGCCTGGAGCGAGGCGGACCAGGTGTTGCCGATGTTGAGCACGTCCGGGCCCTGGCCGGAGGTGGTGGCGGTGAGGATGCGGTTGAGCAGGTCGGACCAGGGCACGACCTCCAGCTTCACCTCGATGCCGGTCTCCTTCTCGAACTTGTCGAGTTCGGGCTGGAGGACCTTCTTGTCGACCTCGATGCTGGCGCCCTGGTTCGAGGCCCAGTAGGTGAGGGTCTTCGGGGAGTCGTTCGACCCCCCGCCGTCCGTCGACGAACCGCCTCCGCAGGCCGTGGCGGCCAGGGCGAGAGACATGGTGACGGCAGCTACGGCCGCGGCTCGCGTTGTGCGCATGGCTCCGGTGTCCCTTCCGGGGGTACTGCTGCTTAATTTAGAGCGTGAGTTAAGCCCCTGGGCGGGACGGCGTCAAGGCTTTGGACGCACTTCCCGGACTCTTGTCCAACCCCTTGACCTTTTCATTTCGCGGTTGAACCATTCAGCGGCAAGAGAGCGCTCCCAGACCCCACTTCGTTCACTTCCTGAACCAGGAGAGCCGCCCCATGCCTGACCCCTCCCCGTCCGCCGCCAGGCGAGACGCGCAGCCCGACTCCCGTCCCACGGTGGGCCGCCGCACCCTGCTGGGCGCCGCCGCCGCGGCCACCGCCGCACCCGTGGTACTGGGTGCGGCGGCCCGCGCCTCCGCCGCGCCGGCGCCCTGCGGCAAGCCGCGCGCCCTGCCCGGCGGTGGCGACCTCGGCCCGAACGTCCTCGTCTTCGACCCGTCGACCCCCGGCATCCAGGCCCGCCTCGACGAGGTGTTCCGGCAGCAGGAGTCCGCCCAGTTCGGCACCGGCCGCTACGCCCTGCTGTTCAAGCCCGGCACCTATCACGGCCTCAACGCCCAGCTCGGCTTCTACACCTCCATCGCGGGCCTCGGCCTCTCCCCCGACGACACCACCATCAACGGGGACGTCACCGTCGACGCCGGCTGGTTCGACGGCAACGCGACGCAGAACTTCTGGCGTTCGGCGGAGAACCTCGCCCTGGTGCCGGCCGACGGCACCAACCGCTGGGCGGTCGCACAGGCGGCACCGTTCCGCCGGATGCACGTCCGCGGCGGCCTCAACCTCGCCCCCAGCGGCTACGGTTGGGCCAGCGGCGGCTATATCGCGGACAGCCGGATCGACGGCCAGATCGGGCCCTACTCGCAGCAGCAGTGGTACACCCGCGACAGCGCGATCGGCAGCTGGCTCAACGGCGTCTGGAACATGGTGTTCTCGGGTGTCGAGGGTGCGCCCGCGCAGAGCTTCCCCGACCCGCCGTACACCACCCTGACCACCACACCGGTCTCCCGCGAGAAGCCGTTCCTGTACCTCCAGGGCAGCGAGTACCGGGTCTTCCTCCCCGAGAAGCGCACGAACGCACGGGGGGTGACCTGGGGCAACGGCACCCCGCGCGGCACGTCACTGCCGCTCACCCGCTTCTACGTGGCCCGCCCCGGCGTGACGGCGGCGACGCTCAACCAGGCGTTGGAGCAGGGCCTGCACCTCCTCCTGACCCCCGGCATCTACCACCTGTCGGAGCCCCTGCGGATCAACCGGGCGAACACGGTCGTCCTCGGCCTCGGCTACGCGACCCTCATCCCCGACGGCGGCGTGACGGCGGTCAAGGTCGCCGACGTGGACGGGGTGCGACTCGCGGGTTTCCTCGTGGACGCGGGACCGGTCAACTCCCCGACCCTGCTGGAGATAGGCCCGCGCGGCGCCTCCCGCGACCACTCCGCGAACCCGACCACCGTCCAGGACGTGTTCATCCGCATCGGCGGCGCGGGCCCCGGCAAGGCCACCACCAGCATGGTGATCAACAACCGGCACACGATCATCGACCACACGTGGGTGTGGCGCGCCGACCACGGCGACGGCGTCGGCTGGGAGACCAACCGGGCCGACTACGGCGTGGTCGTCAACGGCGACGACGTCCTGGCG
Organism: Streptomyces sp. SS1-1; assembly: GCF_008973465.1. Taxonomy (NCBI): domain Bacteria; kingdom Bacillati; phylum Actinomycetota; class Actinomycetes; order Kitasatosporales; family Streptomycetaceae; genus Streptomyces; species Streptomyces sp. SS1-1. Next base: position 6,146,815 of record NZ_WBXN01000004.1, on the reverse strand, counting down.
ACAGGCCTGTTCGTGGAGCACTTCAACAAGTACGACGTGCAGTGGTTCGGCCAGCGGGGCCGCACGATCTTCTTCCAGAACGAGAAGGCGTACGACGCCCCGAACCAGGCTGCCATCCAGAACGGCTCGGTCAAGGGCTACGCCGCCTACCGGGTCGGTGACGCGGTGACCTCGCACGAGGGCTGGGGCCTGGGCAGTTACTGCTACTACAACGTCGACCCGACGATCGTCCAGCACCACGGCTTCGCCGCCCCGACCCGCCCGAACGTCCGCTTCCACAACCTCCTGGTGGTCTCCCTGGGCGGCCAGGGCCAGTACGAACACGTCATCAACGACACGGGCGCCCCGACGTCGGGGACGTCCACGGTGCCGTCGACGGTGGTGTCGTATCCCTGACCGGCGGAGGTGACCCGCTGCCGGCGGGCGCCGGTACACCCGGAACTCGCGATGTGGTCGGAAGGCGACCACATCGCGGGCTCCGGCTACCGGCACAGGCGGCTCAGGAGGCGTCCACGTAGGCGAGGTGGGTTCCACAGCGGGTGCGGCGGAAGAGCATGGCGGTCGCGCCCTGGCCCATGCCGGCCAAGGGTTGCAGCTGGTCGAGGACTTCGGGATGCTCCGCCAGCCGGGCGTATCCGGCTTCGCCCACGAAGGCGGCCGCGTCCCCGCAGTGGACGAGCCAGTGCGGATCCTGCCAGGCGCGAAATCCAGGGGTGCGCCGGGTGACCTCATGCAGGACGGCCTCACCGACACCCTCGAGCCCATAGGAGTCCGAGAATTCGCCCGCGAACCGCTCGGCCGCGCTTCCATCCGCGATGCACCACGGGCAGAAACTCCCCCCGACGTCCTGAACGGAGTAGAAGGGACCTGCGTAGATCCACCCTCTGTCCCGCTCGCAGCAGACGCATGTCTCGGTGGCCGCGCGGACGGCACCCGTCGTCAACGGATCCGGGTGATAACGGAACAAGGGCAGGCTGCCACTCATCGCGCTCCGTCGGTGGTTCCCACTGATCCCATGGAGAGCAGTCTGGCCTGCGGCCATGCCGTCGATCAAACGCTTGCTGCGTTCGGCCACGGCACAGCCGGCGACCCCGTTGGGAAGGAAAATAGCGATCTAGGTTGAATGGAGACCGTATATCGGATCATCCTGGCCCCCATGAGTCTCGCTTCTCCCTTCCTGGACGTTTCGGCCGCGCGTGATGACGCCTATGACTGGGCCCTGGTCGATGTCGAGACCTCGGGACTCGTGGCCCGGCGGGACCGTGTGCTGTCCGTCGCGGTGATCACGCTCGGTCCGGACGGTGAGCAGACCGGGGAGTTCTCGACGCTCCTCAACCCCGGCTGCGATCCCGGGCCGGTCGATGTCCACGGACTCACCTCCGAGCGGCTGAAAGGCGCGCCCACCTTCGACCAGGTGGCCGGACGGATCGGCGCGATGCTCCAGGACCGTGTTCTGGTGGCCCACAACGCCCAGTTCGACTACGACTTCCTCGCCCACGAGTTCGCCCGGGCACGGATGTGGCTGCCGGTGTCGCAGCGACTGTGCACCCTGGCTCTGAACCGCCAGGTGGACCCGCCCACGGACGACATGAAGCTGGGCACGCTCGCCGCCCACTACGGCATCCCCCAGCAGCGGGCGCACGACGCGCTGGACGACACCCGCGTACTCGCCGGCGTCCTGCGGGCCTCACTGCGCGAAGCGGCCCGGCTGGATCTGCCCCTGCCCCTGGTGACCTGCCCACCCCGGGCGGAATCCCAGTTCACCCCGAGTCCGCCGAAGACCCCCTGCGCCTACCGCAATCCGGGACGTCTGGCACCCGGCGGGCCGCTCCGGCAGGGCATGAAGGTCGCGATCACCGGCGACACCGCTCACGCCCGGGCGGAGTTGGTCGGCCGGGCGGTGGCCGCCGGGCTGAACATGATGACCTCCGTCAGCCGGCACACCAGCGTGCTGGTCACCAACGACACGGCGTCCCGTTCGACGAAAGCCCGGCGGGCCGTTGCCGAAGGCGTACCCGTCATCGACGAGCAGACCTTCCTGCGGCTGCTGACCGACGTAAGGCCGGGAACAGCACATGAGGTGCCGGCCGCCAGGACCGTCCCGGTGGCCGCCGAGCCCGAAGCAGAACAGATCGAGCCCGTGAAGCCGGCGCCCACCGCGGCCCCGGTAGCGCCCACTCCGGAGGCGACGGCCGTCCCCGAGCCCTCCCCTCCTGTATCGGTCCCGTCGCCGCGGCGACCGGTGCCCGTCACCGACACCGTGGACAAGCCGCTGTCCGGGCGGCGGGTGCTGGTACTCGGAGGCGTCCATGCCGATGCCGCGGCAGCTCGTCTTCGCGTCGTGGAGCTGGGCGGCTCCGCGGCGATCAACCTGTCCGCCAGCGTCACCGACGTCGTCCTCCTGTCCGGAGGGGAACGCGACCGGCGCATAAAGCGCATCACCGCTCTCGAACTTCCCGTGCACGACCTCCACTGGCTGACGTCTCCGACCACCACGGATCGGCAGCCGTCGACGCTCCGGGCCCAGGAGCCGCACGTGATGCCGAGGGGCGGCGTCATCGACCTGCCCGTGCCGCACAGTGGGCCCACGCCGGAGTGGTACGTGACCGCCGGCTGGGCCCCCCGGCCCGACTGCGAGATCGACGTCGTCGCCTTCCTCCTCGACGAGGACGAACAGGTCGGCTTCGACGAGGACTTCATCTTCTACGGAGCCCCGGAGAACCCGGCCGGAACGGCGCGCCTGCTGACCGGTGGTCCGGCCGAACAGACCATCGCCCTGAACCTGGCGTCCCTGCCACCCTCGACACGGAAGATCGTCGTCGCCGCGGCCATCGACGGCGCCACCACGTTCGGGACCGTCGGCGCCGTCCAGATCGGTGCGGCCCCCGGCAGCAGTGGCGCACCCTTCGCCCGGGCCACCCTCGACGCCGCCACCACCGAGCGCACGATGCTGCTCGCGGAGATCTACCGCCGGGGGCCACTGTGGCGCCTGCGTGCCGTCGGTCAGGGCTACGACCACGGCCTCGACGCCCTCGCACGGGGGTACGGGGTCGACGTCGCCGACTGAACGACCCCGTCCTCTTGCCGAAGCAGCAAGTGCGGCCCCACCCCGAGTACGAGGTGAGGCCGCCCCCTCCCTCACCCGGCGGACGGTGCCGTCGGGGCCGGGGCGTAGCCCGTCGGGCGGGTGGTGAAGGTGCCTCGGCCCTGGGTGCGGCTGCGCAACCGGGTCGCGTAGCCGAACAGTTCGGCCAGGGGCACCGTCGCCGTGACGACCGCCGCGCCCGCCCGGGTGACCGAACCCGAGACGCGGCCGCGGCGTGCCGCCAGGTCGCCGAGGACGGTGCCGACGGCGTCCTCCGGCACGGTGACGGTCACCTCGGCGACCGGCTCCAGCAGGACCATCGCGCAGGAGCGCAGGGCGTCGCGCAGCCCGAGGCGGCCGGCGGTGCGGAACGCGGTGTCGGACGAGTCCTTCACATGCGTCGCCCCGTCGGTGAGGGTGACGCGCACCCCCGTCACCTGGTGCCCGCCGAGCGGCCCCTCGCCGAGGGCGTCGCGGCAGCCTGCCTCCACGGCACGGACGTACTCCTGCGGCACCCGCCCGCCGACCACGGCCGAGCGGAACTCGAAGCCGGAACCCGCCTCCAGCGGCTCGACGTCGAGCACGACGTGCGCGAACTGGCCCGCGCCGCCGTCCTGTTTGACGTGCCGGAAGACGAAGCCGCGCACGCCGCTGCCGACGGTCTCGCGGTACGACACCCTCGGCCGTCCGACGGCGACGTCCAGGCCGGTCTCGCGCCTGATCCTCTCCACCGCGACCTCCAGATGCAGTTCGCCCATCCCGGACAGCAGCGTCTGCCCGGTCTCCGCGTCGGTGCGCACGACCAGCGACGGGTCCTCCTCGGCGAGCCGGGCCAGCGCGGCGGCCAGCCGGTCCGTGTCGGTGGACCTGCGTGCCTCCACGGCGACCGACACCACCGGCTCGGCCACACCGGGGGGTTCCAGGACGAGGGGGGCGTCCGGCGCGCACAGCGTGGCGCCCGCGCTGGCCGACTTCAGGCCGACGACGGCGACGATGTCCCCGGCGACCGCCTCGTCGACCTGCGCGTGCCGGTCGGCCTGCACCCGCAGGATCCGCCCGATCCGCTCGGTGCGCCCGGCGCCCGTGTCCAGCACGGTGTCCCCCTTCCCGATCGTTCCCGAATACACCCGTACGTAGGTCAGCCGGCCGGTCGGCGTGGCGCTCACCTTGAACGCGAGCCCGGCGAAGGGCGCGCCGGGGTCGGCCGGACGCCGTTCGTCCGGGTCCTGCGCGTCGTGGACCGGCGGTACGTCCAGCGGCGACGGCAGGTACGCCACCACCGCGTCGAGCAGCGGCTCCACACCGCGGTCGCGGTACGCCGAGCCGCACAGCACGACGACGCCCTCCCCGGTGCGGGTGACCTCCCGCAGCGCGGCCGTCAGCGTCCCGGGCGACACGGTCCCCCGCGCACAGAACTCCTCCAGCGCCTCGGCGTGCAGCTCGGCCACGGCCTCCTCCAGCAGACGCCGGCGCCGCAGGGCCTCCGCCCGCAGTTCCTCCGGCACGTCCCCGGCCGTGCGGGTGCCGTCGTCGGCCCAGACCAGCGCCCGCATCCGTACGAGGTCGACGACCCCGCGGAAGCCGTCCTCCGTGCCGATCGGCAGCTGCACGGCCAGCGGCACCGGGTGCAGCCGTTCCCGGATCGACGCCACGGCCCGGTCGAGGTCCGCGCCCGCGCGGTCCAGCTTGTTGACGAAGGCGATCCTCGGCACGCCGTGCCGGTCCGCCTGCCGCCACACCGACTCGCTCTGCGGCTCGACGCCCGCGACGGCGTCGAACACGGCGACCGCGCCGTCGAGCACGCGCAGCGCCCGCTCGACCTCGTCGGCGAAGTCGACGTGGCCGGGGGTGTCGATGAGGTTGACGCGATGCCCGTCCCAGTCGCAGCTCACGGCGGCGGCGAAGATCGTGATGCCCCGGTCGCGCTCCTGCGGGTCGAAGTCGGTGACGGTCGTGCCGTCGTGGACCTCGCCCCGCTTGTGGGTGGCGCCGGTGGCGTACAGGATCCGCTCGGTGACGGTGGTCTTGCCGGCGTCGACGTGGGCGAGGACGCCGAGGTTGCGGACGGCGGCGAGGGCCTGGGCAGGGGTGTGGGACGGCCTGTGGTGGAAGTGGGTGTGCGTGCGCACGGCCGGGGGCCTTTCGGATGGTCCGGAAGAGGGCGGCGCGATGTCCCGGCGCACGGCAGCGCGGGCCCACGGCAGGCGGGGGCGCTGGGTCAGACGTGCGTCACGGGGTCCGGTGCCGGGCGCGCAGCGGGCACCGGGCGGCCGGGGACACCAGGATCACCTCGGCCCGGCGGGACCGGGAACGGGAGCGGGACCGGGAACGGGAACGGGAAAGGGGCGCGGCGGTGGCGGTGTGCGCACGCACGGCCTGTCTCCCCTCGTCGTCGGTCGTGACGGCGCCGCCCGTCGCGGGCGGCGTCCTGCGGCGAGTCTAGGGAGCGCCGCTCGCCCCGTGCCACGGGTTTTCGCCGAGGCGCGGGCCTGGCTTCCCGGCCCGACAGCAACCCCAGTTCCCGCCTGACAGGAGCCCCGGCTGTCGGCCCGACAGCAGCCCAGCAACCGCACAGCCGTCTCACATCACGAGATCAGCTTCCTGCTGCATGAGATGTCTGAGAGTCTTCGATCTACCTGCACTGTGCACCTATCCCCATGACGGGGGCCGAGTGCCGCCGTGCGGGTCCGTCGGCACGCGCCGCCGCGACCGTCCCCCCTCGAAAGACCGAGAGATGTCCGCACCCACCAGCAGTCCCGCAGGCACCCCCGTCAATTCGCGGTCCCGCGTCCTCGTCGCCAGCCTCATCGGGACGACGATCGAGTTCTACGACTTCTACATCTACGCGACCGCGGCCGTCCTGGTGTTCCCGAAGCTGTTCTTCCCGAGCAGCGACCCGACCACGGCCCTGCTGTCGTCGTTCGCCGTGTTCGGCGCGGCGATGGTCGCGCGCCCGATCGGCGCCGTCGTCTTCGGACACCTCGGTGACCGCCTGGGCCGCAAGGGCACGCTGGTGACCTCGCTGCTCACCATGGGCATCGCCACCTTCCTCATCGGCGTGCTGCCCACCTACGCGCAGGCCGGCTGGGTCGCCACCGCACTGCTGGTGCTGATGCGCCTGGCGCAGGGCTTCGCGCTCGGCGGCGAGTGGAGCGGCGCGGCGCTGGTCGCGACGGAGAACGCCCCGAGCGGCAAACGCGCGCTGTTCGGCACGTTCCCGCAGTTGGGGGCGCCGCTCGGCTTCATCATCGGCAACGGGCTGTTCCTGATCATGGGCGCCCTGATGCCGTCCGCGGCGGGCGCCGACCCGTCCCAGCCCTCGGACGCCTTCCTGAGCTGGGGATGGCGGGTGCCGTTCCTCTTCTCGGCCGTGATGGTCGCGATCGGCCTGTGGGTGCGGATGCGCCTGGTCGAGTCGCCGGTGTTCGCGAAGACCCGGGAGGCCGGGCTGGTGCGCAAGCTGCCGCTGGCGGCCGTGGCCCGCACCCACTGGAAGCAGCTGATCCTCGGCACCTTCTTCATGCTGGCGACGTACGTGCTCTTCTACCTGATGACCACGTTCTCGCTGAGCTACGGCCGGACCGCGACGGACGCCGCCGTGCCCGGACTGGGCTACAGCTACACCACCTTCGTACTGATGATGATCTTCGGAGTACTGTTCTTCGCGGTGTTCACCCTGGTCTCCGGCCCGCTCGCCGACCGCTACGGCCGCCGCACCACCCTGGCCTGGGTCACCGCGGGCATCGTCGTCTTCGGGCTGGTGTGGGTGCCGCTGATCGGCCTGGGCACGCTCGGCGTGGTGCTGTGGCTGGTGCTCGGCTTCACCCTGATGGGCATGACGTTCGGCCCGATGGGCGCGCTGCTGCCGGAGCTGTTCCCGACGAGCATGCGCTACACCGGGTCCGGCATCTCGTACAACGTCAGTTCGATCCTCGGCGCCGCGGTCGCCCCGTTCATCGCGGTGGCCCTGTGGGAGGCGGGCGACGGCTCGCCGTGGCTGGTCGGCGTCTACCTGTCCTCGATGGCGGTGCTGACGCTGATCGCCCTGCTGGTGGGCAAGGAGACGAAGGACGTGCGGCTGGAGGAGGACGAGTCCGCGACGGCTCCCGCCCCCGAAGAGGTCGCCGCCACCGCCGCCCGCTGAACCCACCTCGCACCGAACGCCGCCGAGGCCCCCACGTCCGTCACCGGGCCGGGGGCCTCGGCGCGCGTCCGCCATGGCACCCCTGTGGCTCGCCCCCGTACAGCCCCGCCCTGGTTGATTTATGGTGATTCCAGCAGTTTGCCCCTACCGGAGGTGCAATGATGCGCGCCGCGGCAGCGATCGTCTCTCTGGCTGTCAGCGGGGCGCTCATCGTCGTGACCTCGGCCTGCGACCAGGACGGGTCGAAGGCGTCGAAGGTCCGCTACGGCGACTGCGACGTCTCGGGGCGGCACGGCGAGTTCCATCTGACCCCGGAGACGGCCGGGGCCCTCACGGTCAAGACGACCCTGCCGGCGCCGGGCTGGTGGAACGGTGACACGCCGGACTCCGTCAAGAGCGGCTACGAGTACTGCATGGCCGCCAACATCGCCTACCGCTCCGGACTCGACCGGGTCGACGTGAAGAACGCCCCGTTCCCGGAGGTCGTGTCCGGCCGGACCGAGGACTTCGACCTGGCCCTGGCCCAGATCACGATCACACCGGAACGCAGCAAGGTCGCCGAGTTCTCCCCGCCCTACCTCTCCTCCACCCTCGGCCTGCTGATCAGGGACGGTGAGCGGATCGACGAGGACAACATCAGCGATGTACGCATCGGGGTCGCCGAGGGCACCACGGGCGAGCAGTTCGTGGAGGACCGCATCAAGCCGGTCAAGCCGGTCACGGCCTACGCCAACGACCCCGAGATGATCAGGGCACTGGAGGACGGCCGGATCGACGCGGTCGTCCATGACACGACGATCCTGCTGCCGTACGCCCAGAAGGAGGGCAGCCAGGTGAGCCTCGTCGGCCAGTACCGCACCGACCAGGGCTACGGCGCCCTCTACCCGATGGGCTCGCGCAACCGGGCCGAACTGGACCGGGTGATCAGGCAGCTCATCGACGACGGGACACTCGCCAAGCTGTCGGCCGTCTACCTCGGGGCCGCCTTCGGCCGGGACCCGGCCAAGATCCCGTTCCTCACGGTCGACGAAGGCTCCTGACCCCGGGTTCTCACCGCGTCACAGGTCGAGGAGGCCACTCAGGTCCCCGGTGGCCTCGCCGTCGAGCGCCAGCTCCGCCCAGATGATCTTGCCCCGGTCGGTGTACCGGGTCCCCCAGCGACGGGACATCTGCGCCACGAGGAACAGACCGCGACCCCCCTCGTCGGTGAAGGTGGCCCGGCGCAGATGCGGGGAGGTGCTGGTGCCGTCGGCGACCTCGCAGATCAGTCCGTCGTGGTCGCGCAGCAACCGCAGGCCGATGGGGCTCCGGCCGTACCGGATGGCGTTCGTCACCAGCTCGCTGAGGATCAGCTCGGTGGTGAAGGCGGCCTCGCCGAGCCCCCAGGACTCCAGCCTGCGGCCGGCCTCGGCACGGATCCGGGGGACGGCGGCGGGGTCGTCGGGCACGTCCCACTCCGCGACCTGGTCGGGGTCGAGCAGCCGGGTACGCGCGACGAGCAGGGCGACGTCGTCGCTCGGCTTGGTCCGCAGCATCGCGTCGAGCACGGCCTGGCACGTGGCGTCCAGGCTGGCGCCGTGCGTGGCGGCCAGCGCTTCCCGCAGCATGCCGAGCCCGACGTCGATGTCCCGGTCCCGGGCCTCGACCAGGCCGTCGGTGTAGAGGACCAGCCGGCTGCCGGCGGCCAGCCGGAGCTCGGCGGTCTCGACCGGCAGCCCCGCGCCCACGCCGAGCGGCGGGGCGACGGGGATGTCGGGGAAGGTCACGGCCCCGTCGGGCGAGACGAGCGCCGGTCCGGGGTGACCGGCCCGCGCGAGGACGCACAGTCCGGAGACCGGGTCGTAGACCGCGTACAGGCAGGTGGCCCCGGTGATGGCCTCGGTGTCGCCCTCGGCGGCCGCGTCATGGTCGATCCGGGCGATGAGGTCGTCCAGGTGGGCGAGGAGCTCGTCCGGCGGCAGGTCGAGCGCGGCGAAGTTGTGCACGGCGGTCCTGAGGCGGCCCATGGTCGCGGCGGCGTGGAGCCCGTGTCCGACGACGTCGCCCACGACGAGGGCCACGCGGGCGCCGGGCAGCGGGATGACGTCGTACCAGTCGCCGCCCACCCCGGCCTGCGCGGGCAGGTACCGGTGCCCGACCTCCAGCGCGGACAGCTCGGGGAGCGTGCCGGGCAGCAGGCTGCGCTGGAGGGTGACGGCCGTGGTGTGCTCGCGGGTGTAGCGGCGCGCGTTGTCGATGCAGACGGCGGCGCGGGTGGCTAGTTCCTCCGCCGGGGACAGGTCGTCGTCCTCGAAGGGGGCCTGCTCCGAGCGCCAGAACTGCACGACCCCCAGCAGCTGGCCCCGGGCCCGCAGCGGCACCGAGATCATGGAGTGCATCCCGTACACGATGAGCCGCCCCGCGCGTCCCGGGTCCTGGGCCTTCCAGCCGTCGGAGGCGGCGAGGTCGGCCACCAGGACCGGACGGCCGGTGGTGACCCCGGTGGTGACGGGGTTGCCGGGCTGGTAGCGGATCAGGGTGCCGACGGGCCGGAAGGGCGGGTCGTCCCGGATGCCCGCGACCGCGACGCGACGCATCTCCGTGCTCGCGCCGGTGGGCTCGTCGCCGTGCAGCACGGACTTCACGAGTTCGACGGTGGCGAAGTCGGCGAAGCGTGGGACGGTGACCTCGGTCAGCTCCTCGGCGGTGCGTCCGATGTCGAGGGTGGTGCCGATCCGGGTGCCGGCCTCGTAGAGCAGTTGCAGGCGCCCGCCCGCCACGTCGGCGCGGCCGGCGAGCGCGCGCAGCTCGGTGGTGTCCCGCAGGGTGGCCACGCAGCCCGCGCGAGGGCCCACGGGTCGTACGTTGACCGCGAGCAGGGTGTCGCCGGCCAGGAAGACGAGGTCTGTGACGGCCCGGCCCGATCGCAGCAGGTCGGCCAGGGCCGGGCTCAGACCGAGTTCGCCGACGCGTCTGCCCTCGGCGTCCGCGGGCAGGGCGAGCAGCCGGCGTGCCTCGTCGTTGGCCAGCAGCAGTCCGCCGTCGCCGTCGAGGATGAGCACACCTTCGCGGACGGCGTGCAGCACGGCGTCGTGGTGCTCGTACATCCGGGTCATCTCGACGGGCCCGAGGCCCCGGGTCTGCCGCCGCAGACGCCCGCTGACCAGCGCGGATCCACCCGCGGCCAGCAGCAGCGCGACACCGCCGGCGGCGAAGATCACGGGCAGCTGCTCCTGCACGACCCCGGTCACCTTGTCGACCGTGACGCCCACGGTGACGAGGCCGACGGCGTCGCCCTTGTCGTTGAAGACGGCCACCGTCGAGTCGACGGCCTTCCCCAGGCTGCTGTCGAAGGTGGTCTGGTGGGGCTCGCCCTCGAGCGCGTTGCCGTAGGAGGTGGAGACGTGCTTGCCGATCTGGTCCTTGTCGGGGTGGGTCCACCGGAAGCCGTACGGGCTCAGCGCCACGACGTAGTCGACGCCGGTCTTCTTGCGCACCGCCTCGGCGTGGGGCTGCAGCTCGGCCGTCGGGTCGTCGCTCTCCATGGCGTCGGCGGTGCCCCGGGCGTTCGCGAACGCCTCGGCGGTCACCAGGGACCGGTCCTTGGCCTCCTGGAGGGCCCGGTTGCGGTCCTGGATCACGAGGGCCGTCACGGCGGTGGCGATGAGCAGCAGGACCACGACGAACTGGAGCAGGAAGACCTGACCGGCGACGCTGCGCGGCTTGCGCCACGACAGCAGGCGCCGGCCCGCCGATCGGTGCCGGGCCTTCGGGGTGGCCACCGGCACCCCACCCCCGTGCGGCACACGGCCGCCCCCGCCCTCCGGGGGCACACGGTCGCCCTGTCGGCGCGCTGGGGCGTATCGCCCTAGTTTGCCCATTTCCTCAGTATCAGTGAACGGGGAAGCGGGCGCGGCTCAGAGCGGGCCCACTCGGCGGGCTGGGTGTGCCACGAAGGCGTGACGAGGGCCCCGACCATCAGGTCGTGACCCTCGTGCACCTGCCTGGTGCGAGGTCTCGACTCCCAGCGGGTCAGAGCCCTCCCGTGACCACTCCCTGCGGTTCCCCGTTGACCGTCACCGCGGGATCCGCCTCCACGACGCGCACGGACACGTCGATCGGCGCGGGACGGGCGTTCGCCGCCTCGGCCGCCGAGAGGTGCCGGGCAGGGGAGGAACCGTCGGCGAACGGGCGAACGGTGTGGGCCAGGAGGCGGGTCAGTTCGTCCTCGAGACCGTGTTGAAGCGGCGTACCGTCTGGACCGAAGGAGTCGATCTCGCGCTCGGCGAGCAGCTTGCCCGTGGCCGCGTGGGTGGCGGTGAAGTGCAGGATGCCGCTCTCGTTGTAGCGGAATCTCACCTCGATCTTGTTCCTCGCGGCGTCCTGCTCCCGGCTCGGAAGCGGGACCTCGATGTTGGCCAGCGGAAAGGACCGCTCGCTGTCTGCCGGGTAGCCGATCTCGCCCTCGATGACCGGGACGCGGACGGTGGAGGCGCCGGGCTTGTCCGGGAAGAAGGTGCCCGAGCCCTCGGCGGGGAGGGTGGCGTTGCGCCGGATGATCGCGCGGAAGCCCTTCTGGCCCCCGGCGCTCACGGCGGTGCCCAGGTCGTAACTGGTCACCAGGGAGAAGTCGCTCTCGTCCCCGAGCTCTCCGTCCAGGGACGCCGCGTAGATGGCCGCGCCCCGGGCCACGGCTGTCATGGGCCGGCACAGGCCGCTGTCGACGATGCGGTCGTGCCCCAGCAGTTCGCCGACGGCATGGCGCACCTGGGGAATCTGCGAGGTGCCGCCGATCATCAGCACCGAGTCGATGGCCTCCGGGGTGATCGCCAGGTCCTCCAGCGCCTGCCGGACCGGCTCCAGAGCGCGGGTGATCAGCGGGGTGATCGCCTCGGTGTACTCCGCCGCGGTGATCTTGACCTCGCGCTTGGAGATCGACGGGGCGAGGCCGACCGGGAGGTCGAAGAAGATCGCACCGTCCGCCGGCACGGAGGACAGGGCGATTTTCGTCAGCTCCACCGACCGCCGCCACCGGCGTCGTTCCGCCTTGGTGAGGTGCTCCGCGCTCAGACCGATCTTCCGCTGGATCAGCCGGGCCAGCGCGTTGTCGAACTCCAGACCACCGAGGGCGGTGATGCCTCGGGACGTCTGCTCCTCGAAGAGGCCGTCGTCGTACTCGAGGACGGTGACGTCGATGGTGCCGCCGCCCCAGTCGAAGACGAGGAAACGGCCGGGAACCGGCACGTCGTGGGCGTACGAGATCGCCGCCGCCGTGGGTTCGTTGAGCAGGGCCCTGACTTTCACTCCGCCGAGCGCCGCGGCGGCACGCGTGCGGTAGCGGGCGCCGCCCGTCGCGTTGGCGGGGACGGTGACGACCGCGTCCGCGAGGTCGAGCAGCTGGCCGGACACACCTTCCTTCATACAGCTGAAGAGAGAGGCGGCCGCGACCGTGCTGTGGTATTTCTCCGAGCCGACCCAGACGTGATGCTCCTCGAGCTGGGCGGCGACCTCGAGTCCGTCGGTGTCACCGTCCTTCTCTGCACCGGATCGCGTGCCGAGCATGCGCTTCACGGCGTCGAGCGGCTCGCTGGTGCCGGTCTTCGCTTCCCAGCCGAAGCAGAGGGTGCGCTGGAGGTCGCGAACGGACAGCGCCGAGGGGAAGAGCTGCTGGAACTCCGGCATCTGCCACTGGGCGGGCACGTTGTCGCCGTCCACGGGCAGCACCTCGACGCCGTGACCGTTCCAACGGGCGACCACCGAGTTGCTCGTACCGAAGTCGATACCGAATGTCATCGCGTGCCCCTCTGCATCCGCTGCTTGCCGACCGCTGCCCGCAGCGCCTTCTTGAAACCCTGCTCCTGCGGCGCACGGCCGTCTGTCTTCACGCGCCGCGGTGCGGCAGTGCCGCCCGGTACACCCTCGCGGGCCGGCTGACCTTCCGCCGCCTTGGATCCGGCAGAAGTCGTCGCTCTGTCTGTTTCGGAGCGGCTCGTCGTGCGCCGTGTCTCCGTGCGTTCCCGCGACGGGCCGCCAGCCCCTTGCCCCCTATGGGGCCTCTTCCTGGGTTGGGCATCGCCAGCGCTCTCCTTGGCGTCCCTTTTCTGCTTGCTGCTCGTCTCGGTGTGCGTGGCCCTGCGCTTCTGACCGGGCTTCGTCTTGTCCGCCGTCGGCACCGGTGGTGGCGTCTCGGAGACGGCTCGGAGCCATCCTCGTTCGACGAGCTTCCCGGACTCCTTGTCCACGTACGCCGGGACCACGAGTTCGAAGGTGACCGGCCCTTTGTTCATCACGCCTTGCTGTTCCTCCACCACGTTGAACAGCGAGTGGTCACCCTCGTCGCCGACGATCTGCAAGCCCGCCCTCGCCGCCTCGTGCTCCAGGCGGGTCAGGACGACCTGCATCGTCTTCGCTTCCAGTCCTTGCCTGTGCAGCACGGCGAGTTGAGCCAGGTGCATCTGCCGCGTGCGGATGCCCTCCATCACACCCGCACGCACCGCTTCCGTGAACTGGGGAAGCACCCGGCGCATCAACTCCGCCCGGAACACCGAGATCAGGTCGGCCCCGGTCCCGTGCTCGGCGAGAGTCGCTCCGAGTCGCTCCGAGGCCTCCCCCAACTCCTTTTCCACCACGGGCAAGAGCGCCTCGTTGACCGCTTTCAGAATCGCGGCGGCATCCAGTGCCCCAGGCTCGAACTCGGGCAGACCGCTCCCCTGGCTCCGCCACGGAGCAGCCTCGACAGCCCGGCGCTCACCGCGGCTCCGCGCGCTCCCGCTGTTCGGTCCTCGCCCACGCCTCTCCGGGGATCCGTCACGGGCTCCTGAATCCCTGCGGGCTCGACCGGCCTTGTTGCTCACGATGTGCTGCTCTCTGCATCTTCAGGGGCTGCGACGTCATCGGCAGCCGGGGAAAGGCGTTCTGTCGCCTTGGTGATTATTTCTCGCGCCGCCTCGGTGCGAGACCACTCGCGGTCGCTGTCCGTCGGCTCCCCGGTGAGCCTCTGCAGGGGCTCGGGTGGGAGCTCCAGACGGTGGCTCGTGGCGGTGGGGTCCTGCCAGCGGTGCGGGGTGAGCGGCACGGCGAACCAGGGCTCCTCGCGCTGCCTGCGGGCCGCCTCCTCGATCATGTCCTTGGCACGGTTGATCTGGGCACGCCCGGCGTCGTCGAGTTCCTTCCTCAGCCCGCGCCAGGTCCTCTTCCAGTCCTCCGCTCCGTCCGGCACGCCGAGCGTCAGGTACGGGTTGAGCGGCGGCAGTTCGCGGTCCGTGCGGCGCTGCAGAGCCTCAAGCAGGCTCCGGTTCCTCCGCAGAGCGGTCAGGGCGCTCTGGCCGAGCTGCTCCGCCACCGGAGGACGTCCCTCGGCGTCCCGCTCCAGAAGACCGAGGGACTCCGCCACGCCCTGCCCGACGCACAGGTACGCCTGGATGTTCTGCGCCTCCCAGCGGGCGGGCTGAGGGTGGTGCCGCAGTCTCCCGGCCACGGCGAGCGCGGCCGTCCGCCGCTGTTCCGCCGTCTCCACGTCACCGCGGAGAGCGGCATGGTGCATCTGCCGGACCGCCCTCAGCATGGTCCGTACACCGATCCAGCTGTTGAACCGCTTGTTGCCCCGGCTGTACACCTGCGGACGGAGCCGCTCGAGCAGAAGCCACAGCCCGTCGTCGGCGACGAGGTCGTCCGGGACCTCGCCGGTCCGCTGTACCTCGCGCAGGGCGGTGAGGAGTCTCCGCGTCGGCGGGAGGATGTCGGTCCATTCCTCGGCCACCGCCCTGGCGTCGTTGGCCTGCAACCTCACCAGGAGACGCCAGTCCTCGGGCCATCCGGGTCCCGGCTCCGTTCCGGGACCCGCTTCCCGGCGCTCCCTCTCCAGGGGCCACGCCAGCAGGTCCATCTCCTCATCGCTGAGGGAGGCCGGGTCCAGGCGGGCCCGGAAATAGGCGGCGCGGGAGGTGCCGTCACGTTCGGGGACCGCGCTGATCCACTCCTCGTCGATGTAGTCGTCGAGCAGCGGCCGGGGAAGCGTCGCCAGCAGAACCCGCTGCCGGGGTGCGGGCAGGTTGACGTCCATGAGGCGACGGTCGTCCTGGTAGGTCTGCCACATGCCGCCCGGCTCACCGGGGAGGGGCAGCGGCTTGTCCGCCAGCAGGGCCCGCGCACGCTCGTCGAGCCGGCTGCTGAGGACGTCCAGCCCATGGTCCTGGGCCATGGTCAGCAGCGAGACGCCGCCGACGGGGTCGTCCATCCGCGAGGCGGCTCCGGCGGCTGCCAGGGCGAGACTCCGTGCGGTGACGGCTCCGGCCTCCCCCTTCAGCACGTCGGGCATCGTGATCTCGGCGAAGGATCGGGCGCGTTCCCACGCCGCCCGGTCGGCGAATCCCTCAGGAACGGGCGGTTCGGCCGTCACCGGAATACTCGGCTGCGGCGGCGGGGCGACCGGGGCGGGGACGTCGGTGGCTTCCGCGGCCTGCGGGGCCGCCGCACCGAGTGGCCCTTGCCCACGGGCCCGGCGCAGCGCGAGGCGGCGGGCGATCTCACGCTGCCGCAGTTCCTCCCGCAACGCCTGCTCGTCCTGGCTCCCGCCGAGGGTGCCTGTGGTCATCAGAATTCCTCCGCGAAGGTGCGCACCTGCTCGATCACCGCGGCAGGCGTCCGGTCGAGGGTGTAGGAGTCGGCGAAGACAACTCGGTCGGCGAGTCCGTCGGCCCGTACTTCTCCCCTCAGCTTCTGAAGCCGTTCGGTCCCGCATTCCTCGGTGGCGGACTCCAGCGGGTGCTTCACGACCACCGCGACGGGCTCGCCGGTGAACTCGGAGGTGAAGAGCGCCACCGGCCCTGCGGCCGTCTCCGTCACCTCGACCGTGGCGTCCTCGCTCGCCCAGCCCTTCAGCAGCCCGGCGTGCTCGTCCAGGGGGATCCGCAGTTCCCGGCCCCGCAGGGCGTCGGTGAGGTCCCGGGCGAGCCGCCAGTCGTACAGCGGGTGGAGCCGCATGTTCGAGTAGTCGCGCAGACAGGCGTAGCAGGAGCTGCGGCAGTGCAGTGCGTGGTGATCGGCCTCCAGATCCTGGACGTACCGGTCGACCGCCTGGAGGAACTCCTCGATGTGCTGCTCCGAACCGAGGTGGGTGCTGAAACCGGCTCCATTGTCGAGGCTGTCGGCCAGGTACGCCATGACGGGGGCGGCCACCGGAGCGTCGGAGCCGTGGATGCCGCTGAGGAGTTCTTCCGGCTGCACGTCGAGGTGCGGCGCGGCGGCACGGCGGAGCAACGCCGCGAGCGAGTACCAGGCGGCGCGCCGGCCGTGGTACGCCTCGGGGAAGCCGTCGATCTGCTGGGACTTGGAGATGTCGAAGCGCAGTCCTCTGCCGGCGTCGAGTGCGCCCTTGGCTCCGATGAACAGCATGTCGGTGTGCTGGGTGGCGCCGAGGGCGATCTCCAGGTCGGCGTCCGCCTTCGGGTTCTCCACGGCCCGGTACCCGAACCAGGGCGCCTGGCTCTTGGCGAACCGGAAGAGCTTGCCCGCGTTGGTGTTGACGATGTAGCGGTCACCGCTGCCGGTGTGGACGACCATCCAGTCGTCGGCGGCCCGGTGGATGCGCGGTGCGGTCCTCTCCAGGTCCGTGGCGGTCCGCGCGCTGGTGGCGTGGGAGCCGAACTCCCGGTAGCCGTCGTAGTCGCGTGCTTCGGGCGCGGCCCGGAACCCGGCGGGCTCCCTGAACGGCACGGCCTTGTAGTACTTGCTCTCGGCGCCGCAGGCCGGGCAGGAGCCCGCGCTTCCGCTCTCGGGGTCGATGACGGCCGTCGGGTCGACGTGCGAGCAGATCCGGCACATGGCGACGAGCCGTTCCGGTCCGAAGGGTTCCTCGGCCGCCTTCACACCACGGCCGCTCGGGACGAGGGAGACCACGCCCATGGAACGCAGCAGGCGGCCGTCCTGAGGCGTCTCGCTGCCCGGCGCGAACTTGGAGAGGGCGACGGCCAGGTCCCGGTTGACGGAGTCGGCCGGCGGCCACGGGAAGGTCTTCTTCGGGATGCTCCGGTAGAGGAGCCGGGAGCGGGTGGGGAACCCGAACATGGGCAGGAGGCCCGCCTCCGCCAGGCGCTGGCTGAGGTCGGAGTGCCCTACGGCCTCGTCTGCCACGGCGTCGATCTGGTCCAGCAGTTCGTCGACGGTGGCCACGGGGTCGATGGCGGTGATGTTCTCCGGTGTGCCGGCCTGGAGCGCCGAGGCGGCGGCCGTGATCAGGTGCGGGTGGTCCGCGACCCAGCGGCGGACCGAGGGACGGTGTGTCGGCCAGTCCGCGGCGAGACCGAACTGGCCGTGCACGTTGCTCGTCATGTCCGGGCCCTTCCTGCGGTCCTCCGGCTGCAGGGGCGCGAAGGCCTGGCGGAGGACCTCACCCAGCAGGACCCGCCGGAACACGGAGGCCATGCCGAGGACGAGGTACGGCGGCGGCGTCGGATCGTTGGTGATCGCTTCGGGACGGGCGAAGTAGTGCTCGTCGTGGCTGCGTCCACGGCAGACGGTGAGGGCCACGGCGACCGGGCTGTTCCGGCGGCCCGCGCGGCCCACCCGCTGCTGGTAGTTGAATCGGGTGGGCGGCATGTTGGCCATGATCACGGTGTTGAGCGGCCCGATGTCGACGCCGGCCTCCATGGTCGTGGTCACGGAGAGCAGTTCCAGCCCGTCCGCCTGCGGAACGTCGTCGTCGCCGAGGAAGACGTCCTGGAAGAGGCTCTGCCGGCGCTGGGCCTCCAGGCGGTCCGTCTGTCCGGTCAGTTCCGCGGTGCGCAGAGGGAAGTCCCCGGTGCGGTGGGCGGCCTTCCAGGCGTAGTAGTCTTCCTCGAAGACTCCGCTGTACTGCTGGGGCTCGGCAGGCAGGACGGTCAGGCACTTGGTGCACAGCCCCACGCCCGGGTGGAGGTGCGGCCGGTGGCAGGCAGGGCATGTCCAGGTCTTGTTGTCCGCCGGACGCAGTGCCACCTTCTCCGGCTTGATGACGTACTCGACCACGGCGTCCTTCCAGACGCCGAGCACCCGGTCCATGACCGTGTCCATGTCGATGCCCTGACGGTCGGCGACCTTCTGCCAGAAGCGCTTCAGGGGCGCCGGGGGCTTCTGAACGGGTCCGCGCATTCTGCTGAATCGGCGCATCAGGCCGAGGATCCGAAGACTCGCCCGGGCGACGGCCAGGTCGCTGTCCGGGCTGATCCCGGTGGGCGAGCGGTCGTCACGCAGACAGAGCCAGCCGAGCCCGAGCGACTCGAAGTCACGGCCGCCGCCGGAGAACAGGCTGCCGACGGTCTCCTGGCGCAGACGCATGCGGAGGCGGTCGAGCAGTTCCTGCTGCGCCTGGGTCTCCGCGACGGCTTCCCGGTCCCGCTCCCAGTTGAAGAGCGTGGTCCAGGGCTGCTCCGCCGAGGTCTGCTGAAGTGAGGCGAAGGGGCCGGCGGGGTTCGTGCCGTGCTGCAGCAACCTGCCTTCCAGGTCGGTGGCCAGGTCGTCGAGTGACGGCAGCGCGGAGAATTTCCGCTCGAGATCGGGCAGGAGCTCCGGTTCGGCGTCGAGGTCGTCGGTGAGGATGGCTTTCAGGCGGCCCCAGTTCGCCGGATCGCGGTCCCGCGTCCGCTGCATGGCGGCGCGCACGCTGTCGGAATCCACGGGTTCTTTCGCGTAGTACGCCTTCACCAGCTGGAGGTCCGCGAACGGGTCGCCCTGGCCGGCGACTGCTTCGGCGCTGAGCAGGCGAAGGAGGTCCTGGTAGTGACGGAGGGCGAGGCCACTGGCGAGTTCGGAGGCGTCGTCGCGGCTGTCGGAGAAGGCGATGGCCTTGCGCTGTCCGTCGGGCAGGTGGCCCAGCGCCTCGGTCACCAGCACTTGGTTGATCTTGTAGAAACCGGTGCGCATCCTGCGGACGGGGGCGTTGCGCAGCCGGTCGGGCGACTCGAGCGGCACGAAGCGGCCGTCCCGGTCGTACTTGATCTCCCAGTCGTCGCCGCAGGCGGGGCAGCGGGTGGGAAACGCCTGCAGCCGGGCCGGGTCGTAGGCGGGCTTCTTCCCCTCCTTGTCCATGGGCACGGTGATGTGGAACGACCAGCCGGTGTGCTGGACGTCGCGGTTCACCAGACGGCCGGTGACCGGCTGGTAGGCGCTGCGACGGAACGCGAACTCGACCTGGGGTCCACCGTCGGACAGGCCCGCGTGCCAGGCGGCGTCGTCGAGACCGAGTCCCTTGGGGCGCGGCCAGTACACGACGTAGTTCGCCGCGGTGGGCGCGCCGCTGTCCTCGTCCGGCAACAGGTCGAGATCCGGGAAGTCGGTGTGCAGGGCGCCGGTGAACTTGCGTTTGCGGGTGTCCTTGGGGCTGGCGTAGCCGCCGAGCATGAGGTCGCCGCAGGCCTGGCAGGAGAGGAGCTCCAGCACGCGGGCCCCGCAGGTGCACCGGGAGGTGGGTTCGGCGAAGAGCCGGCCCACTCTGCGTTCGGGCCCGTGCTCCACGGGAATGTGGGGGCACCGGGGGTCGGAGCAGGCCCAGATGCCTTCGATGTTCCGGAAGAAGAAATGCGCCCGCAGCTGCGGGAGTTCGGGGTCCAGGGCGATGCCGAGTATCCGCAGTACGCCGTGGAGGGCGTGCTGGCGCCGCTCGGCGGGGGCGTCCGGGAAGAGGTCCTTCGCCAGGTCCGGGGCGGGCAGTGCGCGCGGCTTCCCGCCGGGGGTCAGGGCCCGCTGGAGCGCCGGGCCGAGCCCCGTCTCACGGGCCAGGGCGGCGGCGTCCTCCTGGGTGACGGACTCCTCGGCCGTGCGGGCGAATCGCTCGGCGTGTGCGGCGAGGTCGCCCTCGCCGGGGATCTCCTTGGCCTTCCCGGGGATGATCACGCGACGGGACCCGGAGAGGGCGAAGAATCCGTCGAGGAACTCGTCGTCGCGTCCGGCCTCCAACGACGCGGAGGCCGCCATCACGCGGAATTTCTCGGGTGTCCGGTCCAGACCGAGGCGGTGACGCAGGTTGCGCAGCAGGTAGGACACCTCGGTGCCGGCCGTGCCGCGATACATGTGGAGCTCGTCGAGGATCAGGGTGAACCGGGCGCCGGGGGTCTCCTCCAGCCATTTCCGGGTCGCGCTGAAGATGTGCTCCTCCTGCTTGCGGAGCAGCATGATGTTCAGCATCGAGTAGTTGGTGACCATGATGTCCGGCGGCGCGGCCTGCATGTCCCAGCGGGCGTGCATCTCGGCTCCGCCGAGGCGCGGGATGAACGCCCGCAGCTCCTCGCCGAGCTTTGCGTCGGCCTTGCGCTGCCGGTCCTGGACCTCGCGCAGGTACTGCCGGAGACGGAAGTTCGCCGGTTCGGAGTCGAGGCTGCCGGAGACCGGGGTGGCTCCCGTGTAGCGGCCGAAGTAGAAGCGGTGGCCGTGGCGCTTCCGGTCCAGCCACGCGTGCGCCTCGCTGCTGTCGAGGGCCTTCCGGAGGCGCACCAGTTGGTCGTCGGCCAGGGCGTTGGTGGGGTAGAGGATCAGCACCCGCATGGCGGCGGGGTGGCCGTGCTCACCGTGCCGGCTCGGCACGAAGTCGGCTTCTCCCTTCCACCACTCCGTCTGCGCCGCGCGGGTGCCTGTCCACTGGGAGGACTCCTTGACGAGGTCGGCCAGGACCGGCAGCAGGAAGGACTCCGTCTTGCCGGACCCGGTCCCCGCCGTGACCACGAAGTCCTTGCCCTGGCCGGCGGCGACCAGCGCGTCGTGCTGGTGCTGGTAGAGGCTCGTGACACCCTCGGGGAGCGTGAACCGGGCGAACTCGGCGGCGTCCGGGTGCGCCCCCGCCTCGGCGAAGGACTCGGCGATGCCGATGCCCCGCGAGGCGTACTGGGGGCGCAGCTCGATCAGAGGGTCCCGCCAGGCCCCGTTGTCCCGGTTCAGCAGACCGCGCCGCTCCGCCATGACGGAGGGGTCGTCGACCCAGAACGGGGTGTCGTAGTACCGGAAGAGGGCGCTGCGCAGGTCGTCGAAGGTGCCCAGGACGTCCTGGACGTCGATGCCCGTCGTCGCCGCTGCCTTCTCGTCGTCGCTCACTTGGTCCTCCCGCCGGCGGTCGCCACCGGTCGCGGCATGATCTCCAGGTGCTGGCACAGTGAGGCGGCGATCGCCTCGGCGAGCGCCCTCGGCACGTTGTCGTAGGCGCGGGTCTGCGCCTGCCGGCTCGACGAGGGCGGGAAGCCGCTGCACAGGACGGCCGCACGCTCGTGCAGCGCGGGCAGGGGTGCGTACCGGTCGACGAAGAGCCTGCCGACGCCCGCCCGGCCCCGACCGGACTCGGCGCGCCAGCGCACGGCCCCGATGCGATGACGGGCGAGCTCGAGGTAGATGCCGGTCTCGCGTTCCACCGCGTGGAAGACACCGTCGCGGCGGACGCGGGTCAGCCGCGCGTAGTCGGCGCCACGCCAGCGGTACAGGCCGTCCTCACCGTCGCGGTCCACGGGCACGAACCGCTGATGGCGCGGTTCGTACTTCTCCAGCGTGTTGGCGGTGCTCCCGCCCGGCGGCGCGGCCTCCGGTCCCAGCTTCGCCTGGGGAAGCAGTCCGGCCAGCTGCCGGGCGGCGCACGGCACGTAGCGGGCGCCGAGAAGTCCGGCGGTCTCCGGCAGAGTGCGCACGTCGTCGTACTGGACGAGCAGGGTGTCCGGCAGCGGCACTTCACCGGCGTGCGGCCGGTGAGGGGCTGTGATCAGTTCCATCCACTCCCCCGCCGCCTCGGCGACGCGGGCGCTGATCCGCGCGGTGCGCGCGCCGGTCAGGAGAGCGAGACCGTCGGTGTGGGGCAGCCGGGTCAGCACCGGCGGGGCCACCGACCAGCGGTCCGCGCGCAGGTCCAGGTCGATGAAGCCGAGGGCGGCGGCCCCGCGCATCCAGTCCCACTCGGCGTACTCCTTCGGCTCCAGGCCACGTGCCCGTGCCTGTCCGCGCACACCGTCGCGCAGCACGGACGCCCTGCCGCTGCGGCTCTCGCTCAGCCAGCGCAGCAGAAGGCCGCCCAGTCCGCCGCCGTTCATGGGTTCCGTCATCGGTCGAGCTCCTTCGCGGCCTGCACGTAACCGGCCCACGCGGGATCGTCGGACACCTGCTGGGCGTTGAGGACGGCGCGGGCCCACGCCCGCGCGTTGGCTGTGGGCGCCGGGTTCGCCGCACTGGGGTCGACAGGGGTTCCCCGCCATCGCCCGCTGCGGCGCTCCAGGAGCCAGCCGCCGATGCCGTGGAAGTCGGCCTCGAAGCGGAGGGGGGCCGGAGTGTCGGGAAGCCGCTCGGTCCACCAGTCGGGCTTTTCCGGGGTTTCCAGCGTCCACAGCCGTCCGTCGGCCGCCGCGAACAGCACCTCGTCCGCGTCCCGGCGGCACAACTCCGTACGATCGGCTGCGTGGTCGGACGCCGCACCCGTGCAGTCGGCGCCGACGATGCCGGTGGGCAGAGCGCGCTCCTCCAGGAGCGCGGGCGACTCGGACGCCTTGCCGTCCACCACGGTGAAACCGCAGACCTTGGTGATCCTCGGCTCGACGTCGGCCTGGTCGGCGGTGGCGAACTCGACCTCCACGCCCGCGTAGCTCACGGTGTGACGTCCCGGCTCCAGCCCGAGGCCTGTCAGGGGAACGGCACGACCGGTGGCGATCGCCTTCCGCAGCTCGCTCCGCTCCTTGCCGTCGACCAGGAGGAGGCCCGTGCCCTCCACCTCGTCCGGGAGGACGACCTGCGGCTCTCCCCCTGTCAGGTACAGGTGGGGGTCGAGCGAAGGCGCCAGCTTCAGCCCGCCCTCCAGGCGGAGCTTGAACTGGGCCGGCGGCTGCAGCAGGCCAACGGCTCCCTGGACCTCGTGGAGCGCCCTGCGCAGCGTGACCGCGTCGTCGAACGTGACGGGCTTGTGCAGGGACCAGCCCTGCGGCACCCAGCTCAGCTTGCTCGTGTCGGCGCTGCGGCCCGTGGTCGCGGCCTTGTCCAGCAGTCGCTGCACATCCCGCTGTGCGGTCGGCGCGGCGAGTACGACGTGTGGTTCTCCTGGGCGGAAGCCGTCGGTCGTGGCCCAGACTCCGAGTACGTCATCGCGTGCGAGCACCAGGACGGGGGACGGCGGACGGCTGAGCACCAGGCGGTCGCCATCGCGTCTGATGCCCTTGGTCAGGGTGCCCGCGCCGGGCTCGGGCAGCCCCGTCACCTCGTAGTAGGCGGTGTCGCCGAGTTGTTCGAGAACGACGCCGCCTCTCAGTTCGACGCGGCTCTTCCGCTCGGGGGACCGCAGGCGCGCCACCCATCCCAGACGCCCCGCGTCCAGTCGTACGAGGAGTTCGGCCCGGACGACCTCGGTCGGTACCAGCTCGTCCGAACCGTCCCAGGACGCCGCGTAGTTGCCCATGAGCTTGGCGAGCAGCGGGCGGAACTCCTCTTCCTGGAGGGCGTTGCGGAAACCCTTGGAGAAGTGCCGTTCCATGCCCCGGATCTCGATCTGGGCGAGCAGCGTCTCTCCCGGCAGCGGCCAGGTCGTACCGTGCTCGCGCAGCGAGCGGAAGAACCGCGGCATGAAGGACCGGTCCCTGCCGCTGATGAGGGCCTGGGACTGGGCGAATCCGATCATGCTCCGGTTGGACGGCAGGTCCGTCGGAAGCGGAATGGTGCACAGGCCCCGGGCACCGTGCTGTTCTCGCTGCCAGGCGGCCAGCACCTGCCACATGCGGGACACGGGCTCGTAGTGGGCGCTGCCCAGTTGCCTCTCGTCACCGGTCAGCAGGGTCGAGAAGCGGGCGTGGTAGGCGGTGGCCCGGTGGTTCCGGTCGTTCACCATCCGGGACGCGGCCACGACCGAGCAGGCCAGCAACGGCAGGAACGCGGGTATGTCGTCCTTGTCCTGCTGACGCCTGCGCCAGCGGTAGGCCTCCAGCGCTTCGTACGGTTCGGCCGTCCCCAACCGCAGGAACCTGCCGACACACTCGGCGAGCGGCTCCTCCAGGCCGTAGCCCTGCCTGAGCTCCTGCTCCACGTCGTCATCGACGTAGAACACCGTGGGGTGACCGGCGTGCTGCCGTCCGAAGAACTCCTCGGCCAGCACGTCCTGCCACACCTGATAAGAATGATCCACTCTGTCCCCAAAAGAGTTGTTCCGATGCCCTGTTGACGCAGCCCCCGGCATGGAACGGTCTTCCGTGTCACTCTGAACGGCCGTCAAGCGCGCCGTTCCTGACACCCCTCGGCCTCAGCCCTCGATCGCGCCACCCAGACGTGACGCCACGGCACGCAACGCGCGCGGCCCCCCCACCCATCCCCCCACCATTTCTTACCGGCACCCCGTGGATGCTCGAGGAATCATCCGAAAGATATGGCCATAGCCTCACCATCGGTGATTCCCCCGCATCAGCCGCAGAGCTCCGCCGACCCGCAGGACGCGGAGATCGGTGCACCCTGAAATCAAAGATTACCTGTGTAGATGATGTGGTTGAAGTATGGAGTACGTCAATCGTTGTGCTGGTAGGCAGCGTGCCGGGGCACACGGGTCGGCATTGCCGTGGCGTGCGCGGGGCGACGAGGAACATGAACGCGGGACGCCTTTCCTCCGGGAAGTCCGTCAATGACTCGGGGCAACCGCCGTGCCGGATAGCGAACTTATGCGGCGGACGACGACTGGCGCTGCGCGGAACCGAACGTGCGCAGAATCCGCGCCGCCTCCTTTCTTGCCATAGAGGCAGGAATGCGCCCCGTGGCACGGCGAAGGGCAAGACGGGCGCAGGCATCCGCGATCTCGTTGAGGTCGTGCCCGACATGCCCCTTCAGCCAGCGCACCTGGACGCGGTCACGGTGGCGCACCAGGCGAGCCATCAGCTCCCGGCTCTCCGGGAACAGAAGGGTGCGGTGGGCGGCGCCGGGATCGGCGGCCGTCAGGGCGGAGTCGACCGCGTCGACGGCCTCGGTGCTGTCGCACAGAAGGACCACCAGCGCTTCCTGGTGGTGTTCGAGGAGGCTGAGAGCGGCGGCGCAGATACCGATGACCTCCGCTTCACCGCTGCTCGCGGCCATGGAGTCCCCGTGCCCGGTGCTCCCCGTCTCCGAGGCCCAGCCGTAGCCGCACACGGCGGAGTCCTCCCCCAGGGCGGCGTCGGCGACGGCCACGACGGCGGTGTCGGGAAGGTCGGCGAGCAGGGCGTACCGGTCGTCGTGAGCCGAGGCCGACGCCACCGAGAACTCGCCCTCCCCGCCCTCGTCCCGGCCGGTGAGTTCGTCGGCCATCACCTGGGCGAGACTCCCGTGACAACGCCGGCAGCCGTCGGCCTGTTCGGAGCAGTCCGCCTGGTGCTTCGCGGTGAGGTCCCGAACCCGCCGCCAGGCCTCGGGCTGGGCGTCCCGGAAACGCGCCAACGCACCGGTACGACAGTGGGCCACGACCTCCGCGAAGGGTGCCGACGCCACACAGGCCTGCATCCGTTCATGGAGATCGGCCACCCGAAGGTGCGCTTCACGCGAGCGAGCGGCGAGCACCGCGGCGTCCTGGTACGCATCGTCCAGCGCGTCAAGTCGTGTACGCCGAGCGGTCGGGAGGCAGGCGAGCACGTCCCGTTCCGCCTGCCCGATCGCGTAGCGTCCCCATGCGGATGCCGTGCGGCTGTGGCGGCTCCACCGCTCGACCACCGCGTCGTGCGGGAGAAGCGGGTTCTCCTCCTCCCTGGCGTCGAGCAGGAGCGCCTGGACGAACGCCTCGTCGTCACGGTCCAGGAGTTCGCGTACCGCCGCCGGCACCTCCCCGCCGCCCCTCGCCCGCTCCCAGGCCCATCGGGCGAGGTCGCTTTCCGGAGCGTGCGGCGAGCCGTCCGGCAGCCCCCTGCCACGGAGTTCCTGCCGCAGGAACTCATGGAACGACGAGGGGAAGGCCACGCGCACGACTCTCAGCTCCAGCGGCTCCACCGGCCGCGGACGGCCGAGCCGACGGGCACGCTCCTTCTTGTACCGGGCCTCCGCCCGCGACCGTGCCCGTCGCACCGTGCGCGCCTGCGCACGCAGGCGCCGCAGCCGCTCGGCAGGCTGTACCGCGAGCTCCGCCCGCCGTACGGCCCCGCGGGCGAGGACGTCGGCGTGCGCGAGGACGACGGTGACGGGGCCGACGAGCGCGGGATCCTCCAGAGCCGCCGCCGTCTCCGCTGCGCAGACCCCGTTCGCCTGACGGAGAACGGCCTCCTCCAGGGCGGTGAAGTCGTCGGCGAGCCGGCGGATCAGCTCGGTGTGTTCTGCCATCACGACGGTGTCCTCTCAGGCGGGTCGGAGGTCGGGGAAGCCGCTGCGGCGCGGGTTATCGCACCTGGCCGGTGAAGATGGCCGTGCGGTACCACCCGGAGCCCGAGGTGTCGGCCGGCGTGATCTCGATCTGGGCGTCCTTGGCGGTCTTGGGGAACACGCAGGCCGCCTTCCAGGTCCCGGACTTGCCCGACAGGAGGTGCGTGTCCGGCGCACCGTCGAACCCCGCGTCCGTGTCGAAGACCTCCTCGGCACCCTCCGGGCAGGACAGGCTGATCATGCTCAGGTCGAGGGCGGACTTGGAGCCGTTCTCCACCGTGACGGAGAAGGACAGGTAGGCCTTGCCGGATGGGCTGGCGTACTCGCCGGAGGTACCCCGGCCGAAGCTGCCCAGGTGCGCCTTGACGCCGTTGTTCCACGTGGCGGTCTTGTCGAGGTCGACGGTGAAGGTGTCGCCCTCGGAGTCGTCCACGGCGTCCGACGCCGCCTCCTTCTCGGCGGTCTGGTCCTCCTGCGAAGCACTGACCGTGGCGCTCTTCGGCGTGGAGTCGGTCTCGGTGCCGTCGATACCGGAACAGGCGGTGAGGAGGACGCCCGCGGCTGCCGCGGCCACGGCCAGGAGGGGCTTGCGCCTGCGGGCCGGGCTCGTCGTGATCGGTGTGCGGGGCGCGACGGCGATGTTCGGGATGTTCATGGTCTTTTCCTTGTCTGTATGGAGAGGGCGGACGGAGGCCGCCCTTCGGGTACGGCCCCGAGACACCGGATACGCGGGAGCGAGGGGCCGTGCCCAGGTGAAGGGACTCGTGCGGGCGGTGCTCGGCCGAACGGATCTACACGTCAACAGGACCCTGATATGGCGCTGTTGACGGACGTACGCCGCGGACCTTCTGACCCAGTTCGCTGCTCGGACGGAGGAGCGCGCCGGCGACGCGGCCGGCTGAGTCCCTGACACCCCCGCTGAAGTTGAGGCGACCGGAGGAGCCCACGGTGGCGCAGACGCCCTCCCAGTAGCAGGCTTCGCGCTCCCAGCGGACGTCGGCGAGCAGGTGCTCCACCGTCTCGTAGTTCACCGCGTCATCGGGGGCGCACCACGGGGTGGCGCGGTGAAGCAGGATGCCGAGGCCCGCCATCACGGCCGGGGCGGTGATGGCGCTGCGCCGGGCGAAGTCCGGGAAGTGGTCCCCGATCAGCCGGGACACCAGGCGGGCGACCACCGTCGCCACCTCGTCGGCGTCGGTGCTGGGCGGCAGGTCTCCCTCGTGGACGTTGGCCGCCGAGTAGTGGACACCCTTGCTGCCGAAGACGGTGGTGACGATCAGTGCCCGCAGCGCGGACAGGGTCACCACCTCCTTGTCGGACTTGGTGAGTTGCCGCTTCCCCGCGTTGACCAGCTTGCCGAACGGCATCCGCTGCCCGTCCGACTCGACCTCGAGCGTCTCGCCGACGGCGTAGGCGAGGCGGGTGGCCACGTCCCGCTGATCCATGGACATGGCCAGGTTCTTGGCGACGTCGACGCCCTTGACGTTGCGGTCGTAGAAGATCTGCCGGGCGTCCGCCGCAGAGATCCCGAGGTAGAGCTCGAAGGGGATGCGGACGCGCTGGTTGAGCTCGGTGTAGCTGAGGCCGAAGGCCTCCGGGTCCCGGTAGATGTCGTGCCAGGCGGTGGTCTGGGTCTCGCCGTCGACGGCGATCACCATGGCGTCCGGAGCCACCGTCAGCGTCCGCAGGCCGGAGCCGGGAACCAGCTCGTCGCTCATCGCGGCGACCTCGCCCGGGTGCCAGAGCGTGACGGGCGGCGTGGACCAGGCGGAGCCGTGCTTGCCGAGGATGCCGGCGGCGATGTACTCGGCGTAGTCCGGGATGTTCTTGCCCTTCTGGGACTTCAGCGTCCGCTGCACGGTCGCACGCAGTTCGGCGCGGCGCCGGTCGTGCCCGGAAGCGGCCTTGAGGACGCGCGGGTCCTCCTCCTGACGCGGCGACGGCACGAGCCGCACCAGCGTGGCGAGGGACATGGTGCCGATGACGGCGTCCTCGCGGAACGGCATGACGGTGAGCGGGATTCCTTCCGGGATGCCGCTCGGCATGGTCAGGCGCATGGGGTCCCCCCTGATGGTGATCGATGGCCCGGCGTCAAGCCGCGAGGCGCGGACTTCGCAGGTGTCGTGATGTGGAGCTGAGACGCGGGCCGGGCTCTCGAGACATGGCTGTGGCCAGGTACGTGCTGTGTCGGACCACCGGTGCACTGCTCACCGGCGGAAGCGATTCCATGTAAGCATGACCGTGAAAGCATTGTCCATCAACTTGCCAGGGTTGACGGGTGCTGTAGGGTGTGACCACGCCGACCATCGGAGCCAGGACCTCACCCATGCCGCAGCCCTCCACACCCTCCGCCCAGGTGACAGCCGCCGAGATCTCCCGCATCGCGGGCGTCACGCGCGCCACCGTCAGCAACTGGCGCCGGCGGCACGACGACTTCCCCGCGCCCTCGGGCGGCACCGACAGCAGCCCGCTCTACGACCTCGAAGAGGTCCGTGCCTGGCTCGCCTCCCGCGGACAGCACACGGCGGCCACGCCCAGCGGGGAGTTGCGCACCACTCTGCGTCTCCGCGAGCCGGCGGGAGCCGGTGCCTCCGACCTGCTCGTCCTCGTCCTGGCGGCGGCCCGCCGTCCCGCCGACGAGCTCACGGACCTGCTCGCGGCGACCGACGCCGACCTGGTGAAGCGGGCGAACGAGGCTGCCGCCGGGGTGGCGGACGTGGTCTCGGACACGGAATCGGTCCGGTTCACCGACGTCGACACCACCGTCCTGCGCGCTCTGCTGCTCTGTGTCCGCGACGAAGGCGCGCAGGCGGCGCTCGGTGTACTGGCCGAGCGGGAGCTGGAGGACAGCGCTGCCAGCGGCGCCTACCGAACCCCCGCCCCCTTGGCCGACCTGATGGCCGGCCTGGTCCCGGCCGACCCGGCCCGCGTCCTCGATCCGGCCTGCGGCAGCGGCACCCTGCTGACGGCTGCGGCGGCACGGGGCGCGCGTGAGCTGTACGGGCAGGACAGCGTGCCGGTCCAGGCGCGTCGCACCGCGGTCGGCGTGACCTTGACGGCGGGCGAGGGCGCACAGGTCACCGTGCGCACGGGCGACAGTCTGCGTGCCGACGCGTTCCCGGACCTCACGGTCGACGCCGTCCTGTGCAACCCGCCCTACGGCGACCGGGACTGGGGACACGACGAACTGGCCTATGACTCGCGCTGGGCGTACGGCTTCCCGCCCCGCGCCGAGTCGGAACTGGCCTGGATCCAGCACGCGCTGTCCCACCTCGAGCCGGGCGGCCACGCCGTACTCCTCCTCCCGCCGGCTACGGCGTCCCGCTCCTCCGGCCGCCGTATCCGCGCCGAACTGATCCGGAGCGGCGCGCTGCGTGCCGTCGCCGCCCTGCCTCCGGGGGCGGCGGTCCCGCTCCACATCGGCCTGCAGGTGTGGGTGCTGCAACGCCCCGAGCCGACGCGGCCGGCCTACCAGAGCGTGCTGTTCGTCGACCCGGTGGGCGAGCCGTCAACCCCGGGGCGGGGCGCAACCCGTTCGGGTTCGGTGGACTGGGCACGGGTGACCGAGCAGATCCTCTCCGCGTGGACGGCGTATGCCGAGGACCCGGACGGCTTCGAGGCGCAGGCCGGTGTGGCACGGGCGGTGAGCGTGGTCGACTTGCTCGACGAGGTCGTGGACGTGACACCCGCCCGGCAGGTGCGGGCCTCCCAGTCGGACATCGATCCGCAGGACCTGGCCCGCGAGGCCGCGGCGGCTCGCGAAGGGCTGTCGGCCGCGGTGCGGACGGTGGCCGAACTGGCCGGCACGACGGCGTGGGACGCGGCCGGGGCCTCGGCCCGCGAGTGGCGCACCGCGACGGTGTCGGACCTGGCCCGGGGCGGGGCGCTGAAGGTACTGCGCGCGGTACCGGTCTCACCGAGGGCGGCGGCCGAGGCGGGTGCCCTGGATGCGGGCAGCGGCGACAGCCGCGACCCTCGCCCTGTCCTGACCGGCCGTGACTTCAACGCCGGGACGGGACCGACCGGACTCTCCTTGGAACTCCAGGCCGAGCAGATGCCGGAGATCGCCGAAGGCGACGTCCTGGTCCGCAGCCTGGTCGGCGGCAGCGGCCCCATGGCCCGGGTGGCGGGCGAGGCCGAGGCCGGTGTTCTGCTGGGGACCGGACTTCACCTGTTCCGTCCGGACCCGGCGCGGCTGGACCCTTGGTTCCTCCTCGGTTTCCTCAGCTCCGAGGCCAACCTGGCCGGCGCGTCGACCGGCAGTTCCACACTCCACCTCACACCGGGCCGGCTGCGCGTACCGTTGCTGCCGCTGGAGGAACAGCGCCGGTACGGCGAAGCCTTCCGGCACGTTGAATCGTTGCGTGAACAGGCGCGGCGCGCCAGGGACTTGGCGGAGGAGACGGCGCGGCTCGTGAGCGGGGGGCTCGCGGGCGGCCAGTTGGTACCGGACCCCACCTAGGCTCCGGCCACACCCCCACTTATACGCGGACGGACGAGGCCCCAGCGTCCCGCGCCCGCCGCACCACAGTCATCCGTACGGCCCCGGAAGGGAAACGGAAGAAGTCTTGAACAGCAGCAAGCACACGGAGTTGGCGAACCACGCGTGGTCCGTCGCCGACCTCCTGCGGGGGGACTACAAGCAGTCCGACTACGGCAAGGTCATCCTGCCGTTCACGGTGCTGCGGCGCCTGGAGTGCGTCCTGGAGCCGACGCGCGACAAGGTCGCGGAGATCGCCGAGCAGCACAAGGACAGCGGCATCGACCCGGACCGCTTCCTGCGCCGGGCCGCGGGCCACTCCTTCTACAACCGGTCCCGCCTGACGCTGAAGAAGATCGCGGCCGACCCGCAGAACGCGGGGAAGAACCTCCACGTCTACGTGGGTGCGTTCTCCGACAACGCGCGCGGGGTGCTGGAGCGCTTCGACTTCGCCCAGCAGATCAAGAAGCTCGACGACGCCGACCTGCTCTACAAGGTCATGGGCCGGTTCACGGACCTGGACCTGCGCCCCGAGGTCGTGCCCAACCACAACATGGGCTACATCTTCGAGGAGTTGATCCGCCGCTTCTCGGAGCAGTCGAACGAGACGGCCGGTGAGCACTTCACGCCGCGCGAGGTCATCCAGCTCATGGTGCGGCTGCTGGTCGCCCCGGACGGCGACGCGCTCCAGCTCCCGGGCGCCGTGCGCACGGTCCTGGACCCGGCCTGTGGCACGGGCGGCATGCTTTCGGCGATGGACGACCTGATCACCGAGCTGAACCCGGACGCGACGGTGGAGGTGTACGGGCAGGAGCTGAACCCCGAGTCGTGGGCGATCTGCCGGTCCGACCTCATGATCAAGGGCCAGGACCCGGAGAACATCGCCTTCGGCAACTCCTTCTCCGACGACGGCCACGCCCGCAAGACCTTCGACTACATGCTGGCCAACCCGCCGTTCGGCGTGGAGTGGAAGAAGGTCAAGGAGGCGGTCGAGGACGAGCACAAGTCGCTGGGGGATGCCGGCCGCTTCGGCGCGGGCCTGCCCCGCATCAACGACGGCTCGCTGCTGTTCCTACAGCACATGGTCTCGAAGATGAAGCCGGTCGACGTGAACGGCGGGGGCGGCTCGCGCATCGCGATCGTCTTCAACGGTTCGCCCCTCTTCACGGGCGCGGCCGGGTCCGGTGAGTCGGAGATCCGCCGCTGGATCCTGGAGAACGACTGGCTGGAGGGCATCGTGGCCCTGCCGGACCAGCTCTTCTACAACACCGGCATCTCCACGTACTTCTGGATCCTCACGAACCGCAAGAGCCCCGACCACAAGGGCAAGGTCGTGCTGCTGGACGCACGCGACCAGTGGGAGAAGATGCGCAAGTCGCTGGGCGACAAGCGCAAGGCTCTGGGTAAGGAGCACATCGCCACGGTGGTCAAGCTGTACGGCGAGTCCCTGGCGGTGGCGGGCGACGCCGAGCACCCGTTGCACGGGAAGGTGAAGGTCTTCCGGAACGAGGACTTCGGGTATCAGCGGATCACTGTCGAGCGCCCGCTGAAGCTGCGGTTCGAGGTGACGGAGGAGACGCTGGCGGCGCTGGAGGCGTCCAAGACGATCCAGAAGCTGCCGCAGGCTTCTGTCCTGGCGGATGCGTTCAAGTCGCTGATGGGAACGAGTTGGGGTACGAAGCAGGAGGCCTGGCTCGCGCTGAAGGATGCGGTGGTGCAGGCCTGCGGGACGTGGCCGACGGGAGCGCCGTTCAACAAGGCGCTGCGGGAGGTCGTCGGGGTACGGGACCCTGAGGGCGAGGTGCAGCTCGTCAAGGGGCAGCCTGAGCCGGACGCGGAGCTGCGGGACTACGAGAACGTGCCGCTGGGCGAGGACGTCGAGGAGTACTTGGCGCGGGAGGTCCGCCCGCATGTGCCAGATGCGTGGATCGACCACAGCAAGACGAAGATCGGGTACGAGATTCCGTTCACTCGACACTTCTATGTGTATGAGCCGCCTCGGCCTTTGGCGGAGATCGACGCGGAGTTGAAGGCGCTGGAGGCGGAGATTCAAGGGCTGCTGGGAGAGGTGACGGAATGAGCTCTGTGTTGAACGTTACCATCCCCGACTCCTGGTCTTCCGCTCCGCTAAAGCGCGTGACATCAGCGTTGAATCGTGGGTCCGCTCCGGACTACGTCGATGCTGGTCCCGTAAGAGTCATCAGCCAGGCCTCGAACCAAGCTAGCGGTCTAGACTGGTGGCGCACTCGTTTCCATGACTTCAACGGAAACCCAAAGAGCCTTAAGGGCTACCTGTACCCTAGCGACGTGCTCATCAACTCCACAGGCACAGGCACTTTGGGTCGCGTCGGCTACTTCACTGGTTCGCCTGACGGACTCCCATGTATGGCGGACAGTCACGTCACGATCGCGAGGGCAAAGCGCGACGAGCTGGATGCTCGCTTCTCCTACTACTGGCTCGGTTCAAAGCCTTTCCAGGAGTATATCTACGCAGCCCTCGTGGTCGGGGCAACAAATCAGATCGAACTCAACCGGGACCGGCTTGGCGACGCGCCGGTTCCCTTGCCGCCGCTGGATGAGCAGCGCAGCATCGCAGACTTCCTCGACGCCGAGACCGCCCGCATCGACCACTTGATCTCCAAGTTTGACAAACAGCGAACCTTGGTCAGCGAGCGCGAAAGAGCGGCCCTGCCACTATCAGTCGGTGGCGCTCTACTCGGAGATGGGCATATCGAGACCGGCCTGCCTTGGTTTGCAATGGCTCATCCGGAATCTCGTTTGGTGCCCCTCATTCGAGTACTACACCTACAGCGAGGAGTGGACCTTTCTGACAAACAGCGACGCCCGGGAAGTGTACCTGTATTCACGACAGCAGGCCCCTCGGGCTCACACGACACGGCAATCGCAGGTGCACCCGGCGTCGTAATTGGCCGGTACGGCTCAGTCGGCAACGTCCATTGGGCAGAGACGCCGTACTGGCCCCACAACACCACGCTCTATGTCAAGAATTTCGGCGGAAACGACGAGCGCTACTGCTATCACCTTCTACGCGCGCTCCCATATGACATGGAGCAAGCTAGGGCGGCGGTTCCCGGGGTGAACAGGAACGACCTACACAAGCAGCTTGTTCCACTTGTCCCCCGCAATCTTCAGAAGCGCACCTCTCAGCAAGCTGACGAACTAGCTTCTTGGCGCCACGCAACTAACAGTCGCATCGAGCGTGCTCAGATCTTGTTGAAAGAACGCCGCAAAGCCCTAATCACCGCCGCCGTGACCGGCCAGTTCGACGTATCCACCGCTAGCGGCCGCAACGTAACCGAAGGAGTGACCGTATGAGCCCCGTGCACGACGAGTCCTCCTTCGGGTCTGCCATCGTCGCTGCCCTCTGCGAGCGAGGCTGGCGTGAGGCGAACCCCGAGGACTACCGACCCGACCTCGGGCTCGACACCAACGAGTTGTTCACCTTCATCGGGGCCACCCAGCCCGACGAGTGGGACGAACTGCTCACCGTCTACGGCGGAAACCCCAACGAGGCGCAGCATGGCTTCGCGCAGCGGCTTGACCGGGCCATCGCCGATGATGGGCTGCTTCACGTGCTCCGGAGCGGCGTCAAAGACCGTGGAGTCCGGCTCCGTGTCGCCTACTTCAAGCCCAACCTGATCTCCGCCGACTCCGTCCTTAACGGCTACCGGGCCAACCGTCTCACCGTGGTCCGCGAACTCCCCTATGCCAGCAAGCAGGCCGACTGGGGACACCGACTCGACCTCACCCTGTTCCTAAACGGCATCCCCATCGCCACGGCCGAGCTGAAGAACCCACTCACCGGCCAGGGCGTAGAGCAGGCCAAGGAGCAGTACCGCACCGACCGCGACCCGACCGAGTTGATCTTCACGCGGCGGGTCGTCGCGAACTTTGCCGTGGACCCGGACCTCGTATTCGTCACCACTCAACTCCGGGGCAAGGCCACCCAGTTCCTCCCCTTCAACACCGGCTCGAACGGCCCCGGCCAGCCCGGCGGCGCCGGGAACCCGGCACCCACGGCGCACGGCACGTACGCCACCTCGTACCTATGGGAACAGGTATGGGAGCGCAACAACTGGCTCGACCTGCTCCAGCGTTTCGTGCACCAGCAGAAGCACAAGACGCCCGGCGGAGGCACCACCAAGTCGACGATCTTCCCTCGTTTCCACCAGTGGGACGTGGTCAAGAAGCTGACCGCGCACGCGTCGGTGCACGGCGCCGGCCAGAACTACCTGATCATGGCCTCTGCCGGCTCGGGCAAGTCGAACACGATCGGCTGGCTGGCCCACCGCCTGAGCGACCTGCACGCCCGCATGGACCCGCACGTCCTCAACGCGGAGGCGCTGGCCGACTGCCGCATCAAGCCGGGTGAGCCCGTCTTCGACAAGGTCATCGTCATCACCGACCGCCGCGCCCTGGACGCACAGCTCTCCGCAACCGTAGGCAGCTTCTCGCAGACGGACGGCCTGGTCGTGAAGGTCGACGAGAAGCACGGCGCCAAGAGCGAACAGCTCGCCCGCGCCCTCTCCCGCGACACGGGAAAGATCGTCACGGTCACCCTGCACTCGTTCCCGGCGCTTCTGGACTACATCAAGCGCAACCCCACGGAGATCAAGGGCACCCGCTTCGCGATCATCGTGGACGAGGCGCACTCCTCGCAGTCCGGCGACGCGGCCACCGCAGTGAAGTCCGCGCTGCGCGATCTCGGCCTGGACGCTGACTCGGACGATGAGGGCGCGACGACGGTCACCGTGGACGAGCAGTTGAAGGCGAAGGCCGTGTCGCGTTCCCGCGCCGCGAACCTCTCCTACTTCGCGTTCACTGCCACTCCCAAGTCCAAGACGCTCGAACTCTTCGGCACGGAGGGCGTGGAGAACGGCAAGGCCGTCTACCGCCCGTTCCACACGT
Organism: Streptomyces sp. SS1-1; assembly: GCF_008973465.1. Classification (NCBI taxonomy): domain Bacteria; kingdom Bacillati; phylum Actinomycetota; class Actinomycetes; order Kitasatosporales; family Streptomycetaceae; genus Streptomyces; species Streptomyces sp. SS1-1. Next base: position 6,110,914 of record NZ_WBXN01000004.1, on the reverse strand, counting down.
ACTCCATGCGCCAGGCGATCGAGGAAGGCTTCATCCTCGATCCGCTGCGCAACTACGTCACGTACAACACGTACTGGAAGCTCGCGAACTTGAACCGCGACGAGAAGGAGGTGGACCCCTCCAAGGCGAACAGCCACCTCGCCCGGTTCGCGCTCATGCACGAGCACACGGTGTCCCAGCACGCCCAAGTGATCGTGGAGCACTTCGTCCGCCACACCCGTGGGCGGCTCGGCGGGCGGGCCAAGGCGATGGTGGTCACGGCGTCGCGGCTCTCCGCCGTCGAAATGGCGCGGGCCATCCGCAGCTACATCGCCGACGTCGGGTACGACACCAAGTACCCGGACCTCGGCGTCCTGGTCGCGATCTCCGGTTCCCTCACCCTCGACGGCGAGGAGACCACCGAGGTCAAGGAGAACGGCGGCCTCTCGGAAGCGGCGCTGCCGAAGGCGTTCGCCTACACCCGCGCCGACGACAAGGCAGCGAAGGCCGGCGGCAAGGGGCAGCAGGAGTACCGCATTCTCGTCGTCGCCGAGAAATACCAGACGGGCTTCGACCAGCCGCTCCTGACGACGATGTACGTGAACAAGACGCTGACCGGCATCGCCGCCGTGCAGACCCTCTCGCGCCTCAACCGCACCGCCGAGCGCAAGTCCCAGGCCGACCTGGCCGTCCTGGACTTCGTGAACGAGGCCGAGGACATTCAGGACGCCTTCCGCCCGTACTTCGAGGAGGCGCACACCCTCCCCTCCGACCCGAACCTCCTCTACACGGCCCAGAGCCGCGTCATGTCCGCGCCGATCATCTCGGAGCAGGACATGGACCAGTTCGTCGCCGCGTACATCGAGGCGGAGGCAAAGGCGGCCGGCAACCAGTCCAAGTGGGAGAAGCTGCACGCCGAGCTGTACCGGCTCCTCTCCCTCGCCGTCACCCGCTTCACCCACCTCCTGGAAAGCGAGGAGGAGGACGACGTCGAGACCGCCGAGGAGTTCCGCGCGAACCTCAATGACTACGTGCGCAAGTACGGGTTCCTGGCCCAGATCGTCCCGTACCAGGACGCCGAACTGGAGCGGCTGTACCTCTACGGCCGGCACCTTCTCAACCGCCTCCCGCGGCTGGCAGACGGCGGCGTCGACATAGGAGAGGTCGACCTCAGTCACCTGCGCGTGGAGAAGACCGGCGAGCACGACGTGTCCCTCACGCCCGAAGGCCCCGCCGAGCTCAAGGGGTTCGGTGACGGTGTCGGCGGCGGCAAGGACGCCGAGAAGTCACTGCTGTCCGAGCTGATCGAGAAGTTCAACGCGAAGTTCGGAACGGAGTTCACCGAGGAGGATGTTCTCCCGGCCTTCAACGCGACCAAGAAGGACCCGAAGGTGCGGGCCGCCGCCCTCGTCAACGACGAGGAGAACTTCGGCATCGTCTTCGACAAGAAGTTCGAGGAAAACATGATGGACCACGTGTCCACCATCGACACCCTCGGCAAGCGCTACTTCGGCGCCGACCGCAGCTTCAAGTCCAACCTGGACCGCAGCGCCCGCCGCGCGGCCTGGCGCATGATCCGCAACGAGGAAGGTTTGGACGACCTGTAGTCCCGAGCCATGAAGAGGGGCCGACCGCATGACGGTCGGCCCCTCTTCGGTATGTCAGCGGGCACCGGCCGCCGCGATGAACGCCGACCATGCCTCGGCCCCGACAGCGAGCACGGGGCCGGTGACCCGCTTCGAGTCACGGATCAGAACGGCGTCGGACGACGGAGCCACCTCAAGGCACTCGCCGCCGTTCCCCGTGCTGTAGCTGCTTTTGAACCAAGCGGCTTCCGGTACAGCCGCCCTGGTGCGCTGCACGCTCATCCTTCTCCCATCAATTCCTCGATGAACGCCGACGACTCACTCGGTGTCAACGCCTGTGATCGGAGGATCCCATAACGGGCTTCGAGCGTACGGACGTAGGAGGCATCGGTATACAGGCGGCTGTCGTCCTGTGCTTCCGCATAGGCGATGCGCTGGTCCTGGTCCGTGTCGATCAGGGTGAAGGGAGCACCCAACGCGGCGTTGTCCTCCCGATCGATGGGCATGACCTGCACTTCGACGTTGCGCAACTGGCCCGTGAGCAAGATCTGTTCCAGCGTGCCACGAATGACCTTGCGGCCACCGAAGGGCCGACGGAGCACCACTTCCTCGATGACGAAGCTCACCAACGGAGCCGGTCGCCGGTTGAAGATCTCCTTCCGAGCCAATCGCGCTTCAAGACGCTGCTCGATCACATCGTCCTCCAGGAGTGGGCGTTGCATGCGGAACACTGCCCGCGCGTAGTCCTCTGTCTGCAACAGTCCCGGCACGGCGTACACCGCGTACACGTCCAGGGTCCTCGCCCGCGCCTCAAGCCTCGCCGCGTCACGGAAGAAGGCGGGATAGCGCGCCCGCGCCAACTCGTCCTTCAGCGCGACCAGCACGCCCCCCGCCCCCAACACCTCATCCGCCCGCTCCACCAACCGCGGCTGCGGAATCCGGCGCCCCTGCTCAATGGACGCGATGGACTCCGCCGCGTACCCGACCCGCTTTCCGAACTCCGCCCGGTCGAGCCCCGCGCGGACCCGCAGCAGCTTCAGCTGCTTGCCGAAGGCCGCGACGACGCCCGTCCCCGGTTCGTCCTCCGGACGCTGTGCCACCCCGTCGTCGTTGCTCATCGCGTCGCTCCCAGCTCGCCGCTCAGTCCTCGGCACGCAAGTTCCGGATATGGGCCCGCAGCGCGTCCGTGCTGTGGAAGATGCGGTAGTCACCCGCCTCCAGGGCCGCCTGCTCCTCCTCGGTCATGTCCGGCGCGAGAACGACCGGCATCCCGCCCTCCGCGCGGAGCCCCTGCGGCCAGTACGCGGCAGCGACCACGATCGCGGCCCCGGTGGCCGGGTCGCTGACCTCGCTGTCCAGCTCGGGTGCCGCGAGGTCCGCCTCACTGGCCTCGGCCAGGAGCGCGCCCAGGCCGGGGATCTCCTCAGCCGCGTCGGCGCGTGCCGTGCCGGACAGGGCGACCACGGACGGAGCCGCACCCGGACCGGGGCGGGAGTCCGCGACCGCCGCCGGGTACGGCCCGTCGTGGAGGCCCTGGAGGAAGTCGTTGGCCGCACGGGCGAGGAGTTCACGGCGGGCGGCGAGGAAGTCGTGGTAGGCGGACACCTGCCACAGGTCCCGGTCCATCGGGATCCACTGGCTGGCCAGCGCCCCGGGCATACGCGACTCGATCTCCTCCAGGTACTCCATCGGTTCCCTCGCCCCGATCTTCAGGTTGGTGTCCTGGGTGAGGAAACAGAAGTTGGCGACGGCGTTGACGTCGGCGCGGCTGTAGTCGTGCTTGTAGAGCAGGGCCTTGGGGAAGATGTGGTGGACCTGGAGCGAGCTGAGCCGCCCCAGCATCCCCGCCCGCAGTGGGACGCCGCTGACGAAGTCCTGCGCGCTGTGGACGCGGGTGAGCATGTAGAGCAGCGGGTAGAACCGCGAACCCATGCTGGAGCCGACGAAGTCGTCGGGCTCGACCACGAGTCGGCCACCCCGGCTGCGCCGCAGCACGCTGATCAACTGGTTCACGCCGCCCTCGTCGACGGCCTGGAGGTCCTGGTTCAGGTAGGTCTCGGTGGCTCCCGTGTGGCGGCCCCAGAGGGAACTGTGCACGTACCAGTAGAAGAGGCGGTCGCGTGTCATGGCGTCGGGGAACCTGCCGCCGTGGTGGTGCAGCAGCCGGCTCATGACCGGGAAGGCCACGCGGCCGTTCAGCACCGAGCCGTGGTCGAGCCCCAAGCGGCCGCCGAGGGCGTTGAGCAGGTACGAGACGGCGTCGATGGTCTCGGAGAGGCCGGACCGGAAGGCGGAGACGTCAACGTCGGCGAGCTTGGAGAACTGTGCCTCACCGGTCAGGACGGCGTTGACGTTGCGCAGGAGCCAGTCGAGCTTGAATCCGAACCCCGCGGCGGTCCACTCGTCCAGGGCCTTGTTCATGGTGGGGCGAGCGGCCGGCCAGGAGGCGCAGATGGTGGCCAGCGCCAGATCACCCTTGGTGAGCTTCGTACCGCCCGAGTTGACCCGGTTGAAGATCTGCACCACCACGTCGATGGTCTTGTCCTCGCCGGTCACCTCGTCGATGTGGACGTTGCGGTCCTTGATCTGGGTGATGCGGTTCAGGCGCTCGATGTAGACGGCCTGACGGCCCGCGTCACCGCTGGCGAGTTCGGTCACGGCGAGGAGCTGGCTGCCCAGCCCGTTGAGGAAGAGCGCCGTGACGTCCACCCACACCGGGTTGTCCTTCATCTTGGCCGGGGCGTAGAACTCGAAAGCCTCCGTATCCAGGTGGAAGTGGAGGCCGGTGAGGGCGGAGGCGTTGCCCTCGAAGAACTCCGGGGGCCGGCCGCGGGTGACGCCGTACAGCGTGGTCACGCGCTGCTGGCCGTCCAGGAGGAGGTGGATCGTGCCGTCACGGCCGGAGTCGCCGCCACGGGTCTGGACGCCCTCCGCCTTGGTGCTCCACGTCAGGAAACCCCCGATCGGGTAACCCCGGTACAGGGACTGGAAGAAGCCGCGTACCTGGTCCCGTGTCCAGACGTAGCCGCGCTGGAACTCGGGGAGCGCGATGTCCCCGGCCTCGACCTTGTCCAGAACCTGTGAGATGTGCACCGTCGTTGTGCCCGTTCGTTCGGTCCTGGCGACTCCGTCACCAGAACGTAGCTGACCGATCGCCCGAAGCTAGCAGTCCGGTCGCCTGGTTACTCCCGGAACAGCGGCATATGCGCCCGACCGGGCGGCCCAAAGGACGGCACCGAGAAGAGCGCTGTTCTCCGCTGCCGCCTGGACGCCGGCAAGCCCACGTACAGGCGTCGCCGCCGCGCGTACAACGAGCCGGTGACGGCACGTCACCTCTATACGCGGAGGGTGAGCGGCGAGCAGCGTACGAGTCATGACCACCGACCCGGACGCCACGGCTCACCCCTCGTTCGCCCGCCCCGAACTCCGCTCCCCCACCCACCATTTCGCGATGGACTTCTCCTCCACCCGGCGCGGCGCCCGGCTCGCCCGGCACTTGTGCGGGGCGCGGCTCGACGCGTGGGGTGTTCCGTACGGCAGCGATCCGCACGAGGCCGCCACGCTCGTCGTCGCCGAGCTCTGCGCCAACGCCGTCCGGCACGGCCATGTGCCCGGCCGTGACTTCAGGCTGCGACTCCTGGGACGGGATACGACCGTGCTGGTGGAGGTCTCCGACACACGCGCCGAGCGTCTCCCCGTTCTGAGCGCACTGCCCGAAGTGCTGGGTGGCCCCGATGAGGTTCCGGAGGACGACCGGGACGGAGGCAGAGGCCTGCTGCTCGTCGCGGCCCTCGCGGACGGTTGGGGCTGGTGCCCGCGCGCGGAGGGCGGGCCGGGCAAGACGGTGTGGGCGCGGCTCGCCCTCCCCGCGAGTTTCGCCCTTATCGCGCCCACACTGTCACCGGCACCCATCTCCCCCTCCATGCCCCGGACGCTCGCCCGCCTCCCCGGGTCGGCGGCGGCGCGACGGTCCGTAACGGGGTCCCTGCGGGCCTCCCCGCCTCCCGGGCAGGACTCTGCCGGTCACTTCTGATCACCCTTCGGTGGCCGCTGGGGCATCTCGGCTGGACTGGCGTTCCCGCAGCGACGACACTGGTGCCCGACCAGTCGGACCGGCGCCGATCCATCGCTCGCCGGCGAGGTGACTCGACGGGGGCAGGGGTGCCGCAGAAACCGGTCGCGGGGCGTTACGAACTGCTGGAGCAGCTCAACCACGGCGGGATGGGCGAGGTCTGGCGCGGCTACGACGCCGTACTGGACCGACCGGTCGCCGTGAAGGTGATCCGGGGGCAGGCCGCCGCCACCCCGCAGCTCGCCGAGGAACTGGCGAAGCGGTTCCGGCGCGAGGCACGGATCACGGCCCGCATCCAGCACCCGGGCGTCCCGCAGGTGTACGACGCGGTGCTCGACGAGGACTCCTATGACCGGCTGTTCCTGGTGATGGAACTGGTCGAGGGTGTGCCGCTCAGCCACCTCGTCCAGCCGGACCGGTCGCTGCCCATCGGCTGGGCGGTGGCCGTCGCCGCGCAGGTCGCCACGGTGCTCTCGTACGCGCACGAGGTGCCCGTCATCCACCGCGACCTGAAGCCGGGCAACATCCTCGTCGCCCACGACGGGACGGTGAAGGTGCTGGACTTCGGCATCGCCGCCATCCTGCGGACCGACGTCACCAAGCTGACCGCTACCGGCAGCCCCGTCGGCACCTACCAGTACATGTCGCCGGAGCAGGTCCGCGGCGGACAGGTGACCCCGAAGGCCGACCTGTACGCGCTGGGCTGCGTTCTGCACGAACTGCTCAGCGGACGAGCGCTGTTCAGCGCGGACAGTGAGTACCTGGTGATGTTCCAGCACGTCAACGCGCCGCCGGCGCCGCTGCGGCAGCTGCGGGCCGACGTACCGGTCGAGCTGGAGGAACTCGTCCTGCACCTGCTGCGCAAGGCCCCGGAGGCCCGGCCCGCGGACGTGCAGGAGGTGTACGAGCGGCTGCGGCCCTTCCTGCCGGCGGCGGGCGAGGAGGCCGCCCCGCACGAGGCGGTGCCGCCCGGCACGCCGGACCCGACCGGGGTGTTCCGCCGCCCCTACGCGCCCCGCAGCCGCGGCCGATCGGCGGGCACGCCGGGCCCAGCAGTGGCCGAGGCCTCGCCCGAACCTGCCGCCGCGCCCCTGTCCGAGACGTTGCGCGCGCAGATCCGTGAGGCACGCGAGCACTACGACGCACTCGTGGAGGAGGAGCGCTTCTCGCAGGCCGCCGAGGTCGCGGGCGAGATCGTCGAGCCCGCCGCACAGGCCCTGGGCGCCGAGAACAAGGTCGTGCTGGCCCTGCGCGCGCGGCGGGCCGGCGCCCGGCTGCTCGGCGGCGACTTCCGGGCGGCACTGCCCGAGTTCGAGACGCTGGCGGAGGCGTACGGCCGTATCAACGGGCCCACCAGCCGGGCCGCACTGGACTGCCGCGCCCAGGCCGCCCGCTGCCGCGCCGAACTCGGCCAGGTCACCGAGGCCCTCGCCACGCTGGAGAGCGTCCTCGGTGTCGTGCGGAACGTGGACAGCGACGCCAGCGAGGACGCCGTCGTCCTGCGCCGGGACATCGGCATGCTGCTCCTCGCCCAAGGCCGCGCCGACGAGGCCCGCGCCCTCCTCGAACCCCTCCACGACGACCTGAACCTGGTCTACGGCCCCGAGGACGAGATGACGCTGGAGGTCGCCGAAGCCCTTGCCGTCCTGCGCCTCGACCTCGACGGCACGACGGGCTGAGCCCGGTCCGCGACATCGGTCCGCCCCCGCCGGCCTTCTTGACCCCGGTCACTGTCACCCAGGAGAGAACCGCCTCATGCCCCGCCTCGCCTTCGACATCGGCTTCTGTGCTCAGCTCGGCAAGCTTCAAGGGACCGTGCGGGAAGGGGTGTTCTCAGCGTGGGAGAAGTTCGAGCGGCTCACGCTGGACCAGTTGTTCAAGGATCCCGGCCTGAAGCTGGAGTCGTTGAAGCAGGCGCGTGACCCGCACATCCGCACCATCCGGATCGACCAGGGCACCAGGGGCGTAGTCCTCGCGCCGGAGTCCGGTGAGACGTTCGTACTACTGCGGGTGATGCCGCACGACAAGGCCATCGCCTGGGCGGTCAAGCAGAAGTCGAGCATCAACACCGTCACCCGTGCCGTCGAGATCCGCGACATCGCCTCCTTGGAGGAACTGACACCCGCGTACGAGCGGATCGCGCCCGAGCCGGACAGGCGGCTGTTCGCGAAGGTCTCCGACGGGGACATGGCGGCGCTCGGCATCGACGGTACGACGCTGCGGCAGGCCCGCGCGCTGACCGACCTGGAGCAGCTGGAGGTCTTCGCTCCGTACTTCCCCCAGGACCAGCGGGAGGTGCTGGAGTACCTCGCGGCCGGGTTCACCGTGGAGGAGGTCTGGCGGGATGTGGTGTCCGTCGCGCTCGCCCACGCGCCGGCGGCCCCCGTCGACGCGTCGGACTACGAGACCGCGATCCACCGCAGCCGCGCCCGCATCGCGGTCGTCTCGGACTCCGACGAGATGCGCGACATCCTGGACAAGCCCTTCGCCGCCTGGCGCGTCTTCCTGCACCCGACCCAGCACAAGGTGGCCTACCGCCCGTCGTACTCCGGTCCCGCCCAGGTGACCGGGGGTCCCGGCACCGGCAAGTCCGTCGTCGCCCTCCATCGGGTGCGCCACCTGCTGCGGCACCTGCGCGACGGCGACCGCATTCTCCTGACCACGTTCACCAACGCGCTCGTGGACGCTCTCACCGAGGGGCTCGGCCTGCTCGTCGACGACCCGGACCTCCGCGACCGGGTCGACGTCATGACGGTCGACGCCTTCGCCGGACGTGTGGTGAACACGTCTCGCCGGCCGCTCAACGGATACGAGGAGACCGCCCGGTGGGAACAGGCCGCGGCGGCCGCCGGCTTCTCCGGAACCCCGCAGTTCCTCGCCCAGGAGTACAAGCACGTCGTCCTGGCCCAGGACATCCGTACGCAGGAGGTTTACGAGAGCTGCGAGCGGCGGGGCCGCGGCAGCGCCCTGTCCTCCGGTGCGCGACCGCTGGTGTGGCGGACCGTGGAGGAGTTCACCCGGCGGCTGGACGAGGACGGACTTCGCACCTATCTCGGCACCTGCGCGGAGGCCACCGACCTGCTGGCCGGGCAGGGCCCGTCCTACCGGCACATCGTCGTCGACGAGGCGCAGGACCTGCACCCGGTCCAGTGGCGGATGCTGCGGGCGGCCGCCCCGAAACGGCCGGACGATCTGTTCATCGCCGGTGACCCGCACCAGCGGATCTACGACAACCGGGTGTCGCTGAAGGCCCTCGGCATCAACGTCGCGGGCCGTTCGACGAAGCTGCGCAAGAACTACCGTTCCACGCATGAGATCCTCAGCTGGGCGACAGGTCTCCTTCTGGGCCGGCCCTTCGCCGAACTGGCCGACAGCGGGCGGCACGACACCCTGGTGGGGTACAGCTCCGTCCTGCACGGCTCCGGGCCGTACGTCCACGAGGCGGCTACGGAGGAGGCCGAACTCGACGCCCTGGTCGAGCAGGTGCGGGAGTGGGTGGACGGCGGTGCGGCGTACGGCGAGATCGGGGTCTGCGCACGCTTCAACAAGACATGCGAGAAGGTCAGGGACGCGCTGGTGAAGGCCGGCATCCCCGCCAGCCGTGTCCGAGCCGGTGCGGCCCGCACCGACGACGCTGTGAACGTGGGCACCATGCACACCTTCAAGGGGCTCGAGTACCGCTATGCCGCCGTCGTCGGCGTCAACGACACGGCCCTGCCGAACCCTTCAGCGGTCACGCCGGAAAACGTCGACCGCCTCCAGCACGAAGCCGACCTCGCGGCGGAACGCTGCCTGCTGTTCGTCGCCTGCACGCGGGCCCGGGACGGCCTGTACGTCTCGTGGACCGGGCAACCAAGTCCCTTCCTCGTGGAGGCCGGTTGCGGCGCGGGTTAGTCACCGGACCCAGGCACCACCGGTGGGCAACTTCGAGCCAACTACAGCCGTTTGACGACGCTTTCAACCTATGGAAGGGTGGAGCCGCTTCGGCTTGTAAGGGGCGGCACGGCGAGGGGAGCCGTGACGCGAAGTCGTGGGCGGGTGGGAGCAGGGGGCACGACTTCAGACGGCCGCGCGCGTCCGCGGCACGTCTGACCGGACTCTTCCGCCCTGCTCGCAGCAGTGCGGGGCTCCGATGGGGAGCGCCGCAGGAGGGGTGGTGCGTGATGGCCGACGAGAAGACTCCCGACGAGGGGGCCGACGAGAAGACTCCTGATGAAGGAGCCAACGGCAAGACTCCGGACGAGGCGGCCGACGGCAAGACTCCCGACGAGGGGGCCGTCGAGAAGACCGGGCGATGGGTCGCCGATCTCGCGGAGAAGGTGATGGTGAAGGGCGTCGGCCCGATCACCGGGTCGGTCACATGGGCCGAGGAGCGTCTGTCGCGACGGCAGGGCGCCGCCTACCGCGCACCGGACGACGAAGAGCGCCGGTCTCCGGAAGACATGAAGGACGACATCGACGCGGTCGTCGCCCGGCTCATCAAGGAGTCCGTGGCGGCGGCCGGTACTCAGGGGTTCATCACCGGTCTCGGCGGGCTGATCACCGCGGGTGTGACACTCCCCGCCAACGTGGCCGCGGCCCTCACCGTCAACATGCGGATGGCCGGCGCCATCGCGCACCTGCGGGGGTGGGACATCCGTGATCCGCACACCCGGACCGTCGCGATGATGCTCGCGATCGGGATGAGCACCCAGAGTGTCCTGGCGGCCTTCGGCGTGAAGGTCGGCCAGAAACTCGGCGAGCAGATGATCAAGAAGATCCCGATCACCATGATCCGGGCCATCAACAAGAAGGCCGGCACTCACCTGGTCGCGAAGTACGGAACGAAGCGCGCCACGATCACACTCGCCAAGGGCGTCCCGATCCTGGGCGGATTCGTCGGAGGCGCCGTGGACGCCGGATCGACCGCCGTCATAGGACGGGCCACGGACAAGGCTTTGAGGGGCGACATGCTGCGGGTTGAGGAGCCGGAGAAGTAGCGCCCTGTCCGCCCCGAGCGGCACGCACGGGGGTCCGCCGGTTTCAGGAGGTTTTCTGGCCGGCGGGGCTCTCGGTGCCGACGGCCACCCCCGCCCCTCGGGGAAGCACCGGAAGCCACAGCAGACACCCCAGCAGGGGCACGGCGGCATAGACGGCCATGCCGACCCCGGAACCCATCCCGTCCATGAGCGCGCCGAGGACGAGATAGCCGGTGCCGATGAGCACCGACTCCACGAAGGCGATCACCGACAGCAGGCTCGCCCGGTGGCGCGACGGCACGGCCTCGTTGAGCACGTTGTCCACGAGCACGGCGGTGATCTCGGGAATGCCGACGAGGACGAGAAACGCGGCGATGGTGACGTGGACCAGGCCGAGGCCGCTCAGCCCGAGTGCCGCGGCGAGCGCCAGGAGGGACACCGGGACGGCGACCCGGTACCCGAAGCGCCGGTGCACGCGATCCGACAGCAGGGGCACGAGTCCCCCGGCGAAGAACCCCGCCGCTATGACCACACCGACCAGCCCCGCGCCCGCGCCCTGATCGGCGAGGGTCTTCTGCGTGAAGATGATGTACGGCGTCAGCGTCGCGTGCATCAGCCCGGACACCACGGCGAGCGTGACGAGCGCGGGCGTCGCGACGCGAAGCAGCGCCCGCCACGCGGTGGCGTCGCGAGGTGCCTTGTCGGCACCGTCCCCCTCGTCCGCCTCATCCACCGCGTCCGCGCCCCGGATCTCGGGCACCCGAGCCAGCAGCACCAGTACGGCCAGGACGAGGCACAAGGCCGAACCGGCGTAGACGATCCCCCAGGAGAACCGCTGCAGCTGGCCGCCGAGGACGATGGCGACACCCGACGTCACCGTCCCGAGCATGGTGAACCGGGACCTGATCCTGACGTACCCGGCCGTCACCCCACGCCGCACGAGCAGGTCATACAGCAGGGCGGTGTCCGAACCGGACACGCACGCCATGCCCACGCCGTGGCCGATGAACAACGCCACGAACATCCAGTACGAGGTGGACGCCGCCTGGCCGAGCAGGCTTCCCGCGATCAGCACCTGGCCGATCACGATGCTCGCCCGTCGGCCGATCCGGTCGGAGATGACACCCGTCGGCAACTCCGCGAGCCCGCTGACCAGGTAGATCAACGTCTGGAGAAGGGCCACCTGCCCGGCGGAGAAGCCGCGCTGCTGGAGGTAGAGGACGAAGACGCCGCGCTGGAAGAGGGAGTTGGCGAGGACGGCGTACACGGAGAAGGGGCGGGTGACCCCGCGTACGCCGCGTACCGTGTCGCCGACCGCGGCCGATCCGCCGAGGGCCCCCGTGGTGGTCATACGGCGGGCTCCGCCTGGTGAGTCCGGTGCTGATCGCGGACGAAGCCGAACACGACGGGGAAACCCCCGAAACGACGAATTACCGGTGAGTCAGTTGACTCGACCGGTAATCCGTCGTGCTGTGTGTCCGAGGGGGGACTTGAACCCCCACGCCCGATAAAGGGCACTAGCACCTCAAGCTAGCGCGTCTGCCATTCCGCCACCCGGACTAGGTGTGCGCCGCCGCGCCGGGGTGTCCCGTCGGCGACATGGACAACAATACCAAGCTTTCGGAGTGCCTTTCACCTGCGTTTCCTTCCGCCGGGCGGGGGTCCCGGACCTCGCGGGCCCGCGCGCCTAGGGTCGCACCATGAGTGACTGGCTGGTTACGCGGAGCCCGGCCGCGGGGCGGCGTCGCCCGCGGGCGCTGTCGCCCTTCCGGGAGCATCTTCGGGACACCTTCTGGTTCGCGCCGACGGCCGCGATGGTGATCGTCTTCCTCGTCTGGCTGGCCGCGCAGGCGCTCGACACGGCGATCGTGGACGCGCTGCGGGAGGACGGCGACTACGGGACTCTCGAGGATCTGCTGCGGTTCGCGGAGGACGCCAAGACCGTCGTGAACGCGGTCGGGTCGGCCATGATGACGTTCATCGGGGTGGTCTTCAGCATCTCGCTGGTGGCCGTCCAGATGGCGAGCGGGCAGTTCACCCCGCGGGTCGTACGGCTCTTCGTGCGCAGCCGGATCACCAAGGCGACGTTCGCCGTCTTCCTGGCCACCTTCGTGCTGAGCCTGCTGGTGCTGACCTCGTTCGACACCACCGACGATCCGCGGAAGGTGACGACGCTGCCGCTCGTGCAGTCGGTGCTCACGCTGTTCATGGTGGCGCTGAGCCTGCTGCTGTTCGTGCTGTACGTGAACGGCACGCTGCGGCTCATGCGGATCAGTCATGTGATCGCGCGGATCGCCGCGGAGTCGTTCCGGATGGTGGCGGCGATGCCGTCCTCCGCGAGCGGGCCGGGGGTGTCCGAGCTCGGGTCGCCGACGGCGTGGGTGCCGCACGACGGGCCGGCCGGGGTGCTGCGGGACGTGCACATCGCGCGGCTGGTGCGGGTGGCCCGCCGGCACGGGGTCGTGCTGCGGCTCGTCCCGCGCATCGGGGACTTCGTGGTGCCGGGCACTCCGCTGTTCGCCGTGCACGGCGGGGCGGCTCCGCCGGTGGGCGCGCTGCGCCGCACCACGTCCGTCGGTGTGGAGCGGACGTTCCACCAGGACCTCGGGTTCGGGCTGCGGCAGCTGTCCGACATCGCGCTGCGCGCCCTGTCCTCGGCGGTCAACGACCCGACGACGGCCGTGCAGGCCCTGGACCGGATCGTGCAGTTCCTAGCGGCCCTGTCCCGGCGTCCACTGGACGAGGCCGTGCACCGGGACCGGGGCGGCGCCGTGCGTCTGGTGCTGCCGGTGCCGGGGTGGACCGAGCTGGTGGATCTCGGGTTCAGCGAGGTTCGGGGATGCGGCGCCGACAGTCCGCAGGTGACCCGGCGGCTGCTGGCGGGGCTGGACGATCTGCTGCTGCTCGCTCCGGCCGAACGGCGCGAGCCGCTGCTGCGGCATCGCGAGCTGCTGCGGCAGGCGGTCGAGGAGACCGTCCCGAACGCCTCCGACCGCGCGTTCGCGCTGCGCCCGGACCGGCAGGGCATCAGCTGACCGGACGCGAACGGCCGGCCCGCCGATGCCCCGGTCGGTCCGGGTGCCCCGGTCAGGGGAGGGACGGGTGCCGGGGAGCCCTGCCGGTCGCTCCCGCGGCCACTGTCAGGGAAGCAGCTGGTACTCCGGGAAGTTCCCCGGCAGCCTCTCCCCCGCCGGGCCCTGCGTCACCGCCCGCACCAGCAGTTCGCCGCCCACGAACGCGCCCCGCCAGGACGCGCCGAAGCCGCCGAAGAGTTCGGCTCGGTCGCCGCGCGAGCGCGGGGTGCCGTGGCCGATCTTGAAGGCGCGGATCTGGGGGGCCAGGCGGGCGAACGTGGCGTCGTCGTCGGTGGAGAGCGTGGCGACCAGGGCGCCGTTGGAGGCGTTCATGGCGGCCAGGAGCTCCGCCTCGGTGTCGACCAGGACGATCGTGTCGACCGGGCCGAAGGGTTCCGCGTGGTGCAGTGGGGAGGACCGGGGCGGGTTGAGGAGGGTGACGGGCTGGACGTATGCCGAGGTGTCCTGGCCGGGCAGGAAGCGGGCGTCGGAGAGCCGGCCGCGGTGCAGCGGGACGGCGCCCCGGTCGATCGCCTCCGCCACCTGGTCGTGGAGCTCCTTGGCCTTGGCGGCGTTGATCACCGGGCCGAAGTCCAGGCTCGGGTACGGGTCGTCGGGCTGCTCGACCGCCAGGGGGTGGCCGGTCCGCAGGGTGCGGACGGCGGGCAGGTAGGCGGCGAGGAAGGCGTCGAACAGTTCGCGCTGGACGACGAAGCGCGGGTACGCCGTGCAGCGCTGTTTGCCGTAGTCGAAGAGCTTGGGGACGACGGCCGTGAGCGTGTCCCAGTCCGAGTAGTTCCAGATGCCCCAGGTGTTGAGTCCTTCCTGTTCGAGGATGTGGCGCTTGCCGAGGTCGGCGACGGCCGTGGCCACCGCCGCGCCGGTGTCGCGGCCGCCGACGAAGGAGACGCAGCCGATCTCGGGCGCCCGCACCAGCGCCTGGGACAGCTCCCCTCCGCTGCCGCTGACGAGGGTGACGGGGATCCCCTCGCGGGCGGCGAGCGCGCAGGCCAGGGTCAGACAGGCGACACCGCCGTCGGTCGGGGTCTTGGCGATGACCGCGTTGCCCGCCAGGGCCTGTACCAGCACTGCGTGAACGAGCACGCTCATCGGGTAGTTCCAGCTGGCGATGTTGGAGACGGGTCCGTCGAGCGGGGCCCGGTCCGCGATCATCGGTTCGATGCCGTCGACGTACCAGCGGACGCCGTCGATGGCGCGGTCGACGTCCGCCGTCGCGAGCCGCCAGGGCTTGCCGATCTCCCAGACGAGGAGCAGGGCGAGCAGGTCGCGGTGCTGGGCGAGGGCGTCGAGGGTGGCGGCGACGCGGGCCCGGCGTTCGTCGAGGGGGACGTGCCGCCAGGCGCGGTGCTGGTCGAGCGAGGCGCGTACGGCCTGGTGGGCGATGGCAGAGTCCAGGCGGGGCGGGCCGGCGATGGGGCTGCCGTCGACGGGGCTGGTGGCGGGCAGCGCGCGGCCGTCCGCCTGCCAGGTGCCGTTCCAAAGGTTGAGGACGCGGTCGTCGCGGAACGCCTCCGGGGCGACGGCGAGGCAGCGCTGCCAGGCGTCGGTCCAGGAGGTGCCGGATTTGAGGGTGAGGGTGGTGGCCAAGGGGTCTCCGCTCTCGGTGCACAGTCGGGGGCGGTGGAGAGATGGCTGGGGGGACGCTAGCGAGGGGTGGGCTCACCCGTAAGTGAGCACGCGTGGACTATGAGTGACGTCACGCGCCGGTGGTGAGCCGGTCCATGGCGAGGCGGGCGGTCTCGGTGGGGGTGCGGCCGACCCGTACGCCCACGGCCTCCAGCGCTTCCTTCTTCGCGGTGGCCGTCCCGGAGGAGCCGGAGACGATCGCGCCGGCGTGCCCCATGGTCTTGCCCTCGGGGGCGGTGAATCCGGCGATGTAGCCGACGACCGGCTTGGTGACGTGGTCGCGGATGTAGGCGGCGGCGCGCTCCTCGGCGTCGCCGCCGATCTCCCCGATGAGCACGATGAGTTCGGTGTCGGGGTCGTCCTGGAACGCGGCGAGGCAGTCGATGTGGGTGGTGCCGACGACGGGGTCGCCGCCGATGCCGACGCAGGTGGAGAAGCCGATGTCCCGCAATTCGTGCATGAGTTGGTAGGTGAGGGTGCCGGACTTGGAGACCAGGCCGATGGGGCCGGGCTTGGTGATGTCGGGCGGGATGATGCCCGCGTTGGACTGGCCGGGGGTGATGAGGCCGGGACAGTTGGGGCCGATGACGCGGGTGCCGCGCGCACGGGCGTGGGTGGTGAAGGCGACGGTGTCGTGGACGGGGATGCCTTCGGTGATGACGACGGCGAGCTGGATGCCGGCGTCGGCGGCCTCGATGACGGCCGCCTTGGCGAAGGCGGGCGGGACGAAGACGACGGTGACGTCGGCGCCGGTCGCGTCGATGCCCTCGGCGACACTGCCGAAGACGGGGACGGCACGGTCGTCGAAGTCGACGGTGCGGCCGGCCTTGCGCGGGTTGACGCCGCCGACGACGTTCGTGCCGGCGGCGAGCATCCGCCGGGTGTGCTTCATGCCCTCGCCGCCGGTCATGCCCTGGACGAGGACCTTGCTCTCCTTGGTGAGGTGGATCGCCATGTCGTCATGTCTCCTCAGGCGGTGGCGGCGAGTCGGGCGGCGCGCTCGGCGGCGCCGTCCATGGTGGTGGCCTGCTGGACCAGGGGGTGGGCGTGCGCGTCGAGGATGGCCCGGCCGCGGGCGGCGTTGTTGCCGTCGAGGCGGACGACGAGCGGCTTGGTCAGCCGGACGGTGTCCAGGGCCCGGACGATGCCGTCGGCGACGGTGTCGCAGGCGGTGATGCCGCCGAAGACGTTGACGAGGACGGACTTCACGTCCGGGTCGGACAGGATGACGGAGAGACCGTCGGCCATGACCTGGGCGGAGGCGCCGCCGCCGATGTCGAGGAAGTTGGCGGGGCGGGCGCCGCAGCCGGCGACGACGTCGAGGGTGGACATGCCGAGGCCGGCGCCGTTGCCGATGACGCCGACCTCGCCGTCGAGCTTGACGTAGTTGAGGCCCTTGGCGGCGGCGGCCGCCTCCAGGGCGTCGTCGTGCCCGGCGCCGTCGGCGCCCCAGCGCGCCTGCCGGAAGCGGGCGTTGTCGTCGAGGGTGACCTTGCCGTCGAGGGCGAGGATCTGCCCCTGCGCGGTGCGCACGAGTGGGTTGACCTCGACGAGGAGGGCGTCCTCGCGGACCAGCACCTGCCACAGGCGCACGAGGACGTCGACGGTCTGCGGCGGTAGTCCGGCGGCCTCGGCGATCTCGCCGGCCTTGGCCGACGTGACGCCTTCGGCGGGGTCGACGGGGACCCGCGCGACGGCTTCGGGCCGGTTGGCCGCGACCTCCTCGATCTCCATGCCGCCTTCCGCGGACGCGATCGCGAGGAAGCGACCCGCCGCGCGGTCGAGGACATAGGACACGTAGAACTCGGCCTCGATGTCGACGGGTTCGGCCAGCATGACCGTGCCGACGGTGTGGCCCTTGATGTCCATGCCGAGGATCTGACGGGCGGTGAGCTCGGCGGCGGCGGGGTCCGCGGCGAGTTTCACGCCGCCCGCCTTGCCCCGGCCCCCGGTCTTCACCTGTGCCTTGACGACGACTCGGCCGCCGAGCCGCCGGGCGATCTCGCGGGCCTCCTTGAGGGAGTCCGTGACCTCCGCCCGTGGCACCACGATGCCGTGTACTGCGAAGAGTTCCCTTGCCTGGTGTTCGTACAGGTCCATTCCGGCTCCTGACTCGAAAGTGCCGCACGCCCCCTGGACACCACCCACCGGATGCGGGATAACAAGGTTCATACAGTATTCGTCGACTGTATGCAATGTACCGCGAGACGCTCCCACCCCCTACGAAGGGACAGGACTTCGCCATGCCCGACGACACCCAGGACGTCATCTCCGGTGGTCATCTCGTAGCCAAGGCACTGAAGGCCGAGGGGGTCGACCGCATCTACACCCTCTGCGGCGGCCACATCATCGACATCTACGACGGCTGCGTCGACGAGGGCATCGAGGTCGTCGACGTCCGTCACGAGCAGGTCGCCGCCCATGCCGCCGACGGCTACGCCCGCATCACCGGCAAGCCCGGCTGCGCGGTCGTCACCGCCGGGCCCGGCACCACCGACGCCGTCACCGGCGTCGCCAACGCCTTCCGCGCCGAGTCACCGATGCTGCTCATCGGCGGCCAAGGCGCCCTCACCCAGCACAAGATGGGGTCCCTTCAGGACCTGCCGCACGTCGACATGATGACGCCCATCACCAAGTTCGCGGCGGCCGTGCCGGACACGGCCCGTGCCGCGGACATGGTGTCGATGGCGTTCCGCGAGTGCTACCACGGCGCCCCCGGGCCCTCCTTCCTGGAGATCCCGCGTGACGTCCTCGACGCCAAGGTGCCGACGGCTAAGGCGCGGGTGCCCCAGCCGGGCGCCTACCGGGCCTCCACCCGCTCCGCCGGTGACCCCGAGGCCGTCGAACGCCTCGCCGACCTGCTGGTGCACGCCGAGAAGCCGGCCATCCTGCTCGGCAGCCAGGTGTGGACGACGCGGGGCACCGAGGCGGCCGTCGAGCTGGTGCGCACCCTCAACGTCCCCGCCTACATGAACGGCGCCGGACGCGGCACGCTGCCGCCCGGCGACCCGCACCACTTCCAGCTGTCCCGCCGGTACGCCTTCTCCAACGCCGACGTCATCGTGATCGTCGGCACGCCCTTCGACTTCCGCATGGGGTACGGCAAGCGGCTGTCGCCGGACGCGACCGTCGTGCAGATCGACCTCGACTACCGCACCGTCGGCAAGAACCGCGACATCGACCTCGGCATCGTCGGCGACGCCGGCCTGGTGCTGAAGTCGGTGACCGAGGCCGCCTCCGGGCGCGTCAACGGGGGCGCGTCGAAGCGCAAGGAGTGGCTGGACGAGCTGCGCGCGGCCGAGCAGACCGCCCTGGAGAAGCGGCTGCCGAGCCTCCGGTCCGACGCCTCGCCCATCCACCCGTACCGGCTGGTCAGCGAGATCAACGACTTCCTCACCGAGGACTCCATCTACATCGGCGACGGCGGCGACATCGTCACCTTCTCCGGTCAGGTCGTGCAGCCCAAATCGCCCGGGCACTGGATGGACCCGGGTCCGCTCGGCACGCTCGGCGTCGGGGTGCCGTTCGTGCTCGCGGCCAAGCAGGCGCGGCCCGACAAGGAGGTCGTCGCGCTCTTCGGCGACGGCGCTTTCTCCCTGACCGGCTGGGACTTCGAGACCCTCGTCCGCTACGACCTCCCCTTCGTCGGCATCGTCGGCAACAACTCCTCGATGAACCAGATCCGTTACGGCCAGGCCCAGAAGTACGGCCTGGACCGCGAGCGGGTCGGCAACACCCTCGGCGACGTCCACTACGACAAGTTCGCGCAGATGCTGGGCGGTTATGGCGAGGAGGTCCGCGACCCCGCCGACATCGGCCCCGCGCTGCGGCGCGCCCGTGAGTCCGGGAAGCCGTCGCTGATCAACGTCTGGGTCGATCCCGACGCGTACGCCCCCGGAACCATGAACCAGACCATGTACAAGTGAGGTGACCCGTATGACCGGCACGACGGGTACTCCGTCCAAGGCTCTCGAAGGTGTCCGCGTCCTGGACATGACGCATGTGCAGTCGGGACCGTCCGCGACCCAGTTGCTCGCCTGGCTCGGCGCGGACGTCGTCAAGCTGGAGGCGCCGACCGGTGACATCACGCGCAAGCAGCTGCGCGACCTCCCGGACGTCGACTCCCTCTACTTCACGATGCTCAACTGCAACAAGCGGAGCATCACCCTCAACACCAAGACCGAGCGCGGCAAGGAGATCCTGACCGAGCTGATCCGGCGTTCCGACGTCATGGTCGAGAACTTCGGGCCGGGCGCGGTCGACCGTATGGGGTTCACCTGGGACCGCATCCAGGAGATCAATCCTCGGATCGTCTATGCCTCCATCAAGGGGTTCGGCGACGGCCCGTACACCAACTTCAAGGCGTACGAGGTCGTGGCGCAGGCCATGGGCGGGTCGATGTCGACCACCGGCCTCGAGGACGGGCCGCCGATGGCGACGGGGGCCCAGATCGGGGACTCGGGCACGGGGGTGCACGCCGTGGCGGGGATCCTCGCGGCCCTGTTCCAGCGCGAGACCACCGGGCGTGGTCAGCGGGTCAATGTGGCGATGCAGCACGCCGTGCTCAACCTCTGCCGGGTGAAGCTGCGCGATCAGCAGCGGCTCGCCCATGGCCCGCTTCCCGAATATCCCAACGACGACTTCGGCGACGAGGTTCCCCGGTCCGGGAACGCGTCCGGCGGAGGCCAGCCGGGCTGGGCGGTCAAGTGCGCACCGGGCGGCCCGAACGACTACGTGTACGTCATCGTGCAGCCGGTCGGCTGGCGGCCGATCAGTGAGCTCATCGGCCGGCCCGAGCTGGCCGACGACCCCGAGTGGGCGACGCCGGAGGCGCGGCTGCCCAAGCTGAGCAAGATGTTCCAGCTGATCGAGGAGTGGTCCTCGACGCTGCCCAAGTGGGAGGTGCTGGAGCGGCTGAACGCGCACAACATCCCGTGCGGGCCGATCCTGTCGACCAGGGAGATCATCGAGGACCGGTCGCTGGTCGCCAACGAGATGGTCGTCACCGTGCCGCATCCCGAGCGCGGCGAGTTCACCACGGTCGGCAGCCCGCTGAAGCTGTCGGACTCCCCCGTCGAGGTGACCAGTTCACCGCTGCTCGGCGAGCACAACGAAGAGGTGTACGTCGGCGAGCTCGGCCTCGGTGACGAGGAACTGCGCCTGCTCAAGTCGAACGGGGTGATCTGAGTGATGGCCGAGGACCGTGTCATCAGGGTGCGGACGCTGCTCGACGCGGTGCGGGCGGAGGGCCGTACGGCGCTGACCGCGCCCGAGGGCAAGGTGATCGCCGACGCGTACGGGATCGCCGTACCGGGCGAGGAGCTGGCCAGGGACGTCGACGAGGCCGTGGCGTACGCGGCGCGTTTCGGCGGACCGGTGGTGATGAAGATCGTCTCCCCGGACATCCTTCACAAGACCGACGCCGGCGGGGTGGTCGTCGGAGTCGAGGGGGCGGCGGACGTCCGGGCGGCGTTCCACCGCATCGTCGACAACGCGCGCGCGTACGACGCGGACGCCCGGATCGAGGGCGTCCAGGTGCAGGAGCTGCTGCCAAAGGGGCAGGAGGTCATCGTCGGCGCGGTCACCGACCCGACGTTCGGGAAGGTCGTCGCGTTCGGGCTGGGCGGGGTCCTGGTGGAGGTGCTGAAGGACGTCACCTTCCGGCTGGCGCCCGTGACCGCCGACGAGGCGCTGTCCATGCTGGACTCGATCCGTTCCGCGGAGATCCTGCGCGGGGTGCGCGGCGGGGCGGCGGTGGACCGGTGGGCGATCGCCGAGCAGATCCGCCGGGTCGGCCAACTCGTCGCCGACTTCCCGGAGATCGCCGAGGTCGACCTCAACCCGGTCGTCGCCACCCCGGAGGCCGCGGTGGCGGCTGACATCCGGGTGATCCTCTCCTCGGCGCCACGCAAGGAGCGCAGGCGGTACACGCGCGCGGAGATCCTCACCTCGATGCGCCGGCTGATGCAGCCGTCGTCGGTCGCCGTCATCGGCGCGTCCAACGAGCAGGGCAAGATCGGCAATTCGGTGATGCGCAACCTGGTCGACGGCGGCTTCGCCGGGGACATCCATCCGGTGAACCCCCGGGCCGATGACATCCTGGGCCGCAAGGCGTACAAGAGTGTCACGGACGTACCCGGTGAGGTGGATGTGGCGGTCTTCGCCATCCCAGCGAAGTTCGTGGCGTCGGCGCTGGAGGAGGTGGGGCGCAAGGGCATCCCGAACGCCGTGCTGATCCCCTCCGGGTTCGCGGAGACCGGTGAGCACGCGCTCCAGGAGGAGATCGTCGCGATCGCCGAGCGGCACGGCATCCGGCTGCTCGGGCCCAACATCTACGGCTACTACTCGACGTGGCAGGACCTGTGCGCCACGTTCTGCACGCCGTACGACGTCAAGGGCGGAGTGGCGCTGACCTCGCAGTCCGGCGGGATCGGCATGGCCATCCTGGGCTTCGCGCGGACCACGAAGACGGGCGTGTCGGCGATCGTGGGCCTCGGCAACAAGTCGGACCTGGACGAGGACGACCTGCTGACCTGGTTCGGCGAGGACCCGCGCACGGAGTGCATCGCGATGCACCTGGAGGACCTGAAGGACGGGCGCGCGTTCGTCGAGGCCGCGCGGGCGACCGTGCCGAAGAAGCCCGTCGTGGTCCTCAAGGCGGGGCGCACGGCGGCCGGCGCGAAGGCCGCCGGGTCGCACACCGGGGCCCTCGCGGGCGACGACGCCGTGTACGACGACATCCTCCGGCAGGCCGGTGTCATCCGGGCTCCCGGGCTGAACGAGATGCTGGAGTACGCGCGCGCGTTGCCGGTCCTGCCCACTCCGCGGGGCGACAACGTCGTGATCGTCACGGGGGCGGGCGGCAGCGGGGTGCTGCTGTCGGACGCGGTGACGGACAACGGCCTGTCCCTGATGGAGATCCCGCCGGATCTGGACGAGGCGTTCCGCCGGTTCATCCCGCCCTTCGGGGCGGCGGGCAACCCGGTGGACATCACGGGCGGCGAGCCGCCGTCGACGTACGAGGCGACGATCCGGCTCGGTCTGGAGGACCCCCGCATCCACGCGCTGGTCCTCGGCTACTGGCACACCATCGTCACTCCCCCGATGGTCTTCGCGGAGCTCACCGCGCGCGTGGTGGCCGAGTTCCGCGAGCGGGGGATCGAGAAGCCCGTCGTCGCGTCGCTCGCGGGCGACGTGGAGGTCGAGGAGGCCTGCCAGTACCTCTTCGAGCGGGGGGTCGTGGCGTACCCGTACACGACGGAGAAGCCGGTGGCCGTCCTGGGCGCCAAGTACCGCTGGGCGCGGGCGGCGGGACTCCTGGAGGGCGGTTCATGAGGTGACACGGCGGGGGGCCGGCCGACGGTGCGCGTCGGCCGGCCCCGGGACCCGCGCGCGCACGAAAGGCATTGGACAGGGGGCGCTGGCCAGAGCTTTCGACGCAAGGGGTGCAAACAACGTGACTACTACCGACGTTACGCGGGTCGCCACCTATCGGGAGGTGACCGACAGGAACGGACGCGTCTACCGTGTCGGCGAGACCGACGTCGACATCATGGGCCGCAAACGCAAGTGGATGGTGATTCTGCCCTGGGTCGGCATGATGGGCATCTCGTCCGCCGAGTACGCCTTCGCGTCCGCGGAGGACACCCTGCACCAGGCCCACCAATGGTCCAGCAACAGCATCTACTGGATGATGACCGCCTGGGTGTTCTGTCAGGCCGCGGTGGCCTTCCCGGCGGGGCGGCTGCGGGAGAACGGCAAGCTGCCCGCGCGGTGGGCGATGATGCTGGGGTCGGCCGGCACGCTGCTCGGCTATCTGTCGCTGGCCTTCGCGCCGCATGTCGCCCTGGCCTTCCTGGGCTTCGGCGTCTTCAGCGGGATGGGCGCCGGCATGGTGTACGCGACCTGCGTCAACATGGTCGGCAAGTGGTATCCGGAGCGCAAGGGCGGCAAGACCGGTTTCGTCAACGGCGGTTTCGCCTATGGCTCGGTGCCGTTCGTCTTCATCTTCCACGGCTACATGGACGGCTCCAACTTCCGCTGGGTGCTGGTCTCCTCCGGCCTCTTCCTCGCCGCGCTGGTGGCGGTCGCCGGGTTCTTCTTCCGGGACCCGCCGAAGAACTGGTGGCCGTCCTCCGTGGACCCGCTGAACCCGCCGGACGACCCGCGCGCGCGGCGCTCGCTGGAGAAGAACCCGCCGGCCGTCAAGCAGTACTCCCCGCTGGAAGCCTGGAGGACCGGCCGGGTGGCGCTGATGTGGTTCTGTCTGGCCTGCACCTCCGGCGTGAACATCTTCGGCATAGCCTTCCAGGTCGACATCGGCGAGGAGGCGGGCTTCGCGGCCGGCATCGTCGCGACCGCGATGTCGCTGAAGGCGATCGTCAACGGCACCGGCCGCGGGGTGATCGGATGGCTCTCCGACCTGTACGGGCGCAAGCAGTGCCTGCTGTACGTGTGCGCGATCCTGGGGCTCGCGCAGTTCGGCATCATCTGGTCGGCCGAGATCAAGAACCTGCCGCTGTTCCTGGTCTTCTCCGCGATCTCGGGGTTCGGCGGCGGCGCCATCTTCCCGATGTTCGCGGCGCTGACGGCGGACTACTTCGGTGAGAACAACAACGCCACCAACTACGGCATGGTCTACAGCTCCAAGCTCGTCTCCGGCCTGGGCGCGGGCATGGGCTCCCTGGTCGTCGCCGCGTGGGGCTACACCGGCGCGTTCAGCCTGGCGGGCGGCATCTCGCTCTTCGCCGGAGTGGTCGCGCTGTTCCTGCACCCGCCGGGACGGACGAAGACGAAGAAGGTGACGCCCAACCCCCGCCCGCTCGGCGAGGGGTGACCTCGGCGGCACCGGCGCGCACGGACCGGGCGGCCCCTCCCATGGTGCGGGAGGGGCCGCCCGGTCCGTGTGCAGGGGTCAGCGGTGCCGCTTGCGCAGGGCCGCCATGTTGTCGTAGCTGATCTTGGCCTCGCGCAGCGACTGCGCGGGGTCGGTGGCGCTCGGGGAGTTGTCGTCCTCCACCATCGGGTTGCGGTAGTTGCTCAGCCCGACCCGGGAGAAGAACGTCGTGTAGTCGATGTCGCCGGTGCCGAACGGCACCATGTCCCAGCCCATGCCGTTGGTGGTGTCGACGACGCCGTCCTTGGCGTGGAACAGCGGGTAGCGCTTGTTGTACCGGGTGACCAGGGCCGCCGGGTCGAAGACGTTCTCGCGGGTGGAGCCGTCGTGGGCGGTGTAGGTGTGGAACTTGTACTGGGCGACGTGCGCCCAGAAGATGTCCATCTCCAGCCAGACCACCTTCGGGTCGGTGATCTTGAGGAAGTACTCCAGCTTCCGGATGCCCGAGCTGCGGGTCGGGCGGCCCTGGTCGTCCAGCGGGCCGCCGTCGAGCAGGAAGCCGTAGGCGCTGTCGTGGTTGTGGGTGTACAGCTTGATACCCGCCCGGCGGGCTATCTCGCCGAGGGCGTTCCACTTGTCGGCGGCCACGTCCCAGTCGGCCCGGTAGGAGCTGCCGGTGGGGTCGCCGCCGGTGCCCATGTGGTCCATGCCGAGGATGTTGGCGATCTCCAGGTGCTTCTTGAAGGTGTCCTTGTCGGCCGTGGTCAGCGGCCAGGACGACGGGATGAAGCCGTGGTTGCCCTGGGCGCGCAGTCCGTACTCGTCGAGCCAGCGGCGCAGCAGCCGGGCGCCCTCGACCGACTCCAGGTTCGCGCCGCCGGGGGCGTTGGCGTGCTGGCCGTAACCGGCGAACTCGATCTGGCGGTAGCCGTGCCGGGCGAGCTGCTTGAACACCTCGCGGAAGCCGGACGGCAGGTCGCTGGCGAGCGGGTCGCGTGCCGTGGCGTCCCGGACGGTGTAGAGGATGATGCCGCGCTTGTGGGGCGGCACGAGCACCTGGCCACGGCCGTGATCGTGGCCGTGGTCGTGGCCTGGTCCGTGGCCGTGGTCTCTGCCCTGGGCGAGGGCCGGCGCGGCGCCGAGGACGGGGGCGGCGACCGCTCCGGCGGCCACGGCGGTGCAGGTGCTCAGGAAGCGGCGCCGGCCCACGCCGAGGCTGCGGCGCAGCGCCTCGTCGGGGGTGTCGCCGAGCGGGACGGCTGGGGTGCTGGGGTCGTTGTACGGGGTCACGGGTGCCCTGCCTTCTCGGTCGTGGCCGGTGCCGATGGCGCCGGGACCGGCCGTTGTCAGTGCCGTGTGTTTCACTCTCGGTAGTCGGATTTCGGCGGCCGTGCGTGGTGCGGTGTCAGCCGAGTCCGGCGAGCCGGAGCAGGAGTTGCTTGACGTCGGTGGCCGCGACGCGGTCACCGACAGCGCGGGGGGTGGAGCAGATGAGGAGCGGACCGTCGTCGTCGCTCGCGGGGAGGCGGCCGTGGCTGCCTCGAATAGGTGAGGGGTCCAGGGGCACGACCGCCATGCGGTAGCGCATGCCGAGTTTCTTGCGGGCGAGCGCGGTCGCGGCCTTGACCTTGACGTAGGGGTCGAGGGGGTCCATGAAGAGCTCGACCGGGTCGTAGCCGGGTTTGCGGTGGATCTCGACGAGCTGCGCGAAGTCGGGCGCGCGGTCGTCGTCGAGCCAGTAGTAGTACGTGAACCAGGCGTCGGGCTCCGCGACGGCGACGAGTTCGCCCGAGCGCGGGTGGTCGAGGTGGTGGGCCTTCTTGCCCTCGTCGTCGAGGAGCTGGTCGATGCCGGGCAGGCCCTCGAGGGCTTCCCTGGTCGCCTCGAGGTCCTCGGGCCGGCGGACGTAGACGTGCGCGATCTGGTGGTCGGCGACGGCGAACGCCCGGGACGCCATCGGGTCCAGGTACTCCATGCCGTCCTGGGTGTGCACCTCGAGCAGTCCGGCGCGGCGCAGGGCCCGGTTGATGTCGACGGGCCGGTCGGCGCGGGTGATGCCGTACTCGGAGAGCGCGACGACGGTACGGCCCTGGGCGCGGGCGTCGTCGAGGAGCGGGGCGAGGGCCGCGTCCAGGTCGGCGGCGGCCTTCAGGGAGCGCGGGTCGTCGGGGCCGAAGCGCTGCAGGTCGTAGTCGAGATGAGGGAGGTAGCACAGGGTCAGGTCGGTGTCGCGGGTCCGCATGACGTGCCGGGTGGCGTCGATGATCCAGCGGCTGGACACGAGGTCGGCGCCGGGGCCCCAGAAGTGGAACAGCGGGAAGGTGCCCAGTTTCTCCGTGAGTTCGTCGTGCAGGGCGGGGGGCCGGGTGTAGCAGTCGGGTTCCTTACGGCCATCCGCGTAGTAGACGGGACGGGGGGTGACGGTGATGTCGGTGTCGGCGCCCATGGCGTACCACCAGCAGATGTTGGCGACGGTGTAGCCGGGGTGTGCGCGGCGGGCGGCGTCCCACAGCTTGTCGCCGGAGACCAGTCCGTTGTGCTGGCGCCACAGCAGGACGTCGCCGAGCTCGCGGAAGTACCAGCCGTTGCCGACGATGCCGTGCTCGGACGGGTGGGTGCCGGTGAGGAAGGTGGACTGGGCGGCGCAGGTGACGGCGGGCAGGACGGTGCCGAGCGGCGCCTGGGAGCCGGACTGGGCGAGCCGCTTCAGGTGAGGCATGTGGTGCAGGAGACGGGGGGTGAGGCCGACGACGTCGAGGACGAGGAGCGGTGTGGGGCGGCCGGTGGCGCCGGAGGGATCGCCGGGCCGGGTGGCCGGGGCGGGTCGCTCGGTCATGGCAGCTCCTTCAGGCCGAGGTCGGTCAGCAGATCGCGGGCGAGGGTGAGTTCGGCGGCGATGCCGTCGGCGAGCTGATTGCGGGCGCGCGGCCGCAGCTCGGGCGGCAGGGCCTGCCAGGTGTACGTCTCGACCTCGAGGTGGTGGGTGAGCGGCTTCGGTCCGCCGGCCAGCCGGGTCAGTACGGACTTCAGGACGGGGAGTGTGGAGGTGAGGGGCGCCGCCGGCGCGGCGTGCAGCGGTACGTGGAAGTGGGCGCGCCACGGCGAGGCGTCGGGCAGGGCGTCACCGGTGAGGGCCTCGCCGAGGTCGTCGGTGCCGCGCAGTCCGGCGGCGGTGGCGACGCGGGTCTGGTGCAGGAAGCGGGGTTCGTCGAAGGCGGCGAGCGCTTCACGGACCTCGGGGAGGTGCGGGTCCTCCGCGTGCAGCGCGGCGGACAGCTGGGACTTGACGACGGGGACACCGGCCGTGGTGAGGGCGTCCAGGGCGGTGTGCGGGTCTTCGAAGGAGGTGGCGAGGTGGCAGGTGTCGACGCAGACACCGATGCGGGGGTGGCCGATGGCGGCGAGCGGGGCGAGGGCGTCGCCGGTGGTCTCGACGACGCAGCCGGGTTCGGGTTCGAGGCCGATGCGGATGTCCTTGCCGGTGAGGTCCTGGAGGGCGTCGAGGCGTTCCCCGAGGGTGGCGAGGGCCGCGCGAGCAGTCTCGGCGCGCCGGTCGTCGTAGGCGGTCCGCCAGGCCAGGGGCAGCGTGGAGATGGTGCCGCGGGTGACGTCGTCGGGCAGCAGTCCGGCGAGGACGCGGGCGAGGGCGGTGGTGTGCTCCAGGCGTTCGGGGTCGGCCCAGTCCGGCTTGTAGACGCGGTACTTGACCTCCTCGGCGCCGAAGCCCTCGTAGGGGAAGCCGTTGAGGGTGACGACCTCCAGGCCGCGCCGGTCGAGTTCGGTGCGCAGTCCGCGCAGCGCGGACGGGTCGGAGACGAGGGCCCGGGCGGCGTCCCTGGCGAGCCACAGGCCGATGCCGAGGCGGTCGCGTCCGAGGCGTCGGCGGACCGGTTCGCAGTGGTCGCGCAGCTGGGCGAGGACGCCGTCCAGGGTCTCCGCCGGGTGCACGTTGGTGCAGTAGGCGAGGTGGACGGTGGAGCCGTCGGGGTGCCGGAAGCGCATGGGTCACGCCCCCGGGACGGCGGTTGCCTCGTGCCGGTCAGCCGCCGCGCCGGCCGGTGCCGTACCGGGGTCGTCCGCCGGTCCGGTGCCGGGGTCCTTCGGTACGCCGCGCAGGATGGAGTTGCCCTCGTGGGTGGCGTCCGGGGTGGGCACGTCGAGGGTGAGGCGGCCGCTGAGCCCGTAGAAGGCGACGGGGTTGCGCCACAGGACCCGGTCCACGTCGTCCTCGCCGAAGCCCTCGGCCAGCATCAGGTCGGCGACCTTGCGGGTCTTCAGGGGGTCGCTGCGGCCCCAGTCGGCCGCGGAGTTCACCAGGACCCGCTCGGGGCCGTAGGCACGCAGGATGGCGACCATCCGTTCCTCGTCCATCTTGGTGTCGGGATAGACGGAGAAGCCGAGCCAGCAGCCGCTGTCCTTGGCCTCCTTGACGGTGGTCTCGTTCAGGTGGTCGATCAGGACGTGGTCCATGGGCAGCGCGGACTCGCGGACCACGTCGAGGGTGCGGCGCAGGCCGGCGAGCTTGTCGCGGTGCGGGGTGTGGACCAGCGCGGGCAGTTCGTGTGCGGCGGCGAGTTCGAGCTGGGCCGCCAGGGCGGTGTCCTCGGCCGGGGTCATCGAGTCGTAGCCGATCTCGCCGACGGCGACGACCTGGTCCTTGACGAGATAGCGGGGAAGCGCGTCGAGGACCGGGACGCAGCGCGGGTCGTTCGCCTCCTTGGGGTTGAGGGCGAGGGTGCAGTGGTGGGCGATGCCGTGCTGGGCGGCGCGGAACGGCTCCCAGCCGAGGAGGGAGTCGAAGTAGTCGAGGAAGGAGGCGGGAGAGGTGCGGGGCTGGCCGAGCCAGAAGGAGGGTTCGACGACGGCACGGACACCGGCGGCGTACATGGCCTCGTAGTCGTCGGTGGTGCGCGACGTCATGTGGATGTGGGGGTCGAAGAGGCGCATCGGCACTCCTTGCCGTCGGGTGCGCTCAGCCGTGGTCGGCGGCGGGCGCGGAGGGGGTGGCCGGGGGGTCGGTCAAGGCCAGGACGCGGTGCAGGTCGGCGGGGACGGCGCGGCCGGCGGCGGTGCGCTCGGCCGCGTAGTCGGTCAGCATGCGGGCGAGTTCGGTGTCGCGGTGCGCCCGGCGGTCCAGGTCCGCCACGGCGTCGACGGGCACGCCGGTGAACAGGCACTTCAGGACGGCGTGACGCCAGGCGTGGGCGTCGAGGTACCGGGCGGCGTAGGGGCCGACGGCGGCGGTGACGAGCCGGGTGTCGTTGGTGCGCAGGGCGTCCTCGACGAGCGGCAGTCCCTCGCGGCCGGGCACCAGGTGTGGCAGGGCGTACAGGACGGCTCGGCGTTCGGCGCCGGTGCCCTGGTAGTAGACCCGGGCGAGCGCGTCGGCGTCGGCGCGGGCCGCGTGCAGGATGAGGACGCGGGCGGCGTCGGCGTGCACGGGACCGCAGCGGCGGCCGGCCTCGGCGATGCGCAGCTCCCACACCGAGATGGGGCCGTGGGTGCCGGGGTGGGCGGCGGCCTCGTCGAGGGCCCGCCGCAGCCAGCCGCGGGCCGGTTCGTCGAGCAGGGCGACGAGGTGGTCGCGGAGTTCGGCGGGGGTGGCGGTGGCGAGGGTCGCGGCGCCGGGGTCGATGGCGGCACCCGTGGGGGTCACGTCGGCTGGGGTGCCGGGCACGGGTCTTGGTCCCGTGCCGGTGGCGGGGTCCGTGAGCGGGTCGGCGGCCGTGTCCGCGCCCGGGGTCGCCGGGCTGGTGCGGGGGTGGGTCATGAGGTGCTCCCTTCAGGGGTGGCGGAGGGATCGCCGTGCGACGGGACGGGGAGGGATGAGGCGAGGGCCGTGGCCTCGGCGCGGCGGAGGAACGGGAGGGACAGTTCGGCGTGGTGCGGTCCGGCGTGGGAGTGGCGGGGCAGTTCGACAACGGTCAGGCCCTGGTAGCCGGTGGCGGCGAGGGCCGCGAGGACGGGCGGGAAGTCGATCTCCCCTTCCCCGAACGGAAGGTGCTCGTGGACGCCGCGCCGCATGTCCTCGATCTGCACATGGCGCAGCCAGGGCGCGGCGGCGCGCACGCAGTCGGCGGGAGAGGAGGTCTCCAGGCACTGGCAGTGGCCGATGTCGAGGGTGAGCCCGAGCGGGCCGGGGTCGCCCAGGAGGTGGCGCAACTGGTGGAAGTCGTCGAGGCGGGCCACGAGGTGGCCGGGTTCCGGTTCGACGGCGAGGGGCACGCCGGCGGCCGCGGCGGCGTCCAGGACGGGGGCGAGGCTGTCGGTCAGACGCTTCCACGCCGTGTCCTCGTCCGTGCCGGGCGGGAGGACGCCGCTGAAGCAGTGCACGGCGTGGGCGCCGAGGTCGGCGGCGACCCGGACGGCCCGCAGGAGCAGGTCGACGCGGCGGGCGCGGTCGCCGGGTTCCGCGTCCAGGAGGGAGGGGCCGTGCTTGCGGCGGGCGTCGAGCACATAGCGGGCGCCGGTCTCCACGGTGACGCCCAGACCGAGTTCGGCCAGCCGCCGGGCGAGGCGGCCGGTGCGGGCGGCCAGGTCCGGGGCGTAGGGGTCGAGGTGCATGTGGTCGAGCGTCAGGCCGAGGCCGTCGTACCCGAGGTCGGCGAGGAGACCGAGGGCGTCGTCGAGCCGGAGGTCGGCGAGGCCGTTGGTGCCGTAGCCGAAACGAAGGGGGGTGGGAGGGGCGGTGGCCGCGGTGGCGGCAGTGGCCGCGGTACCGGGGGCGTGGGCCGGGCGGGGCGCGGACAGCGAGGTACCCGGAGCGGGCTGCCGGGCCGGGGCGGCGGCTTGCCCGGTGGGCTGCGCGGCGGACCCGGCGCCCCGCACAGGCAACCCGGCGGCGGACTGCACGGTGGACTCGACGCCCCCCGCAGGCGGCCGACCCGAGGCAGCGGCTCGCGCGGCAGCCCCGGCCGTGGCCGGTGACGGGGTGGGCCAGGAGCTCATGTGATGCTCACCTTCTTCGCGTACCGCCGCCCGAGTGGGGCGAGCGCGGCGATGGCCAGGGCGGTGAGCCCCGCTCCGGCGCGGGCCGCGAGCGCCGCCTGGAGCGGGATGGTGGCGCGGATGCCGCCGCCGACCGCCCGCTGGGTGAGGGGCGGTGAGGGGTTGAGCGCCGCGTGGGTGTAGGGGCGTCCGGCGGTGACGGCGTAGGCGGCGGCCAGGCCCGTGCGCAGGGCTCGGCCGGGAGCAGAACCACCCCCCATGGAGCCGTTGCCCAGGGCACCGGTCCTCACGGAGGGGCCAGCCCGCCCCGAAGCCCCAGGAGCCCCCGCCCCTTCCCCGCGCGCCAGCACCCGCGTCAGTACGGCCGTCGCTGCCAGGGCCGCCAGGGGTGGGAGGGAGGTGCCGCCCTGGGTCTCGCGGCGGGAGACCGTGGTCACCGCGAGGGTGTGGGTGCCGAGCAGGGCCGCGGAGGACAGGGCGGCCCGGGGGCGGCCGGTGGTGGCGGCCGCGCCGAGGAGGTGGTCGAGGCCGCGGGCGACGGCCATGGCGACGGGTCCGGCCGGGGTGTGCTTGAGGCCGAGGTCGTACGCCCAGACCGTGGCGGCCAGCGGGGCCGCCACCGCGAGCGCCGGGCGGCCGGCGCCGGCGGCCAGGCCGAGGCCGGCGGTGGTCAGGGCGCAGGCCGCCGCGAGGGCGGAGGACGGCCGGATGCGGCCGGAGGGCAGGGGGCGGTGGGGGCGTTCGGCGGCGTCCTCCGCGCGGTCCGCCCAGTCGTTGAGGGCCATGCCGGCCTCGTAGAGGCAGAGGGAGGAGCCGATGGCGAGCAGGGTGCGGGGGCCGGGCCGGGCCCCGGCGGCGACGGCCCCGCTGAGGGCGTCGCCGGGGACGGTGAACAGGGCGGGCAGCCGCAGCAGTTCGGCCCATGCGCGGCGACGGCTCACGGACGCTCCTCCGCGTCACCGGCGTCCACCGGGCGCAGCCGCTCACCCAGTTCCAGCAGGGCGGCGTACTGTTCGCCGAGGCTCGCCGGGCCGTCGCCCACAGGGTCCTTGAAGTAGAAGCCGAGCGGGGCGAGCGGGCCGGAGAGGCCGGCCTCGTGGGCGCGGGCGGTGAGGCGGGCCAGGTCCAGGACGAGGGGGGCCGCGAGCGCCGAGTCGCAGCCCTGCCAGATGGTCTGCAGGACCATGCGGGTGCCGAGGAAGCCGTCGAAGGCGATGTGGTCCCAGGCGGTCTTCCAGTCGCCGAGGGCCTGGACGTCGTCGATGTGGACCTCGCCCTCGGGGACGGTGCCGAGGGTGTCGGCGAGGACGCGTTCCTTGCCGGCGTTCTTCGCGGCGGCGGCGGCCGGGTCGGCGAGGGCGGCGCCGTCGCCGCCGCCGAGCAGGTTGGTGCCGGACCAGGCGCGGACGGTCAGGGCCCGCTGGGCGAACATCGGGCCCAGCACGGCCCGCAGCAGCGTCTGGCCGGTCTTGCCGTCGCGTCCGGCGTACGGCAGGCCGCTCTCCTCGGCCGCGCGCGCGGCGGCGGGGTGGTGCAGGCCCTCGGACGGGGTGAAGTTGACGTAGGGGCAGCCGGCGCGCAGGGCGGCGAGGGCGTACAGGGTGCTGGCGGGCAGGGGTGCGTCCGCGCGGCCCTCGGAGGCGGGTTCGGTGGAGGCGACGTTCACCACGACCGTCCGTTCCAGGGCGTGGCGGCGGGTGAAGTCGCGGATGTCGGCGGCGAACGCGTCGATCAGTCCGGCCTCGGTGCGGGTGTCCCCGCGGGTGGGTCCGCCGGGCCTGATCTCGCGGTCGGCGGCGGCGAGTTCGGAGGCGACGGCGGTGGCGACGCCGGGTGGGAGGACTCCCCCGGCGGTCAGGGTCTCGGCGCGCTTGGGCAGCGGGCAGTCGAGGGTGTCGTGGCCGCCGAAGACGAGGTCGGACAGGGCGGGCAGGCCGCTGCCGGTGAAGGCGGGGGTCTCGGTGACCATGCCGGTCGGCGGGTGCAGTCCGGCGGCGATGGCGGCGCATCCCGTGACGACGGTGGTGGCGACGGAGCCGCGGGCTCCGATCAGCCACACCCCCGTACGCGGGCGGGGCTGGGGCGCGGAAGGGGACGCGGACGCGGACATGGGCAGCAGCCTCCTGGTCGTGCGCGAACACCGGGGTGGGGAGGGCGAGGGACGGCGGGCGGGGGT
This sequence comes from Streptomyces sp. SS1-1, assembly GCF_008973465.1. NCBI lineage: Bacteria > Bacillati > Actinomycetota > Actinomycetes > Kitasatosporales > Streptomycetaceae > Streptomyces > Streptomyces sp. SS1-1. The sequence continues at coordinate 6,077,638 of NZ_WBXN01000004.1, read as the reverse complement.
CCGGCGTCCCCCGCCCGCCGCCGTTCAGTCGCCCTTGACGGGCAGTTCCTTCAGCTGGACGTTGCGGAAGGAGACCTTGTCGTCGGCGCTGTGGTTCTGCAGGCCGATGTAGCCGTCGGTCAGGCTCCGCCGGGGGTCCTTGTTGGTGAAGTCGTTGATCTTGACTCCGTTGAGGAACACCTGGAGGCGTTCGCCCTGGACCTTGATCTCGTAGGAGTTCCACTGGCCGGGCGGCCGCAGGACCTGGTCACGGGCCTTGATGTTCGCCGCCTTGAACGTGTAGATCGCACCGGTGGTGCGGTCCACCGCGTCCGTCGCGTCGATCTGGATCTCGTAGCCGTTGTCGACCGCGGACCAGGGGTCGTCGGAGGCGGGGAAGCCCACGAAGACACCGGAGTTGTCGTCGCCCCTCATCTTCCAGTCCAGCTTGAGGGAGTACGACTTCAGCTCCTTGGCCTGGTACCAGAGCAGGCCCATGCCGCCCTCGGTCTCCATGACCCCGTCGTCCTTGACGACGAACCTGCCGGGGCCGGCCTGCTTCCAGCCGTCCAGGGTCTGGCCGTTGAAGATCTTCCGGTAGCCCTTGTCCGGCTTGCAGTCGGCCTTCACCTGGCCGGTGGCGTACTGGAGGCCGCCGAGCAGATGGGCGCGGAACGCCTCGTCGGCGTAGGACTCCTTGGTGTGGCCGCCGCCGGTGTAGAAGGAGCGGCCGCCGCCGTAGGTCTGGCACCAGGCGATCGGGTGGTCGCCCTTCATGGTGCCGCCCTGGTAGGTGGTCTCGTCGAGGGTGGCGAGGACCTTGGCCTGCTCACGCGGGTTGGTGCGGTAGTTGTACCACTCGTCGGTGCGCTCCCAGGTGTCGTCCAGGTGCGCGGTGGCGGGGTGGTCGTGGTCCTCGACGCGGACGGTGGCCTTCTGGATGGCCGGGTGGGACTGGAAGTAGGCGCCGACGAGGCCGCCGTAGAACGCCCAGTCGTACTCGGTGTCGGCCGCCGCGTGGATGCCCATGTAGCCGCCACCGCCGGCCACGTAGTCCTCGAACGCCTTCTGCTGCTCGGCGTTGAGGACGTCACCCGTGGTGGACAGGAAGGCCACCGCGTCGTACTTGGCGAGGTTGGTGGTGGTGAACTGCCGGGCCTCCTCGGTCGCGTCGACCGTGATGCCGGCCGGGGCGCCGAGCTCCTTCAGCGCGGCGACGCCCTCCGGGATGGAGTCGTGCCGGAAGCCGGCGGTCTTGGAGAAGACGAGGACCTTCTTGCCGCCCTTGAACGGCTGGGTGGAGAACTCGAAGTCGTCCACGTCGTACAGGGCGCCTTCGCCGCCCTTGAAGACCAGGTAGATCTCGGTGGTCTTCTTGGGCAGGGCGCGCAGCGGCACGTCGACGTTCTGGAAGGTCTCCCAGCTGCCGGTCGGCGGGATGTACGCCGAGCCGTGCAGGGGGCCGTCGGGTGAGCCGGTGCGCAGTTCGATGAAGCCGCCGGAGCCGCCGGAGGAGGCCCGTACGGTCATCTTCTTCTGCCCGTCGAAGCGGTAGGGGCTGAAGGAGATCCAGTCGCCGTCGTGGATGTCGCCGACGGTCTTGCCTCCGTTGGCCTGCGCCTTGTCGAAGGTGTTGACGCCGGACTGGGCGGTGAAGTGCTCGGCCTGGCGGTGCAGCGGCTGGACCACGGCCCGGGCGGTGCCGGTCAGGGCCTCCTGGCCGTTCGCCCCGCCGTCGGTGTAGCTGGCGCCGACCACGCCGTAGATGTTGGCGTTGGGGTCGTGTCCGCCGTCACCGGGGGGCGGGTTCAGGGTGCCCTCGCAGCCCATCTCGCTGGTGAGTTCGTGGGCGTGGGAGTCGTGGCCGAGGCTGTAGGCGACCTTGACCTTGGAGCAGTCGACGGTCTCCTCGGGGTCGGTCACCGTCACCTTGAACGGAACGGGCTTGCCGAACTCGGAGAGCGCCCCGTTGCCCGGGAGGTCGATGCGCACCTTGGGTTCGGTGTTGCCGACGACGATCCGGACGCTGGCGTTGCCGGTGTTGCCCTCGGGGTCCTTGGCGGTGAAGGTGGCGCTGTAGGTGCCGACCTTCTTGTACTGGTGGGTGGGGGTCAGGCCCTCGCCCTTGGTGCCGTCGCCGAAGTCCCAGCTGTAGGTGAGGTCGGTGGAGTCGGCGTCCTTCGCGGAGCCGGTGAACTTGACCTTGAGGCCGGCCGCGCCGGACGTCTTGTCGGCGCTCACCTCGGCGATCGGGGAGAAGCCGTCCTCGGCGTTCTCGATCCGGTACAGCGCGGAGTCCTTGTCCCCCTGGAACCAGGACAGGCCGTAGTCGAGGACGTAGAGCGCGCCGTCGGGGCCGAACTCCATGTCCATGATCTGGGTGCCGGTCCACGGGAAGTCGTTGATCTTCGCTACCGAGCCGTCGTCGTTCTGCTCGATGCGCTTGATCCAGCGACGTCCGAACTCACCCGCGAAGAAGTCGCCGTCGTACTCCTCGGGGAACTTCACCTTGGAGTCGAGGTCGGGGTCGTAGCGGTAGACCGGGCCGCCCATCGGGGACTCGGAGCCGCTGCCGAACTCGGGCACGGAGCCGTCGTCGTAGGGGATCCAGGCGGGCTGGGCGGGCGGCAGGTCGGTGAGGCCCGTGTTGTGCGGGGAGGTGTTCTTCGGGGCGTCGCAGTCGAACTTGTCACCGGAGACGCCGGTGCCGAAGTCGTAGTCGTTGTAGGCGTCGTTGTCGCCGGTGCAGAACGGCCAGCCGAAGTTCCCGGCCTTGGTGACCTTGGCGAACTCGACCTGTCCGGCGGGCCCGCGGGTGGGGCTGGCGGCGCCGGCGTCTGGGCCGTAGTCCCCGACGTAGACGATGCCGGTCTTCTTGTCGACGCTGATCCGGAACGGGTTGCGGAAGCCCATCGCGTAGATCTCGGGGCGGGTCTTCTCGGTGCCCGGCGCGAAGAGGTTGCCCTCCGGAATGGTGTACGAGCCGTCCTCGGCGACCTTGATGCGCAGGATCTTGCCGCGCAGGTCGTTGGTGTTGCCGGCGCTGCGGCGGGCGTCGAAGGCCGGGTTGCGGTTCGGCCGGTCGTCGATCGGGGTGTAGCCGTCGGAGGAGAAGGGGTTGGTGTCGTCGCCGGTCGACAGGTACAGGTTGCCGTCGGCGTCGAAGGCGATGTCGCCGCCGACGTGGCAGCAGGTGCCGCGGGAGGCCGCGACGTCCAGGACCTTCTTCTCGCTGGCGAGGTCCAGGGTGCCGTTGGCGTTGAGGGTGAAGCGGGACAGGCGGTTGACGCCGTCGAACTTCTTGAAGTCGTCGGCGGTGCCGGTCTCCGGGGCGTCTCCGGCCGGGGTGTCCAGCGGCGGGGCGTAGTACAGGTAGATGGCCCGGTTGTTCTTGAAGTCCGGGTCGATGCCGACGCCCTGGAGGCCCTCCTCGTCGTGGTTGTAGACGTCGAGGCGGCCGGCGACCTTGGTGACGCCGCCCTGGTCGGTGAGGCGCAGGGTGCCGTCCCGCGAGGTGTGCAGGACGCTGCGGTCCGGGAGCACGGCGAGCGACATGGGCTCGCCCGTCTCGGGTTCGCCCTTGGCGAGCGGCACCTGCTGGAACTGGCCCTCGGCGGCGGCCGGTTCGTCCTGCTGGGGGTGGCCGGGGTGGGCGCCGGCGACGGTGGCCGGGGTGCCGACGGCCAGGAGCAGGCCGGTGAAGAGGGCGACGGTGGTGCGGAGTCTGCGACGCCTGGGGGTTCGGGTGTCTCTGAAACCGGTTCTGTGCACGAAGTCCCTCCGGGAACGGGGTGGGGCCGTACGGGTGGGTGCTTTGAGACGTGCGGTGCGGGCGCCGGGGTGCGCCGTCACCCCGGAGAAAGGTGTGTCCTGAACACCTCAAGGACGGTAACCGGGTCCGCGCGGGGCGAACACCCCTTGCACCGGATTCGGTTGAACTTTTTCCCAACCGAGGACAAAGCCGAATTCGCGCAGGTCGGAGGGGGGATCGGCAGGCTTGCCGATCCCCTTCCCCGACCTGCGGCCGGTCCCCCGGCTCAGCTGTTGAACGCGGCGTCGAAGGACGCGCTGGGTGGCTCGAAGTCGAAGGCCTTCAGACGGCTGAGCGCCTCGGGGGCGCCCTGCAGCCGGTCCATGCCGGCGTCCTCCCACTCCACGGAGACCGGCCCCTGGTAGTCGATGGACCGCAGCATCCGGAAGACGTCCTCCCAGGGCACGTCCCCGTGTCCGGCCGACACGAAGTCCCAGCCGCGGCGCGGGTCGCCCCACGGCAGATGGGAGCCGAGGCGGCCGTTGCGCCCGTCGAGCCGCCTGCGGGCCTCCTTGCAGTCGACGTGGTAGATCCGGTCGCGGAAGTCCCACAGGAAGCCGACCGGGTCGAGGTCCTGCCACACGAAGTGCGACGGGTCGAAGTTCAGGCCGAACGCGGGCCGGTGATCCACCGCCTCCAGCGTGCGCACGGTCGTCCAGTAGTCGTAGGCGATCTCGCTCGGGTGGACCTCGTGGGCGAAGCGCACGCCCTCGGCGTCGAAGACGTCCAGGATCGGGTTCCAGCGCTCGGCGAAGTCCTCGTAGCCGCGCTCGATCATCGACTCGGGGGCGGGCGGGAACATGGCGACCAGGTGCCAGATGGCGGAGCCCGTGAACCCGATCACCGTGTCCACCCCGAAGGCCGCGGCGGCGCGCGCGGTGTCCTTGACGCGTTCCGCGGCCCGCCGGCGCACCCCCTCCGGGTCGCCGTCGCCCCAGATGTCGGCCGGCAGGATCGCCTGGTGGCGTTCGTCGATGATGGCGTCGCAGACGGCCTGGCCCACCAGGTGGTTGGAGATCGCCCAGCACTTCAGGCCGTACTTGTCGAGAAGCTGGTGCCGGGACTCCACGTACCCGGGGTCGCTCAGGGCCTTGTCGACCTCGAAGTGGTCGCCCCAGCAGGCGAGTTCGAGACCGTCGTAGCCGAAGTCGCGGGCGAGCCGGCAGACCTCCTCCAGGGGCAGGTCGGCCCACTGGCCGGTGAACAGCGTGAACGTGCGCGGCATTCTCGTTGGCCTCCTCAGACGGCGATCGGGGTGAAGACGGAGTTCTTCTCGGCGCTCTCCTCGACGGCCGCCAGGACCCGCTGCACCTGGAGTCCGTCGGCGAACGAGGGCCGCGGCGAACGGTTCTCGGCCACGGCGTGGACCAGGTCGCGGGCCTGGTGCACGAAGGAGTGCTCGTAGCCGAGGCCGTGGCCCGGCGGCCACCAGGCGTCCACGTACGGGTGGTCGGGTTCGGTGACGAGGATGCGGCGGAACCCGGCGTGCGTGCCCGGCTCCCGGCCGTCGTGGTACTCGAGCTCGTTGAGCCGCTCCAGGTCGAAGGCGAGCGAGCCGTGCTCGCCGTTCAGCTCGATGCGCAGGGCGTTCTTGCGGCCGGTGGCGTAGCGGGTGGCCTCGAAGGAGGCGAGCGCGCCGGAGGCGAAGCGGCCGGTGAACAGGGCGGCGTCGTCGACGGTGACCGGGCCGGTGGCCTCGCCGGCCTCCACGGCGGACAGGCCGCTCGCCGCGCCGCCGGGCAGCGGGCGCTCCCGGACGAAGGTCTCCGTCAGCGCGGACACCCCGGTCAGCCGCTCCCCCGCGAGGTGCTGCGCGAGGTCGACGATGTGCGCGCCGAGGTCGCCGAGCGAGCCCGAGCCGGCCGACTCCCTGCGCAGCCGCCAGGTCAGCGGGAACCGCGGGTCCACCAGCCAGTCCTGGAGGTAGGTGACCCGTACGTGGCGCAGCCGGCCGACCCGGCCCTCCGCGACCATGGCGCGGGCCAGCGCGGTGGCGGGCAGCCGGCGGTAGTTGAAGCCGACCATCGCGACCTGGCCGTTCGCCTGCGCCCGCTGGGCGGCCGCGGTCATCGCCTCGGCCTCCTCGACGGTGTTCGCGAGGGGCTTCTCGCACAGGACGTGCTTGCCGGCGTCCAGCGCCGCCAGCGCGATCTCGGCGTGGCTGTCGCCGGGCGTGCAGATGTCGACGAGGTCGATGTCGTCCCGGGCGATCAGGGCACGCCAGTCGGTCTCCGCCGTCGCCCATCCGTGCCGGTCCGCGGCCGCGCGGACGGCGGTGGCGTCCCGGCCGCAGATCGCGGCGAGCACCGGGGTGCGGGGCAGGTCGAAGACCCGGCCCACGGTGCGCCAGCCCTGCGAGTGGGCCGCGCCCATGAAGGCGTATCCGACCATGCCGACGCGCAGGGGTGGTGCGCCGGACCCGGTGGCCCCTGCCTCGGCCTGGTCGGGCTGCTGCGGCTGTCCCATGCGATGGTCCTCCTCGTCGTCGTGCCGCGGTGGGGGGTGGGGGGCGCCCCGGGCCCGGCGGTGCCGTCACCGGTCCGCGGGCGGGCCCGGCGGTCCGGCCGGCGTCGTCGCGCGGCCGGGCCGCCGGCGCTCGTGCCGGCCGGTGCCGCCCGTGGCCGCCCCCGGCCCTGCCCGACGGACTCCCCGTTCCCGTCGGGCAGGGGGCGCCTCACTTGAAGCCGGTGGACATGTACTGGTCGACGTTGTCCTTGTCGACGACGGCCGAGTACAGGGTGATCGAGGCGGGGATCTCGAACTCGGCCATGCCGCCGACGCCCTTGCCCTGGCCCAGCGCACGGGCCAGGTCGATGGCGGACGCGGCCATCGTCGGCGGGTACAGGACCGTGGCCTTGAGGACGCCGTCGTCCTTCTTGATGGCCTGGAAGGCGGACAGGGCGCCGGCACCGCCGACCATGAGGAAGTCGTCGCGGCCCGCCTGCTCGATGGCGCGCAGGGCGCCGACGCCCTGGTCGTCGTCGTGGTTCCACAGCGCGTCGAACTTCGACTGCGCCTGCAGGAGCTGGGACATCTTGGACTGCCCGGACTCGACGGTGAACTCGGCGGCCTGACGGGCCACCTTCTTGATGTTCGGGTAGTTCTTCAGGGCGTCGTCGAAGCCCTGGGTGCGCTGCTTGGTCAGCTCCAGGTTGTCCAGTCCGGCCAGCTCGATGACCTTGGCGTCGGACTTGCCCTTGAGCTTCTCGCCGATGTAGTGCCCGGCGTTGAGGCCCATGCCGTAGTTGTCGCCGCCGATCCAGCAGCGGTACGCCTGCGGGGTGTTGAAGACCCGGTCGAGGTTGATGACCGGGATGCCGGCGCGCATCGCCTTCAGGCCGACCTGGGTGAGCGCCTTGCCGTCGGCGGGCAGGATCACCAGGACGTCGACCTTCTTGTTGATGAGGGTCTCGATCTGGCCGATCTGCTGGGCGGTGTCGTTGGAGCCCTCGGTGATCTCCAGCGTCACGTCGGAGTACTTCTTGGCGCGGCTCTTGGCGTTGTCGTTGATCGCGTTGAGCCAGCCGTGGTCGGCCTGCGGTCCGGCGAAGCCGATGGTGACCTGCTTGCCGGGCTTGTCGTCGGCGGCCGGCTGGTCGTTCGCGGCCGGTTCGTCCTTGGACTCGTTGCTCGTGCATCCCGCGAGGAGGGCTCCGGCGCCCACGGCGGCGGTTCCGAACAGCAGCCCTCTGCGGCTGGTGAACTCTGGCATGGCGGTGAACCCTTTCCTCAGGTCGTGCTCGGGGTACGGCGCTGGACCAGCACGGCGGCGACGATGATCGCGCCCTTGGCGATCTGCTGGACGTCGCTCTGCAGGTTGTTCAGGGCGAAGATGTTGGTGATGGTGGTGAAGATCAGGACGCCGAGCACCGAGCCGACGATGGTGCCGCGGCCGCCGGTGAGCAGCGTGCCGCCGATGATCGCGGCGGCGATGGCGTCGAGTTCGTAGAGGTTGCCGTTGGTGTTCTGACCCGAGCCGGACAGGATGATCAGCAGGAACGCGGCGATGCCGCAGCACAGTCCGGACAGCAGGTAGAGGTAGAGCCGCTGGCGGCGGACGTCGATGCCGGCGAGCCTTGCGGCCTCCGGGTTGCCGCCGACCGCGACCGTGCGGCGCCCGAAGGTGGTGCGGTTCAGCACCAGCCAGCCGATGACCGTCACGACGGCGAACACCATGACCAGTGGCGGGACGCCGAGGACGTACGCGTCGCGCTCGCCGAGGTCGAGCACCGAGGGGATGGTGACGATCTGCGTCTTGCCGTCGGTGATCTGCAGTGCCAGGCCGCGCGCGGAGGCCAGCATGGCGAGCGTCGCGATGAACGGCACCATCGCGCCGTAGGCGATCAGCACCCCGTTGACCAGCCCGCATCCCACACCGACGAGCACCGCGGTGAAGAGGATGCCGGCGAACCCGTACTCCTGGGTGGCGACCGTGGTCGCCCACACCGAGGCCAGCGCGACGATCGCGCCGACGGACAGGTCGATGCCCCCGGAGATGATCACGAAGGTCATGCCGACGGTGACGACACCGATCACGGACGCCTGGGTGAGGACGAGTTGGAGGTTGCGGGTGTCGAGGAACTCGTCCGGCTTGGTGATGCCGCCGATGAGGATCAGCGCGGCGAGGACGCCGAGCAGGGACAGGGTGCGCACGTCGGCGTGGGCCATCAGGCCGCGCCAGGCGGGCGCCGCACCGGACGGGGGCACCTTGTCGGTGCTGTCCCGCGGCGGGGAGGCGTGCTGCGTCATGACGCCGGGCTTCCTTCCATGACGAGGTCGAGTACGCGGTGTTCGTCGAGTTCGGGCGCGGGAGCCGTGTGCACGACACGGCCCTCGCGCAGCACCAGGACCCGGTCGGCGAGCCCCAGCACCTCCGGCACTTCGCTGGAGACCAGCAGCACGCCGAGCCCTTCGTCCGCGAGCCGCCGCACGACCGCGTACAGCTCGGCGCGGGCGCCGACGTCGACACCCCGGGTGGGTTCGTCGAGCAGCAGGACACGGCAGCCGCGCAGCAGCCAGCGGGCCAGGACGGCCTTCTGCTGGTTACCGCCGGACAGGGTGCGCACCGGCACCGAGGGGTTGTCGGGGCGCAGGGACAGCTCGCGGGTGGCGGCGCGCGCCGCGCCGCGTTCGGCGGCCCGGTCGATCCAGCCGGCGCGTGCGAAGCGGGACATGGACGACACCGACACGTTCCGGGTGACGGACTCCAGCATCAGCAGGGCCTGCGCCTTGCGCTCCTCGGGGGCGAGCCCCAGCCCGGCGCGTACGGCGGCCCGGACGCTGCCCGGCCGGAGCGGGCGCCCGTCCACGAGGACCTGGCCCGCGCTGGGCCGCCGGGCACCGTAGATCGTCTCGAGGATCTCGGAGCGTCCCGAGCCGACGAGTCCGGCGAGCCCGACGATCTCCCCGGGCCGCACGATCAGGTCGAGTGGCTCGAACTCGCCGTCCCGGGCGAGGCCGCGGACCTCCAGCAGCGGGTCGCCTCCGGCCGCGTCCCGCACGGACCTCTCCGGGAAGACGTACTCGACGTTGCGTCCGGTCATCATCGCCACGACGTCACGGGTCGGGGTGGACTTGGCGGGCAGTCCGCCGGCCACCGCCCGGCCGTCCTTGAGGACGGTCACCCGGTCGCCGATGCGGCGGATCTCCTCCAGGCGGTGCGAGATGTAGACGACGGCGACGCCTTCGGCGGTGAGGTCGCCGACGATCCGGAAGAGGTTGTCGACCTCGTCGGGGTCGAGGGCGGCGGACGGCTCGTCCATCACGATCAGGCGGACGTCGTGGGAGAGGGCGCGGGCCATGGAGACGATCTGCTGCTGGGCGGCCGAGAGGTCGCCGACCAGCCGTCCCGGGTCGATCTCGGGGTGCCCGAGCCGCTTGAGGAGCCGGGCCGTCGAGGACCGTGCGGTCCGGCCGCGCACGATGAAGCCGGCGGTGGTCGGCTCGTGCCCGAGGTGGACGTTCTCGGCGACCGACAGATGCTCCACCAGGTCGAGTTCCTGGTAGATGGTGGCGATGCCGAGGCGCATCGCGGCGATCGGCGAGCGGAGGGTGATCTCCTCGCCGCGCCAGCGGATGGTGCCGGTGTCGGGCTGGTGGGCGCCGGCCAGGACCTTGATGAGCGTGGACTTGCCGGCGCCGTTCTGGCCGAGCAGGCAGTGCACTTCACCGGCCTGGACGTCGAGGTCGACGCCGTCGAGGGCGCGGACTCCGGGGAACGACTTGGTGATGCCGTTCATGCTGAGCAGCGGTGGTTCTGGTGCCATGAGGTCCCCTTGGCGGGCATGCGGGCCGGATTCAGGGCAGGGCGGGGCAGGGCAGGGCGGAGCGAGGAGGGGCGGAGCGGTACGGGTGGTGCGGCTCTGGTGCCTCCGGAGAGGCTCGGGTGCGGCTCGGTGTGACGACGCGGTACGGGTGGTGCGGCGAGGCGGTGCGGGGACGTGCGGGGACGTGCGGGTGGAGCCCCCGGCCGGCGGGTGGCCGGGCGGGTGGTGCCGGGGCCGGCCCGGGGGCCGGCGGGTGCCTACGCGGGTGAGAACAGGTGGTCGCTGATGAGGCGGGCGGCGCCGATGACTCCGGCGGTGGGGCCCAACTCGCCCAGGACGATGGGGAGGTTGCCGGTCGCCAGGGGCAGCGACTGGCGGTAGACCTGGGTGCGGATGGCGGCGAGCAGGGTGTGGCCGAGACCGGTCACCCCTCCGCCGATCACCACCAGGCCGGGGTTGAAGAAGCTGACGAGTCCGGCGATGACCTGCCCGACCCGGTTGCCGCCCTCGCGGATCAGGTCGAGCGCGGTGGCGTCACCGGCGGCGGCGGCCGCGGCCACGTCGACGGCGGTGAGGGTGCCGTTCGCCGCCAGACGCGAGGCGAGTTCCTCGGACAGCCCCTGCTCGGCCGCCTCGACGGCGTCCCGGGCGAGGGCCGCCCCGCTGAAGTGCGCCTCCAGGCAGCCCCGGTTGCCGCAGGCGCAGGGGCGTCCGTCGGGCACGGCCTGGATGTGCCCGATGTCGCCCGCGCTGCCGGTGACACCGCGGTGGACGTCACCGCCCGCGACGATGCCGCAGCCGATGCCGGTGCCGATCTTGACGCAGAGGAAGTCGCCCACGGAGCGTGCGACGCCCGCGTGCTGCTCCCCCATCGCCATGAGGTTCACGTCGTTGTCGACCATGACCGGGCAGCCGAGTTCCTGGCTGAGCGCCTCCCGCACGGGGAAGCCGTCCCAGCCCGGCATGATCGGCGGCGCCACGGGGACGCCTTCGGGGAAGCGGACGGGTCCGGGGACGCCGATGCCGGCGCCGTCGAACCCCTCGGCGAGCCCCGACGCCTTCAACTTGGCGGCCATGGACAGGACTTGCTCGAAGACCGCGACCGGGCCCTCACGGACGTCCATGGGCTGGTTGAGGTGCCCGAGGATCTCCAGTTCCGCGTTGGTGACGGCGACGTCTACCGAGGTCGCGCCGATGTCGACGCCGAGGAAACGCAGACCGGGGTTGAGCCGGATGTTGTGGGAGCGCCGGCCGCCGCGCGAGGCGGCGAGGCCGTCGGCCACGACGAGGTCCGTCTCCAACAGGCGGTCCACCTCGACGGCCAGCTTGGACCGGGAGAGGTCGATCTGATCGCCGAGCTGGGCCCGGCTGTTGGGCCCCCCGTCACGCAACAGCTTGAGCAGCCGGGCCTGGTGGGCGTTAGCGGGTCGCGCCGTCATGCGTCTCACGTGCCCCTCCCCGCCTCGATCGGCCTGAGTGCCGGAATCCGGCCACCGCGGTGGCCTTGCTTTCGAGGGGAACGTAGCAGTGGCCGCCGGGAGTGGGAAGAAGTTGCGCAGAGATTGCCTCCAACTTTCTCCACTCACAGGACAAAGACGGACCCCCGTGCCGCCCGAGGGCTGACACGGGGGTCCGTGAGCGCGCGCTTCCCGCTGCCGTGAAGCCGCCGGAGAGCCACCGAAGGGCTGCCGTGGAGCGGCCGAAGAGCTGCCGAAGGTCTGCCGAAGAGCTGCCGGAGAGCTGCCGGAGAGCTGCCGGAGACCGGCTACTGGGCCCGCTGGTGGTACGACCGCCGGGTGTGCTCGGTGTGTTCGCGCATCAGCTGGGTCGCACGGGCCTCGTCCCGCTCGGTGATGGCGGCGATCAGCCCGCGGTGCTCGACCCACGACTGATGCCCGCGCCGGCGGGCGATCGGCGTGTAGTACCAGCGCACCCGCCGGTCGACCTGGGCGGCGAGCTCGGCGAGGACCGTGTTGCCGGCCAGCTCCATGACCTTCGTGTGGAAGCGGGCGTTGAGCGCCACGGCGGTGTCCACCTCGTCGGCGGCGACGGCCTGCTCGCCCTGGGCGCACAGCTCCTCGAGGGCGGCGATGCCGGCGCTGTCCGCGTGGGCGGCGGCCAGCCGGGCGGCCTCGGCCTCCAGAAGCGTGCGGACGGTGAGGAGCTGGTCGGCCTCCTCCTCCGTCGGCTCGTGCACGAACGCGCCCTGCGCGGGCCGCAGATCGACCCACCCCTCGGTGTTCAGCCGCTGCAGCGCCTCGCGCACCGGCTGCCGCGACACCCCGAGGTGGCCCGCCAGTTCGCTCTCGACCAGGTGCTGGCCGGGCTGGAGGGCACGGGTGGTGATGAGTTCGAGCAGCGCCTCGTAGACGCGGTCGCGCAGCGGGCCGGGCCGTTCGAGCTTGGGCACCGCACCCTGCGGCAGTCCTGTCGACAACATCGGTTCCCCTCCTGGGTGAACACCGGGCGACTGCGCCCCCGTGGCCGGCCGTCACCGCGAGCCCGTATGGATTGTCTTTCGTCTACAGTCTACGGCGCACGCGGGTCGGGAGAACTGAGGAGTCGGCCACATCCGGCCGCCACCTCAGCCCCCCGGGCCTTGGAAGCCGGCGTCACGGGCAGCGGACGACCTGTCCCGCGTACGACAGGTTGCCGCCGAAGCCGAAGAGCAGCACCGGGTCGCCGGTGGTGATCCGCCCCTGCTCCACCAGCTTGGAGAAGGCGAGCGGGATGCTCGCCGCCGAGGTGTTGCCGGACTCGGTGACATCGCGCGCGACGACCGCGTCGACCGCGCCCAGCTTCTGCGCGAGGGGTTCGATGATGCGCAGGTTGGCCTGGTGCAGGACGACACCGGCGAGGTCCTCGGGGGCGTACCCCGCGCGCTCGCAGGCGGCGCGCGCGATGGCCGGCAGCCGGGTCGTCGCCCACCGGTAGACGCTCTGCCCCTCCTGCGCGAACCGCGCGGGCTGGCCCTCGATGCGTACCGCGTGCCCCATCTCGGGCACCGACCCCCACAGCACCGGGCCGATGCCCGGCTCGCCGGACGCCTCCACGACGGCGGCGCCCGCCCCGTCCCCGACCAGGACGCAGGTCGTCCGGTCGGTCCAGTCGGTGACGTCGGACATCTTGTCGGCGCCGATGACGAGGGCGCGCGCGGAGGAGCCGGCCCGCACCGCGTGGTCGGCCGTGGCCAGCGCGTGGGTGAAGCCGGCGCAGACCACGTTGATGTCCATCGCGGCCGGTGAGGGGATGCCGAGCCGGGCCGCCACGCGGGCGGCCATGTTCGGCGAACGGTCGACGGCGGTGGAGGTCGCGACCAGGACGAGGTCGATGTCGCCGGGCGCGAGGCCGGCCGACGCGAGCGCCTTCGCGGCGGCGTGCGCGGCGAGTTCGTCGACCGGTTCGTCGGGCCCGGCGATGTGGCGCGTGCGGATGCCGACCCTGGACGTGATCCACTCGTCACTGGTGTCGACCATGCCCGCCAGGTCCTCGTTGGTGAGGACCCGGGCGGGCTGGTAGTGGCCGACGGCGGCGATGCGCGAGCCGTTCATCAGTGGTGATCCCCCTCGAACCTCGGGTAGCGGGATGCACCAGTCTGATCAGTGACTCACCGGTACGACGGCACGTGATGCCACAGGAAACGGACGTCCGTGTTGTCGGCTTCTTGCAGACTCCGGACGTCCGGTCACCTGCCGGAGACCTACCCGGTGAACAGCTGGGTCGCCTTGCGGACGAGTTCGTAGAGCCCGTACGCGAGCGGTGCCCCCACCCACACCCAGGCGAAGGCGATCAGGGGGCGCCGGGTGGGCGGGCTGCCGTCACTGGACATCGCTGGCCTCCTTCTCCTCGGGCCGCGTGGCCGGTTCATGGTGGCGGGGGTGGACGGGCCGTACGAGCTCGTTGGCGACGAAGCCGACGGCGAGCAGTCCGATCATGATGAACAGGGACAGGGTGTAGAGGGACGAGCCGTCCTTGCCCGCCTCCTCCTGCCGGTCCGCGATCCAGTTCACGATGAGGGGTCCGAGGACGCCGGCCGTGGACCAGGCGGTCAGCAGCCGCCCGTGGATGGCGCCGACCTGGTAGGTGCCGAACAGGTCCTTCAGATAGGCGGGGACGGTGGCGAAGCCGCCGCCGTAGAAGGAGAGGATGACCAGCGCGCACAGGACGAACAGCGGCTTGGAGGAGTCGCCGGCCAGCGCGATCAGGGCGTACATCAGGGCGCCGACGCCGAGGTAGACGCGGTAGATGTTCTTCCGCCCGATCAGGTCGGAGGTGGACGACCAGCCGATGCGGCCCGCCATGTTGGCGGCGGACAGCAGGGCGACGAAGCCTGCCGCGGCCGAGACCGACACCGGTGTGGAGGAGCCCGCGAAGAAGTCCGTGATCATCGGCGCGGCCTTCTCCAGGATGCCGATGCCGGCGGTGACGTTCATGCAGAGCACGATCCACAGGCACCAGAACTGCGGGGTGCGCACGGCACTGCGGGCGGAGACCCGCGGCCCGTCGAGGGCGGCGGGGCCGTCGCCGGCCGCGGCGTTCACCGGGCGCGGCACCCGGACCAGCAGGACGCCGAGCAGCATGAAGACGGCGTACGTCAGGCCGTGCACCAGGAACGCCATGGCGATCCCGGAGCTGTCGGTGCCGAAGGACTCCAGCATCTGCGCCGACCACGGGGAGGCGATGAGGGCGCCGCCGCCGAAGCCCATGATGGCGATGCCGGTGGCCATGCCGGGCCGGTCCGGGAACCATTTGATCAGGGTGGACACCGGTGAGATGTAGCCGATGCCGAGGCCGATCCCGCCGAGGAAGCCGTAGCCGAGGACGATCAGCCAGTACTGCTCGACGGCGGCGCCGAGCGCGGCGAGCAGGAAGCCGGAGGAGAAGCAGACCAGGGCGACCGTCATCGCCCAGCGCGGCCCGTTGCGCTCCACCAGCGTGCCGCCGAACGCGGCGGACAGGCCGAGCATGACGATACCGAGCTGGAAGGGCAGCGCGCTCTGGGTGCCGCTGAGGCCGAGGGCCGACTCCAGCGGGGGTTTGAACACGCTCCAGGCGTAGGCCTGGCCGATGGACAGATGGACCGAGAGTGCGGCGGGCGGAACCAGCCAGCGGCTCCATCCCGCGGGTGCCATGGGGGGACTCATGATCCCGCACGGTAGGCAGCGCCGGGGTGGTTGAGAAGTCAACGGGTCGACCGTATGCGGTGAACGGTGTCCGGGACGCGACGAACGGTCGGTCGGCCGCGCGCCGTTGGGGACGAGAGCCACGCGGCGTCGGCGACGAAGGGCGTGCGCGCACTCTTGCTGACCCCCTATCCATACTGTAGACAATATTCAGTCGACGAGCTTCGATTCGTCCCCTCCCGTTTCTTCAGCACAGCCACCTCCGCGGTACTCCCTCGACCGAACGGAGCGTTCCGAAGTGAAAGTTGCAGTCCTCGGCGCCGGTGCCATCGGCGCCTACGTCGGAGCCGCGCTGCATCGCGCGGGTGCCGACGTGCACCTGATCGCCCGTGGACCGCACCTCGCGGCCATGAGGCAGCACGGGGTGCGGGTGCTCAGCCCGCGCGGCGACTTCACCGCCCGCGCCCACGCCACCGACGACCCGGCCGAGGTCGGCCCGGTCGACTACGTCTTCCTGGGCCTGAAGGCCAACGCGTACGCGGCGTGCGGGCCGCTGATCGCGCCGCTGCTGCACGAGCGCACGGCGGTCGTGGCCGCCCAGAACGGCATCCCCTGGTGGTACTTCCACCGGCACGGCGGCCCCTACGACGGGCACCGCCTCGAAAGCGTGGACCCGGGCGGCGCGGTCAGCGCCGTGCTCGCGCCCGAACGGGCCGTCGGCTGCGTCGTGTACGCCGCCACCGAACTCGAAGGACCCGGCGTCGTACGGCACTTGGAGGGCACCCGGTTCTCCGTCGGCGAGCCCGACCGGAGCGTGTCCCGGCGCTGTCTCGCCTTCAGCGAGGCCATGGTCGCCGGCGGCCTGAAGTGCCCGGTCGAACCCGACCTGCGCAACGACATCTGGCTCAAGCTGCTCGGCAACATCTCCTTCAACCCGATCAGCGCGCTCGCCCGCGCCACCATGCGGCAGATGTGCCTGCACGGCGGCACCCGCAAGGTCATCGAGACCATGATGACCGAGACGCTGGCCGTCGCCACGGCCCTGGGCTGCGAGGTCGGCGTCTCCATCGAGCGCCGGCTCGCGGGCGCCGAGAGGGTCGGCGACCACCGCACCTCCACGCTCCAGGACCTGGAGCGCGGCAAGCCGCTCGAACTCGACGTCCTCCTCGCGGCGGTCGTCGAACTGGCGGAGATCACCGGCGTGCAGGTGCCCACCCTGCGCACCGTGCACGCCATCTCGGACCTGCTCGCGCTGAGGAGCGCCGCATGAACGAACGCCGTAAGAAGGACCGGGGCCGCAGGAACTACACCCGGCTGACCCACCCCCTGGTGCGCGACTCCCGGGACGAGCCGTTCCGGCGGGCGACCTGGGACGAGGCCCTCGACCGGGCGGCCCGCGGCATCGAGCGCAACCGGGGCGCGTTCGGCATGTTCTCCTGCGCCCGCGCCACCAACGAGATGAACTACGTGGCGCAGAAGTTCGCCCGCGTCGTCATGGGCACCAACAACGTCGACTCCTGCAACCGCACCTGTCACGCGCCCAGCGTGGCGGGCCTGTCGGCGGCCTTCGGGTCGGGCGGCGGCACTTCCTCGTACGAGGAGATCGAGCACACCGACGTCATCGTGATGTGGGGCTCCAACGCCCGCTTCGCGCACCCGATCTTCTTCCAGCACGTGCTGAAGGGCATCCGCAACGGCGCCCGGATGTACGCGCTCGACCCGCGCCGCACCTCCACCGCCGAGTGGGCGGAGAGCTGGCTCGGCCTGAACGTCGGCACCGACATCCCGATGGCCCACGCGATCGGCCGCGAGATCATCCACGCGGGCCTCGCCAACGAGGCGTTCATCGCCCGGGCGACGACCGGCTTCGAGGAGTACAAGGCGCTCGTCGAACCGTGGACGCTGTCCCTCGCGGAGAAGGTGACGGGCGTCCCGGCCGCCGCCATCCGGCAGGTCGCGCACGCCTACGCCCGCGCCGAACGCGCCCAGCTGTGCTGGACGCTCGGCATCACCGAGCACCACAACGGCACCGACAACGTCCGCGCGTTGATCAACCTGTCCCTGCTCACCGGGCACGTCGGCCGCTACGGCAGCGGACTCCAGCCGCTGCGCGGGCAGAACAACGTGCAGGGCGGCGGCGACATGGGCGCCATCCCCAACCGGCTGCCCGGCTTCCAGGACATCCTCGACCCCGGCACCCGCGCGAAGTTCGAGTCCGCCTGGGACACCGTGATCCAGCCCCACTACGGCCTGAACCTCACCGAGATGTTCGAGGCGATGGAGGACGGTGGGCTGCGGGCCGTCTACTGCGTCGGCGAGAACCCCGCCCAGTCCGAGGCCGACAGCGAGCAGGCCGTACGGCGGCTGCGGCAGCTGGACTTCCTCGTCGTCCAGGACATCTTCCTGACGCGGACGGCCGAGCTGGCGGACGTCGTCCTCCCCGCCACCGCCGGGTGGGCCGAGACCGAGGGCACCACCACCAACAGCGAGCGCCGGGTCCAGCGGGTGCGCCGGGCCGTCACCCCGCCCGGGGAGGCCCGCGAGGACATCGACATCATCTGCGACCTCGCGGGCCGGCTCGGCCACGACTGGAAGTACGCCGACTCCGAGGCCGTCTGGAACGAGCTGCGGTCCGTGTCGCCGGACCACCACGGGATGACGTACGGGCGGCTGGAGGAGCACCAGGGCATCCAGTGGCCCTGCCCCAGCACCGACGGACTCGAACCGCCGTATCTGCACGGCCGGTTGTGGGCGGACGACCCGGCGGCGCGCGGCGCTCCGGCGCCGTTCGGGATCGTCCAGCACGATCCGCCGGTCGACCTGACCGACGAGCGGTACCCGATCCGGCTCACCACCGGGCGCCGGCTCGACTCCTACAACACCGGGGTGCAGAGCGGCAGTTTCGCCTCCCCGCTGCGGCGCGGCGAGTTCGTGGAGATCAGCCCGGAGGACGCCGAGCGGTACGGGGTCGTCGTCGGGGAGAAGGTCCAGGTGACCTCGCGGCGCGGCAGCGTCGTCGCGCCGGTGTGGGTGGACCCGGCACTGCGGCCCGGCCTGGCCTTCATGACCATGCACTTCCCCGACGAGGTGGACACCAACCAGCTGACGATCGAGGCGAACTGCCCGATCGCGGGGACGGCGGAGTTCAAGGCGTCGGCGATCCGGATCGAGAAGCTCCCCGTCGCGACCATCGTGAGGTGACGTAAGTGGACCTGCACTTCGGCGACAGCAAACCCACGGACGACGAACGGGCGGCCGTGGACGCCCTCCTCGGCCCTCCGGAGTCCTCGTGGGAGGGCGCCGACCGTTCCGACGCCGACCTGAGGTGGGCGCGCGGCGGCCGCGCCGCCCGGGACCGCCGTGACCTGCTGCTGCCGGGGCTGCACGCCCTCAACGACCGGATCGGCTGGATCAGCGAGGGCGCCCTCGACTACCTGTGCCGGCGGCTGACGGTGCCGCCGGCGGAGGCGTACGGCGTCGCCACCTTCTACGCCCTGTTCTCCGTCAGGCCGCGCCCCGCCACCGTGCTGCACGTGTGCACGGACCTGGCGTGCGCGGCGGCCGGCGCGGGCGGGCTGTGCGCCGGGATCGAGGGGCGGCTCAGGCCGGGCAGCGGCGTGAGCGTGCAGCGCAGCCCCTGCCTCGGCCTGTGCGAACGGGCCCCCGCCGCCCTCGCGGTGAAGGCCGGCGATCCGGTGCGTACGGCGGTGTCGGCACCGGCGACCGTGGAGGACGCCGTGCTCGCCGCGAGCGCGCCGGACTCGGCTCCCGCGGAGCCGCCCGCGGCGATGGCGGTCCCGCAGGCCGGGGACCCCTCGCTGACGCTGCTGCGGCGCGTCGGCGTCGTCGACCCGTCCTCGCTGGACGACTACCGGGTCCACGGCGGGTACACCGCGCTGCGCCGGGCCTTCGAGCTCGGCCCCGCCGGGGTGATCCGCGAGGTCACCGACTCCGGCCTGGTCGGCCGCGGCGGCGCCGCCTTCCCCACCGGCCGCAAATGGCAGGCCACGGCGTCCCAGCCCGACCATCCGCACTACCTGGTCTGCAACGCCGACGAGTCCGAGCCCGGCACCTTCAAGGACCGGGTGCTGATGGAGGGCGACCCGTACGCGCTGGTCGAGGCCATGACGATCGCCGGGTACGCGACGGGCGCCCACCGGGGCTACCTGTATCTGCGCGGCGAGTACCCGCGCGCGCTGCGTCGGCTGGAGCACGCGATCGCGCAGGCCCGGGCGCGCGGCTTCCTCGGCGACGACGTCCTCGGCCAGGGGTACGCCTTCGACATCGAGATCCGGCGGGGCGCGGGCGCCTACATCTGCGGCGAGGAGACCGCGCTGTTCAACTCCATCGAGGGCTACCGGGGCGAGCCGCGCTCCAAGCCGCCGTTCCCCGTGGAGAAGGGGCTGTTCGGCAAGCCGACGGTGGAGAACAACGTCGAGACGCTGGTCAACGTCCTGCCGATCCTGACGATGGGCGCCCCGGCGTACGCGGCCGTCGGCACCGCGCGGTCCACCGGGCCCAAGCTGTACTGCGTGTCCGGCAGCGTGGACCGTCCCGGCGTCTACGAGCTCCCCTTCGGCGCGACCCTCGGCGAGCTGCTTCGGCTGGCGGGCGTCCGGGACGGGCTGCGGGCGGTGCTGCTGGGCGGCGCGGCGGGCGGTTTCGTCCGGGCCGACGAGATGGACATCCCGCTCACCTTCGAGGGCACCCGCGAGGCCGGCACCACGCTCGGCTCGGGGGTGGTCCTGGCCTTCGACGGCACGGTGCCGCTGCCCCGGCTGCTGCTGCGCATCGCCGAGTTCTTCCGCGACGAGTCGTGCGGGCAGTGCGTGCCCTGCCGGGTCGGGACGGTCCGGCAGGAGGAGGCGCTGCACCGGATCGCCGAGCGTACCGGCGCGGCGGCGGCCGACGACATCGCCCTGCTCCGGGAGGTCGGCCGCGCCATGCGGGACGCCTCCATCTGCGGTCTGGGGCAGACCGCGTGGAACGCCGTGGAATCCGCGATCGACCGACTGGGGGCCTACGCATGACCGCGATACCGCTGGGAGTGCCGCGCCGGCTGGTGGAGTTCACCCTGGACGGGCGGGAGGCCCGGGTGCCGGAGGGCTCCACGATCCTCGACGCCTGCCGGGCCGCCGGGAAGGACATCCCGACCCTGTGCGAGGGCGACACGCTGCGGCCCAAGAACGCCTGCCGGGTGTGCGTCGTGGAGGTCGAGGGGTCCAGGACCCTGGTGCCGGCCTGCTCCCGCACGGCCGAGCCGGGCATGGAGGTCCGCACCGGCACCGAGCGCGCCCGGCACAGCCGCAAGGTCGTCCTGGAGCTGCTCGCCTCGTCCGTGGACCTGTCGACCACACCGCGCGTCGCCGGATGGCTCAAGGAGTACGAGGCGAAACCGGACCGGTTCGGCCCGGAGGCCGCCCGGCTGAACGAGGAGCCGAGGGTCGACAACGAGCTCTATGTGCGCGACTACGACAAATGCATCCTCTGCTACAAGTGCGTGGACGCCTGTGGCGACCAGTGGCAGAACACCTTCGCGATCTCCGTCGCCGGACGCGGCTTCGACGCGCGGATCGCCGTCGAGCACGACGCCCCGCTCACCGACTCGGCGTGCGTGTACTGCGGCAACTGCATCGAGGTGTGCCCGACGGGTGCCCTGTCGTTCAAGTCGGAGTTCGACATGCGCGCGGCGGGTACCTGGGACGAGTCGGCTCAGACCGAGACGACCACCGTGTGCGCGTACTGCGGTGTGGGCTGCAACCTCACGCTCCATGTGCAGGACAATGAGATCGTGAAGGTCACCTCGCCGTACGACAACCCGGTGACCCACGGCAACCTGTGCATCAAGGGCCGCTTCGGCTACCAGCACGTCCAGAACCGGGACTGACGGGACTGATCGAGACATGGGACGAGTCACGGAACGACGCAAGGTGATCCGGATCAGGGACGGGGCGGTCTCCACCCGGCCGGACACCCTCGTCGCGGAGGAGCCGCTGGAGATCCGGCTGAACGGCAAGCCGCTCGCCATCACCATGCGCACCCCCGGCGACGACTTCGCGCTGGCCGCCGGGTTCCTGGTGAGCGAGGGCGTCCTCGCCGAGCAGGCGGACCTGCGGAACATCGTGTACTGCGCGGGCGCGACCGCGGACGGGTCCAACACGTACAACGTGGTGGACGTGCAGACCGCGCCGGACGTGACCGTCCCCGACATCACCCTCGAACGGAACGTCTACACCACCTCGTCCTGCGGGCTGTGCGGCAAGGCGAGCCTGGACGCGGTCCGTACGACGGCCCGCTGGCCCATCGCCGACACTCCCCCGGTCCGCGTCGACCCCGATCTGCTCGCGGGCCTCCCCGACCGGCTCCGCGCGGCCCAGCGGGTCTTCGACCGGACCGGGGGTCTGCACGCGGCGGCCCTGTTCTCCGAGGAGGGCGAACTGCTCGACGTCCGTGAGGACGTGGGCCGGCACAACGCGGTCGACAAGCTCGTCGGCCGGGCCCTGCAGAACGGGGACCTGCCGCTGTCCCGGGCGATCCTGCTGGTGTCCGGGCGGGCCAGCTTCGAGCTGGCGCAGAAGGCCGTGATGGCGGGCATCCCCGTCCTCGCGGCGGTCTCGGCGCCGTCGTCGCTCGCGGTCGATCTGGCCGCGGAGACCGGGCTGACCCTGGTGGGCTTCCTGCGGGGCAGCTCGATGAACGTGTACGCGGGGGACCACCGGCTCGCCCTGCGGACCGCGGCCGCCCGAGGCTGACCGGCCCCCGCGACACGGCGGCGGGGCCCCGGCCGGCGGGGAGCGCCCCCTGCGCCGTCCCCGGGGCCCCGCCGTGGACCGCACCCCGTGGGCCGGGGCGCCCCGGCCCACTCCCGGCTCAGCCCTGACGTGTCCCGGTACCGACCGCGGTGCGTGACGCCCCGGCCGGCCCGTGCCCGCCGACCGGGCCGCCGTCGCCGGCCGCGTCCTCGGCCTCCGGGTCGTGGGAGCGGCGCTTGGCGATGACCGCGCACACCATCAGCTGCATCTGGTGGAAGAGCATCAGCGGCAGCACGGCCAGGGAGGCGTGCGCGCCGAACAGGACGCTGGCCATCGGCAGCCCGGAGGCCAGGGACTTCTTGGAGCCGGCGAACTGGATGGCGATACGGTCCGCGCGGCCGAAGCCCAGCGCCTTGGCGCCGTACCAGGTCAGGGCGAGCATCACGGCCAGCAGCACGGCCTCGACGGCGAGCAGGCCGGCCAGCCGGCCGGGGCTGACCTGGTGCCAGATGCCCTGGACCATGCCCTCGCTGAAGGCGGTGTAGACGACGAGCAGTATGGAGCCGCGGTCGACGAGCCCGAGGACCTTGCGGTGCCGGGCGACGAAGCCGCCGATCCAGCGGCGCAGCAGCTGTCCGGCGACGAACGGCACGAGCAGTTGCAGCACGATCTTGACCACCGAGTCGGCGGAGAAGCCGCCGCCGTCGCCGCCGAGCACGGCCGCCGCGAGCAGCGGGGTGACGACGATGCCCACCAGCGAGGAGAAGGAGCCCGCGCAGATCGCCGCCGGGACGTTGCCGCGGGCCATCGAGGTGAAGGCGATGGACGACTGGATGGTGGACGGGACCAGGGTGAGGAAGAGCAGCCCCTGGTAGAGCGGGTCGGTGAGGATCACCGGGACGAGTCCGCGGGCCGCCAGCCCCAGCAGCGGGAAGACCACGAACGTGCAGGCGAGGACGGTGACGTGGAGCCGCCAGTGCTTGAGTCCGTCGAGGGCCTCACGGGTGGACAGCCGGGCGCCGTAGAGGAAGAACAGGAAGGCGATGGCGGCCGTGGAGGCGCCCGAGGCCACATCCGCGGCCGTCCCGCGCGCCGGGAGCAGGGCGGCGATGCCGACCGTCCCGAGCAGCAGCAGGATGTACGGGTCGATCGGCATCCACCGCGGCCAGTGCAGGCGTTTCACTGTGCTCCACTACTTCGCTCGTCGCTTCGCCGTACGTCGTGTACGTCGTGTTCCCGGCACGGACGTGCCCTCTCCATCGTCCTCCGGCACGCTGCGATCGGGAATCCGGTACACCGCTCTGACTGTCATCACGATCCGCGATGACCGGACTAGGCTGGGCAGCGTGTACGACCCCTCCCAGCTGCGTACGTTCCTCGCGGTGGCGCAGACGCTGAGTTTCACGCGGGCGGCCCGCCGGCTCGGGCTGCGCCAGTCGACCGTCAGCCAGCACGTACGGCGGCTGGAGGCCGCGACGGGGCGGCCGCTGTTCGTCCGGGACACGCACTCGGTGGAGCTGACCGAGGACGGCGAGGCGATGCTCGGCTTCGCGCGGCGCATCCTCGCGGTGCACGAGCAGGCGACGGCGTTCTTCACCGGGACGCGGCTGCGCGGGCGGCTGCGCTTCGGGGCGTCCGAGGACTTCGTCCTGACCCGGCTGCCGGAGATCCTGGAGGGCTTCCGCTACGAGCACCCCGAGGTCGATCTGGAGCTGACGGTCGAGCTGTCGGGGACGCTGCACGAGCAGCTGGCCGCGGGGAAGCTGGACCTGGTGCTGGCCAAGCGGCGGCCGGAGGGCCCGCGCGGCGAGACCGTCTGGCACGACCGGCTGGTGTGGATCGGCGCGGAGCGGCTGCGGCTGGAGCCGGACCGGCCGGTGCCGCTGATCGTGTACCCGCCGCCCGGGATCAGCCGGGCGATGGCGCTGGAGGCCCTGGAGCGGCAGGGCCGGCAGTGGCGGATCGTGTGCACGAGCGGCAGCCTCAACGGCCTGATCGCGGCGGCCCGGGCCGGGCTCGGGGTGATGGCGCACTCCCGCGGCCTGATCCCGCCGGGTCTGGTGCGGGTGCCCGAGCGGGCCGGTCTGCCCGAGCTGGGCCGGGTGGACTTCGTCCTGATGCACGGGCCGCGGCGGACGGCGGCCCAGTCGGCGGCGGACGCGCTGGCGGGCGCGATCCTGGCGGGTGGGGACCGGCTGCACCGGCGCTGAGCGCCGCGTGGGGGTGACGGGTTCGGGGCCGTGTGCGCTGAGGGGAGAGAGAGGACGTCCGGCGGGCACCGCCTCAAGATCGACTGGGCCTTCGCCCGGTAAGTGAGTCGGTCGGATTTGGTGGAGATTACGGGCCCGGAACTTACTCAACCGTCAGTTTTGTGTCCGCCGCTGTCCGATGTGAGCGCATTTTCCGTCGCTGACCTGTGCAAACTTGAGCACCCGTCGATTTTCGGCCCCCTCCCGCCCGCATGACGGGTGGGGTAGCTTTCACGCCCTGTGCAGAGCGTCAGCCGATGCATTCGGAGCTTGGAGCGGGGTTTGCGCGAGTTCACCAACCCTCCGTTGGCGTTGGCACCGCCGGTGGGCGGCCTGGCCGACGTCGTCTTCGAGCATGCCCAGGAGGATCCCCTGTACGTGGTCCTCGGCCGCAAGGACGAGGACGGTCGGTGGCAGGACGTCACCGCCGCCGACTTCCGTGACGAGGTGCTGGCCCTCGCCAAGGGGCTGCTCGCCCGCGGCATCCGCTTCGGCGACCGCGTCGCGATCATGTCCCGCACCCGCTACGAGTGGACCCTGTTCGACTTCGCGCTGTGGACCATCGGCGCCCAGGTCGTCCCGATCTATCCGACCTCCTCGGCCGAGCAGTGCTTCTGGATGCTGTACGACGCCGAGTGCACGGCGGCGATCGTGGAGCACGAGGACCACGCGATGACGATCGCCACCGTCATCGGCCGCCTGCCCCGGCTGCACGAGATGTGGCAGCTCGACGCGGGAGCCGTGCAGGAGCTGTACGACGCGGGCGCCCACCTCGACGACGAGGTCGTGCACCGGCACCGGCAGGCGGTCACCCCCGAGTCCATCGCGACGGTGATCTACACGTCCGGCACGACGGGCCGCCCCAAGGGCTGCGTCATCTCGCACGGCAACCTGATGTACGAGGCCGACACGGTCATCGAGCGCTGGGAGCCGGTGTTCCACTCGAAGAAGGGCGACGAGGCGGCGACCCTGCTGTTCCTGCCGCTCGCGCACGTCTTCGGGCGGATGGTGGAGGTCGCCGCGATCCGCGGCCGGGTGCGGTTCGGGCACCAGCCGCAGATGCACGCGGCGGCGCTGCTGCCCGACCTCGCCGCGTTCAGGCCCACGTTCTTCCTCGCCGTGCCGTACATCTTCGAGAAGGTCTTCAACGCCGCCCGGCGCAAGGCCGAGAAGGAGGGCAAGGCCGGCGCCTTCGAGAAGGCCGTCGACGTGGCCGTGAAGTACGCCGACGCCGTCGAGGCGAAGGCGTGGGGCGTCGGGCCGGGGCCCTCGGCGGGCCTGCGCGTCCAGCACCAGCTCTTCGACAAGCTCGCGTACTCCAAGATGCGGGCGGCGATGGGCGGACGCATCCGGCACGCCATGTCGGGCGGCTCGGCGATGGACCGGCGGCTCGGGCTGTTCTTCGCGGGCGCGGGCATCCAGATCTACGAGGGCTACGGCCTCACCGAGTCCACGGCGGCCGCCACCGCCAACCCGCCCGGACGCACCCGGTACGGCACGGTCGGCCAGCCCATCCCGGGCGTCACCGTGCACATCGCCGACGACGGCGAGATCTGGCTGAACGGCGGCAACGTCTTCCTCGGCTACCTCAACAACCAGAAGGCCACCGACCAGACGCTGCACGACGGCTGGCTCGCCACCGGCGACCTGGGCACCCTCGACGAGGACGGCTACCTCACCATCACCGGCCGCAAGAAGGAGATCCTGGTGACCTCCGGCGGCAAGAGCGTCTCGCCGGGCGTCCTGGAGGAGCGGGTGCGCGACCACCCGCTCGTCGCGCAGTGCATCGTCGTCGGCAACGACCGCCCGTACGTCGCCGCGCTGGTCACCCTCGACCAGGAGGCCGTCGAGCACTGGCTGACGATGCGCGGCAAGCGCCCGATGGCACCGGCGGAGCTGGTCCGCGACCCGGATCTGGAGACCGAGGTGCGGCGCGCGGTCGTCGCCGCGAACACGCTGGTCTCCCAGGCCGAGTCGATCCGCACGTTCCGGATACTCGCCCAGCCGTTCACCGAGGAGCACGGGCTGCTCACCCCGTCGCTGAAGCTGAAGCGCAAGGCGATCGAGGGCGCGTACGCCAACGAGGTGGAGGCGCTGTACCAGGCGTGAGCGCCGGGTTTTTCTCCGGTCAGGAATGCGTGACGGCCCGTGATCGTTGACGATGGGAGTCCAACCTGTCGGCAACCGTAAGGATCAAGAGCTCGTGAGCAGCAAGGTCCCCCCGATCATCCTCAACAACGGCGTCGAGATGCCCCAGCTGGGCTTCGGCGTCTGGCAGGTGCCGGACGACGAGGCCGAGCGGGCGGTCGCGGTCGCGCTGGAGGCCGGGTACCGCAGCATCGACACAGCGGCGATCTACGGCAACGAGACGGGCACCGGCAAGGCCGTCGCCGCCTCCGGCATCCCCCGCGAGGACGTCTTCGTCACCACCAAGGTGTGGAACAGCGACCACGGCTACGACTCCACCCTGCGCGCCTTCGACGCGTCGCTGGAGAAGCTGGGCCTGGACTACGTCGACCTGTACCTCATCCACTGGCCCACGCCGGCGCGCGGGACGTACGTGGACACCTACAAGGCGTTCGAGAAGCTGCTCGCCGACCAGCGGGTCCGCGCGATCGGCGTGTCCAACTTCCTCCCGGAGCACCTGGAGCGGCTGCTCGAGGAGACCTCGGTCGTCCCCGCGGTCAACCAGATCGAGCTGCACCCGCATCTTCAGCAGCACGCCGCGCGCGCGTTCCACGCCGAGCACGGCATCGCCACGGAGGCGTGGTCGCCGCTCGGTTCGGGCAAGGGGCTGCTGGAGGTCCCGGCGATCGTCGCGATCGCGCAGAAGCACGGCCGGACCCCGGCCCAGGTCGTGCTGCGCTGGCATCTGCAGCTCGGCAACGTGGTGATCCCGAAGTCCGTGACGCCGTCGCGGATCAAGGAGAACATCGAGGTGTTCGACTTCAGCCTCGACGACGAGGACCTCGCCGCGATCAGCGCGCTGAACGAGGACCGGCGGCTCGGCCCGGACCCGGCCGAGTTCAACGCCGCCTGAGGCGCCCGCCGCCCGGGGCTTCACCGTGGACGGCCCGGCCGCCGCTCGCCCGTCGCGAGCGGTGGCCGGGCCGTTCCGCGTTCCCTGTCAGGTCAGTTGGGCTGCCCCAGCGGCCGGACGACGACGGTGTTGACGTCCACGCCCTCGGGCTGCCGGACGGCCCACACCACCGAGTCCGCGATCTGGTCCGCGGTCAGCAGGTGCCCCGGCGGCAGACTGCCGAGGCCGTCCCAGAACGGCGTCTCGACGCGGCCCGGCGCGACGAGCGTGACACCGACCCCCCATTCGGTGACCTCGCGCCGGGTGTTCTCGGCGAGCCCGGTGACCGCCCACTTCGTCGCGCCGTACAGGTTGCCGGCCGTCGGCACGAACCCGGCGACGCTGCCGACCAGCACGATCCGGCCCCGGCTCTCCTTGAGGGCGTCGATCGAGGCGCGGATCAGCAGGGCCGGGCCGAGGACGTTGGTCAGCACCATCTCGGGCCAGCCGGCCGGGTCGCCCTGGGCGACCGAGTCGTGCGTGGCGAAACCGGCGTTGGCGACGACCGTGTCCAGCCGGCCGAACGCCTTGAGCGTGGCGTCCACGGCGGCCTGGACGTCCTCGTAGCGGGCGGAGTCGCCGACGAGGGTCAGCAGGTGATCGGGCCGCCCCACCTCGTCGGCGAACCGCCGCAGGCGCTCCTCCCCGCGGCCGGTGACGGCGACCCGGTGCCCGGCGTCCAGCAGACGGCGTGCGACGGCGGCGCCGATGCCGCTGCCGCCGCCGGTGATCAGTGCGGCCGGAGAGTCGGTCATGGTGGTCCCCCTGGAAGTCGGTGCGTGGACGAGGGGGAGTCCATCACTTGAAGCGCTCTCGAAGTCAAGTAGCCACTCCCGAAGGAGACTTCACGGCACGCGGACAGCCGTGAACACGGTCTGCGCCGCCAGCACGAACACATCCGGGCGGTGGTGGACGCTTGCCTCGTCCCCGGGGTCGAGGAGCCGGTCGAGGGTGGCGCGGTCGTCGGCGTCCAGCCGGTCGCCCAGGACCTCGCGGGTGCGGGTGAGGGTGTCGACGGCGTACGCGCGGGCGCGGTCCGTGGTCGGCGCGGGCAGGTCCAGGAGGAAGGTGCGGGTGCCGCTGGGGCGCAGTCCGGCGGCGGAAAGCAGCGCCGTCCAGTCCTCCGTCTCGGCGACGGAACCGGGCAGCTCGGCCCGCATCCGCGCGAACCACTCCGCCTCCACCACGTCGAGGCGCGCCTGGAGCCCGGGGCGCCCGAACCCGATGTCGCGCGGCAGGAACCGGGTGGGCAGACCGCCCTCCTGCAGGGCCAGGGTGCCGCCGAAGGAGAGCCGCTCGGCGAAGGCGGCCAGCGCGGCCCGCTGGTCACCCAGATGATGCAGACTGCGCCCCGCCCACAGCAGATCGGCCGGATAGTCCAAGTCGCCCAGCACTCCCGGGAGTTCCCCGGTCAGCGTGTCGAAGCGATCGGCGACCCCGAACCGCTCGGCCCTCTCCCGCGCCCGGTCCAGCAGGGGCCGCGAGGCGTCGACCGCGACGATCCGGGCGCCCGGGAAGGTGTCGGCCAGCAGACAGGACACGACCCCCGGCCCACTGCCCGCGTCGACGACGAGCCCCGGCTCGGTCTGCCGCTTGGCGAGCCACGCCAGGGCGTGCTCGTACAGAGGCGTGAACAACTCGGCCTGGGCCTCCAGCCGCGGCCCCATCTCGCCCCAGTCGATCTCGGTGTGCTCGTGATGATGCGCCATGCCCCTCAGCCTCCCCTGTCCACCCCCACGAGCGCGCGCGGACGCACCGCCCCCGCGCGACAGCCCTCGGGGTGCCGGCCGGAAGGGCTCACCCCGGTCTGCGGAACGCCGCGATCGTGAAGACCGGGTCCGGCCGGGGGTGGTCCTGGTCGGGGAGGGCGGCGAGGCGGGCGGCGAAGGTGTCGGAGAGGGGGTCGCCGGGCGGGAGGGTGCCGAACCAGCCGCGGCGCAGGTCGGCCACCGTGCGGCGGGGGCTGCGGCCCTGGCCGTGGCCGGTGAAGCGGGACCGGCCGGCGGGGAGCAGGCCGTGGTCGAGGGCGTAGGAGGACACCTGGTCGGCGGCGTCCATGGCCGGGCGGTGGGGGCGGGAGGCGAGGACGGCGTCGATGTCGCTGCCCACGTTGTGCGCGGCGGCCTTGTCGACGGTGGTGACGTACACCCCGCCCGGCCGCAGGACGCGGGCGCACTCGCCGACCAGGGTGCGGACGTCCTCGAGGGTCGCCGCCAGGTGTAACAGCCACACGCTGCTGACGGCGTCGAAGGCGCCGTCCCGGAACGGCAGTCTGCGGGCGTCGGCGAGGAGTATCGAGCCGGGCAGCCGGGCCGCGGCCCGCCGCGCCATGCCGAGGGTCAGGTCGACCCCGGTCACCGCGAGGCCGTCCGCGGCCGCGAGCCGCCGGGTGACGATGCCGGTGCCGCAGGCCACGTCGAGCAGCCGCCGGGTGCCCTCGGGGAGGAAGCCCAGCACGGCTTCGGCCGCCGCCGCGGCCCGGGCCTCACCGCCGCGCGAGGCGTCGTAGCGCTCCGCTTCCTTGTCGTAGTCGAGCACGGCCGTCACTGCGCGCCGTGGACGGCGGCCAGGGTCTCGATCCGGCGGGCGAGCGTGAAGTCCTTCTCGGTCACGCCGCCGACGGTGTGGGTGTTCACGGTGAGCGACACCTTGTTGTAGCCGAGGGTCAGGTCGGAGTGGTGGTCCAGCTCCTCCTGCACCTGGGCGATGTGCACGACCATCGCGGTGGCGGCGAAGTGCGAGGCCAGCCGGTAGGACCGGGCGATGCGGTCGCCGTCCCGGGACCAGCCGGGCAGCTCGGAGAGCCGGTCCTCGATCTCCTTCTGCGACAGCGGTTCGGCAGCCATGGCCTCGCTCCTTCCAGCGCACGGGAGGGTTCGCCCTCAGCCTGCCACAGCGCGGGGCGGTCGGTCCTGGTCACCGGCGGGCCCGCCTCGGCTACGGTCGTGCCATGACCACCCTCCCGTCCGGCCCGGCCGCCCCCGCCGACCGGGGCGTGGGCCCCCTGCTGCGGGCCTGGCGCGAGCGGCGCCGGGTCACCCAGCTGGAGTTGGCGCTGCGCGCCGGCTCCTCGGCACGGCACATCAGCTTCGTCGAGACGGGCCGCTCCCGGCCCAGCGAGGAGATGGTGCTGCGGCTCGCCGAGCACCTGGACGTGCCGGTGCGCGAGCGCAACGCGCTGCTGCTGGCCGCCGGCTACGCCCCCCGCTATCCGGAGACCCCGCTGGACGACCCGGCCCTGGACGCGCTGCGCGCCGGCTTGGAGCGCCTGATCCAGGGCTACGAGCCCTACCCGGCGCTCGTGGTGGACGCGCTGTACGACGTGCACGCGGCCAACCGGGGGGTGCTGATGCTCCTCGACGGCGTCCCCGGGCACCTGCTGGAGCCCCCTCTGAACGCGATGCGGCTGACCCTGCACCCCGAGGGTCTGGCGCCGCGCATCGTCAATCTGCCCGAGTGGCGGGGGCACCTCCTCGCGCAGATGGAACGGCAGATCGCGCTGCGCCGCTCCGAGCCGCTGCGCCGGCTGTACGAGGAGGTCGCCGCGTACCCGGTGCCCGAGGGGCCGCCCGGGGAACAGGCTCCGGCGGACCCGGTGGCGTACTTCGCGCTGCCGATGCGGATCGCGCACGAGGGCCGCGTGCTGTCGTTCACGTCCTCCATCGCCACCTTCAACACCCCGATGGACGTGACCGTCGCCGAGCTGGCCATCGAGACGCTGCTCCCGGCCGACCCGGCGACGGTCAAGTACCTTCAGTCGCTCGCCTCCTGACGCAGCCTCAGCGCCGCGTACTGCAGCGCGGCGAACCCGGCGACGACGGCCGCCTGGAGCACGGTCCACACGGCGCCCGCGGTGGTCGGCGTCAGCCACAGCGCGAGGGCGGCGACGCTGAGCACCGCCCAGGCGAGGTTGGCCTCGACGACGGCCCGGACCCCGAGGGCGGCCGGGCGGGCCCGCGCGGCGAGCAGCGCCACCCCGCCCGCGTACACCGTGAGGAGGGCGCCGAGGGCGAGCAGCAGCCCCTGGCCGACGCCGAGGAGACGGCCGAGGGGGCCGGAGGCCATGAGGTAGGCGAGCCCGTTCGCGCCGGTCACCACGGCGTCCAGGGCCAGGAAGCGGCGCAGGGCGGTGTGCGGGTGGGAGGTCCGGGCGAGCGCGGTGAGCGAGGTGGCGGACATGACGAGATCACCCTCCGTCGGGTCGAGTGGCACTGCGGGGTCCGGGTCCCGGGCCGGAGTGCGCCGGCCCGGAACCCGGTGCCCCCACGGTCCCGCGCGGCGCCCGGCCCGTCGATTACCTGCCGGGTCATGGCGTCCCGTACCTGCCGGGTCACGGCGTCCGGCGGCCGAACCCCCGCGCCGCGCCCGCTCGTGGCAGACTGCACCCGTTGATTCCGGCGCGTGGGGAGGCGTGGCGTGAGTGAGCGGCGTCCCGCTCCGACCGTGGGCCAGGTGGTGCTCGGCAAACGCCTTCAGGAGTTGCGGGAGGCGGCCGGACTCGGCCGTGACGAGGCGGCGCGGTCCCTGCGGGTGGCGGCGGCGACCGTCCGCCGGATGGAGACCGCCGAGGTCGCGCTGAAGATCCCGTACGTGCAGGTGCTCCTGGAGACGTACGGCGTGCCCGAGGACGAGGCCGCCGCGTTCCTGTCGCTGGCCGAGGAGGCCAACGAGCCCGGCTGGTGGCAGCGGTTCCACGACGTGCTGCCGGACTGGTTCAGCCTGTACGTGAGCCTGGAGGGCGCCGCCCGCATCATCCGCTCCTACGAGCCGCACTTCGTGCCGGGCCTGCTGCAGACCGAGGCGTACGCGCGTGACGTGATGATGAACGGGACGATCGCGCAGAAGGGCCCCGAGGCCATCGAACGGCATGTGTCGCTGCGGATGGAGCGGCAGCGGCTGCTGGAGCGCCCCGACCCGCCCCACCTGTGGGTGATCATGGACGAGACGGTGCTGCAGCGGCCGGTCGGCGACACCTCCGAGGTGATGCGCGACCAGGTCGACAAGCTGCTGGAGTTCGCCGAGCGCGACCGGGTGACCCTGCAGATCGCCGAGTTCGCGTCGGGCCCGCACCCCGGGACGTACGCGCCGTTCTCGCTGTTCCGCTTCGCTGAGCCGGAGCTGCCGGACATGGTCACCACCGAGTACCTGTCCGGCGCGCTCTACCTGGACTCACGAGAAGAGGTCGCCGCGCACCTGGAGGTCCTCGACCACATGTCCACGACCGCCGCGTCGGCCGAGCGCACCAAGAAACTCCTGCGGAACTTCCGCGAGGAGTACTGAGGGACATCCGAGAGACAGAGGTCGTCTTCCCCGTCCGTCGAGCGTCCGAGGAGAGCACCGCATGTCCGCACCCGAGTCCGCGCCCACCCGCGTCGACACCAGCCGGCCGCATCCGGCCCGCGTCTACGACTGGTGGCTGGGCGGCAAGGACAACTACCCGGTCGACGAGGAACTGGCCCGCCGGATCCTCGCCGTGGATCCCACGGTCGTCCGGGGCGCCCGCGCCAACCGCCGCTTCATGCACCGGGCGGTGCGCACGGTCGCGGAGGCCGGGGTGCGCCAGTTCCTGGACGTCGGCACCGGCATACCGACCGAGCCGAACCTGCACCAGGTGGCGCAGGGCGTCGCCCCCGACGCCCGGGTGGTGTACGCGGACAACGACCCGATCGTGCTGCGGCACGCGGAGGCCCTGCTGCACGGCTCGCCGCAGGGTGCCACGGCCTACGTCCACGCGGACGTCCGTGACGTCGACACCCTGCTGGCCCGCGCGGACGAGACCCTGGACCTGACCGCGCCGGTCGCGCTGTCGCTGGTCGCGCTCACCCACTACCTGGACGACGACCCGGCGGGCGACGACGTGTACGGCCTGCTGGAGCGGTACGTCGCCGCGCTCGCCCCCGGCAGCCATCTGATCCTGTCCCAGGTCACCGCCGACCTCAGCCCGCAGGCCGTCGGGCAGGCGGCGGAGAACTTCCGGCGCGGCGGCCAGCCCTTCCACCCGCGCCCCCTCGCCGCGTTCCTCCGCTTCTTCGACGGTCTGGACCTGCTCGGCCCCGGCGTCGTCCCCGTCCACGGCTGGCGTCCCGAGCCGCAGGACGTGGCCGCGCAGGCGGAGGGGATCGTGCCGGTGTACGCGGGGGTCGCCCGCAAGCCCTGACCCGTACGGGCGCCGTGAACAGGTGCGCTCCCCCGCCCCGCCCTAGGTTCGTACACCAGGGCAAGCAAGGGAGCGCCTGTGACCGACACCGCGATATCGCCCGCGCCGTCCGGGGCGCCGGGACCGGCACCGCCGCCGGACGGCCGGCTCCGGGACCCGTATGTGCGCGGCGTGCTCCTGGAGCGGTACCGGGAGGCCAGGCGGCGGCTGCGGGATCCGGTGTTCGCCTGGGCGGACGTCCAGGGCGACCCGGAGCGCCGCCGCCGGTACCAGCGGGCGCGCGGCACGGGCGGGCTGGTGCGGGTGGAGTGGGACGAGGCCGTCGAGCTGGTCGCGGCGGCGTACGTCCACACCCTCGGGGCGTACGGCCCCGACCGGATCGCCGGGCTGTTCCCGGCCGACGCGCCGGGCGCCCGCCTCCACACGCTGATCGGCGCCCCGGTGCTGGTGTCCGAGGAGCCCGCGCGGGGGGACGACTGGGCGGACGCGGCGTATCTGCTGGTGTGGGGCGGGGACCTGCCGGTGGCCCGGGCCGGGGACGCGCGGCGGCTGGCGCGGGCCCGCTACCGGGGGCAGAAGGTCGTGGCCGTCGGCCCCGACGCGCGGGCGGGCGGCACACGGCTCGCCGACGAGGTGCTGCACCCGCACCCCGGCACGGACGGCGCGCTGGCCCTGGCGATGGGCCATGTCGTCCTCAAGGAGTTCTTCGCCGACCGCGCGTCGCCGTTCTTCGCGGAGCACGCGCGCCGTTCCACGGATCTGCCGTTCCTGGTCACGCTGGAGGAGCGCGCCGACGGGACGTACGCGCCCGGCACCTTCCTGCGCGCGGCCGACCTGGGACGCCGGGGCGAGCACGCCGGGAGCCGGGCGGTCGTACTGGACGAGGCCACCGGCCGCGCGGCCGTCCCGGAACCGGGGTTCACCGCCCCGGTGTTGAGCCTGTACGGCCGTGAAGTGGCGGCCGGGGCCGAGGTCCTGCTCCCCCACTTCGACGCCGTCGGCCGAGCGGGGGCCGTCCGCCGGGGTGTCCCGGTGACGCGGCTCGGCGGTGCGAGCGGGCCGCTGGTGACGACCGTGTTCGACCTGCTCCTCGCCCGCTACGGCGTGGCCCGCCCCGAACTGCCGGGCCACTGGCCGCAGTCGTACGCCGACGCGGACACCCCGGGCACACCCGCCTGGCAGGAGACGCACACGTCGGTACCGGCCGCCACGTGTGTGCGGGTCGCCCGCGAGTTCGCGCGCACGGCGGAACGGTCGCGGGGCCGCTGCGCGATCCTGACGGGTGACGGTACCCGCCGCCCGTTCCACGCGGACACCCTCCACCGCACGCTCCGCGCCCTGCTCGCCCTCACCGGCTGCCCGGACGCCTCACCGGCACCCTCGGAGGGGTCACCGCCGGTGCGCCGGATGGACCCGGCGACGTACTGGTACCTGCACACCGGCCGCCGGCGGCACGAGTCCCGCCCGACCGACGTCCTCGCCTCCCCCCTCGGCCGGGGCCGGCTCACCGGCCTGACGGGCGTGGACTGCCTCGCACTGGCGGCACGGACGGGCTGGGCACCGGTGTACCCGTCCTTCGACCGCAACCCCCTGGACCTCGGCGGCACGTTCGGCGACGCGGTGTCCCGAGCGGTCGCCGACCTCCGCACCGGCGCCCTGGGTCTCGCCTGCGAGAACCCGGACGCCCCGGAGAACTGGCCGCGGGTGCTGACGCTGGCCGGCTCCGAGTCGCTGGGTCCGGTGGGCGAGGACGGAATCCGGTGCCTGCTGGGGACCGGGGCGGGGGCGGCCGAGGGGATACGCCCGCGGGACGTGACCCGGTGCGAGCCCGCGCCCGAGGGCAAGCTCGATCTGCTGGTGTCCCTGGGTGGCGCCGAGAGCGCGGACTCCTGTCCGGCGGACGTCGTGCTGCCCACCGTCGGGGGGCAACCGGGCCGGGACCGCGCCGAGTTCGACACGTACACCGCGCTGGCCGAGCGGATCGGCGCCCTGGCCGTCGGGCACCTCGGCGTCCGCGAGGACCTGGTGGCGACCCCGCTCCCGCACGGCGACGCCACCGCGCCGCCCGGGACCGTCCTGGACTGGCGGCACGGCGCCTGCACACCGGTACCGGGGCGGACCATGCCCCAACTGACCGTCGTGACACGGGACTACACGGCGGTCGGCACCGAGTTCGCCGCGCCCGCACCCGATGGCGAGCCCTCCCGCATCGGCCTGCGGCACCTCTTCCTGGACCACGACTGGGCCCATGAGCTGGGCGAGTCCCTGCCCGTGTACCGGCCTCCCCTGGACGTGCACGGCCTGCTCGGCACCGCGCGGCTCGGTCCCGGCGGGCAGCCGGAGGTACCGGTCCGCCGTCTCACGCCGCACGAGCTGTGGTCCGTCCACTCCGCCCACCCGGACGACCTGTTCCTGCCGGCCCTGATGAGCGGCGGCGGACACCTGTGGCTGTCCCCCGAGGACGCCGAGGCGATCGGCGTCACCGACGGTGACCTGGTGGAGGCCGTCGGCCCCGAGGGCGTGACCTCGGCGCGGGCGGCCGTCTCGTCCCGGATGCCGGCGGGGACCGTCTACACGCGCCGCGCGTCACACACCGGCGCCCCAGGGAGCCGGGCGGCCGCCGGTCACCTCCTCAAGCCGACCCGCCTCCTCGGCGGCCACGGCGGCCTCGGCGGCCTCGCAGGAGGTACGGGCGACGAGGTGACCGTCGTCCGCCGCCCCGGTCAGGAGGTCGAGTAGCGATGCGCCCCATGGCAAGGATCGCGACGGTCATCAACCTCGACACCTGTCCCGGCTGCCCCGCCTGCGCGGCGTCCCACCCGCCCGTGGAGGCCGTCCGGCACGGCGGCTGGGAGCTGACCCGGCGCGGCAGACTCCGGCTGCGCAACGGCGGCGGACGGCTGCGCGAACTCACCGGCGCCTTCCCCCGCCCCGCCGAACTCCCGCCTCACCGGCGCCCCGACCGGTCGCGGACGTACGGCGACCACCCGGTGGCCATGGCACGCCTCGCGTTCGAGCAGACGTTCCGGGCCTCTCTCCGCCCGTCCTGCGTGGACTGCCTCAACCCGCCCTGCGGCGAGGCGTGTTCGCCGGACGGGACCGGGTGCGCGTACGCCTCGGAGACCTGCGTGGGCGGAGTGCCGTACCGCGGGGTGATGCTGTACGACGCCGACAAGGTGCGGGCCGCGGCATCGACGGCTCGCGAACAGGACGTGTATCAGGCCCAGTTGGGCCTGTTCCTCGATCCTGAGGACGCGCGGGTGCGCGTGGCCTGCGAGCGGACCGGAGTCACGGCCGACTGGCTCGAGGCGGCGCGCCGCTCCCCCGTACGCGCGTTGATCAGCACCTACCGGGTGGCTCTCCCGCCGCACCCGGAGGACCGGACGCTGCCGATGGTCTGGTACGTCCCGCCGCTGTCGCCCGTCGTCGACGCCCTCGCGAAGAGCGGCCCGGACGGCTGCGGCCAGGTGCGGAGCCCCTTCGGTGCCGTCGACGGGCTGCGCATCCCGCTGGAGCGACTGGCGGACGTGTTCACCGCCGGTGACGTCGGCCCCGTCCGGTCGGCGCTGCGGCGGCTCACCGCGATGCGGTCCCATATGCGGGCGGTCGGCCTCGGGGAGGAACCGGACCCGTCGGTGCCGGCCTCCGTGGGCCTGGGCGCCTACGCGCTGGAGGAGCTGTACCGGCTGCTCGCGACCGCCACGGACGACGAACGGACCGTGGTACCGGGGGCGCAGTCCCCCGCCGTCATCCGCACGACCCGCACACCCGAGGCCGAGGAGATCTGATGTCCTCCTACGAGGTGCTGTACCAGGCGGCCGCGCTCTGCCTGACCTACCCGGACGACGACTTCCGGGCACGGCTGCCCCTCTTGCGTGAAGCCGCCCCGCAGCTGCGCGCGTTCACCGACCACGCGGCGGTCACGCCGCCACGGGAGCTGGCCGCGCACTACGTCGACGTGTTCGACCTGGAGCACGGGCACAGCCTCTATCTGACGTGGTGGCGCGACGGGGACGCCCGGCGGCGCGGCATCTCGCTGGAGCGCCTGAAGGAGCTCTACCACGCCAACGGGCTGGAGTTCACCGGCGAGGAGCTGCCGGACTTCCTGCCCGCCGTGCTGGAGTTCTCGTCCCGCACCGGCACCGACGACCTCCTGCGGGAGCACCGGGACTGCCTGGAGCGGCTGCGCGCCCGGCTCACCGAGGCCGGCACGCCGTACGCGACCGTCCTGGACGCGGTCTGCGCCACCCTGCCGACCGCGCCGACCGCCGGCCGTCCCTAGGACGGACCCTTCCCGTCCCTGTCATCGTCGACGATCTCCGCGTCGACCACGCCGTCGTCCTCCTGCGGCGGGCTCTGGTCCGCGCCGGGGCCGGGGGTGCCGTGGGCGGACGTCTGCGCGGACTGGGCGTACATCGCCTGGCCCATCTTCTGGCTGACCGTGGCGAGTCTCTCGACGCCGGTGCGCAGGGCGTTCGTGTCGGCGTTCCGCTCCAGCAGCTCCTTGACCTCGGTGATGGCCGGTTCGACCTCCGCGCGGATCTCGGCGGGGATCCGGTCCTCGTTCTCCCGCAGGAACTTCTCGGTCTGGTAGACGAGTTGCTCGGCCTGGTTCCTGGTCTCGGCCGCTTCCCGGCGTCTGCGGTCCTCCTCCGCGTACTGCTCGGCCTCCCGCATCATGCGGTCGATGTCGTCCTTGGGCAGCGCCGAGCCGCCGGTCACGGTCATCTTCTGTTCGCGGCCCGTCGCCAGGTCCTTGGCGGAGACGTGCATGATGCCGTTGGCGTCGATGTCGAAGGCCACCTCGATCTGTGGGACGCCGCGCGGGGCCGGGGGGAGCCCGGTGAGGTCGAAGACGCCGAGCTTCTTGTTGTAGGCGGCGATCTCGCGTTCGCCCTGGTAGACCTGGATGCCGACGGACGGCTGGTTGTCGGCGGCGGTGGTGAAGATCTCCGAACGCCGGGTCGGGATCGTCGTGTTGCGTTCGATGAGCTTCGTCATGATGCCGCCCTTGGTCTCGATGCCCAGGGACAGCGGGGTGACGTCGAGCAGCAGGACGTCCTTGACGTCGCCGCGGATGACGCCGGCCTGGAGGGCCGCGCCGACGGCGACGACCTCGTCGGGGTTGACGCCCTTGTGCGGGTCCTTGCCGGTGAGGTCCCTGACCAGGTCGGTGACGGCCGGCATCCGGGTGGAGCCGCCGACGAGGATGACGTGGTCGACGGCGGACAGCTTGATGCCGGCGTCCTTGACGGCCTGGTGGAAGGGGGTCTTGCAGCGGTCCAGGAGGTCCGCGGTGAGCTCCTGGAACTGGGCGCGGGTCAGTTTTTCGTCGAGGTGCAGGGGGCCGTCGGCGGTCGCGGTGACGTACGGCAGGTTGATCGTCGTCTCGGTGGAGCTGGACAGTTCGATCTTGGCTTTCTCGGCGCCCTCGCGCAGCCGCTGGACGGCCATCTTGTCGCCGCCGAGGTCGATGCCGTTCTCGCTCTTGAACTTCTTCACCAGGTACTCGACGATCCGCTGGTCCCAGTCGTCGCCGCCGAGGTGGGTGTCGCCGTTGGTGGCCTTGACCTCGATGACGCCGTCGCCGATCTCCAGGAGGGAGACGTCGAAGGTGCCGCCGCCGAGGTCGAAGACCAGGACGGTCTGCTCCTCGCCCCGGTCGAGGCCGTAGGCGAGGGCGGCGGCTGTCGGCTCGTTGATGATCCGCAGGACGTTCAGGCCGGCGATCTCCCCGGCCTCCTTGGTGGCCTGCCGCTGGGAGTCGTCGAAGTAGGCGGGCACGGTGATCACCGCGTCGGTGACGTCCTCGCCGAGGTAGGACTCGGCGTCCCGCTTCAGTTTCTGCAGGACGCGGGCGGACAGCTCCTGCGCCCGGTACCGGGTGCCGTCGATGTCGCCGTGCTCGGGGAAGCGCCAGGCGGTGTCGCCCATGTGCCGCTTCACGGAGCGGGCGGTGCGGTCGACGTTGGTCACCGCCTGCCGTTTGGCCACCTCGCCGACGAGGACGTCGCCGTTCTTGGCGAAGGCCACGACCGAGGGAGTGGTACGGGCCCCCTCGGCGTTGGCGACGACCGTGGGTTCGCCGCCCTCCAGGACGGCGACCACCGAGTTCGTGGTCCCGAGATCGATCCCGACCGCGCGTGCCATCGCTGTCCCCTTCCGCCCGGAAGCCCCCTGAACTCCAGCACAGGACGCGAGCGGGTCCTTGTCAATGGGACGGGGACCCGGGCGGAAGGGCGCCGCACAGCACTGAGCGGGCGCTCAGCGCGGGGTCAGGCGAGCTTGGCGGACAGCGTGATCGTCGTGCCGGTCAGCGCCTGGCTCACCGGGCAGTTGGCCTTGGCATCCTCGGCGGCGGCGACGAAGGCGTCGTTGTCGATGCCCGGCACGGTGCCCTCGACGGTGAGGTGGATGCCGGTGATGCCCTCACCGGGCTGGAAGCTGACGTCCGCCGAGGTGACGAGCTTGGTGGGCGGGGTGCCCGCACCGTTCAGGGCGTGCGAGAGGGCCATCGAGAAGCAGCTGGAGTGAGCGGCGGCGATCAGCTCCTCCGGGCTGGTCTTGCCGTTCGCGTCCTGCGAGCGGGAGGCCCACGTGACCGGCTGCGCCGCGATGGCACCGGAGGAGTCGAAGTTGACGACACCGCTGCCCTCGGTCAGGTTGCCTTCCCAGACGGTGTGTGCGGAGCGCGTGGTAGCCACGGTTCTTCCTTTCGCGTGTGGGCCCGTTCTCGCAGGGCCCGTGCCCCCCATCCGATCACACTCCGGCTCAACTCACCCGGAAGACCGGCCCACGTGGGGTGAACGGCAGCCGACGCCCCGGCGGGATCAGGTACGCGTGCTCGCGCCGCACCCGCAGCACGTCGCAGTCGGCGTCGGTGATGACGAGCACGGGGGCGCCGGGCGGGAAGTCGTCGGCGCGCTCCAGCAGGTCGACGCCGGGCTGCAGGACCGTGCCGCCCCGGCCGCGCACCCGGACCCGTCCCGCGATGTCGGTCACCGCGAGGTAGCCGGCGTCGTACGGACCGGCGTCGCAGAAGACGACCCGTGCCGCGGGGACGTCCCGCGCCTCGGCGTACGAGGCGATCGCGCCCAGCGCCTTGCCGAGCAGCCCGGCACTCATGGAGCCGGAGGTGTCGAGGACGACGCCGAAGGTGCAGCGGGCGACCTCCTCGGGCGGGAACCAGCGCCCCGCGCGCGGGATGTCCGGGGTGGACGCCTGCCGGCGGGCGGGGCGGGCGTAGCTGCGCAGCGGCTCCGGACGGGGCACGAACTCGTCGAACCAGCGGGCGAGCCGGGCGTCCCAGGGCAGCGGCGGGTGGCTGAGGGCGCGGATCTCCTGGACGAGGTCGCCGGGCAGGAAGCCGCGTTCCTGGCGCTGGTGCAGGTCGAGGCCCTGGGCGAGGCCCCGCCGGTAGAACTCGTCGAGGTCGCAGTACGCGCCGGGCGGGCCGAGCGGGGCGCCGAGCACATCGCCGGCGCCCTTGCCGCGCAGGGTGGCCAGCCGGCGCGTCCGGCGCGGGTCACCGGCGATCCGGTCGTACACCTCCTCGGCGGACAGGCCGGTGAACCGGGCGTCGTACAGCAGCCCTTCGGGCATCTGGCCGACCTGCATGTCGCGCAGCCAGCCGTTGACGACGTAGTCGCAGGCGACGTTGAACAGGTACGGGTCGCGGGGGCCGCAGCGCTCGCCGTGGCGCAGCGCGGCGTGCAGCATCTCGTGGGCGAGGATGAACCGCCACTCCTCGTCCTCGAACGTCCGCAGCGGGTTGACGTAGATCTCGCCGGCCTCGGCGTTGACGGCGGCGACGGAGACGCCGTGCGCGCGGGCGAGTTCGGCGTCGGCGACCAGCTTGATGCCGGCCGCGAGGCCGCCGAGCAGCGGGTAGGAGCTGATGAACCACTCCAGGGCCCACTGCCAGGGCCGCTTCTTCACGGGTTCGCCGGCCATGGAGTCGCGGCGGCCGCCCGCCATGTCCATCGCGGTGGACACGGTCCGGGTCAGGGCGGTCGCGAAGGCGAGCTGGTGGTCGGGGGGCGAGCCGAGCCAGCCCTTCCACTCCAGGAGGAGCAGGTCGGGTTCGGGGCCCGCCGTGCCGCAGCGTTCGAAGGCGGGCGGGACGCCGTCGCGGCGCCAGCGGGCGGCCAGCTGCTCCTCGTCGCCGTCGGGGTAGGCCGCCGGAAGGTGCTCGGGCGCGGTGCCGACGGGGAAGCTGAGCAGGAACCGGTTGACGACGACGCAGCGGGCGGCCAGGTCGGCGCGGTCGGGCTGCACCGGTGGGCCCGTCTTCGACGGGACGTGCCCGAAGCCGAGGTGCAGGACGGCGTGCGCGATCGCCCAGGCCCACGCGGCGGGTTCGGCGAACCGGTGCGGGTGGGCGTGCAGAGTGCCGTCGGAGTCGACGCGGACGAGCCCGTCCCGGGGTGCCGGCTCGCACTTCTCTTGACGGCACACCGTGAACTGGACGGCGGCGAGCGCCGGGTTGGCCCGCACCAGACGCAGGCCCTCGGCGAACGCCTCGGCGGCGAGGTCCCGCTTCTTCTCCTTCTGCCTGTCCTGCCGGCGGCTCATCGCCGGGCCTCCACGAGCCGGGGCATGTCCCGGGCGGCCTCCACGAGGAACCAGGACGGCAGGACGGGGTTGCCGTCGGCGTCGGAGGCGATGACGCTCTGGGCGACCTCGACGGAGATCTCGGCGAGCTGCACCAGCAGCGCCTTGGCACGGTAGGCAGTCTGGCGGCCGGCGGCCGGCATGTGGTCCTTGCCGGCGGGCAGTTCCTTGATCAGCCGGCCGCGGAAGGACTCGGCGAGGTAGTAGAGCAGGTCGCGGTCCTGCATCCGGTGCGGCCAGCGGGCGTCGCCCTTGATGATGGCCTCGATGCCGTACTGGCTGCGCACGATCTTGACGTAGCCGCAGAACGCGGTGGCGTGTGTGGGCGTCAGGGTGCCGTGCGCGAGGACCTTCAGGGTCTCCTCGTCGAGGTCGCGCCCGAAGGAGTGCAGGGCGTCGGAGAGCATGTGCCAGGAGCGGGGCGTGGAGAACGGCTCCTCGGTCTTCGGCGGCTTCGACCACAGGTGGTCGGGGCGGTCGGTGAGGTGGTCGAGGATCCACGGGTGGATGCCGTTGCCCGCGGCCCAGGTCAGCCAGTCCTTCGCGGACGCCTCCAGGTGCACATGGGTGAGGCGGTTGACCAGGGCGGACGCGATGGGCCGGGCGAGCGCGTTGTCGGTGGCCCGGTTGCCGGCGCCGATGACGATGGACCCGGCGGGCAGCTCGTAGTCGCCGATACGGCGGTCCAGGATCAGCGAGTAGAACGCCTTCTGCACGTCCGGGGTGGCCGCGTTCAGCTCGTCCAGGAACAGGCAGTACGGCTCGTCGCGGGCGATCGCCTCGGGCGGGCAGAACACCGAGCGCCCGTTACGGATCTGCGGCACGCCGATCAGGTCCTCCGGCGCCAGCTGGGTGCCCAGCAGGCTCACGCACTCCAGGCCGAGGGACTCGGCGAACTCCCTGACCAGGGAGGACTTTCCGATGCCGGGGGCGCCCCAGAGGAAGACGGGCCGCACGGTGGCGAGGCCGAGGAGGAGGTCAGGGATACGGGAGGGCGTGACGGTGACGGCTGCCTGCAAGGCAGGGACTCCTGGGGGGTTCGAGGGATGCGACTCGAACAGTGTGTGGCCGGGCGCCGCCGCACGCAGCCGGTTTTTCAGGCGGCCCGCTCCTGCGGCCGGGTCGCCACCGGCACTTGCGGCCCGTCCGCCTCGCTCAGCCAGCGCCGCAGCACCCGGTGCACGGACTCGGCGCCGACGAGGTCCGTGCCATCCTCGGCGGGCGCGGAGAAGGCGAGCGGCGACAGCAGGAAGGGCTCGCCCTGCGCGCCGCCGAGCCCGCCGTGCGAGCCGATCTGCTCCTCGAAGGCGAGGACCTCGCCGTCGGCCGGGTCGTAGGCGGAGTTGACCATGATGTCGGCGGTGTTCGGGAAGGAGTGCGTGCGGCGCACGGCGTCGGCGGCGTGCGGTCCGAAGACCTCCAGCGGGCCGGGCTCCTCGTCCAGCCGGTCCAGCGGGATCTCGGCGCCGTACGCGCCGAGCACGACGCCGCCGTGCCGCTCGCTGCGCACCAGCAGGAAGCCGACGCCCGGGTGGTTGGCGAGGGTGGTCAGCAGCGCCGGGTGGCGGGCGTCGATCTCCTCCTTGGTCATGCGGTGCGGCACGTCCGGGAAGGAGACCAGGCCGAGGTTGCCGGAGGCCAGCACGATCGGTTCGGAGCGGCGGGGCGGGCGGTGCTGCCCGGCGCCCTCCTCGACGGGTCTGCGGAGCGCGGCGCGTACGGCGGCGCGGGCCTCGGCGCCGCTGTGGGTGCGCCGGGCCCGGCGCGGCACGGGCAGCCCGCAGCCGGCCCGCACCAGGTCGGCGAGGCCGAGGCCGTACCGGGAGCGGAAGGTCTCGCCGGGGCTCTGCCCGTGGTCGGACAGCACGACGATCCGGTACGGGCGCGGGGCGTGCTCGGCGACGCTCTCCAGGAGGGCGAGGGAGCGGTCGAGGCGGGCGAGGACCTTCTCGGCGTCGCCGCTGTGCGGTCCGGAGTGGTGGGCGACCTCGTCGTAGGCGACGAGGTCGGCGTACACGGCGGTGCGGCCGGCGAGCATGTCGCCCATGACGGCGGCGACGACGACGTCCCGTTCGACGACGGTCGCGAAGGCGCGGATGAGCGGGTAGAGGCCGCCGCGGCCGACGCGCGGGCGTTCCTTGCGGACGCGGGACCGGGTGGACTGCCCGATCTCGCGCCCGACCTCGGCGACGAACGACAGGGCGGTGCGCACGGCGTTGGCCGGGTCGGAGAAGTACGCGAAGTAGCCGGAGCGGGAGCGGTTCTCGCGGCTGCGGCGGCGGGTGGCGATGGACAGCACGAGGGCCTGTTCGCCGGCGCCGCCGCTGAACAGGTTGCCGCGGCTGGCGCCGTCGGCGGCGAGCAGGCCGGGGTCGCCGGTGCGGTCGACGGCGCGGCGCTGCAGTTCGGCGGCGCTGGTGGGGCGGTTGCAGACCATGACCTCGCGGCCGGCCTTCTCGTACCAGCGGAACGCGGGGACGTCGAAGGTGCTGCCGTGCAGGATGCCGAGCTGGCTGGCGCCGGTCTGGCTGGACCAGTCGGTGCGCCAGCGGGTGAGCCGGTGGGAGGTGTGGGCGCCGCCCAGCCAGCGGGCGACGGTGGGCATCAGGCCCTTGTCGACGGCCGCGCGCAGCACGTCGTGGCCGACGCCGTCGAGCT
Organism: Streptomyces sp. SS1-1; assembly: GCF_008973465.1. Classification (NCBI taxonomy): domain Bacteria; kingdom Bacillati; phylum Actinomycetota; class Actinomycetes; order Kitasatosporales; family Streptomycetaceae; genus Streptomyces; species Streptomyces sp. SS1-1. The sequence continues at coordinate 6,032,951 of NZ_WBXN01000004.1, read as the reverse complement.
GCACGAAGACGGTGCCGGGGCTGGACGGGCCGGGCGGCAGGGTGCGTCTGCGGCGGTCGGCCAGCCGGTACAGGCGCCGCCGGTAGGCGTCGTCGTCCCGGACGGCCAGGGCGGCGCCGGTCGCGGAGGCCACCGCGGACATGACGGCGGCGACGATGACGGCGGTCTCGGGGGCGGCCTCGCTGTCCCCGGAGGGCACCAGGCGCAGGGCGACGCTCAGCAGGACGCCGTTGAGGACGAAGACGAGCAGGCCGAGCACGAGGGCGGGCACGAGCAGCAGGAGGCGGACGAGGAGCGGCCAGAACACGGCCGAGAGGACACCGAAGGCGCCGGCGCCGAGGGCCGCGGTGACCGCGATGTCGGTGGCGCTGTCTCCGTCGGGCGACTGGAGCTGGAAGTCGGGCAGGATGCCGGCGAGCACGAGCATGGTGACGGTGGAGACCGCCCATACGGCGACGCTCCGCCCGATCTGACTGGCGATCCGCCGCCAGCGCCCACCACGCACGTCCAGTCCACCTCACGTCCGGCCCGCCCTGGGCCCCAGACTGACACAACGGCCGTACGGCCTCGGGAGTTCCCAGGTCAGCGCCGGTGCGCGGGCTCAGCGCCCGTCGTAGCCGGCGGTCGGCATGGAGAGTCTGCGGTGCACGCGGGCCTTCATCTGGGCGTCGTACGACGGCTCCGCGCCGCCGACCGTCTCCACCCGGACCCCGCGCCGGGCGCACTCGGCGGTGAACTCCTCGACGGAGGACAGGGCGCTCTCCAGGACACGGCGGCTGGGCGCCACGAACAGGTCGAGGCCGGGGCGCACGCCCTCCCAGAGCACGCTGTGGTCGGTGCGGAGCCGGCGGACCAGCAGCTCGCGCGCCACGACGTAGCCGTGCTGGGCGGCCCAGTGGGCGCACATGGCGTGCTGGCTGCGGGAGTCCACCAGGAAGGGGTCGGCGTCCAGCTCCTCGAGCGGCGTCAGACTGGCGATCGCCGTGACCCGCACCGCGGTCGACCCCATGGGCGTCCCCCCTCACCTCCGGGTTTCGCCGCCGACCCTACTCCAGCCCGTACGCTTCGGGGAGGCGCACGAAGGAGGCAAAGAGGTGCCGGTGGAGATCACGTGGTGGGGGCACGCCACCTGCACGGTCGAGGACGCGAACATACGCGTGCTCACCGACCCTCTGTTCGCACGCCGGCTCGCGCATCTGCGCAGGCGCCGGGGCGCGCTGCCGCCGCCGGGCGCCTGGCGCGCGGACCTCGCGCTGGTCTCCCATCTGCACGCCGACCACCTCCATCTGCCGTCGCTGTCCCGGCTGGCGCCCGGCACCCGGGTGCTCGTGCCCCGGGGCGCCCCCCGTGCGGTGCCCGGTCTGCGCCGGCTCCGGCATCTGCGGCTGACCGAGATGGCCCCCGGGGACGTGACGGGCGTCGGTGCCCTGGCCGTACGGGCGGTGTCCGCGCGGCACGACGGGCGGCGGCTGCCGGTCGGCCCGCACCGCTCGCCGGCCCTCGGCTATGTCGTCGAGGGTGAGGCGCGGACGTACTTCGCCGGGGACACCGGGCTGTTCGAGACGATGGCGAAGGAGGTCGGCCCGGTCGACGTGGCGCTGCTGCCGGTCGGCGGGTGGGGGCCGTTCCTGGGCGACGGGCATCTGGACGCCGGGCGCGCGGCCGAGGCCCTGGCGCTGCTCGGGCCGCGCAGCGCGGTCCCGGTGCACTACGGCACGTACTGGCCGATCGGCATGGACGCCGTGCGCCCCCACGAGTTCCACACGCCGGGTGAGGAGTTCGCGCGGCTCGCGGCGGAGCGCGCGCCCGGCGTATCGGTGCACCGGCTGGCGCACGGCGAGAGCGTGCGCCCGGAGGTGTCCCGGTGACGTTCCTGGGCGCTGTCACGACGACCGTGGCACCCGGCTCGGCGCAGCAGGCGCTGGGCTATCCCTCCCTGTTCCTGCTCGTGCTGGTCGGGGCGCTGGTGCCGGTCGTGCCGACGGGCGCGCTGGTGAGTTCGGCGGCCGTGGTGGCGTTCCACCAGGCGTCGCCGGTGTCGCTGGCCCTGGTGTTCGTGACGGCGTCGACGGCGGCGTTCCTCGGGGACGCGACGCTGTACTGGCTGGGGCGGCGCGGCATGGGCTCGAAGAACGGCTCGCGCTGGCTGGAGGCGATCCGTTCGCGGGCCCCGGAGGACCGGCTGGAGCAGTCCCAGCGCAAGCTCGCCGAGCACGACGTGGCGGTGCTGGTGCTGTCCCGGCTGGTGCCGGCGGGCCGGCTGCCGGTGATGCTGGCGTGCCTGCTCGCCGAGTGGCCGATCCGGCGGTTCGCGCGCGGCAACCTCCCGGCGTGCGTGGCCTGGGCGGTGACGTACCAGCTCATCGGGATCCTCGGCGGTTCGCTGTTCCCCGAGCCGTGGGAGGGCGTGGTCGCGGCGGTCGCGCTGACCCTGCTGATCAGCGCGGCGCCCAGTGTCTGGAAGCGGCTGCGGTCGGCGGGCTGAGGTCGCGCCTGCCGGCCGCCCCGGTCGCCTCACCCGTGGGACTCGCCGTGCGCCTCGGCCGTACGCCGTCCGGCGGGCTGCCGCTCCAGGACGCGTGAGCCTCCCACCGGCAGGTCCCACAGGTCCGCCCGGTCCCGGCCGGCCCGCTCCCAGGCGGCACGCACGCGCGTGAGCGGCTCAAGGACGGGCTCCGCCGACAGCACGAACGTGCCCCAGTGCATCGGCGCCATCCGGCGGGCGCCCAGGTCCTCGGCGGCGCGGACCGCCTCCTCGGGGTCGCAGTGCACGTCGCTCAGCCACCAGCGCGGCTCATAGGCGCCGATCGGGAGGAGGGCGAGGTCGATGCCGGGGTAGCGCTCACCGATGCGGCCGAACCAGTGCCCGTAGCCGGTGTCCCCGGCGAAGTACACGCGCTGACCGTCGGGCGCGGTGAGCACCCAGCCGCCCCACAGGCTGCGGCAGGTGTCGAGCAGGGTCCGCTTGGACCAGTGGTGGGCGGGCACGAAGTCGAGGCGGACGCCGGACAGTTCGGCCGCCTCCCACCAGTCCAGTTCGGTGACCCGGGTGAACCGGCGGCGCCGGAACCAGGGGCCGAGCCCGGCCGGTACGAACACGGGGGTGTCGCGCGGGAGACGGCGCAGGGTGGGGGCGTCCAGGTGGTCGTAGTGGTTGTGGCTGATGACGACCGCGTCGACGCGCGGAAGCGTGTCCCAGGGGATGCCGACGGGGGTGACGCGGGCCGGGGTGCCGAGGATGCGGCGCGACCAGACCGGGTCGGTCAGGACGGTCAGGCCGCCGATCCGTACGACCCAACTGGCGTGCCCCGCCCAGGAGACGGCGACCGTGCGGGCGTCGACGCGGGGCAGCGGGGCCGGGGCGTAGGGCAGCCGGGGCACGTCGGCGAGGCCGTCCCGTCCGGGCCGGATCGCGCCCTCGCGGGCGAAGCGGGCGAAGGCCCGCAGGCCGGGCAGGGGGGCGGTGAGCCGGTCGTGGAAGGTGCGGGGCCACACCCGGCGCTCGGCGAGCGGGCGGGGCGCGGCCGGCCGGAGAAATGGGGAGGCGGCGGGGGAGGCTTGGGCGGCGGGCGGAGCCGGGGCGGTGGACCGCTTCAGGGGCGTACGCGAGGGGGTGGGGGTGGCCGAGTCGGACTGCTGCGTCATCGAGGGGTCTCCCATCGCTCGGCGTCGTCACGGAGTTCGTCGAAGACCGACTTCAGGTGGGTCAACGCGCTTCGCACGTGCGGCAGTTCCAACGGCGCGGGGGACGTGAGGCATTCCGCGCGCTCCTCGTCGGTGCCGTCGAGGAGCGCTCCCGTGGACAGCCGGACGCGCAGTTCGCCGAGGTCGTCGCCGAAGCGGTGGCCGCCGGGCGCGGGCATGCCGAGCCGGCCGGCGAGGAAGTCCTCCAGGTCCTGCGCGTCCCCCACGTCGTGCCCGGACAGCCCGGCGCGCAGCGGCCCGAGGTCGACGTAGAGGTGCCGTCCTGCCTGCGGGGGGCGGGCGACGGCACCGGCGTCCACGGCGGCCGCGTACGCGGCGGAGGCGAGCCGCGCGTGCAGCCGTACGGTCGCGGTGACGCGGGCGGTGACCGGCTCGGGCTCGGCCAGGGCGTACCCGGCGGCGAGCGCGACCGGGGCCGCCACGCGGGCGCCGAGGGCGGTGAGCACGTCGAGCACACGCGCGTGCAGGCCGTCACCGGCGGCGCCGGCCGGGAAGCGGGCGACGGCCGCGGGCCAGCCGGTGGGGAGGTGGGCGCCGGCCAGGTCGGTGACGACGGTGACCTGCTCGGGGAGCATCTCGGCGGGGCTGAGCAGCACGGTCTCGTGGGGGGCGTGCACGGTGTCGCGCCAGGTCTCGTCGCTGACCAGGTGCAGCCCCTCGCCTGCGGCTGCCTCCAGGGTCTCGTGCAGCACCTCGGGCGGGGCGACGGTGGCGGCCGGGTCGTCGGCGGGCGACAGCACCAGCAGCCGGGGGTCCCCGCCCTCCGCGCGGACCCGGCGGACGGTCTCCAGGAGGGCGTACGGGTCGGGGACGCCGCCGGACTCGGCGGGGGTCGGCACATGGAAGACGGGCCGGCCCAGCAGGCGTGCGTACGGCGCCCACCAGGCCGCGCAGGGCCGGGGCACCAGGACGTCACCGCCGAGCGCGGCGGTCAGCGCCAGCAGCAGGGCGGGGGCACCGGGGGCGGCGACGGCCTGCTCGGGGGCGGTCGGGAGACCCCGCCGGTCCCAGTAGCCGCAGGCGGCCTCCAGGAGCGCGGCACCGCCGCCCACGGGCTCGCTCGCGGTCCGGCCCGCCGCGGCGGCGAGCACACCGGCCAGTTCGGGCAGGACGGGCAGCCCGTCGTCGGGCAGGGGCGGCCCGAAGCGGACGGGGCCGTGGCCCTCCATGTCCGTCCGGCGCATCCGTACCTCCGTGCTGTGCCAGCCGCCGTATGAGCCGCACGGTGTGTCGTGTACCCGTCGCGCTCTGCGTACCCATCGTCATCCGTTCCATGACCGCCGGCGGGCGTCGTTCGTGTCACCGGCGGCCTCGGGTGACCGCGGGGTCACGGCCGCGGTCCGGCCGGTGTCCTGCGGCGCAGCCGGTACACCGCGCCGCCGGCGGCACCGGCGATGAGGACGCCGCCGCAGACCAGGGCGGGCACGGAGTCGGTGAAGACCCCGCCCTGCCCGGCCTTCACCCCGCCCGGGACGGCCGGGTCGACGGGGAGGGCGGACGTCTCACAGGGCGAGGGCTCGGGCGGCCGGGTCTTGCCGCCTTTGTCACCCTTGTCGCCCTTCCACTCGCCGGAGGCCTCGGCCCGCGGCCGGCTCTGCGACCCCCCGCCGTCCCCCCACTGCCCGGAGCCACCGCCCCAGGACGGCTCGGTACACCCGCCGCCCTTGCCGCCCTTGCCGGTCTCGCGAGGCGCGACGAGCGTGGAGGCGGCGTCGCCCTCCCCCTCGCTCCCCGCCGCCAGGGTGTCGGCCTCGGCCACGCCGGCCACGGTGAGGGGCGCGCTCCACTCGGCCCCCGCGGCCCCGGCCGCCGCCGGGCAGGTGCCGTCGACGGTCCAGCCGGACTCGGGCCCGTCCGCGTCCGGGTCGTCCTCGAAGTTCTCGGCCGGGGAGACCTGCGCGGCCCCCCGGTAGACGGGCCCGCCGCCCCCGCCCTTTGCCTCACCGACCTTCTGGAGCTGCACGGTGCCGTCCTCGAACGCCTGGGACACGGCGTCGAGCGTGGCGGGCGCGACGCCCTCGACGGGATCGCAGGTGACCGACACGGTGACGGACTCGCCGGGCGTGACGGAGGCGGGCCCGACCTCCGCCGTCGGATCCGCGACGGCGGCCTGGGCCCCGGCGCCCAGTGCGGCACCGGCCAGTGCGGCGACGGACAGGGCGCGGACGGTGCGGCGCATGGGGTGGACTCCTTCGGCCGACGACTGCGGGCTACGGGCACGCATGCCCTTCAGCCATGACAGCCCGCCCCTCCCACGGCCGCGCGCGGCCGGACCCCATTCGCGGGACGGGGGGCGGCCGAGCGGGTGATGTGACGGGAATGGGGGTGGGGAGGGGGTAGAGCCCGGCTGGCGAGGACACCTAGAACGCTTCTTGCGTATCGATGGCGGAAGGGGGGACCTCTGCGGGCAGGGTGAGAGTCCCCGGCATACGCAGCACCACGAGGAACCCGTAGTCAGCACGGGCGAGCGTATGGAGTACGTGGTGGTCGAACCGTGCGGCGCCTCGGCCCTCTTCCAAGCCGCCGATGTCCGCTCTCGGACCCCTCAAATCGGTGCCGCCGACCTGGCGGAACGTCTGGGGACCGACCTTCCTGATCTCCTTGCCGCCATTACGCCCGCGAGACGCCCGGTGCCTACGGCGGTGTCCTCCGGAGCGGCTTCCAGCTGGCCTGACATGTTCCAGCGCGGGCCGTTTCCAGATGATCCAGAAGAAACGCCCTGGACGTCTGGACCGTCCTACCGGGTCGGTCGTGTTTCGACATAGGCGATAGGTACACCGGCCCGGTCGGAGAACTCCAGCCTGCCTGGTTGTGTGTTAGGCACGCTCAGCACCGTGGTACCACGCACGAACTGGCCTGGTTGGGGATCCGGCACGCTGCTCAGGTCATCAGCGTTGAGCCCGAGATTTTCGCACTCAACTCCGACCGTGATGGCGAGGCTCTTCACCTCCCCGTCCTCCCCGAGCCAGTCCGGCTGGGAGAACGGGTACGTGTCAAGCTCTGACGAACCCGTGTTCTTGATCTTGAACTCCAAGCACACGAACTGCTCGCCTGGGTCCGCTGTGACAGTGCCCGTGTTCGGATCGGTAACCGAGGTGGCCGCCTCAAGGCCAGCCAGAGTGACCTCTGCGGAGCCTGACGGAATGTCCAGCACCTCACTGGCACTCAACTCCACAGATATTGTCTCTCCCGGCACAAGTGAGGGCGTTGAAGACGCCGGCTGTGGCGTCGCCACGGGCGACTGCTCACCCGCTTGCCGCCGGCCTTCGTCGCTTCCCCCGCTTTCACCGTCGCTGCAGCTGGCAATAGACGCCGTCACCATGCAGCACGCGAGAAGGCAACCGGCAGAGCGTCTCCCCCTGGCAATACGCTTCTTCATGGCCCACTCCCTATCCGCGAGCAGCACCCTTCCTCAGAATGCACCCTCACCAGCAAGGGCGCCCGCTCACTCGAACGTGTAGCCGCGAGCAGGACGCCGGGGCAACGGATGCTGAAGTAGACGCGATGTGAGGCGCCAACCAGGCCAGAGAACCAGAGGTGTGGAAGGGACCTGCGGGTGCTGGCATGCGTGCTGCTCAGGACGCGGCCGGGCGCGGCGTGCGGGTGCCGCCAAGGTTCGGGGATGTGGGGTCCCCGGGGGCTGGGTCAGAAGTCGTCGTCGTTCAGGACCTGGTCGCGGACGCGGGTGCAGCAGCGGGTGATCAGGCGGGAGACGTGCATCTGGGAGATGCCGAGTTGTTCGGCGATGCGGCTCTGGGTCATGTCGCCGAAGAACCGCATGTAGAGGATCGCCCGTTCCCGCTCGGGGAGGGCCGCCAGGCGGGGGGCGACGGCCTCGCGGTCCACGACCGTGTCGAGGGCGGGGTCGACGGAGCCCAGCGCGTCGCTGAGGGAGTAGCCGTCGTCGCTGCCGGGCAGCTCGGCGTCCAGGGACAGCGCGGTGAAGCTCTCCAGCGCCTCCAGGCCGGCGCGGACGTCGGCCTCGCTCAGGTCGGCGTGCGCGGCGATCTCGGCGACGCTCGGGCGGTGGCCGGAGACGGTCTGCAGGTCCTGTACGGCGAACCGGACGCGGTTGCGCAGGTCCTGCACGCGGCGCGGCACGTGCAGCGTCCACATGTGGTCGCGGAAGTGCCGCTTGATCTCACCGGTGATGGTGGGCACGGCGTAGCTCTCGAAGGCGTTGCCGAGCTCGGGGTCGTACCGGTCGACGGCCTTGACCAGGCCGAGCGCGGCGACCTGGCGCAGGTCGTCCTGGCTCTCGCCGCGGCTGCGGAAGCGGCCGGCCAGCCGGTCGGCCATGGGCAGCCACGCCTCCACGATCCGCCCGCGCAGCGCGTCGCGCTCCGGGCCGTCGGGCAGCGCGGCCAGCGTGCGGAAGTCGGCGGCGGTGTCGGGTGCGTCGTCGTGCGGGTGCTTCCGGGATTTCACTGTGGGCATGACGCCTGGCAACTCCCTCGGTCAGGTGCTCGGATGGGACGGTCACCGCGGGAGAACGCCGAGCGCTCCGGTCTGGGGCACACCCGTCCGGGACGCACCGGTCCCGCGGACGTGCCTCCTGTCCGAAGCACTGTTCGTCCGCCTGCCCTCCATCGGGGTGCCCAAACTCCCGGCGCAGGTTTTCCGCCCGGGTCCGGGGTCACCCGTAGCGGAGCCGCGTCGTCCCCGGAGTCCCCTGGAGGTCCCGCATGAGCACCACCGTCGCCGACCACATCCTCGAGCGTCTGCGTGCCTGGGGGGTGGAGCATGTCTTCGGCTATCCCGGCGACGGCATCAACGGCCTGCTCGCCGCCTGGGGCCGCGCCGAGAACCGGCCGCGGTTCGTGCAGTCCCGGCACGAGGAGATGTCCGCGTTCCAGGCGGTCGGCTACGCCAAGTTCAGCGGCCGGGTCGGTGTCTGCGCGGCGACGTCCGGGCCGGGCGCGATCCATCTCCTGAACGGCCTGTACGACGCCAAGCTGGACCATGTGCCGGTCGTGGCCATCGTCGGCCAGACGCACCGCACCGCGATGGGCGGGTCGTACCAGCAGGAGGTCGATCTGCACACGCTGTTCAAGGACGTCGCCTCGGACTTCGTGGAGACGGTGACGGTCCCGGAGCAGTTGCCGAACGTCCTGGACCGGGCGATCCGCACGGCGTACGCGCGCCGCGCCCCCACCGCGATCATCATCCCCGGGGACGTCCAGGAGCTCGAATACTCCGCTCCCACGCACGCGTTCAAGATGGTGCCGTCCAGCCTGGAGTCCGGTTCCTGGACGACCGTCCCCTCCGAGGACTCCGTCCGGCAGGCGGCCGAGATCCTCAACTCCGGTGACAAGGTGGCCATCCTGGTCGGCCAGGGCGCGGCGGGCGCGCGGGCCGAGGTGGAGCGGATGGCGGAGCTGCTGGGCGCCGGCGTCGCGAAGGCGCTGCTCGGCAAGGACGTCCTGAGCGACGAACTGCCGTACGTCACCGGCTCGATCGGCCTGCTGGGCACGCGTCCGTCGTACGAGCTGATGCGGGACTGCGACACGCTGCTGACGATCGGTTCGTCCTTCCCGTACTCGCAGTTCCTGCCGGAGTTCGGCAAGGCGCGGGGCGTGCAGATCGACATCGACCCGCACATGGTCGGGATGCGTTACCCGTACGAGGTGAACCTGATCGGTGACGCGAAGGCCACGCTGGAGCGGCTGATCCCGCTGATCCGGTCGGAGGAGCGCGGCCGCGAGTGGTTCGAGACGGTGTGCGACAACGTGACGCGCTGGCACGAGGTGATGGAGCGGCGGGCCGCGCTGTCGGCCGACCCGGTCAACCCGGAGTACGTCACCCGCGCGCTGGACCCGCTGCTGCCCGCCGACGCGATCGTCACCTCGGACTCGGGTTCGACGTCCAACTGGTACGCCCGGCACCTGACGTTCCGGCCGGGGATGCGGGGTTCGCTGTCGGGGACGCTGGCGACGATGGGCTGCGGGGTGCCGTACGCGATCGGCGCCAAGTTCGCCCACCCCGACCGCCCGGCGATCGCGCTCGTCGGGGACGGGGCGATGCAGATGAACGGGCTCTCGGAGCTGATCACGGCCGCGAAGTACCGGGACCTGTGGGAGGACCCGCGGCTGGTGGTGGCCGTCTACAACAACCGGGACCTGAACCAGGTGACCTGGGAGATGCGCGCGATGGGCGGCGCCCCGTCCTTCCTGCCGTCCCAGGAACTGCCCGACGTGCGGTACGCCGACTTCGCGCGCTCCCTCGGTCTGACGGGCGTCCGCGTGGAGAAGCCCGAGGACGTCGAGCCGGCCTGGCGTGCCGCGCTGGCCGCGGACGGCCCCGCGGTCGTGGAGTTCGTGACGGACCCGGCCGTACCGCCGATCCCGCCGCACGCCACGTGGGAGCAGATGGAGGCGACGGCGTCGGCGATCCTCAAGGGCGACGCGGACCGCGGCGCGATGGTGAAGCAGGGCTTCAAGGCGAAGCTGCAGGAGTTCCTGCCGGGGCGGGAACGCGAGGACAAGGGCGACTGACGCCCGCGACGGCCGGTCCCGGTCAGTCCCCGGGGGTGGCCGCCCGTTCCGTGACCAGGCCCCGGGCCTCCGACGGGAGGGGTTCGGGGTCCTCCGGCAGGAGCAGGTCCTCGTAGCGTCCGAGCGCCAGCATCACGCAGAGCATCAGGATCGGCAGCAGCACGGCGAGCAGTGCCATGACAGGGTCCTTCCCCAGAACGTCGCGCGGGGGGTGACTCGGGGGGTGAGACGTCCGAGTCACCCCGGTTCCGGTCCGCAAACCCCTGTGTCGGCCTCCGGCGGACGGGTACGCGGTGCGCAGCCCCGAAGGATGTGGAGGGAGTCATGCAGCGAGGCAGCGACCGGCTGAGCGTTCACCGTGACGACGAGATGAAGCACGAACTACAGGGGTTGCTGCGGTCCGGGCACCCCACCCGGGCCGAGGAGTGGCACGACCCGGAACCGTCCGCCGAGGACGATCCGCTGGTCGCGGGCGGCCCGGTGACCCCGGGGTCCTCGGCGGCGTCCCTGGAGACCGTCCGGCTGGAGCTGGCGCGGATCCTCGGCCGGCATTCCTTCCCGGCCGGCCCGCGGGAGCTGGCGGGCGAGCTGCGGCGCTCCCACGCGCCGGACGCCCTGGCCGACCCCGTGGAACGCCTGCCGCGCTCCGAGCGGTACGCCAACGTGCAGCAACTGGCCGAGGCGCTGACGGGCGGCGGACGCGGCGGGGGACGTTAGGGCGTGTCCGCAGGCCGGCGCTGAGATCCCGCGCCGCCGGCCGCCCGTGCCGCGGCCCGGGTGGCCCGGGCACGTGTGCGCACCGCGTCCGCGTCCGGTGGCCGTGGGACCGCACGACCGCGCCCCCGCGCAGCGCTCGCCCGCCGGCATCGGCAGAGCCGCCCCGAACGAGTGAACGACATTCGAGAACGTGGAGACATCATGCGGATCGCATTTCTCACGGCCCCCGAGGGCGTCGAGCAGGTCGAGCTGACCGAACCCTGGCAGGCCGCGAAGGACGCCGGTCATGAGCCGGTGCTCGTGTCGACCGAGTCCGGCGAGGTCCAGGCCTTCAACCATCTCGACAAGGCGGACACGTTCCCCGTGCAGGAGGTCGTCGGGGACACGTCGGCCGGTGACTTCGGCGGGCTCGTCCTGCCCGGCGGGGTCGCCAACCCGGACTTCCTGCGGATGGACGAGAAGGCCGTCGCCTTCGTCAAGGACTTCTTCGACCGGGGCCTGCCGGTCGCCGCGATCTGTCACGCCCCGTGGACGCTGGTGGAGGCGGACGTCGTACGCGGCCGCGTCCTGACGTCGTGGCCGAGCCTGAAGACGGACATCCGCAACGCGGGCGGGACCTGGGTCGACGAGCAGGTGCAGGTCTGCGACCACGCGCCGAGCAAGCTGGTCACCAGCCGGAAGCCGGACGACCTGAAGGCGTTCTGCCAGACGTACCTCGAGGTGTTCGCCACCGAGGCGAAGCAGGCCGCCTAGATGTAGTGACCTGCGGACGCGCCGGGCCGGGACCACACGTCCTGGCCCGGCGCGTCCGTGTGCTCAGCCGCTCCCGGCGGCGCCGGACGCCTCCGGCGAGCCGCTGGCGGCGTCCCGGTCACGGGCGCCCTCACGGGTCCGGCCGGCCGCCACGAGACGGCCGGGATTGCGGCGCAGGTACTCGCCCTCCAGCTGTGCCATGCGTTCGTTGTGGGCCCGCAGCGCGTCGTTCGAGCCGTACAGCAGCGTGTCGTGGCGCGTCCGGTGGATGTTCTCCAGCTCCTTCATGAGCTGCTGATCGTCCAGCCGGCCGGGGTCGACTCCGGTCATCGTGGTGCCCCGCTCGTCGTGTTCAACCATGCCGTCCGGGTACCCGCCCGCAGAGCACACAGCCCCCGAGAGGCGCACGGGAGACAGTCATGGACCTCGCCTTTCTGCATCCACTGTACGAAGCCCCCGGCCCCTGGGCCTCCGTGTACGTCGGCACGTCCCGGCATACGGAGGACACGCCGCACGAACGCCGGCTGACGGCACAGGCCCTGGCCGCCGAGCTGGAGGAGCAGGGCTGCGACCCCCCGACCTGCGCGGCCGTACGCGGTGCGCTGGAGGCGCTGGAGCACTCGTCGGAGCCGAACGGCCGGGCGATCTTCGCCCACGCGGGTGAGGTGGTGCTGCAGCCGTCGCTGGCCCGGCCGCCGCGGCGCGACAGCGCCCACTGGGCGCCGCTGCCGCACACCGCTCCCCTGCTGGAGCTGGCCGGCGAGGACCCGGTCTGCGTGGTCGCCTACGTCGACCGCAAGGGCGCGGACTTCGAGCTGCGGGACGCCCTGGGCGGACGGGACGCCGGCTCGGTGACGGGCCGCGAGCACCCCATCCACCGGACCGCGTCGTCCGACTGGTCCGAGCGGCACTTCCAGCTGAAGGTGGAGAACACCTGGGAGCACAACGCGGCCGAGGTCGCCGACGCGCTCTTCGTCTGCCAGGAGGAGACCGGCGCCGACCTGGTGATCCTCGTAGGGGACGACCGGGAGCGGCGGGCCGTGCACGAGCGGATGCCGCAGCGGCTGCGGGACGCGGTCGTCGAGGCCCCGCACGGCTCCGGCAGCCGGCTGCTCGGGGAGGACGTGGCGCGGATCCGCGAGGAGCACGTTCGCGGCCGGGCGGACACCGAGATGGACCGCTTCCTGGCGGCCCGCACCCCGGACGGCGAGGGCCGCGCCGGGGCGGTGGAAGGCGTGCCCGCGCTGGTCGAGGCCGCCCGCGAGCACCGGATCGACGAACTGCTGATCCGTCCGGACGGGCCGGACGGGCACCGCGAGGTGTGGATCGGCGAGGACCCCGACCAGGTGGCGGTGCGCCGCACGGAGCTGAGGATCCTCGGCGAGCAGAACTCCTGGCCGGCCCGCGCCGACGACGCGCTAATCCGTTCCGCGGTCGCCACGGGCGCCGCCGCCGTGTCGGTCGCGCCGGCCGACGGCGCGGCGCGGGAGGAGGCCCCGGCGGGCGGGCTCGGCGCCCTGCTCCGCTGGGCCTGAGACCTCCAGGCGGGCCCGCTCCGGGGGGCGACCTCGGGCAGCGAACCCGCTCCCCCAGGCCGCCCTCGGCTAGCGGACCCGCTCCACGCGGCGCTCGTCCCAGACCGGTTCCGGTGTCTCGCGGACGCGTCCGTCGCTGCCGAAGACCAGGTAGCGGTCGAAGGAGCGGGCGAACCAGCGGTCATGGGTGACCGCCAGCACGGTGCCCTCGAACGCCTCCAGCCCCTCCTGGAGCGCCTCGGCGGACTCCAGGTCGAGGTTGTCGGTGGGCTCGTCGAGCAGCAGGGCCGTGACTCCCTCCAGCTCCAGCAGCAGGATCTGGAAGCGGGCCTGCTGGCCGCCGGAGAGCCGGTCGAAGGTCTGCTCGGCCTGCTGGGTCAGCTCGTAGCGGCGCAGCCGGGACATGGCGGCGCCCCGGTCCTGGGCGTGCTCCTTCCACAGGATGTCGAGCAGGGTGCGGCCCATCAGCTCGGGGTGGGCGTGGGTCTGGGCGAAGTGCCCGGGGACCACGCGCGCGCCGAGCTTCCAGCTTCCGGTGTGGGCGACCCCCTCCCCCGCCAGCAGGCGCAGGAAGTGGGACTTGCCGGAGCCGTTCGAGCCGAGGACGGCGACGCGTTCGCCGTAGAACACCTCCAGCGAGAACGGCTTCATCAGGCCGGTCAGTTCCAGGTTCTCGCAGGTGACGGCACGGACACCGGTGCGGCCGCCCTTGAGGCGCATCCGGATGTCCTGTTCGCGGGGCGGCTCGGGCGGCGGTCCGGCCTCCTCGAACTTGCGCAGCCGGGTCTGCGCGGCCCGGTAGCGGGACGCCATGTCGGGGCTGTTCTCGGCGGCCTGACGGAGGGTCAGCACCAGCTTCTTCAGCTGGGCGTGCTTCTCGTCCCAGCGTTTGCGCAGCTCCTCGAAGCGGGCGAAGCGCCGGCGGCGGGCCTCGTGGTAGGTCGCGAAGCCGCCGCCGTGCACCCAGGCGTCCGCGCCGGCCGGGGAGGGCTCCACCGAGACGATCTTCTCGGCGGCGCGGGCGAGCAGTTCACGGTCGTGGGAGACGAACAGGACCGTCTTGCGGGTCTCCTTCAGCCGCTCCTCCAGCCAGCGCTTGCCGGGCACGTCGAGGTAGTTGTCCGGCTCGTCCAGCAGCAGGACCTCGTCGGTGCCGCGCAGCAGCGCCTCCAGCACGAGTCGCTTCTGCTCACCGCCGGACAGGGTCCGCACCTGCCGCCACTGCGCCTTCTCGTACGGCACGCCGAGCGCGGCCATGGTGCACATGTCCCACAGGGTCTCGGCCTCGTAGCCGCGGGCCTCCGCCCAGTCCGACAGCGCCTGGGCGTACCGGAGCTGTGCGGCCTCGTCGTCGACCGTCATGATCGCGTGCTCGGCCGCGTCGACGGCCCGCGCGGCCTCCCGGATCCGGGGCGGCGCCACCGAGACCAGCAGGTCGCGTACGGTCGTCTCGTCGCGTACGGAGCCGACGAACTGGCGCATCACGCCGAGCCCGCCGCTCACGGTGACGGTGCCCCCGTGCGGTTTCAGCTCGCCGGAGATCAGCCGGAGCAGGGTGGTCTTGCCGGCGCCGTTCGGCCCGACCAGCGCCACGGCGGCGCCCTCTCCCACCCGGAACGAGACGTCGCCGAGCAGCGTCCTCCCGTCGGGGAGGTGGTACTCGAGGTGCGCGGCTTCCAGATGTCCCATGAGGCCGCATTCTGCGGGGCGGCCGGGAGCGCGGGCAAACGCTTATCGCGTGGTCCGGCGCCGGGACCCCTACGGCTCCTCGTCGACGGGATGTGCCGTGGGCCCGCCCTCGCCGGCCGGGGCCACGACCGCGCCCGCCCAGGACAGCGCCTTCCAGCCCTCGTCGGGGGCGCCCTCGAGGATCACGACGCCGGTGTTCCGCAGCGGGTGGGCCGCGGCGAAGGCGACGTCGACGTTGGCGGCGCGGGCCGCGATCCACATGCGGATGGCGGCGCCGTGGCTGACCATGGCGACCGTGCCGGCCCCGCTCTCCGCGGCCTCGGCGATCACCGCGTCGTAGCGTCCGAGCGCCTCGTCGCCGCTCTCGCCGCCCGGCATCCGCAGGGACGTCTCCCCGGCGGCCCACGCGAACACGGTCCGCATGTACGGCTCGGCCTCCTCGGAGTGCCCGTCCAGCAGCTCCAGGTCGCCGGCGGACACCTCGCGGATGCCGTCGCGCACCCGGACCTCCAGGCCCCGGGCGGCGGCGAGCGGCGCGGCGGTGGCCTGGGTGCGGATCAGGGTGGAGGCGTAGACCGCCTCGATGTCCTCGCCGGCCAGCGCGTCGGGCAGGGCGGCCGCCTGCTGTTCGCCGAGCGCCGTCAGCGACGCGCCCGGGGGTGCCGTGTCGAGGAGGAAGTCCACGTTGGCGGTGGTCTGGCCGTGGCGGACGAGCAGCAGGCGCATGGACGGGTTCCTTCGTGTGTCGCTCCGCGTGGGCCGGACAGCCTGGGGCCGGTTCAGGGTACCCAGGGCTGTATGAAGCCAGACGTCGACCTCACCGTCCCCCTGCCCGGCCGGCACGCGCTGCGCGACCGGTTCCTCGCGCTCGACTCCCGGCTGTTCGAGTTCGCGGCCGAGCGGAACTGGCCGTTCGCCGAGCCCGTCCTGCCGAGACTGAGCCGGAGCGCCAACCACGGGGTGCTGTGGTTCGCGGCGGCCGCCGCCCTCGCCGCCTCCCGTTCGCCCCGGGGCCGCCGGGCCGCGGCGCGCGGACTCGCCTCGCTGGGACTGGCGTCGCTGACCATCAACACGCTCGGCAAGCGGTCGGTGCGCCGGCCCAGGCCGAAGCTGGACGCGGTGCCGCGGGTGCGGCGGCTGAAGCGGCAGCCGATCACCACGTCGTTCCCGTCGGGCCACGCGGCGTCGGCGGCGGCGTTCGCGACGGGGGTCGCCCTGGAGTCGCCGAAGTGGGGTCTGGCCGTGGCGCCGGTGGCCTGGTCGGTGGCGTTGTCCCGGGTCTACACGGGCGTGCACTTCCCGAGCGACGTGCTGGTGGGCGCGGCGTTCGGGGCGGGCGCCGCGTTCGCCGTACGGGGGCTGGTGCCGGCCCGTGAGCCGCGCGTCCCGCCGGCCCGGCCGCGCGCGGACGTGCCCGCGCTGGTGGAGGGGGACGGCCTGGTGATGGTCGTCAACAAGGGCTCGGGCACCCCGGACCGGGCGCGCGCGCTGCTGGACCTGCTGCCGCGCGCCGAGGTCGTGGAGTGCGAACCGCGCGACCTGGGCGCCGAGTTGGAGCGGGCCGCCGGGCACGCCCGGGTGCTCGGGGTGTGCGGGGGCGACGGGTCGGTGAACGCGGCGGCCGAGGTGGCGCTGCGGCACGGACTGCCGCTGGCGGTGCTGCCCGGCGGCACCCTGAACCACTTCGCGCTGGACCTGGGCGTGGAGGACGAGGCCGATCTGGGCCGGGCCGTGCTGCGCGGCGAGGCGGTGCGGGTGGACGTGGGACGGTTCCGGACGCCGGGGCGGCAGGGGGTGTTCCTCAACACGTGCAGCCTGGGCGTGTACCCGGAACTGGTGCGGGAGCGGGACCGGTTCGCGCCCGCGGTCGGCGACTGGCCCGCCGGGGTGCTCGCGGCGGCCCGTGTGCTGCGCCGGGACCGGCACCCGCTGCGGGCGCGGGCGGCGGGCGGTGCTCACCCGCTGTGGCTGCTGTTCGCCGGGAACGGCACGTACCACCGGGTGGGCCTCGCGCCGGCGCGCCGCGTGGACCTGGCCGACGGCGTCCTCGATGTCCGGGTCGTGCACGGCGGACGCCGTCCGGCGCTGCGGCTGCTCGCCGCCGCCGTCGCCGGCCCGCTGAGCCGCTCCCCGGTCCACGCGGCCGTCCAGGTCGGCCGGCTGCGGCTGTCCGGTCTGGAGCCGGGCACGCTGCTGGCGTACGACGGTGAAGTCACCGAGGTGGAGGGCGAGCTGACGCTGGAGAAGCTGCCGGAGGCGCTGACGGTGTACCGCCCGCTGCCGGGATCCTGAACCCCCTCCGCCGATCACCCCTCGTCCCGCATGGTGATACATGGATATCACCATGCGGGACGACGGCGTACGGTGACGCGTACCGACCGGCGCGGCGGTGCGCCGCCCCGGTACGCCGACACGAGGGGACCAGCCATGCCCGAGAGCCCGTCACGGACGCGGGAGACCGCCGTCTACACCCATGGACATCACGAGTCCGTCCTGCGCTCGCACACCTGGCGCACGGCCGCCAACTCGGCGGCCTATCTGCTCGGGCACCTGAAGCCGCACATGCGGATCCTGGACATCGGCTGCGGCCCGGGCACGATCACCGCCGACCTGGCGGCCCTGGTCCCGGACGGGCAGGTCACCGGGGTCGACCGGGAGCCGGGCGTCCTGGAGCAGGCGCGCGCCACCGCCGCCGAACGGGGCCTGCAGAACGTGGAGTTCGCGGTCGGGGACGTGCACGCCCTGGACTTCCCGGACGACACGTTCTGCGTGGTCCACGCGCACCAGGTGCTCCAGCACGTGGGCGACCCGGTGGCGGCCCTGCGCGAGATGCGGCGGGTCACCCGGCCGAACGGCCTCATCGCGGTACGGGACTCCGACTACGCGGCGATGACCTGGTACCCGGCGTCCGCCGGCATGGACGCCTGGCTGGACCTGTACCGCAGGGTCGCCCGCGCCAACGGCGGCGAGCCCGACGCCGGGCGCCGGCTGAAGGCCTGGGCGCGGACCGCCGGGCTCACGGACGTCACCTGCACGTCGGGCACGTGGACGTTCGCCACGCCCGAGGAGCGGGCCTGGTGGAGCGGGCTGTGGGCGGACCGCACGGTGGCCTCCGCCTACGCGGACCGCGCCACCGGGGGCGGCCACGCGACGGCGGACGAGCTGCGGGAGGTCGCGGAGGCCTGGCGGGAGTGGGGGCGTCAGGAGGACGGCTGGTTCAGCGTCCTGCACGGGGAGATCCTGTGCCGGAAGGACGCCTGAGGTCCGCCTGAGCCTGCGGGAACCCCCGGAACGGCTCACTCCCGGGGCAGCAGGGGCCCCAGCGGCCCGAGGTCCAGGTTGAGGTCCTCGGGCCGCAGTCCGTAGCGGTCCCGCAGCTCGGCCATGCGGTCCTCCAGGAGCATCAGCGTCAGGCCGATGCGCTCCTCCTGCTCCTCGCTGAGGCCGCCCTCGTCGAAGCGGCGCACCGCCTGCCGTTCCATGAGCTGGCGCAGCAACTCCACGACGGTCAGCACGAGTTTGACCAGGTCGCGTTCGACGGTGTCGGGTTCGAGGTCGAGCCGGTTGCGTCGTTCGGTCATGGCGAGTCCCCCCAGGGCGACGGGACCTGCTCGTTGACGGAGCTGATCAGCGCGTTCAGGTCGATGCGGACGAGGTCGACGTCGGCGATGCGCAGCGTGATGTCCCCCTTGACGACGACACCGCCGGCGAGCAGCCGGTCGAGCAGGTCCACGAGGGCGATCTCCCGCCGTTCGACGACGGTCACGACTGCACCCCCGGATCCTCGGAGAACTCCCCGGCGAAGGAGTAGGCCGCCCAGGGCCCGGTGAGTTCGACCCGGATGCCGGGCACGTCGTCCTTCTCCCGGTCCACCAGCTCCACGAACTCCTCCGAGGCGGCGCGGGTCACCAGATAGGCGGCGTTGAGCACGTTCTGGCCGCTGGCGCCGGACAGCGCCGCGTTCTGCGGGGCGTGCATCCGGGAGTCCTCGGCGAACGCCGAGAGCGTCGCGTGCAGCCGGTCGGAGAACTCCGAGGCCCTCTGCCACACGTCGTCGTGCGCGCGGGTCTGGTCGCGGCGGCGGCGCAGATAGTCGCGCCCCGACACGGGCTTCGCGGCGGGCCGGCCGGCCTCGGTGTCGTCGGCGGACTCGGGCGGCTTCTCGACGTACACCTTCACGCCCCACTCCACCCGGCCCGACAGCCGGTCCAGGACCCGTCGCAGCTCCTCCTCGCGGGCCTCGATCATGCTGCGGACGCCGCTGTCGTCCCGGAAGACGGTCGCCAGGCGCAGCGGCAGCGGGCTGGTGACGGCCGTGAGGGCGTCGATGACCTGCTGGTGCGCGCGGGCGGTCGCCGTGAGCCAGTCGAGGTCCTCCAGGTTGGCGCGCAGCGCCTCCTCGGTGAACTCGTGCTCGGGCACGGTGCTGACGACGGCGACCAGCCCGTGGTGGGTGAGCCGCTTCGGCGGAGCCCCCGAGACCCCCGACAGCTGGCGCTGCAGGGGGGACTCGTAGGGGTGGCAGACGGCGTACACATAGCGCAGACCGCTCATGGGGCCTCCTCCCGCTGGGGCCTGGCCGGCTCCAGCTGGGCCAGTCGCTCACGCAACTCGGCGTTCTCACGGGCGAGTTCGTTGTGCCGGGCGCGGGAGGACAACGCGGGGTCGTCCTCCCACCAGTCGATGCCCATCTCCTTGGCCTTGTCGACGGAGGCGACGATCAGCCGCAGCTTGATCGTGAGCAGCTCGATGTCGAGCAGGTTGATCCGGATGTCGCCCGCGATCACCACACCCTTGTCGAGCACCCGCTCGAGGATGTCCGCGAGGTTGGCTCCGCCGCCCTGGCCGTACGGGTCGGGGAGCCGGCTCGGCGTGGTCATCGCCGGCTCCTGCCGGCCGCGGGCTCTTCCTCGTCCTCGAACTCTTCCTCGTCCTCCGGCTCGGCCTCCTCGTCGTACTCGGCCTCCGGCTCCTCCTCGTCCTCGTAGCCGTCCTTGGGCTCGTCCTCGTCCTCGTAGGCGTCCTCGGGCTCGTCGTCGTCCTCGGGAGCCTCGTCGTCCTCGGGCTGGTCCTCGTACTCGGCCTCCGGCTCCTCCTCGTCGGCCGGCTCGCCGTCCTCGGAGTCCTCGGAGTCCTCGTCGTACGCCTCGGGCTCGTCGCCCTCGCCCTCGGACTCGTCGCGGGCCTCGTCGTCCTCGCGCTCCTGCTCCTCCTCCTCGACCGCGTCCTCATGGCTGCGGACGACCTCGCCGTCGCGGATCTCACCGCGCCAGCCGTCCTCCGCCTCACCCTTGAGGGTGATGAAGCGGACGTAGTTCTTCAGGTCGAGCCGGACCCGGCGGCCCTGGGCGCGCCAGATGTTGCCGGTCTTCTCGAAGAACCCGGAGGGGTAGTACTCGATCACCAGCAGGACGCGGGTGAGGTTCTCGCCGAGCTCGTGGAAGGAGACGACGCCCCGGGTGGTGCCCTTGGCGCCCTCCGAGCTCCAGGAGATCTTCTGGTCCGGCACCTGCTCGGTGGTCTGCGCCTTCCAGCTGCGGCTGGACCACCAGATCTTCGCCTGCCAGTCGGAGGTGGTGTCGTCGGCGCGGTTCGCGCTCTTGACGCCCTTCGCGAAGGTGCTGAAGTCCTGGTACTGGGTCCACTGGTCGTAGGCGGTCCGCAGCGGCACACCGACGTCGACGTACTCGATGATGACGGTGGGCTTGTTGCCGGCCTTCTTGCCCTTGCCCTTGCCGCCCTTGCTGCCGAGGTTCTTGAACGCGCCGACCACGCTGTCCTTGGCGCGGCCCGCGCCGAGCTCCAGCGCGCTGCGGACGGGGCCCTTGCCCTCGGCGAGCTTCTTGCCGCCGTCCAGGGCCAGTTTGGCGAAGCCGGGGCTGTTGCCCTCGGCGATGTCGTTGAGCTTGCCGGTGGCCTCGCCGAGCTTGCGGCCGGTGCCGGCGAGCAGGCGCTGGGCCTGGGCGGCGAGGTAGTCCTGCACCTCGCTCTTGAGCCGGTCGGCGGCCTCGCTGTGCGCGAGGTCGGACAGCGGCTGCTTCTTCGCCGCCCCGCCGGCCGCGGAGCCGAGTGTCTCGGTCATGCTCCGTCACCACCCTGGGACCGTCGCGAGCCGCCCGTCGCCCTGCGGGACGCGGACCGCGCGGAGCCGGTCTTCTTCGCCGCCGTCTTCTTCGCGGGGGCGGTCTTCTTGGCCGCCGTCTTCTTGGCGGGGGCCTTCTTCGCCGTCTTCTTCGCCGGGGCCTTCTTCGCCGCCTTCCCGGCCGGGGCCCGCTCCTCGCGGTCCCCGCCGCCGGAGTCCTCGGCGTCGTCGGCGTCGTCGTCGGCGCGCGGCTCGTCGTCCTCGGGCGCCTCGTCCTCGTCCTCGTCGTAGGCGTCCTCGTCACGCGCGTCGTCGGACCCGCCGCCCGCCAGCTGTTCGCGCACCTCTGCGGTCCGGCCGTGCAGCCGGTCGGCGAGCGCCGCGATCTGCCGCTCGACGAGAGCCCCTGAGGCGGCCTTGCCGACCCCGCTCAGATCCTGCCGCAGCTGGTCGCCGAGCTCCTTGAACTGCGGATTGCCCGCCAGTTGCGTGGTGACCAGCTCGGCCAGCGCCTTCGGCGTGAGGTTCAGCTTCTTGCCGGCGACGAGACCGCCCACCGCCAAGGCCATCTTGGCCTTCTTCGTCCGTCCTAGGACGTATCCGGCCCCTATCGCGAGGCCCAGTCCAACTCGGTTCATCATGCCGTCCTGTCACCGTTCCCGTAGCCTGCGCGCATTCCCGTGTCGAGCCGGTCGAGCAGCTCGTCCTCGCGGCGGTCGAACTCCTCCTCGTCGATCTCGCCGGCGGTCAACTGCTCCTCCAGCCGCGCCAGTTCGGCGCGCACGGCACTGGGGTCGTAGTAGAGGCGCTCGGCCTCCTCCAGCACCTTCTTGATGACCCAGCCGCTGCCGCGCGCCGGGGCGAACGGCAGCAGCAGGATCTCTCCGAGCAGTCCCATGACTCACTCCCTGGCGACCTCGCCGGCCGCGCCGCTGCCGGCGGTCTCCGCGAGACCGGAGTCGCCCGGACCCGGCTCGACGAAGCTGTACGGCGGCAGCGGGCCGTTGAGCCGCACCTCGAGGTGCGGATGGCCCTTGCGCAGCTGCTCCACGGCGGCCAGGAACGCGTCCGCCTCGTCGCGGGCGACCAGGAACGACACGTTGGCGAGCCAGCCCGAGGAGTCGGCGCCCACGCTGACGTCGGCGGCGGCCGGCTCCAGCGTGTGCCGGACGTCGGTGGCGTCCTGGGCCTCCTGCGCCTTGACGGCCGCGGCGACCATCTCGCCGAGCCGCAGCCGGTCGTCGTAACTTCCGCCGCCCGCCTTCCGGTTGGCCTCCGTCATGGCCCGCAGCTCGGGGTTCTCCGACAGGACGCGGTGCAGGACCGCGTCCTCCACGTGGTTGGCCTTGACGTTGTACTCGTCCTTGCCCTCCAGGGCCGCCAGCCGCTCCGCGTAGTGGTCGGCGCGGTCGGCGAGCACGGACAGGACCGTGTCGTCGTCGGGCGAGACGCTGCCGAACCGCATCGGCAGCACACACCCCGCGGCGCCCGCCTCGGCGAGCACGTTGGAGTGCGCGAGCAGCTCCCGGCGCTTGGGACGCAGCCCCTCCGGGGCGTCGCTGACGAGGGCGGCGATACGGCCCTGCGTCAGGACGCGCACGGGGCGCGCCGGGTCGCCGACACCGCCCATGTCCTCGGGGAGGGCGGGGTGCGAGCTCGCGGTGATGCCGTAGACGTACGTGCTCACTCCTGCTCCTCCTTCCGGCGCGAGGAGGCCGTGGACTTGCGCGTGCGCCGCGGGCGCTCCTCGTCGCTGTCCTCCCGCGCCTGCTTGAAGGCGTCGGAGATGGTCTCGGCGGCTCCGGAGAGCGCGCCCTTGGACTTGCCCCGCGCGCCGGACTCGGTGACCTCACCGACGATCTCCGGCAGTCCGGGGCTCTTGTTCGGGCCCGACTCCAGGTCGAGCCGGTTGCACGCCTCGGCGAAGCGCAGGTACGTGTCGACGCTGGCCACGACGACACGCACGTCGATCTTCAGGATCTCGATGCCGACCAGGGATACCCGGATGAACGCGTCGATGACGAGTCCCCTGTCCAGAACAAGCTCAAGTACGTCATAGAGGCCGCTGCTGCCGCCTCCGCCGCCGGTCTGCTGTGCCGGGACAACGGTCATGCGGAACGTTCCTCCTTGTCTCGGGGACGGTGTGCCGGGTGTGGGGGCGCGGGCCTAGCGGCCGCGCCGGGCGTCGGAACGCCCCCGCTCGTACCGGCCCAGACGCCGGTATCCGGTGAGCTGCCCCTCGGAGTCCAGTTCGACCTGGTAGCTCGCCATGAGGCTCATCGTGTCGGGGACGCGGGACAGTTCCAGGACCTCGACCTCGAGGGTCCAGCCGTCCTCCGTGCGATCGAAGGACGTCACGGTCTCCGCTTCCATGCCGGTGAGCTCGGCGAGCTGGGCCCGCGCCTCGCGCAGGATCTCCATAGGGGTCGGTCCCTTGCCGGTCCCGTCCGTCTGTCGTCTGGATGACTTGGATGTGTTCTGTGAATCATTCATGGGCGCCTCCTACGCCGTGTGGCCCGGAAAGCGCCCCGTAAACCGCCGACTTGCGTCCGGTGACGGGTGGCGTCCGTTCAGTCGCGCAGGGTCGCGAGGCGGCGGCGGGCCGGCCCGAGGGCGCGGGCCCGGCCGAGTCCCGCCCAGGGGTCCGTCGCGGCCTGCTCGACGGCGTCGGCGATGCTCCAGCGGCGTGCGTGCAGCTCCGGGTCGTCGACGGCGTCCCAGGTCACCGGGGTGGCGACGGGGGCGCCGGGCAGGGCGCGGACGGTGTAGGGGGCGACGGCGGTCTGGGCGTAGGCGTTGCGCTGGACGTCCAGGTAGAGGCGGTCGCCGCGGTCCTTCTTGCGGGCGGCGGTGGTCAGCCGGTCCGGGTGGGCCTCGGCCAGCGTCCCGGCGACCTCGTGCGCGAAGTCCCGGACGGCGTCGAAGTCGTCCCGGCCGTCGAGGGGGACGACGACGTGCAGGCCGCGCGAGCCGGTCGTCATGGGCGCCGACGGGAGTTCCAGTTCGTCCAGGAGTTCATGGAGCCGCCGCGCGGCCTCTCTGACGTGTTCGAAGTCGTCCCCCGCCGGGTCGAGGTCGAAGACCAGCCGGTCCGGGTGGTCGAGGCCGCCCGTCGTGCCGGTGCGGGACAGCCAGCGGTGCAGGGTCAGACACGCCTGGTCGGCGAGGAACACGAGGGTGGCCGTGTCGTCGCAGACGGTGTGCGTGACGGTGCCGTCCTCCTTGGGGACCTCGACCCGGGTGATCCAGTCCGGGTAGTGCTCCGGGGTGTTCTTCTGCATGAACGTGGGGCCGTCGAGGCCGTCGGGGTGCCGCTCCAGCATCAGCGGGCGGCCGCGCAGGTGCGGCAGCATGTGGGGCGCGATCGCCCGGTGGTAGTCGACGAGGTCGCCCTTGGTGTACTCCTTCGCTCGCCCGCCGCCGGGGAAGAGCACCTTGCCGACCCGCTTGACCTGGACGGTGCGGCGGCCCGCGCGGACCGTCGTGGCGCCGTCGCCGCCGGTCACCGTACGACCGCCTCCTCGACGAGCAGCTTGACGGCGGAGGCGATGGACGCGGCGTCGATGCCGGCGGCGTGCAGCTGCTCGTCGGGGGAGGCCGAGCCCGGCATCATCCGCACGGCCAGGCGCACCAGCCGGGGCACGGGGCGCCCGTCGGTGAAGGCGTCGAGGACGGCGTCGCCGAGCCCGCCCTCCTCGTGGTGGTCCTCCACGGTGACCAGGCAGCCGGTCTCCTCGGCCGCCCGGCGCAGGGTCTCGCGGTCGACGGGCTTGACCGAGTACAGGTCGACGACCCGGACGTCGATGCCGTCGCGGGCCAGTGCGTCGGCGGCGGCGAGCGCCTCGTGGACGGTGACACCGGCCGCGACCAGGGTCAGCCTGTCCTGCTCGCCGGAGCGCAGCACCTTGCTGCCGCCGACCGGGAACTCCTCGTCGGGGCCGTACAGGACGGGGTCGGCGCCGCGCGAGGTGCGCAGGTAGCGCACGCCGTCGAGGTCCGCCATGGCCGCGACGAGTTTGGCGGTCTGGTTGGCGTCGCAGGGGTACAGCACGGTCGAGCCGTACACGGACCGCATCATCGCCAGGTCCTCCAGGCCCATCTGGCTCGGGCCGTCCTGCCCGATGGCGACGCCCGCGTGGGAGCCGGCCAGGTTGATCCCGGCGCCGCTGACCGCGGCCATGCGCACGAAGTCGTGGGCGCGGGTCAGGAAGGCCGCGAACGTCGACGCGTACGGCACCCAGCCGCGGGTCGAGAGGCCCACGGCGGCGGCGACGAGCTGCTGTTCGGCGATGTAGCACTCGAAGAACCGCTCGGGGTGTTCCTTGGCGAAGAACTCGGCGCGCGTGGAGTCGCTGACCTCGCCGTCGAGGGCGACGACGTCGCCGCGGCCGGAGCCGAGCGCGGCGAGGGCGTGGCCGTAGGCGTCGCGGGTGGCGACCTTCTCGCCCCGGTCCCAGCGGGGCAGGTCGGCGTCCCCGGACGGCACGGGGCGCGGCTGGCCGGAGGTGAGCGGTTCGTGGACGTGGAAGGTGCGGTCGCGGCGGCCGCCGAGCTCGGCGATGGCCTCGTCGGCCTCCGGGAGCGGCTTGCCGTGCAGGCCCTCGCGGTCCTGGACGGACGCGACGCCCTTGCCCTTGAGGGTGCGGGCGAGGACGACGGTGGGCTGTCCGGTGGTGGAGCGGGCCTCGCCGTAGGCGCGGTCGATGGCGTCCACGTCGTGGCCGTCGATCTCGATGGTGTGCCAGCCGAACGCCTGGAAGCGGCGGGCGTAGGCGTCGAGGTCGTGGCCGTGCCGGGTGGGGCCGCGCTGCCCGAGCCGGTTCACGTCGACGATCGCGGTGAGGTTGTCCAGGCCCTCGAAGGCGGCGTGCTCGGCGGCCTCCCACACGGAACCCTCGGCGAGTTCGCTGTCGCCGCACAGCACCCAGACGCGGTAGCCGGTGCGGTCCAGGCGCCGTCCCGCGAGGGCGACGCCGACGCCGATCGGCAGGCCCTGCCCGAGCGATCCGGTGGCGGTCTCCACGTAGGGCAGCCGGCGCGGCGTGGGGTGTCCTTCGAGGCGGCTGCCGAGCTTGCGGAACGTGAGGAGTTCCCCGTCCTCGATGGCCCCGGCGGCCTTGTAGGCGGAGTACAGCAGCGGCGACGCGTGGCCCTTGGACAGGATGAAGCGGTCGTTGCCGGGGTGTTCGGGCCGGTCCATGTCGTAGCGCAGGTGGTTGGCGAACAGGACGGCCACCAGGTCGGCCGCGGACATCGACGACGTCGGATGCCCCGAGCCCGCGGCGGCGGAGGCGCGCACGCTGTCCACGCGCAACTGCTGGCCGAGCTCGACGAGTTCATCGGTGTTCATGGGTCCCCTTCCGGGAGGTCGAGGCGGTGGACTTCTTGCGGTGCTGCGCCTTCTCCTCGCGCTGCTCCGGGCGTTCGGGGCGCTTCACCGGGCCCGGGGGTTCGGGGTGCCGGACGGCGTCGGGATCCCGCATGGGGTCGGACTCCCCGGACGTCTCCTTCGCCGGTTCGTCGCGGTCCGGCGCCTTCACCCCGTCCGGGCCGCCGGGCATGCGGACCAGCTCCGGTGAGGCGGTGTCGAGCGGCACCGACCACGAGCGCACGAGGCCCAACTGCACGGCCTGGCGCGGCAGTACGGCGTCCAGCACCCAGTCGGCGGCGACCCGCACCCGGTTGCCGGGCATCGCGGCGAGGTGGTATCCGCGGGTGACGGCGCCCGCCACCGGCCCGGACAGGTGCACGCCGAGCGGGTTGGCGGCCGCCTTCACACCGCCGAGGTCGACGACGAAGCCCAGGTCGCGGTGGCGGTAGGCGCGCTGCTCCCCCATACCGAGGGACGCGGCGACGTTGTGGGCGACGGTCCTGCCCTGCCGCCAGGCGTGCTGCGCGGTCATCGGCGTGTACGAGCCGGGCTTCTCCAGGTCGGGTACGGCGGCCGCGTCCCCGGCGGCGAACAGCTCGGCGCGGCCCGGCACCTGGAGGTGCGGGTCGACGAGCAGCCGGCCGCGTTCCAGGGGCAGTTCGAGGGCGGCGGCGAGGGGGTCGGGCCGTACGCCGACGCACCAGACCAGGGAGCGGGTGGGCACGAACTCGCCGTCGGTCAGCAGGACCCCGTCGTGGGTGGCCTCCTTGACGGAGGTGCCCATCCGCACGTCGACGCCGCGTTGCCGCAGCACCTCGTCGGCGGTGCGGGCGAGCCGTTCGTCCAGCTCCGGCAGGACGCGGTCGGCGATGTCGAGCAGCATCCAGCGCGGGCGCATCCCGGCGCGCAGCGGGTGCTTGCGCACCTGGGCGTCGGTGAACAGCTGGCCGTGCGCGGCGACCTCGGTGCCGGTGTATCCGGCGCCGACCACGACGAAGGTGCAGCGGGCCTGGCAGCGCGCGGGGTCGTCGCCCGCGGCGGCGAGTTCCATCTGCCGGGTGACGTGGTCGCGCAGGTACAGCGCCTCGGGCAGGCTGCGGAAGCCGTGGGCGTGCTCGGCGACGCCCGGGATGGGCAGCAGCTTGTTGACGCTGCCCGCGGCGAGCACGAGCCGGTCGTAGGAGAGGGTGCCGGCCCCGCCCTCCGGATCGGTGTAGCGCACGGTGCGGCCGTCGAGGTCGATGCCGTCGGCCTCGCCGAGCACCAGCCGGACGTGCGGCAGGGTGCCGGAGAGGGAGACGGTGACCCGGCGGGGCTCCAGGATGCCGGCGGCGACCTGGGGCAGCAGGGGCAGGTACAGGAAGTAGTCGGTCGGGTTGAGCAGGGTGATGTCGGCCTGGTGCCGGGTGAGCCGGGACAGAGTGCGGGCGGCACGGTACCCGGCGAATCCGGCGCCGACGATCACGATGCGGGGTCGACTCACGGTGGGCCTCCGGCCTTGTCGATCGCGTGTCGCATACCTCGGGAGCCTTCCGCGTCCCCCTGCCCCGTGCCCCCAAACGTCGGCACCGACTCACCCGGCCGGGCGGCTACCGGTGCTCGTGGGGGGCGGCCGGTGCCTGGCCGGCGGTGGGCGGGGCGGACGGCTTCGGCGGGTACGGCGTGCCGTCCATGGCGGTCCCCCGGGCCGCGGTCGTGTCGCCGTGCCCCCGGGACGGGCGGGCCGCCGCGCGCAGGGCGTAGGCCACCGCGCCGAGGACCACCGCGGTGATCAGCGCGGCGGCCCAGCCGGGCAGCCCGGCGGCGAGGCCGAGGCCCAGGGCCAGCGCGAGGGCCGCTCCGGCGTACAGCGCGGCGGCGCCCGATCCTGCGTAGAGCGCGGCGCGGCGGCGCTGCCGGCGCGTCTGCTCGCGCAGTTCGTCGCGCACGGTCTCCCGTGCCACCTGCGCCAGTTCGTCGACCAGGTGCTTGTCCAGATGCTCAAGATGATCCAAGCGGTCCATGGCCGGCGGGTACCCGGACGGACCGTCGGGTAACGGGGAGTGAGGGGATCGCGTGAAGCGATCACCGGCGGAGGGGGCTCCCCACTAGGCTTTTCGGCATGGAGATTCTGGGAGCCACGCTGCGCGTGTGCGTCGACGACCTGGAGGCCGCGGTCCCCTTCTACGAACGCCTCGCCGGCGGCACGGCCCTGCGCTTCGAGCGCGGCGGTGTGCAGGTGGCCGCGGTCGGGTGCTTCCTCCTGATGAGCGGGCCGCGGGCGGAGCTGGAGGTGCTGCGCAAGGTCGCGGCGACGATCGCGGTCTCCGACGTCGAGGAGGCCCAGAAGGTGCTGAGCGAGATGGGCGCGCACATCGTGGCGGGCCCGGTCCCCACGCCGGTGGGCCGCAACCTCATCGCGATGCACCCGGACGGGGCGATCTACGAGTACGCGGACCGCAGGACCTGAGCGGGCCGCGCGGCACGGTCAGCGCGGGCCGCGCATCTCCGTGGTGATCGCCCAGCGTTCGTGGTCCCGCCACGCGCCGTCGATGAAGAGCATGTCCGGCGAGTAGCCCTCCAGCCGGAACCCGCAGGCGCGGGCGAGCCCGATGGAGGCGGCGTTGCCGGGCTGCACGTTGATCTCCAGCCGGTGCAGGCCCATCATCCCAAAGGCGTGGTCGACGACGAGGTCCAGGCCCTCCCGCATGAGGCCGCGCCCGGCGGCGTGCGCGAAGGCGCCGTAGCCGAGGGCGCCGCTGCAGAAGGCGCCCTGCACGATGTTGTTGATGTTGATGTAGCCGGCGAGGGCGCCGCCGTCGTCCTTGGCGCAGACCAGGAAGCCGGCCTTGGTGCGGTCCTCGATCAGCCGTCCCGCGTACGCGGTGTACGCGGCGGCGGTGTCGGGCGGGAAGAGCCAGGGCCGGTGCAGTTCCCTGCTCTCGCGGGCGCGCGCGGTGAACTCGGCGCCGTCCTCGTAGGTGAAGTGGCGTATGCCCACACGGGGGCCCTCGGCGAGGTAGGGGGAGGCGGGGTGGTGCGGCATCCGGTCAGCCTACGTCCCGTCAACGGCGCCGGCGTGCCAGTGAGAGGGCGCCGACGAGCGCGCCGAGGACGCCCATGCCGAGCAGGGCGACCCACAGGGGCATGGTCACCACGGGGACCAGCAGCCGGATCTCGGTGTCCTCGGTGTTCTCGAAGATGAAGACGAGGGCGAGGGCGAGCAGCACCAGCGCGGCGATCCGGCGGGGGGTCAGCGCTCCCGCCAGGCCGCCCCGCCGGTCGTCCGCGCTCGGTGCGCGGCGGGACGTCTTCGGGGCCATGCCTCCAGCATGCTCCCGGGCCCGGGTCCCCGCACGACGAGCGGCCGCGGCGTACAGGTGCGGTCACACGCCGTGACCGGCGGTCAGCGCAGCGCGGGTTCGTCCAGCGTCAAGGTGCCCGCGTCGGCGTCGAGTTCGGCGCCGAGCCCGAAGGGGATGGTGAGCGCGCCCGCGCCGTGCCCGAACCCGAACTCCTCCGCGACGGGCACGCCGAGCCCGCCCAGCCGGTCCTCCAGCACGGCGCGCACCTCCTCGTAGGGCCCGCACTCCTCCCACGAACCGAGCAGGATGCCGCGCACCCCGTCGAGCAGGCCCGCGCGCAGGAGTTGGGTGAGGGCCCGGTCGAGCCGGTACGGCTCCTCCCCGACGTCCTCCAGGCAGAGCAGGCCGCCGTCCGCCGAGGTACGGGCGTGCGGGGTGCCCAGTTCGGAGGTGAGCAGGGTGAGGCAGCCGCCGAGGGTGACGCCGTGGGCCCGGCCCGGTACGAGCGCGGAGCCGCCGGAGGCGATGACCCGCACCGTCTCGGGTGCGAAGAGGGTGGCCCGCAGATGGTCCCGGGCCCGGGCGTGCTGGATGAAGTCGACGCCGGCGGCCATCGGGCCGTGCAGGGTGGCGAGTCCCAGCCGCACGGCGAACGCCTCGTGGAGCGCGGTGATGTCGCTGAACCCGACGAACACCTTCGGTCCGGCCGCCGCCATGGCGTCCCAGTCGAGCAGGTCGACCATGCGCTGGGCGCCGTACCCGCCGCGCGCGCAGAGCACGGCGTCGACGGACGGGTCGCACCAGGCGCGCTGGAGGTCGGCGGCCCGGTCGGCGTCGGTGGCCGCGAGATAGCCGAACCGCTCGTGCCGGCCGCGAACGTACGGGGCCACCACCGGGTCGAGGTCCCAGCCGCGCAGCACGTCGAGGCCGGCCTCGATCCGCTCGTCGGGCACCGGCCCGCTGGGCGCGACGACGGCCACGCGGGCACCGGCGGCGAGCCGGGCCGGCCGGCGCAACGGCTTCAGGGGCGGGGTCACTTGCCGAGCTCCAGGGTGGGGACGCCGGGCGGGTCGAAGCCGAAGACCTGGGCGTACAGGGACAGTTCGGCTTCCAGGGCCCGGACCATGGTGTCCGCGCGGCGGAACCCGTGGCCCTCCCCCTCGAAGGCGAGGTAGGCGTGCGGCACGTCCCGGCCCTCCAGCCGGGCGAGGAACCGTTCGCACTGGGCGGGCGGGCAGATGACGTCGTCCAGGCCCTGGAGCAGCAGGAAGGGCGCGGTGAGCCGGTCGGCGCGGGTGACGGGTGAGCGGTCCTCGTACCGGCCGGGCACCTCGGCGAGCGGTCCGACGAGGCTCTCCAGGTACTGCGACTCGAAGTCGTGGGTCTCCCCGGTTCCCCAGCCGGTCAGGTCGAGGATCGGGTAGATGATCGTGCCGCAGGCGTAGACGTCGGTGCTCGTCAGCGACGCGGCCGTGGTCCAGCCGCCCGCGCTGCCGCCGCGGATGGCGAGCCGGTCGCGGTCGGCGGTGCCCTCGTCGGCGAGGGCGAGCGCGACGGCCGCGCAGTCCTCGACGTCGACGACGCCCCACTGCTCGCGGAGCCGTTCGCGGTAGGCCCGGCCGTACCCGGTGGAGCCGCCGTAGTTGACCTCGGCGACGCCGATGCCGCGCGAGGTGAAGTAGGCGACGGTCAGGTCGAGGACGAGGGGCGAGCGGGAGGTGGGGCCGCCGTGCGCCCAGACGACGTACGGCGGCAGCGTGCCGTCGGGGGCCGCGCAGTCCGGGTGCCGGGGCGGGTAGACGTGCGCGTGGATGTCCTCGCCGGAGGGGCCGGTGAAGGTGCGGACTTGCGGTTCCGGGTAGTGGGCGGGGTCCACGGCGTCCCGGTGGGCGGCGCCGATCACCCGGCAGTGGCCGGTGCGGGTGTCCAGTTCGACGACCTCGTGCGCGGTGAGCGGGCCGGCGCCGACGGCCACGATCCGCTCGCCGTGGACGGCGAGGGTCGGCGCGAACTCGGTCCAGGGGCCGGGCGCGTCGACGATCTCGCCGGTCTCCGGGTCCAGGACGCCCAGGCGCAGGGCGCCGCGGCCGTGCAGGACGGCGACGAGGCCGCTGTCGAGCGGGGCGGACCAGCGCAGGCCGAGCTGCCACAGCGGCCCGCCGAACTCCTCCTCGCGCGGGCACAGGGGTTCGCCGTCGCGGTACAGGTTCCACCAGCCGCCGGCGTCGCTGGTGTGCAGCAGCCGGCCGTCGGGCGTCCAGTCGGCCTGGGCGACGGACTCCTCGGGGCCGCCCGCGACGCTCCGGGTGTTCTCGAACGTCCCGTCGGCGGTGATGTCCGCGACGAGCAGTTCCGTGCCGTCCCAGGGCATCCGGGGGTGGTCCCAGGCCAGCCAGGCGGCCCGCCGTCCGTCCGGTGAGATCCGCGCCCCGGTGACGAACCGGTGCCGCCCGTCGGTGAGTTCGCGTACGGCGTCCCGGTCGTCCGCCGCGGAGCCGTCGAGCGGGACGGCGGCCAGGACGCGCCGCACATCGGTGGGCGCCTCCCCGGTGAACTCCTCCAGCACGCACCACACTTCGCCGAGGTCGGCCCGCACCAGCGGCTCCGCCCAGCGCAGTCCGCCGCCCACCGGGGACACCGGGGTGAGCGGGCGCGGCTCGGCGCCCTCCTCGTACCGGTAGAGCCGCTGGTCGGCGAAGTTCACGAAGACGACGAGCGGCCCGCCGTCGGTGCTCACGCCGGCCCACGGCTGCCCGCCGTACTCCATGACGCGGCTGCGCACGTTCCACGGCGGGGGCAGCACCGACTCCTCGTGCCCGTCGGCGCGGCGGCGCACGAGGGTGCGCCGGCCGCCCTCGGCGGGCCGCGGTT
The DNA here is from genome assembly GCF_008973465.1 of Streptomyces sp. SS1-1. Classification (NCBI taxonomy): domain Bacteria; kingdom Bacillati; phylum Actinomycetota; class Actinomycetes; order Kitasatosporales; family Streptomycetaceae; genus Streptomyces; species Streptomyces sp. SS1-1. The sequence goes on along the minus strand of NZ_WBXN01000004.1, from coordinate 6,000,450 downwards.
CCGTCCACCAGGCCTCGTCACCGACGAAGCCCACGAAGTCGGGCCGCCCGTCGTGCGCGGCGGCGAGGCCCGCGTCGATCGGCGAGGGCCATGATCCGTACGCCAGAGTCCGCACTGTCTCCCCCAGATCGTCTAAGCCGTGCGCAGGAACCGGTCGAGCACCCGGACGCCGAAGTGCAGGGCCTCGACGGGCACCCGTTCGTCGACGCCGTGGAACATGGCCGAGTAATCGAAGCCCTCCGGCAGCTTCAGCGGCGAGAAACCGTAGCCGGTGATGCCGAGCCGGGAGAACTGCTTGGCGTCCGTGCCGCCCGCCATGCAGTACGGCACGGTGTGCCCCTCGGGCGCGAACTCCTCGACGGTGGCCCGCATCAGGGCGTACGTCGGCGAGTCCAGGGGGGACTGGAGGGCGACCTCCCGGTGGTGGAACTCCCAGTCCACGTCGGGTCCGGTGAGTTCGTCGAGGGTGGCGCGGAACTCGTCCTCGTGGCCCGGCAGGAACCGTCCGTCCACGAACGCCGTGGCCTGGCCCGGGATGACGTTGACCTTGTAACCGGCCTCCAGCATCGTCGGGTTGGCGCTGTTGCGGACGGTCGCCTCGACGAGCTTGGCGGCGGGGCCGAGCTTCTCCAGCAGGCCGTCCACGTCGTCCAGGCTCGTGTCCAGGCCGTACAGCTCCGCGAGTTCGGTGAGGGCGCCGCGCACGGTCGGGGTCAGCCGCACCGGCCACTCGTGGTCGCCGATCCGGGTGATGGCGGCGGCGAGCCGGGTCACCGCGTTCTCCCGGTTGACCCGGGAGCCGTGGCCGGCCCGGCCGTGGGCGGTGAGCCGCAGCCAGCCGGTGCCGCGCTCGCCGGCCGAGATCGGGTAGATCTGGCGGCCCGAGCCGTCGTGGAAGGTGAACGCGCCGGACTCGCTGATGCCCTCGGTGCAGCCCTCGAACAGGGCGGCGTGCCGGTCGGCGAGGAAGCCGGAGCCGTCCTCGGCGCTGGCCTCCTCGTCGGCGGTGAACGCGATCACGATGTCCCGGCGGGGCCGCACGCCCTGGCGCGCCCAGGCCCGTACGACGGACAGGATCATCGCGTCCATGTTCTTCATGTCGACGGCGCCCCGGCCCCAGACGACACCGTCGCGGACCTCGCCGGAGAACGGGTGCACGCTCCACTCGGAGGCCTCGGCGGGCACGACGTCCAGGTGCCCGTGGACGAGCAGGGCGTCCGCCGAGGGGTCGGTGCCCTCGATACGGGCGACCACGTTCGTGCGGCCGGGCGTGCGCTCCAGCAGCGTGGTCTCCAGGCCCGCCTCCGCGAGCCGGGCCGCCGCGTACTCGGCGGCGGGCCGCTCCTGGCAGTCGCCGCCGCCCCGGTTGGTGGTGTCGACGCGGATGAGGTCGGACGTGAACGCCACCACCTCCTCGAGTGCCTGCTCGTCAGCCATACTGCTCCTCCACCGCGGCCGAGACGATCGTGGTGACCGCCTTGAAGGTCCGGATTGCCTCGTACATGCGCTCGCTGGTGTACGCCACCTTGCGCTCCCCGATCCGTGCGACGCCGGGGACGACGGTCGCCGCCATCGCCAGGTGCTCGGCGTCGAACTCGACGGCCACCGTGTGCGGCCCGGCCTGCACGGGCTCCCCGCGGACCGCGAGGGCGGCGGCGTCCCTGGCCGCCGCGCGGATGTCGGCGGCGGTCCTGGCCGGAGTGCGGCACACGGCCGCGTACCGGGAGACGTGGTCCTTGACGGCGACCTTCAGCGCCTCGGGCGCGTAGCCGAGGGCGTCCTCGCAGGCCAGGTCGTCGCCGGTGACGAGGACGACGGGGACGCCGTACTCGGCGACGACGTGCGCGTTCAGCAGACCCTCGCTCGCCCGGACGTCGTCCAGCCAGACCCCGGTGATCTGGTTGGCGAGGTAGGTGTGGGCGAGGACGCCCTCCATGCCGGCGCCCGTGTGGTAGCCGATGAACGCGATCCCGTCGACGTCCCCGTGCTGGACGCCCTCCACCATCGACAGCGCCTTGTGCCGTCCGGTCAGCATCTCGGCCCGTTCATCGAGCCGTTCGAGCAGCAGGTTGCGCATGCTCCAGTGGGCCTCGTTGACGAGGACGGAGTCGGCACCGCCGTCGAAGAAGCCGCGCACGGCCGCGTCCACGTCCGAGGTGAACATCCCCCGGCACCGCTCCCACTGCGGTGTCCCCGGCAGAACGTCCCCCGGCCAGGTCACGCCGGTCGCGCCCTCCATGTCGGCGCTGATGAGGATCTTCATGGGGCGCCACGTTACGCGCCCCTGTCAGAACCCGCCACGACCGGTCCCACGCCCTGCGCGCACCCCCGGCGCGGGCGGCGGCTGGGCACACGGGTGAGACATCGCGCGCGAGTCCGGCAAAGACCGGGCGGGCCCGGCCGTTCCCTGTTTCATGAGGTCAGGCACGACCGAAGTGAGGCAGCATGGCCGAAGCCAGTACGGGCACCCCGCAGCCGGACTCGTTGAAGCCCGACGCGATCGGGTTCCTCGACGCGCTCGTCATCGGGCTCAACGCGACGTCGCCCGCGTACTCGCTGGCCGCGGTGATCGGCCCGATCGTGGCGCTGGTGGGGGTGTACGCGCCCGGCGTGATGCTGGCGGCGTTCGTGCCGATGCTGCTGATCGCGTCGGCGTTCTACTACCTCAACAAGGTCGACCAGGACTGCGGCACGACCTTCTCCTGGGTGACCCGCGCGATGGGGCCGTGGGCGGGCTGGCTCGGCGGCTGGGCCATCACCATGACCGGTGTCCTGGTCGTCGGCTCGCTGGCGGACGTGGCGGTGACGTTCGCGCTGCTCGCCTTCGGCCTGGACAGCTGGGCCGACAACGAGTGGGTGCGGCAGATCCTCACCGTGGTGCTCATCCTGGTGATGACGGCGGTGTGCGTCATCGGCACCGAGGTGTCGGCGCGGGTGCAGAACGCGCTGATCCTCGCCCAGGTCGCCTGCCTCCTCGCGTTCGCGGTCGTGGCGCTCTACCGGGTGTACGCCGGCACCGGGGACCTCGACGCGGTGAAGCCCGCGATCCACTGGCTGGACCCGTTCGGCGCGGGCGGCGCGCCGCTGACGGCGGGGCTGCTGCTGGGCGTGTTCATCTACTGGGGCTGGGAGTCGGCGGTGAACCTCACCGAGGAGACCGAGAACTCGGCGACCGCCCCCGGTCAGGCGGCCGTGTGGTCGACGGTCATCCTGCTGGTCACGTATGTGGCGGTGGCCATCGCGGTCGTGGCCTACGCCGGTCCGGCGTTCCTGTCGGAGAACGCCGACGAGGAGGAGTTCATCTTCGCCCTCCTCGCGGGCAAGGTGATGGGCGGCTGGGACTGGGTGGTGCTGCTGGCGGTGTCCACGTCCGGTCTGGCGTCCACGCAGACCACGATCATCCCGGCCTCGCGCACCGCGCTGTCCATGGCCCGCCGGTACGCCCTGCCGGCCCACTTCGGGCACATCCACCACCGGTTCCGCACGCCCGACGTGAGCACCTGGTGGGTGGCGGGCATCGCCATCGCCTGGTACCTGGTGGTCCGGCAGATCAGCGAGAACGCCCTGTTCGACTCGCTCACCGCGCTGTCCCTGCTGATCGCCTTCTACTACGCGCTCACCGGCCTCGCGTGCGCCGTCTACTACCGGCGTCACCTCACCGAGAGCGTCCGCAACTTCCTGCTGATCGGCTTCGGCCCGGTCGTCGGCGCCGGGCTGCTGGCCTGGCTGCTCGTCGAGTCGGTCGCCGACATGTCCGACCCCGCCAACTCCTACAGCGGCGTCTCCTGGTTCGGGCTCGGCCCGCCGCTGGTCATCGGCATCGGCATCACCCTCGCGGGCGTGGTGCTGATGGTGGTGTGGCGGCTGATGGCCCCGGCGTTCTGGGAGGAGCGCCCCGACGTGGCCGACCCCGACCTCGTGCACGGCAAGGAGTCCTGACATGCCCGTGGTGTGCGGTTACGACGAGTCCCCGGGCGCGGTCCGCGCGCTCTCCGTCGCCGTGGAGGTGGCGGCCGCGTTCGGCGACACCCTCGTGCTGGTCTACGGGGCGGCGGCGCCGGGTTCGCTCGGCGAGGAGTACGCCGCGCACCGGGACGCCCTGCGGGAGACCGGCCGGACGGCCCTGGAGCACGCCGTCGACGTCGCCGGGAAGGCGGGGGTGGCGGCGACCGTGGAGGTCATCGACCAGAAGCCGGCGGAGGCGCTGCTCGACGCCGCGTCCCGGCACGGGGCACGCTGCATCGTCGTGGGCACCTGGGGCGAGAGCCCGCTGCGGGGCGCCCTGCTGGGCTCCACCCCGCACAAGCTCCTGCACCTGTCGTACCTTCCGGTGCTCTGCGTGCCGACGGCTGCCTAAGGCCGTCGCCCCGCCACGATCCACGTCGACGGCAGTTCGATCCGGGTGCCGTCGGGGCCGTGTTCGGTGGTGGCCAGCGGCAGCGTGCCGCTCGCGAGCACGTCGAGGCCGGCCGAGCGCAGATACCCGGTCAGCGCGTCGTCGCTCACCTCGCCCGGGGCGATGCCGTGCCGCAGGACGGGGGCCAGCTTGGGCGGCGGCCCGGCGGGGCCCTGTGCCAGGCCCATGAGGACGCGCTTGGCGGCCTCGGAGGGTTCGACGAGGAGGACCCGGCCGCGCTCACCGGCCAGCGTGGCGAGCGCGTCCGCCATCGCCTGCCGGTCGCCGGGCTCGGCCTGGTGCAGGACACCGCGCACATAGAGGTTGGCGTCGCCGAACTCGGCGTGCAGCGTCTGGACCTCCGCCTTGTCCACGACGTCGAGCAGCCGGTACGCCGCCTGCCCGGCCGGGTCGGCCCGGCGGGCGTGGTCGAGGGCCGCGGCGGAGAGGTCGGCGCCGACGACGCGCGGGAAGCGGTCGGCGAGGAAACGGGTCTGGGTGCCGTTGCCGCAGCCCAGGTCGATCATCACCAGGTCGGGTGCGGTCAGGTGCGGTTCCAGCAGGGGCAGATGGCGGGCCGCGGTCAGCGCGGGCTCCGCGTCCCAGAACACGGCGCCCCGCTCCTCGGGCGCCTCGCTCCAGAAGCCCTCCCAGGCGTCCCGGTACCGACTCGTCACGCTCATGACCGACTCCCCCTGGAACACGACCGGCGACCACCTAAGGGCGGATCCGGTCTATCGCGGCCGGGCCGGTGCCGACAAGCGCCCGGCGCACACCTTCACGCGTCTCGTCCGCAACCTCCGCCGGACGTCAGCGGCCGGGGAGCGTCAGCTCGAACCAGACGGTCTTGCCGGTGCCCGTACGGCTCGCTCCCCAGGCGCGGGCGAGCGCGCTCACGACGAGCAGCCCTCGCCCGGCGTCGTCCTCGGGGCCGGTGTCCAGCAGGGTGGGCAGCTCGTGGCCGTCGTCGTCCACCTCGCACAGCAGCGTCTCGCCCCGGACGAGCCGCAGTTCCACGGGGCGGTCGCGGGAGTGCCGCACGGCGTTGGTGACGAGTTCGCTCACCAGCAGTTCGGCGGTTCCGGCGAGCCGGGTCAGGCCCCAGGCGCGCAGTCGCTCGCGCACGAGGGCGCGGGCGCGGCCCGCCTCGGCCGGGTCACGGGCGAGGCGGTGCACGGCGACGTCGGCGGGGGCGATGCCGTTGAGGCGGGCCATGAGCAGGGCGACGTCGTCCTTACGGCCGTCGCGGGGGTTGAGGGCGCGGATGATCGTGTCGCACGCCTCGTCCATGGACGCGGCCGGGTGGGCGGCGGATGCGCACAGGACGGCGAGCCTGACACCGATGTCTTCGCCGCGCAGCTCGACCAGGCCGTCGGTGCACATGACGATCCGGTCGCCGGGCTCGACGCGTACGCGGACCTCCTCGAAGGGCACGCCGCCGACGCCGATCGGCGCGCCCGTGGGCAGGTCGAGCAGTTCGCCGTGCCCGCTGTCGGCGCGGACCAGGACGGGCGGGATGTGACCGGCGTTGGCGAGGAGCAGCTCACCCGCGAGGGGGTCGTAGACGACGTACAGGCAGGTCGCGAGGTAGTTGTCGCCGAGGCGCTGGGCGAGGTCGTCGAGGTTGCGCAGCAGCTGGGCGGGCGGCAGGTCCAGGGCGGCCATGGTCTGTACGGCCGTGCGCAACTGGCCCATCATGGCGGCGGAGTTGAGGCCGTGGCCCATGACGTCGCCGACGACGAGGGCGGTCCGGGCGCCGGGCAGCTTGACCGAGTCGAACCAGTCGCCGCCGACCCGTCCGAGCAGCGTGCCCGGCAGATACCGGGTGGTGATGTCGCAGCCCGCCATGCGCCGGGGGATCTGCGGCAGCATGCTGTCCTGGAGGGTCTCGGCGACGCTCTCCTGGTAGGTGTACATACGGGCGTTGTCGAGTACGAGGCCCGCTCGGGCGGCGAGTTCGGCGCCGGTGACGCGGTCCATGTCGTTGAACTCGACGCGCTCGGGGTGGCGCAGCAGGATCATGAAGCCGAGGACGACGTTGCGGGCCTTGAGCGGGACGACCAGCATCGAGCGGCCGGTGATCAGCGGGCGGATGTCGCGCTTCTCGAACTGGGACGCGATGGCGTGGCCCATCTCGGGGCTGATCCGCGGGACGAGCACGGGCTCGCCGGTGGTCATGCACTGGAAGAACGGGGTGTGGGCCGGAAAGGGCATGGCCTCGCCGACCGGGACGACGTCGTCCCAGCGGCCGGGTTCGTCGGTGTGTTCGAGGGCGACGCGGTGCCACATCGTGGTGGTGTCGGGCACCCCGTCGGGGAACCCCTCGCCGGCGACGACCTGTTCGCGCAGATAGGTGCCGGCGACGTCGGTGAACCGGGGTACGACGGCCTTGCTGACCTCGACGATGGTGCGCGCCAGGTCGAGGGAGGTGCCGATGCGTCCGCTGACCTCGTTGAGGAACTCCAGGCGCTCGCGTACGGCGGCGTACTCCAGGTCCTCACCTTCGTCGGGGTCGTCGGCCGGCGCCGGTAAGCCGTGGGCGGCGGCCCGGGCGGCCCGCTCCCGGCGGGCGCGGCGCTCCACCCGCCGGGGCACGCCCCAGTCGGGGGTGACGGGGACCCGGTCGTGCTGGCTGAACTCCAGGACGGGGTAGCCGAGTTCGAGGATCTGGCCGACGATCCGGGCGCTCTCGTCGACGCTCATGCTGGGCAGGATCTCGGGGAGCTTGGAGGCGAGCTCCTCGGCGCCGGGGAAGTCGGTGTGCAGGGCGAAGGCGGGCGCGACCCGGTCGAAGCCGGGGTCCTCTCCCCCGGCTTCCCGCTGGAGCCGGCCGACGTCGGCGCCGAGGACGAGCAGCCGCTCGGGGCCGGGACCCACCAGCGGGTAGGCCCACCACAGGACGTCGACGCGGTCCCGCTCGGGCACGGTCAGCCGGGCCCGGCCCGCGGCGGGGTAGTACAGCCGTCCGTCGAGGGACGTCTCCAGGTCGTGCCCCGGGTCGTCGTAGGCGCCGTACGGCCCGTACGGCGAGAGGTCGTCGTCCTCGGGCAGGGCCCCCGACACCGGCAGGAGATCGACGGCGGGGTGCCCGATCGCCTCCTCCTTGGTGGCGCCGAACAGGCGGCGCGCGCCGGAGCTCCAGTGGGAGACGAGCCCCGCGCGGTCGACCACCACCACGGCGAGCGGGATGCGTCCGGTCGCGGCGTGCTCCGTCGCCGTGCCGTCCCTTTCGGTGCCACGGTCCATGGCCCAGGCCCTCTCTCCCCACGGTCCGCAAGATCTGCGCGCCCCCACCACCGTACGGGTCCCCGCCTCGGGGATGTGTGGCAATAGGGGAATTGATGTACCGGGTTCACAACGGCGCGCGCGGGGGCGGAAAGATCCGGCCGCGCCCCTTTCCCGCAGGACAGCGCCGGGTCGTGCGGCGGGGTCAGTCCTCGTGCCCGAGCTGGAGGTCGCGTTCCGTGCGCCCGCCGCGGGCGACCTGGAGCACGGTGGCGACCGGCGGGTAACCGGCGGCGATGACCGTGTACTCGCCGGAGGAGAGGTCGGTGAACCGGAAGGTGCCGTCGGGTCCGGTGGTGAGGGTGTCGACGACGTTCCCGGCCGCGTCGAGGAGGGTGACGCGGGCGTCCTCCACGGGGCGTCCGCCGCCCGCCCGGACGGTGCCGCGCAGGGCGGCGCCGCCCGCGAGTTCGATGTCCTGCCGGGTCTCGCGGGCCGCCTTGACGGTGACCGGGACGGCGGCGGGCCGGAACGCGGTCGAACTGGCGGCGAGGGTGTACTCCCCGGCGATCAGTTCGGTGATGACGTAGCCGCTGTCGCGTTCGCTGCGGGTGGTGGCGACGACCTCGCCGCGGACGTCGGTGAGGGTGACGGTGGCGTCCACGGGGGTGCCGTCGGGGCTGAGCACGCGTCCGGCGAGGCGCCCCGCGCCGCCGAGCAGGATGTCGAGGTCGACGGGGCGCTCGCCGACGGTGACGGAGACGGCCTGCGGCTGGTGCCCGCCGGCGGCGGCGATCATCACGTACGCCCCGGGGCCGGGGGCGGCGAGCGCGAACCGTCCGTCCTCCGCGCTGGTGGCGCGGCCGACCTGTTGTCCGGCGACGTCGATGAGGGTCAGCGCGGCGCGGGGCACGACGGTGCCGTCGGCGTGCTGGACGGCTCCGCGGACGGCGAGCGGCGTGCCGTGCGGCGAGCGGGCCTGCGGGACGGAGGCGGGCGGGGCGGTGGTGCCGGTCTCCTCGGTGGGGGCGTTGTGGGTCACCAGGGGTTTCTCCTTGAGGAAGAAGGCGATGAGCAGGCCCAGCACGAGCACCGGGACGAGGTACAGGAAGATCCTCGGCATGGCGTCGGCGTACGCCTGGATGTAGGCGTCGCGCAGCGCCGGGGGCAGGGTGTGGACGAGCTGCGGGGTGATGGCCTCGGCGTCGGGCAGGTCCGTGGAGGCGGGGAGCCGGTCGGCGAGGGCGTCGGTGAGCCGGCCGGCGAAGAGGGTGCCGAAGACGGCGGCGCCGACGCTGCCGCCGATCTGCCGGAAGTAGTTGTTGGCGCTGGTGGCCGTGCCGAGGTCGGCCGGGCGCACGGAGTTCTGCACGGCGAGGACGAGGACCGGCATCACCATGCCGATGCCGGCGCCGAGCACGGCCATCCAGACGCTGTAGTGCAGCCGGGGCGTGTCGGTCTCCAGCCGGGACAGCAGCCACATGCCGGCGGCCGCGAGGGCGCTGCCGAGGAGGGGGTAGATCCGGTAGCGGCCGGTGCGGGTGATGAGCTGGCCGCAGACGATGGAGGCGCCGACGATGCCGCCCATCATGGGCAGCATGAGCAGCCCGGACTCGGTGGCGGTGGCGCCGTCGACCATCTGCAGGAAGGTCGGCAGGTAGCTGGCGGCGCCGAACAGCGCGACGCCGATCACGAGGCCCACCAGGGCGGTGACGTTGAAGACGGAGTCCCGGAACAGCCGTAGCGGGATGAGGGGTTCGGCGGCGAAGCGCTCGGCGACGAGGAACAGGAGCGAGGCGAGTGCCGCTCCGGCGCCGAGGCCGAGGATGACGCGGGAGTCCCAGGCGTGTTCGGTGCCGCCCCAGCTGGTCAGCAGGACCAGGCAGGTGGAGGCGGCGGCGAGCAGCAGGGCGCCGACGACGTCGAGCCGGGCCCGGCCCCGGGGCTTGGGGAGCTTCAGCACGACGGCGACGACGGCGAGGGTGACCAGGCCGAAGGGGACGTTGATGTAGAAGCACCAGCGCCAGGAGAGGTGGTCGGTGAAGTAGCCGCCGAGCAGCGGTCCGGCGACGGAGGCGAGGCCGAACGCGGCGCCGATCAGGCCCATGAAGCGGCCCCGCTCCCGGGCGGGCACGATGTCGGCGATGATCGCCTGGACGCCGATCATGAGTCCGCCGGCGCCGACGCCCTGGATGGCCCGGTAGGCGATCAGCTGGTCCATGGTGCCGGCCCGGCCGGCGAGCGCGGAGCCGATGACGAAGACGACGATGGCGAACTGGAAGACGCCCTTGCGGCCGAACAGGTCGCCGAGCTTGCCGTAGATCGGCAGGCCGACGGTGGCGGTGAGCAGGTAGGCGGTGATCGCCCAGGACATCCGGTCGAGGCCGTGCAGCTCGCCGACGATCTTCGGCAGGGCGGTGGCGACGATCATCTGCTCCAGCGCGGCCAGCAGCAGCGCGAGCATCAGGGCGAAGAACACCAACCGCACCCGGCGCGGCGGCAGTTCGCCGGTGGCGCCGGAGGCGGGAGGCGGGACGTCCGGGGGTGCGGCGACCGGTTCGTCCTGTACCAGAGTGCTCCCGCCCACGTACCCGCTCCCCTCGTCGCACTGCCGCACCATGTCCGCGTGAGCGAACAACTACGGGCAAGCGCGACGAGTTACGGAACCAGGTCGGTCGCGGAAGAGAACCACTCGATCCGGTGAGGACGGCAACGGCCGCCGGGCTCCGGTGGGTTGAAGCGCCCGGGTGCTACCGGATTTCATCGGCAGTGCATCGGCGTTCACGCCGGTGGTGAAGCCGATCTCGTGGCTGCGGCGCGGAGTGCCGCGGTGTCGTTCCGGCGGAGCCGGACTGTGCTGTGGCGGTGAGTTGGAGAACGGGTGTTCCCAGCGACGGCACGTGTGATCGTTCGTACGGTCACCGTATGCAGCTTCGGTACGCCTTCAGGTTGTACCCGGAGTCCGGCCAGCGCACCGCGCTGGCACGGGCGTTCGGGTGCGCCCGTGTCGTGTTCAACGACGCGGTACGCGCCCGTGAGCAGGCCCGCGCGGCCAGGGAACCGTCCCGACCGCGGCCGCCCTGTCCCGGCAACTGATCACCCAGGCCAAGGACACCCCCCAGCGTTCCTGGCTGGGCGAGGTCTCTGCGGTCGTCCTGCAGCAGTCCCTGCGGGATGCCGAGGCCGCGTACAGGAACTTCTTCGCTTCTCTCAAGGGCGAGCGCAAGGGCAAGAAGGCGGGTGCGCCCCGGTTCAAGTCCCGCAAGGACGCGCGGCAGGCGATCCGGTTCACCGCGAACGCCCGCTGGAAGATCACCGGCCGGGGGCGGCTGTCGCTGCCGAAGATCGGGGAGATCAAGGTCAAGTGGTCGCGGGAGTTGCCCGTGACGCCGTCGAGCGTGACGGTGATCAAGGACGCGGCCGGAAGGTACTTCGCCAGCTTCGTCATCGGCACCGGCCCCAAAACCGACCAGGAGCGCTGGGACGAGCCGGAGCCGGATGCCGCGATCGGCATCGACCTGGGCCTGACCCACTTCGCGGTCCTCTCGAACGGCACGAAGATCGTTTCCCCGCGGTTTTTGCGCCGGGCGGAGAAGAAGCTGAAGAAGGCGCAGCGGGAGTTGTCGCGTAAGCAGAGGGGATCGAGGAACCGGGAGAAGGCCCGTCTGAAGGTTGCCCGTGCCCATGCCGATGTGGCCGATCCGCGCAAGGAGTTTCACCACCAGCTCTCCACGAAGCTGATCCGCGAGAACCAAACGGTCGCGGTGGAGGACCTGGCGGTGTGTGGGCTCGCGCGCGGCAGACTGGCCAAGAGCCTGCACGATGCGGGCTGGTCCCAGTTCGTGTCCATGCTCGAGTACAAGGCACAGCGGTATGGGCGCACCTTCGTGAAGGTCGGCCGGTTCGAGCCGACCAGTCAGGTGTGCTCCGCCTGCGGCCACCGGGACGGGCCCAAGCCGTTGGACGTACGGGAGTGGGCCTGTCCCTCCTGCGGCACCTGGCACGATCGGGACCACAACGCCGCGAAGAACGTGAAAGCGGCCGCCGGACTGGCGGTATCAGCCTGCGGAGCGCAGGTAAGACCAGACCCTGTTCTGGCACAGCGCGATGAAACAGGAAGTCACGGAATCCCGCCCGAGACCTGTGCCGCGTAGCGGCGCAGCAACGGGCGGGACGGCCCGAATCTCCCTCTTCAGAAGGGAGTACAAGTCAATTCTCCACCTCGGCGGCGAGGTTGGCGAGCAGCGCGTCGTAGATCCGGCCGAGGCCCTTGGGCGCGAAGGTGCGCTCGAAGAAGCCGCCGATGCCGCCGGCGCCCTGCCAGGTGCTGGTGACGACGACCCGGGAGCGTCCCTCGCCGGCCGGGGTGACCCGCCAGGTGGTGACCATGGAGGAGTTGCGGTCCTTCTCGACGAGCTCGCCGTCGGTGGGCTCGGTGACGTCCAGGAGGCAGTCGCGGACGCGCTTGCTGGTGGCCTGGAGCTTCCAGTGGACGAGGGTGCCCTCGCCGTCGCCGCCCTCGCGCACCTCGTACTCGCTGAAGTGCTCGGGCAGCAGCTTGCGCCGGGTGCCGGTGTAGTCGGCGAGGGCGTCGAACACCTTCTCCGCGTCCGCCGCGACGACCCGCTCCGTAGTGGCCTCGACCTGCGCCATCGACTTCCTCCAGGACCTGAGTTCTCGGGGTTGGGGCAAGCCAACCACCCCGGTGGCACCCCGCCCAAATCGGGGTGCCGAACGGCTCACGGAACCGGTCGCGAGGCGATCGGAAACGAAGAACGGCGGGGGGTAGCACGATCAAGGGAACATGTGTTCTATTCTGGGGGCAGTGCTACCGAGGAGGCACCATGCGCTGGGAGAACCTCGCCCTGGAGACGGACCACAGCCGGGCCGACACCGGTCTGTTCGGCGCGGACGCCGTGGTCACCCGCACCTTCGACACGCCCGAGTTCGCCGGGATCACGTTCCACGAGATCCGGGCCCGCTCGATCGTGAACCGGGTGCCGGGCGCCTCGCGCATGCCCTTCGAGTGGACGGTGAACCCGTACCGGGGCTGCTCGCACGCGTGCGTGTACTGCTTCGCCCGCAAGACCCACAGCTATCTCGACCTGGACACGGGACTCGGCTTCGACTCCCAGATCGTGGTGAAGGTGAACGCGCCGGAGCTGGTGCGCCGGCAGCTGGCCTCCCGCCGCTGGCAGGGCGACCACATAGCGATGGGCACCAACGTCGACTGCTACCAGCGGGCCGAGGGCCGCTACCGCCTGATGCCGGGCATCCTGGCGGCCCTGCGCGACCACGCCAACCCCTACTCGATCCTGACCAAGGGGACGTTGATCCTGCGCGACCTCGACCTGCTGAGGCAGTCCGCCGAGGTCACGGACGTGGGCGTGTCCGTCTCCGTCGGCTTCGTCGACCGCGAGCTGTGGCGGACCGTGGAGCCGGGCACGCCCGCTCCCGAGCGGCGGCTGGACGTCGTACGGACGCTGACCGAGCACGGGCTGGGGTGCGGGGTGCTGATGGCGCCGGTCATCCCGTTCCTCGGCGACCAGCCGGCGCAGCTGCGGGCCACCGTGCGGGCGATCGCCGCGTCCGGCGCCACCTCGGTCACGCCGCTGGTGCTGCATCTGCGGCCCGGGGCGCGCGAGTGGTTCATGGCGTGGCTCGGCCGCGAGCACCCGCATCTGGTGCGCCGCTACGAGCGGCTGTACGCGGACGGCGCCTACGCGCCGAAGTGGTACCAGCGCCGGATCACCCGTCAGGTGCACGAGCTGGCCCAGGAGTACGGCATCGGGCCCGCCCGCCCCGGGATGCCCCGCCGTATCCCCGAACCCGTTCCCGAGCCGGAGCCCGGACCCACCCAGCTCACGCTGCTGTAGAGGATTCCGGCGGCATCGGAGGGCATCTCGCGACCCGATCGGGTCACATCCGGGCAGAACCCGTTCCTCCGGGCGCCCGTTCCGGGACGGATGCGGCACGGGCCGTGGCACGCGCGGCCCGTGCCGCATCCGTCCTGGGAGGACCCCTTGGGAAAACGCGCAACCGTACTGTGCGGCGCCGCACTCGTCGTGGCCGGGACCATCACCGCCGTCCCCGCCGAGGCGAGCGCCCCGCCCGCCGCCGCGAAGGCCGCTCCCCTCGCCTGGAAGAAGTGCGGCACCGCCAAGTACCCGACGCTCCAGTGCGCCTCGCTGAAGGTGCCGCTGGACCACGCGGCCCCGAAGGGCCGCACGATCACGCTGGCGCTGTCCCGCGTCCCGCACACCGCGAAGACGTACCAGGGCCCGCTGCTGGTCAACCCCGGCGGGCCGGGCGGCAGCGGACTCGCGCTGGCCGGCTACGTCGCCTCGGCCCTGCCCAAGGCGGTGGCGGCTCAGTACGACGTCATCGGCTTCGACCCGCGCGGCGTCGGCATGAGCCGCCCGGCGCTGGACTGCCGCCCCACGCACTTCGCGCCCGTGCGCCCGGACTCCGTGCCGAGCACACCGTGGGGGGAGCGGGCCAACCTGCTGCGCGCCAAGGAGTTCGCCCTGGCGTGCGGTGAGAAGTACGGCGACGTGCTGCCGTACATCGACACGGTCAGCGCCGCGCGCGACCTGGACCTGATCCGCGCCGCCCTGGGCGCGCCCCGCGTCAGCTACTTCGGTTACTCGTACGGCACCTACCTCGGCGCGGTCTACGCCAAGCTGTTCCCGCAGCGGGTGCGGCGGGCGGTGCTGGACTCCGTCGTGGACCCCACCGGTGTCTGGTACGACGACAACCTCGCCCAGGACATCGCCTTCGACGACCGGCACCGCGCCTTCCTGGCCTGGGTCGCCCGGCACGACGGGACGTACCGGCTCGGTACGGACCCGGCCCGCGTCGAGCAACGCTGGTACGCCCTGCGGACGGCGCTGGCGCGGACCCCGGCCGGCGGCACAGTGGGCCCGTCCGAACTGGAGGACACCTTCCTGCCCGGCGGCTACTACGACGGCTACTGGCCGCAGCTCGCCCAGGCGTTCGCGGCGTACGTGAACGACCGGGACGACGGCCCGCTCGTCGAGGCGTACCGGCGGTTCGGCGCGCCGGACGAGGGCTCCGGGAACGGCTACAGCGTCTACGCGGCCGTGCAGTGCCGTGACGCCGCCTGGCCGCGCGACTGGCACCGCTGGCGGGCGGACAACTGGGCCGCGCACGCCAAGGCACCGTTCATGACATGGAACAACGCCTGGTACAACGCGCCGTGCGCGTTCTGGCCGACGAAGACGCTGAAGCCGGTGGACGTGACCAACGCGAAGGCGCCGCCCGTGCTGCTCTTCCAGGCGACCGGCGACGCGGCCACCCCGTACCAGGGGGCCGTCACCGTCCACCGGCGGCTGACCGGCTCCCGTCTGGTCGTCGAGCAGGGCGGCGGCAACCACGCCGTCACCCTCGGCGGCAACAGCTGTCTGGACCGGCACCTGGCCGCCTACCTGGCCGACGGCACCCTGCCGCGCGGCTCCGGTGACGTCGCCGCGACGTGCGCGGCGTCCCCCGCCCCGAAGCCGGCGACCGCCAAGACGACGAAGTCGACGGCCCGCGGCACCGAACTGCACGACCTGGTCGGCTTCCGCCCCTGACCCCTGGGGCCCCCGGATTAATGGGAGGCCGGGCGGGCCGGCCGGTGCCTAGAGTGCCGGGCATGGACGATCACCGCTTGACCATCCGGCCCATGGCCCCGGACGACTGCGACCGGGTCGCCGAGATCCGGGTGGGCGGCTGGCGCGCCGCCTACCCGGGGATGGTGCCGCAGACCTACCTGGACGCCATGGACGTGGCCCGGGAGGCCGAGCGGCGCCGCGCCCATCTAGCGGGCGCAGGCGAGGCGGTGGTGAACCTGGTGGCGGAGGAGGACGGCCGGGTCGTCGGCTGGGGCTGCCACGGCCCCTACCGCGACCACGACGGCACCCGCCCCGAGGCCGCCGAGCTGTACGCGCTGTACGTGGACCCGGCCCGGATCGGCACCGGGGCGGGCCGCGCCCTCCTCGCGGAGTCGGTACGCCGGTGCGCGCTCGACGGGCACCGGCGCATGCTGCTGTGGGTGCTGAGGGACAACGCCCGGGCCCGGCGCTTCTACGCGCGGGCGGGGTTCGCGCCGGACGGTGCCGAGGAGCCCTTCGAGGTGGGCGGGGTGATGATGCCCGAGGTGCGGTACGCCCGCGCGCTCACGCCCGGCTGACGGCCGGCCGCACGGTCACCGCCGGCGCGGGATGCGGCCCAGGGCCCGCACCGCCGCCTCCGCCAGGGCCGGGTGGGCCAGCGCCTCGTTCAGGACACGCCGGGCCCGGTCGTCGCCGAGCGCGCCCAGCCCGTCGACGCAGGCGAGGGCCACCCGGCGGTACGGGTCGTGCGGGCGCAGCCGCCGCTCCAGCGTGGTGATGAGGGCGGGCACCGCCTCGGGGGCGCGCAGCTCGACCAGCAGCCGGACCGGGTGCAGCGCGTAGGCGACCCGCAGCTCGTTGGTGGCGAGGGCGGCCGCGGCGCGGGCGGTACGGGGGTCGCCGAGCCGGGCGAGGGCGTGCGCGGCGGAGGCGCAGCGCTGCGGGTCCCGGTGGTTCAGCAGCAGCACGAGGGATTCGAACGCCCGCCGGTCCCCGGCGAGTCCGAGCCGGAACGCGGCCAACTCCCGTGCCCACAGCGGCTGCCCGGGCGCGGTCAGCACCTCCGCCAGTTCGTCGAGGTCGCCGGTGGCCACGAGGCGGTCGTACGCGGGTGTCGCTCCGGACTCCTGCCGTAAGCGCTCCGTGAGTGATCGCAACTCTTCGCTCATGGGAAGAGGTTAGGGGCGCGGGCGGGGGCGCGGGACCTACATCACAAACCCGGGGGGTGGCGCGCTCGTTACCCGCGGGTTAATCTCAGACGAGCGAGTTACCCACTCGCACCCCCTCGCGGCGGCCTGGTGACGCAGCCCTCGCGAGAGCAGTCGGTTCGGTACCCAGGTACCTCAGTACGACTCGGCCACGGGACAGGGCCGGTCGGTCATCACCGCTCCTCGGACGTGTGCACGTCCGCAGCGACGGCCCCGGGCGTGTGCGCTCGCAGCCCGGCAACACCCGCACTCCTTCCGCATCCGGTGCGTCCGGACGCGTCTCCCAGTCGTCACCCTCATTCCTGGAGTCCCGCGATGGCCACTCCCCTGTCCGACACCTCCCTGTCCCCCCTCAAGACCGTCGCCGTGGTCGGCCTCGGCACGATGGGCACCGGCATCACCGAAGTCCTCGCCAAGGCGGGCCGCCAGGTCGTCGGCATCGACATCAGCGAGGCCGCGGCCGCCCAGGCCGTCACCGCCCTGGAGTCCTCCACCGCCCGTGCCGTGGAGCGGGGCCGGCTGACCGAGCAGGAGCGCGCGGCCGCCCTCGCCCGCGTCCGCACCTCCACCGACCTGCGGGCCGCGGCCGACGCGGACCTGGTCATCGAGGTCGCCCCGGAGTCGTACGAGATCAAGCACCAGATCTTCCGGGAGCTGGACGGCATCGTCCGCCCGGAGACGATCCTCGCGACCGGCACCAACGCCCTGTCGGTGACCCGGCTCGCGGCCGACTCGGCCCGCCCCGAGCGCGTCCTCGGCCTGCACTTCTTCAACCCGGCGCCGGCCATGAAGCTCGTCGAGGTGGTCTCCTCGGTGCTGACCGCGCCGACCGCCGTCTCCGCGGTCACCAACCTCGCCCTGGACCTCGGCAAGGAGCCCGTCGCCGTCGGCGACCGGCCCGGATTCGTCGCCGACGGCCTGCTGTTCGGCTACCTCAACCAGGCCGCCGCGATGTACGAGGCGAAGTACGCCTCCCGCGAGGACATCGACGCCGCGATGCGGCTGGGCTGCGGGCTGCCCATGGGGCCGCTCGCCCTGCTCGACCTCATCGGCATCGACACCGCCCGCACGGTCCTGGACGCCATGTACGCCGAGTCCCGCGACCGGCTGCACGCCCCCGCCCCGATCCTCAAGCAGCTCAGCGAGGCGGGCCTGACGGGCCGTAAGTCGGGCCGCGGCTTCTACACGTACGAGGCCCCCGGCAGCGCCACCGTCGTGCGGGACGCGCTGACGCCGCTGGACGGCGCCTCCCTGACGCCGGGCCGGACGGTCCGTTCCGTCGGCGTGGCCGGCTCCGGCACCATGGCGTCCGGCATCGCCGAGGTCTTCGCCAAGGCCGGGTACGACGTCGTCCTCGCCGCCCGCAGCGAGGAGAAGGCGCAGGCCGCGAAGGCCCGTATCGGCAAGTCGCTGTCGCGGTCCGTGGACAAGGGCCGGCTGACCGCCGAGGCGGCCGCGGGGACCCTGGACCGGATCACCGCGGCCGGCAGCTACGACGCGTTCGCCGACGTCGACCTGGCCGTGGAGGCCGTCGCCGAGGACCTGGACGTCAAGCGGCAGCTGTTCGCGACGCTGGACAAGGTCTGCAAGCCGGGCGCGGTGCTCGCCACCACGACCTCCTCGCTGCCCGTCGTCGCCTGCGCCCGGGCCACCTCGCGTCCGCAGGACGTGATCGGCATGCACTTCTTCAACCCCGCGCCGGCCATGAAGCTGGTCGAGGTCGTCCGCACGGTCCTGACCGGCGACGACGTGCACGCCACGGTCCGCGAGGTCTGCGCGAAGATCAGGAAGCACGCCGTGGACTGCGGCGACCGGGCCGGGTTCATCGTGAACGCCCTGCTGTTCCCGTACCTCAACAACGCGATCAAGATGGTGCAGGAGCACTACGCGTCCCTGGACGACATCGACGCCGCGATGAAGCTGGGCGGCGGCTACCCGATGGGCCCGTTCGAGCTGCTGGACGTCGTCGGGCTGGACGTCTCGCTGGCCATCGAGAAGGTCCTGCACCGCGAGTTCCGCGACCCGGGCCTCGCTCCGGCGCCCCTGCTGGAGCACCTGGTGGCCGCGGGCTGCCTCGGCCGCAAGACCGGCCGCGGCTTCCGCGAATATGCCCGCCGCTGACGGCATCGGCGACTGGTTCCGAGGCGACCGCGACTGGGGCGGACTGCTCGATCCGGCCGGAGGACCCCCGCCCGCCCAGAGCGGGGGAAACCCCGTACACGCGCATCGAGCTGCGGACATGCAGTACGTTCGGGTCATGTCCCAGCCCGCCAGGTCCTCACGTACACCAGCCACGCCCGACGCGCCGGAGAGTGCCGCGGGCGGCCGCGCGGCCGCCCAACGGCTCAAGATGCGCCGCGAACTGGCGGCCGCGGCCATGGAGCTGTTCGCGACCAAGGGATACGAGGCGACCACGGTCGACGAGATCGCGGCCGCGGCCGGGGTCGCCCGCCGCACCTTCTTCCGCCACTTCCGCTCCAAGGAAGAGGCGATCTTCCCGGACCACGACGACACCCTGGTCCGCGCCGAGGCGGTACTGAACGCCGCCCCGCCGCACGAGCACCCGCTCGACACGGTGTGCCGGGGCATCAAGGAGGTCATGCGGATGTACGCGGCCCGGCCGGAGATCTCGGTCGCCCGCTACAAGCTGACCCGCGAGGTGCCCACCCTGCGGGAGGCGGAGATCGCCTCGGTGGCCCGCTACGAGCGCCTGTTCACCCGCTACCTCCTCGGCCACTTCGACGAGCACGCGCACGACGACGACGCCAACGACGACCCGCTGCTCGCGGAGGTCGCGGCGTCGGCGGTGGTCACCGCCCACAACCACGTGCTGCGGCGCTGGCTGCGGGCCGGCGGGCAGGGCGACGTGGAGGCGCAGCTCGACCACGCCTTCGCGATCGTGCGCCGCACGTTCGGCACGGGGATCGGCGCGGGCCGGGACACCACCCCGCGCACCACGACCGCCTCGGTGGCCACCGAGGGCGAGGTCCTGGTGACGGTGGCGCGGACCGACGCGCCGCTGGACGAGGTCATGCGCACCATCGAACAGGCCCTCAAGGAGCGCTGAGGCACCTGACGGGAGTGGGTTCGGCCACTCCCCCGCTGTGACGACGGCCACCCGCCCGGGTGGCCGTTTTGGCATGTCAGGGGCCCTTTTCGAAGGGCTTGCCGACCCCGTTCGATCGATCATCGCTCATTTGTTACGTAAAGATTTCATCTGAGGGCAACTTCTGGCACGCAGTGCCTTGCCGGATGACACGGCGTGCCATACGTTGAAGGAGTCCGGGCGGCCGGCGTGCAGAGACCATGCGTACGCCGGCTGTCCCCGCAAGCCCCTCCCGGGGCCTGCGCGCCCGGCGCCTGCGTCACAGGCAACCTCCCGCGCCACCATGCGCTGCCGAACAGCACCACCGGCCGAACCGACGGCACCCCCGAAAAAAACCCTCAGCAGCACCGACGTAACCCTCAGCGCCCCTCCCTCAGGGCGCTCACCGCCGGAGGCAACACCGTGACCACGAAGGACATCCTGGCCGCGATCCAGTCGCCCGACTCCACGTCGGAGGACTTCGCCGCCCTCCCGCTCCCCGACTCGTACCGCGCGATCACCGTGCACAAGGACGAGACGGAGATGTTCGCCGGCCTGACGACCCGCGACAAGGACCCGCGCAAGTCGCTCCACCTCGACGAGGTGCCCCTGCCCGAGCTCGGCCCGGGCGAGGCCCTGGTGGCCGTCATGGCCTCGTCGGTCAACTACAACTCGGTGTGGACGTCGATCTTCGAGCCGCTGTCCACCTTCGGCTTCCTGGAGCGCTACGGCCGCACCAGCGACCTGGCCAAGCGCCACGACCTGCCGTACCACATCATCGGCTCCGACCTCGCGGGCGTCGTGCTGCGCACCGGCCCGGGCGTCAACTCCTGGAAGCCCGGCGACGAGGTCGTCGCGCACTGCCTCTCCGTCGAGCTGGAGTCGTCCGACGGGCACAACGACACGATGCTCGACCCCGAGCAGCGCATCTGGGGCTTCGAGACGAACTTCGGCGGCCTCGCCGAGATCGCCCTCGTCAAGTCCAACCAGCTCATGCCCAAGCCGGACCACCTCAGCTGGGAGGAGGCCGCCGCCCCGGGCCTGGTGAACTCCACCGCCTACCGCCAGCTGGTCTCCCGCAACGGCGCCGGCATGAAGCAGGGCGACAACGTCCTGATCTGGGGCGCGAGCGGCGGACTCGGCTCGTACGCCACGCAGTTCGCCCTCGCCGGCGGCGCCAACCCGATCTGTGTCGTCTCCTCGCCGCAGAAGGCGGAGATCTGCCGCTCGATGGGCGCCGAGGCGATCATCGACCGCAACGCCGAGGGCTACAAGTTCTGGAAGGACGAGAACACCCAGGACCCCAAGGAGTGGAAGCGCTTCGGCAAGCGCATCCGCGAGCTCACCGGCGGCGAGGACATCGACATCGTCTTCGAGCACCCCGGCCGTGAGACCTTCGGCGCCTCGGTCTTCGTCACCCGCAAGGGCGGCACCATCACCACCTGCGCCTCCACCTCGGGCTATATGCACCAGTACGACAACCGCTACCTGTGGATGTCGCTGAAGCGCATCATCGGCTCGCACTTCGCCAACTACCGCGAGGCCTGGGAGGCCAACCGGCTCATCGCGAAGGGCAAGATCCACCCGACCCTGTCGAAGGTGTACTCCCTGGAGGACACCGGCCAGGCCGCTTACGACGTGCACCGCAACCTGCACCAGGGCAAGGTCGGCGTGCTGTGCCTCGCCCCCGAGGAGGGCCTGGGCGTGCGCGACCAGGAGCTGCGCGCCAAGCACCTCGACTCCATCAACCGCTTCCGGAACATCTGAGGGCCGGGGGATGACAGAGCGTCAGAAGGACCGTCCGTGGCTCATGCGGACGTACGCCGGCCACTCGACGGCCGAGGCGTCCAACGAGCTGTACCGGCGCAACCTCGCCAAGGGGCAGACCGGTCTGTCGGTCGCGTTCGACCTGCCCACGCAGACCGGGTACGACTCCGACCACATCCTCGCCCGCGGCGAGGTCGGCCGGGTCGGCGTGCCGATCGCGCACCTCGGTGACATGCGCCGGCTGTTCCAGGACATCCCCCTGGAGCAGATGAACACCTCGATGACGATCAACGCCACCGCCATGTGGCTGCTGGCGCTCTACCAGGTCGTCGCCGAGGAGCAGGGCGCGGACATCACCAGGCTCCAGGGCACGACCCAGAACGACATCGTCAAGGAGTACCTGTCCCGGGGGACGCACGTCTTCCCACCGGGGCCCTCGCTCCGCCTGACGACGGACATGATCGCGTACACGGTCTCCCACATCCCGAAGTGGAACCCGATCAACATCTGCAGCTACCACCTGCAGGAGGCGGGCGCCACGCCGGTCCAGGAGATCGCGTACGCGATGTCCACCGCCATCGCCGTCCTCGACGCCGTGCGCGACTCGGGGCAGGTCCCCGAGGAGAAGTTCGGGGACGTCGTGGCCCGGATCTCCTTCTTCGTGAACGCGGGCGTCCGCTTCATCGAGGAGATGTGCAAGATGCGGGCGTTCGGCCGCATCTGGGACCGGATCACCCGCGAGCGGTACGGGATCGAGAACCCCAAGCAGCGGCGCTTCCGCTACGGCGTCCAGGTCAACTCCCTGGGGCTGACGGAGGCGCAGCCGGAGAACAACGTCCAGCGGATCGTGCTGGAGATGCTGGCCGTCACCCTCTCCAAGGACGCCCGCGCGCGTGCCGTGCAGCTGCCCGCCTGGAACGAGGCCCTCGGCCTGCCCCGCCCCTGGGACCAGCAGTGGTCGCTGCGCATCCAGCAGGTCCTCGCCCACGAGAGCGACCTGCTGGAGTACGAGGACATCTTCGAGGGCTCGCACGTCATCGAGGCGAAGGTCGCCGCGCTGGTCGAGGAGTCGTTCGCCGAGATCGAGCGGATCCAGGAGATGGGCGGCGCGATGGCGGCCGTCGAGTCCGGCTACCTGAAGTCGCAGCTCGTGGCCTCGCACGCCGAGCGCCGGGGCCGGATCGAGTCCGGCCAGGAGAAGATCGTCGGCGTCAACATCTTCGAGACGACCGAGCCGAACCCGCTCACCGCCGACCTGGACACCGCGATCCAGACGGTCGACCCGGCCGTCGAGGCCCGTGTCATCGCCTCCCTCCAGCACTGGCGGGACACGCGGTACCAGCCGCCCTTCAACCACCCGCGCCCCTGCAAGGCGCTGGAGCGGCTGAAGGAGGCCGCGAAGGGCACCGACAACCTCATGGAGGCCACCCTGGAGTGCGCCCGCGCCGGCGTCACGACCGGCGAGTGGGCCGGGGCGCTGCGCGAGGTGTTCGGTGAGTTCCGCGCCCCGACCGGGGTCTCCTCGGCGCCGGTCGCGATCCCGGCCGAGGAGGGCTCGGCCCTGTCCCAGGTGCGCCGCAAGGTGGAGCTGACGGCGAAGGACATGGGCGTGGGCAAGCTGCGCTTCCTGGTCGGCAAGCCCGGCCTGGACGGGCACTCCAACGGCGCCGAGCAGATCGCCGTGCGCGCCCGCGACGCCGGCTTCGAGGTGGTGTACCAGGGCATCCGGCTGACGCCGGAGCAGATCGTGGACGCGGCGCTCGCCGAGGACGTGCACGCGGTGGGCCTGTCGATCCTGTCCGGCTCGCACGCGCAGCTGGTCCCGGACGTCCTGGAACGCCTCCGTGTGGCCGGTGCCACAGATATACCCGTGATCGCCGGTGGCATCATCCCGAATGGTGACGCCGAGCAGCTGAAGGAAGCCGGAGTGGCCGCCGTCTTCACCCCGAAGGACTTCGACATCACCGGGATCATCGGCCGCATCGTCGACGAGATCCGGAAAGCGAACAAGCTCGACCCCCTGGAGGTCCCCGCATGACGACCGTCAACCGCCTTCGCCCCCGCCGCTCCTGTCTGGCGGTACCGGGAAGCAACCCGCGCTTCCTGGAGAAGGCGCAGGGCCTCCCCGCCGACCAGGTCTTCCTGGACCTCGAGGACGCCTGCGCGCCGCTCGCCAAGCCCGAGGCACGGCACACCATCGTCAAGTTCCTCAACGAGGGCGACTGGACGGGCAAGACGCGCGTCGTCCGCGTCAACGACTGGACGACCGAGTGGACGTACCGGGACGTCGTCACGGTCGTCGAGGGCGCCGGCCAGAACCTCGACTGCATCATGCTGCCGAAGGTGCAGACGGCCCAGCAGGTCGTCGCGCTGGACCTCCTCCTCACCCAGATCGAGAAGACCATGGGCTTCGAGGTCGGCAAGATCGGCATCGAGGCGCAGATCGAGAACGCGCAGGGCCTGAACAACGTCAACGAGATCGCCCAGGCCTCGCAGCGCCTGGAGACCATCATCTTCGGCCCGGCCGACTTCATGGCGTCCATCAACATGAAGTCCCTCGTCGTGGGCGAGCAGCCGCCCGGCTACCCGGCGGACGCCTACCACTACATCCTGATGAAGATCCTGATGGCCGCCCGCGCCAACGACCTCCAGGCGATCGACGGCCCCTACCTGCAGATCCGCAACGTCGATGGCTACCGCGAGGTCGCCCAGCGCGCCGCCGCGCTCGGCTTCGACGGCAAGTGGGTGCTGCACCCGGGCCAGGTCGAGGCGTCCAACGAGATCTTCTCGCCCTCGCAGGAGGACTACGACCACGCCGAGCTGATCCTGGACGCGTACGACTACTACACGTCCGAGGCGGGCGGCAAGAAGGGCTCCGCGATGCTCGGCGACGAGATGATCGACGAGGCCAGCCGCAAGATGGCCCTGGTCATCGCGGGCAAGGGACGCGCCGCCGGCATGGAGCGCACGTCGAAGTTCGAGATCCCGGAGGCCTGACCGTCATGCAGTTCGGACGCACCTACGAGGAGTTCGAGGTCGGGGCGACGTACAAGCACTGGCCGGGGAAGACGGTCACGGAGTACGACGACCACCTGTTCTGTCTCCTCACGATGAACCACCACCCGCTCCACATGGACACGAACTATGCGGAGAAGACGACGGACTTCGGCAGGAACGTCGTCGTAGGCAACTACATCTACTCCCTGCTGCTCGGCATGTCGGTGCCGGACATCTCCGGCAAGGCGATCGCCAACCTGGAGATCGAGTCGCTGAAGCACGTGGCGCCGACCTTCCACGGCGACACCATCTACGGCCAGACGACCGTGCTCGACAAGTGGCCGTCGAAGTCGAAGAACGACCGCGGCATCGTCCACGTCGAGACCCGGGGCTACAAGCAGGACGGCACGCTGGTCTGCGTGTTCCGCCGCAAGGTGATGGTGCCGACCGAGACGTACATCAAGGAGCGCGGCGGCGAGCAGCCGGGCCGCCCCGAGCTGAAGGAACAGGGGAAGTAAGCGATGGCCCGTCTCGCCCAGACCGCCGGTCTGACCGACGTCCAGCAGGAGATCCTCTCCACCGTCCGCGACTTCGTGGACAAGGAGATCATCCCGGTCGCCACCGAGCTGGAGCACCGTGACGAGTACCCGCAGCAGATCGTCGACGGTCTGAAGGAGCTCGGCCTCTTCGGCCTGATGATCCCCGAGGAGTACGGGGGTCTGGGCGAGTCGCTCCTGACGTACGCGCTGTGCGTGGAGGAGATCGCCCGCGGCTGGATGTCGGTGTCCGGCATCATCAACACGCACTTCATCGTGGCGTACATGCTGAAGCAGCACGGCACGCAGGAGCAGAAGGAGCACTTCCTTCCGCGCATGGCGGCCGGCGACATCCGCGGCGCCTTCTCGATGTCGGAGCCGGGCCTCGGCTCCGATGTGTCCGCGATCACGTCGAAGGCGGTGAAGGACGGCGACGAGTACGTCCTCAACGGCCAGAAGATGTGGCTGACGAACGGCGGGACGTCGTCTCTGGTCGCCGTGCTGGTCCGAAGTGACGAAGGACACCCCGAGGGCACCGCGCCCCACAAGTCGATGACGACGTTCCTCGTGGAGAAGGAGCCCGGCTTCGGCGAGGTCCGCCCGGGACTCACCATCCCCGGCAAGATCGACAAGATGGGCTACAAGGGCGTCGACACGACCGAGCTCATCATGGACGGCCTGCGCATTCCGGCCGATCGGGTGCTCGGCGGCGTCACCGGCCGAGGTTTTTACCAAATGATGGACGGCGTCGAGGTCGGCCGCGTCAATGTGGCCGCGCGTGGCTGCGGTGTCGCTCAGCGTGCCTTCGAACTGGGCGTCCAGTACGCCCAGCAGCGTCACACTTTCGGCAAGCCGATCGCCCAGCACCAGGCCATCCAGTTCAAGCTGGCCGAGATGGCTACCAAGGTGGAGGCCGCGCATGCCATGATGGTGAACGCGGCACGCAAAAAGGACTCCGGCGAGCGAAACGACCTCGAAGCAGGGATGGCGAAGTACCTCGCCTCCGAGTACTGCAAGGAAGTCGTGGAGGACGCCTTCCGGATCCACGGCGGCTACGGCTTCTCCAAGGAGTACGAGATCGAGCGCCTCTACCGTGAGGCCCCGATGCTGCTCATCGGTGAAGGTACCGCCGAGATCCAGAAAATGATCATCGGTCGCAGGCTGCTCGAAGAGTATCGGTTCCAGGGATAGATTGTCCGAGTTCGGGGTGTTTTCTTCGAGAAGAAGATCACACCCCGTGCATACTCTTCAGCCGCCGACTCGGCTTCCTGGCTTGCCCAGTTGTGGGCCGCGACCGGTACGATCCCCGGAAAGCCGCCGTCCCCCGTTGAAGCGCGGCATCATCCGCTACGAAGGTCATCCATGCCCCACAGCCAAACCTCTGCACCACGCGACAGCCGGGCCGGCGTACGCCTCGCGCGCGGAGCATCGCCGTGGCTTCTCCCGACCGTCGCCACCGCAGCCCTCAGCCTGGCCCGCGCACGCCGCTCCGGCGCCGCCAAGGCCGTGGCCGTACCCGCCACCGCTCTGGCGGCGGGCATGCTGTGGTTCTTCCGCGACCCCGAGCGCGAGATCGCCCAGGGCCGGGTCATCTCCCCGGCCGACGGTGTGGTGCAGAGCATCATGCCGTGGAAGGACGGCCGCACCCGCGTCGCGATCTTCATGAGCCCGCTCAACGTCCACGTCAACCGGGCGCCGCTCTCCGGCACGGTGACGTCAGTCGAGCACATCCCGGGCGGGTTCGTGCCGGCGTTCAACAAGGAGAGCGAGAACAACGAGCGCGTAGTCTGGCATTTCGACACCGAACTCGGCGACATCGAGATGATCCAGATCGCCGGCGCCGTGGCCCGTCGCATCGTCCCCTACATCCCGCAGGGCACGAAGGTCGAGCAGGGCGACCGCATCGGTCTGATCCGCTTCGGCTCCCGTGTCGACATCTACCTGCCGGAAGGCGTGGAGGTCGCGGTCGAGGTCGGGCAGAAGACCGTGGCTGGGGTGACTCGCATTGACCGTGATTGATCCAGAGACACAGCCGGGCTGGGTGCCGGGCGCGGACGAGGTCGACGAAGAGGAGGAGATGCCGCTCTCCCTCCGCCTGTCGATAGCGGACACCCTCACCCTCGGCAACGCGACGTGCGGCTTCATGGCGGTGTACTTCACCACCACCGGCATCCTGATCCCGCACCTCACGGGCAGCCAGGAGTCCGGCATGGCCCGCCACAGCGCGGCCACGGCGGTCATCCTGATGCTCTGCGCGGCGGTCTTCGACCTGTTCGACGGACTGGTCGCCCGCAAGCTCCGCTCGTCCCCGATGGGCGCCGAGCTGGACAACCTGTCCGACCTGATCAGCTTCGGCCTGGCCCCGGCGTACTTCGTCCTGGTCTACGGCATGGTCGCCGACGACGCGCACCAGAGAGTGGCCGCGGTCGGGGCGATCGTGGTCCTGCTGGCGGTCGTGCTGCGGCTGGCGCGCTTCTCCTGCGTCTCCGTCCCCAACGGGATGTTCCAGGGGATGCCGTCGCCGTTCGGCGCGCTGACGGTGGTCTCGATCGTCCTGCTGGAGCTGCCCTTCGTGGCGACGCTCCTGGCGATCCTGGGCACGGCCTGGCTGATGGTGAGCCGGGTCGAGTACCCGAAGCCGCGCGGCCGCCTCGCGATCGCGATGCTGTCCTGGATCGTGGTGTCCATGGGTCTGCTCGCCGCCTGGGCGTTCGACGCCCCGAGCGGTCAGCTGCTCCTCCAGACGGGCTGCGCGCTCCAGCTGGTGACCGGCGCGGTGATCCCGCTGTTCGCCACGGCCCGCCGGGTGAACAACTTCCGCGACAACCGGCGCGAGGCACGCGCGGCCCAGCTGCCGTAGCGATCCGCCTCCTGTGACGGAAAGGGCCCCGGACCGACCGGTCCGGGGCCCTTTCGCGTGCCCGGGGGCTCGCCTCGGGATCGGTCAGGTCAGGAAGTCCCGTCCGATGCGTTCCGCGACCCGCTCCAGGATCGGCCCGGCGTCCGCGACGCACACCGCCACGTCCGGCTCCTCCTCCGTCAGCGGGTACGCCCGCCGGATGCCGGCCCGGCCCAGCGCCTCGGGCGCGAGCGCGAGACGCCCGCACACGGCGACCACCTCCTTGCCGGCCGCGCGGGCCGCCGACGCGACCCCGGCCGGGGCCTTGCCGTGCAGGGTCTGCTCGTCCAGGGAGCCCTCGCCGGTGATCACCAGGTCGGCGCGCTCCACGGCGGGCACGAAGCCCAGGACGTCGAGCATGACCTCGATGCCGGCCCGGAAGCGGGCTCCGAGCAGCAGGGCGCCGTACCCGATGCCGCCGGCGGCTCCGGCGCCCGGCGCCGAGGCGTGCCGGGCGGCCCGGGGGCCGACGGCGCTCTCCAGGACCTTGGCGTAGTGCGTGAGGGCCGCGTCCAGCGCGGCCACGTCGTCCGGGGACGCGCCCTTCTGCGGGCCGTACACCGCCGGGGCGCCCTTCGGGCCGGTCAGCGGGTTGTCCACGTCGCTGGCGAGTACCAGGTCGACCTCGGCGAGGCGGGGGTCCAGCCCCGACAGGTCGGCGGTGGCCAGTTCGGCGAGGCCGCCCCCGCCGGGTGCCACCGGCTCACCGTCCGCGTCGAGCAGACGGGCGCCGAGCGCGCTCAGCATCCCGGCCCCGCCGTCCGTGGTGGCGCTGCCGCCGACGCCGAAGACGAGGGTGCGGGCACCGGCGTCGAGGGCCGCCCGCAGCAGCTCGCCGGAGCCGTACGTGGACGCCGTGAGCGGGGCGAGGACGCCCGCGGGCAGCCGCTGCAGGCCGCTGGCCTCCGCCATCTCCACGACCGCGGTGTCGCCGCGCAGCGCGAACGCCGCCGTCACCTCGTCGCCAAGCGGCCCGGAGACCCGTACCTCGCGGCGCTCGAAACCGGCCGCGACCGCCGCGTCGACGGTGCCGTCACCGCCGTCGGCGACCGGCATCGCCTCGACCTCCACACCCGGGGCGGCCCGGCGCAGACCGGCGGTGACCCGCTCGGCGACCTCCACGGCCGTGAGCGACCCCTTGAACTTGTCCGCGGCGATGAGCACGCGCTGTGTCACCTGTATCCCCTTGCTCTCCGGGCCCCGCACACGTCGGGGCCAGTCGCGCCGCTGCGACCTTAACCGGCGGCACCCCGGACCCGCCATGCCCCGCCCGGGGCGTGGGACGGCCCGGCGCGTGCGGGCGCGTGGGCGCGTGGGCCGCCGGAATCGGGTACACCGGTCCTATGACCCTTGTGGGCACGGATGCCGAGCTCGCCGACCGCGTCCTCGGCGGCTGGCTGGGCCGGATCGCGGGCAACATGCTCGGCAAGCCGGTCGAGCAGGGCGACCTGTGGACGCGCGACCGGATCGACCGCTATCTGCGCAGGGCCGCGGCCCTGCCGCTCACCGACTATCTGCCCGAGCCGGCCGACGAGGAGGACGGGCGCTCGCTGCGCCCCGAGTGGCGCGACTGCGTGCGCGGCCGGATCCACGGCAGCTGCCGCGACGACGACGTCGACTACGCGATCCTCGGCCTCGACCTGCTGGAGCGGCACGGCTTCGGGTTCAGCACCGAGCAGGTCGGCGACCTGTGGCTGCTGCGGCTGCCGTATCTGCAGACGTTCACGGCGGAGCGGGCCGCGTACCGCAATCTGGCGAACGGTCTCAAGCCGCCGCTCACCGCCACCTTCGACAACCCCCACCAGGAGTGGATCGGCGCCCTCATCCGCGCCGACGTCTACGGCTGGACCTCCCCGGGCGTCCCCGCGCGTGCCGCGTCCCTCGCCCGCCGGGACGCGGTGCTCTCGCACACCGGGAACGGGGTGTACGGGGCGATGTGGGCGGCGGCCCTGATCGCGGCGGCGTTCACGGCGTCCACGATCCGCGAGGCCGTCGACCGGGCGCTCACCGTGATCCCGGCGAGCAGCCGGCTCGCGCGGACCGTGCGCCGGGTGGCGACCCTCCACGAGACACGGATGTCCTGGGAGGACACGCTGAGCACCGTGATGGAGGAGACGGCGGGCCTGGGCTGGATCCACACGGTCCCGAACGCGGCCGTCCTCACGGCGGGGCTGCTGTACGGCGACGGCGACTTCACCCGCACGATCACGCTCACCGTGCGCGGGGGCCTGGACACCGACTCCAACGGGGCGACGGCCGGGTCGGTGGCGGGGGTGCTGAGCGGTGCCGCGGCGATCCCGGCGCAGTGGACGGAGCCGCTGGAGGACACGGTGCGCAGCGCGGTCTTCGGGTTCGACGGCGCCCGGATCAGCGAGCTGGCGGAGCGGACGGTGCGGCTGGCGGAGCTGGGGGCGTAGCCGGGTGCGCGTTCGACGGCCGCCCGGCTGGTTACCCTGCATGGATGACCTCGACGCCCGACTTCGCCGCGTACATCGCGAGTCTCCCCCGCATCCTCGCGGGCGCCGCCGCCCTCTTCCGTGACGCCGCGGGACGGGTGCTGCTCGTGGAGCCGAACTACCGCGAGGGCTGGGCGCTGCCCGGCGGCACGATCGAGTCCGACGACGGCGAGACGCCCCGCCAGGGCGCGCGGCGCGAGACGCTCGAGGAGATCGGCCTGGACCGCACGCTCGGCCGGCTGCTCGCGGTGGACTGGGTGCACGGCGCGGGACGTCCGCCGCTGGTGGCGTACCTGTTCGACGGCGGTGTGCTCACCGAGGACGAGCTGAAGGCGATCCGGTTGCAGGAAGAGGAGCTGCTCTCCTGGCGGCTGGTCCCCCGCGAGGAGCTGACCGGTCTTCTGCCGGGCTCCCTGGGCCGCCGGGTGCTGGCCGCGCTGGACGCCCTGGCGGAGGGCACGGGTCCGGTGGAGCTGGAGAACGGGCACCCGGTGACCTGACCCGGCCGGGGTCAGCCCTCGAAGTGACGGGGCCTGGGTCCGGCGGGTCAGCCCTCGACGTCCCGGGGCCGGACGTCCACCTCGCGCAGCGCCTCGTCGCGCTCGGCGACCCGCGCCTCGGTGCGGTGACCGCGCTGGACGTAGTCGCGCAGCACGAGTTCCACGGCGTCCTTGGGGCTGCCGACGCCCGCGAGGACCATGGCCTCCACGACGAGTTCGGCATCGAGCGAGACGGTGACCTTGGCCATGCGGGCACGCTAGCACCGGGCGGCCCGGCGTACGCGATGCTTGCTCGAATATCCATTCGCCGCGCTCCCGCCGCCCGTCCTACCCTCGGCCGCATGACCAAGCCCCTCGTGGCCCTGCTCAGCGGTGCCGGCATCTCGACCGACTCGGGCATCCCCGACTACCGCGGGCCGAACGGCCTGTGGCGGCGCGACCCGGACGCCGAGAAGCTCGTGACGTACGAGTACTACATGGCGGACCCGGACGTCCGGCGCCGGTCCTGGCTGCTGCGGCGGGAGAACCACGCGCGGCGCCCCGAGCCCAACGCGGCGCACCACGCGGTCGCCGAGCTGGAGCGCTCGGGGGTGCCGGTGCGGGTGCTCACACAGAACGTGGACGGGCTGCACCAGCAGGCCGGCCTGCCCGCCCGCAAGGTCCTGGAGCTGCACGGCACGGAACGGCAGGTGGTGTGCACCAAGTGCCACGCCCGCTCCCCCATGGCGGACGCCCTGGCCCGGGTCGACGCCGGCGAGGACGACCCGCCGTGCCTGGAGTGCGGCGGCGTCCTGAAGTCCGCGACGGTGATGTTCGGCGAACGGCTCGACCCGGAGGTCCTCGGCCAGGCGGTCGCGATCACCAAGGCCTGCCAGGTCTTCATCGCGGTCGGCTCCAGCCTCCAGGTCCAGCCCGCCGCCGGCCTGGCAGGCGTCGCCGCGGACCACGGCGCCCGCCTGATCATCGTCAACGCCGAACCGACCCCGTACGACGACCTGGCCGACGAGGTCGTCCGCGAACCGATCGGGACGGCGTTGCCGGAGCTGCTGCGGCGGATCGGCAAGGACGCCTGAGGCACGCCCTCAGAACAGGGCCGCCCCGCTCTCGAACGCCAGGAGGCGCTGCTTGCGGGGGAGGCCGCCGCCGTAGCCGGTGAGGGATCCGGAGGCGCCCACCACTCGGTGGCAGGGGACGATGATGCCGATCGGGTTTCTGCCGTTGGCGAGGCCGACGGCTCGGGAGGCGCCCGGCTTGCCCAGGGCGTCGGCGAGTTGGCCGTAGGTGCGGGTCTCGCCGTAGGGGATGGTGCGCAGGGCGTCCCAGACGCTGCGCTGGAACGGGGTGCCCGCCAGGCGCAGGGGGAGGGTGAACTCCCGCAGCGTGCCCGCGAAGTACGCCTCGAGTTGTTCCTCGGCCCGGGCGAAGGGGGTCGCGTCGCGGGGGCCGAAGGTCTCCTCGGCGGGGCGGTGGCGCTGGTCGGTCATGTAGAGGCCGCACAGGACGCCGTCGTCGGCGACGAGGGTGAGCGGGCCGTACGGGCTGTCGATGACGGTGTGCTGTCGCACCGGTTTCTCCTTATGCGGGGAGGACGTTGATGGGGTGGCTGTCCGTCGCCCACAGGTACTGGACGGCGTAGGCCCGCCAGGGGCGCCAGGCGGTGGCGCGGGCGGTGAGGGCCGCCGGGGTGGACGGCAGGCCCAGTTCGCGGGCGGCGCGGCGGACGCCGAGGTCGGTGGGGAGGAAGGCGTCGGGGTCGCCGAGGGCGCGCATCGCGATGACGTCGGCCGTCCAGGGGCCGAAGCCCGGCAGGGACAGCAGCTTCGCCCGCGTCTCGGGCCGGTCGCTGTCGGGGCCGAGGCGGAGGTCACCGTCGGCGAGCCGGTGGACCAGGGTCGTCAGCGTGGTGCGGCGGCTGCGGGGCATCGCCAGGGCCTCGGGGTCCACCGAGGCCAGGGCCGCGGGCTCCGGGAAGAGGTGGGTGAGACCGCCCTCGGGGTCGTCCACCGGTTCGCCGTGCGCGGTGACCAGGCGGGCCGCGTGGGTGCGGGCGGCCGCCGTGGAGACCTGCTGCCCGAGCACGGCCCGTACGGCGAACTCGGCCTCGTCGACCGTGCGCGGGACCCGGCGTCCGGGGGCCTTGTCGACCAGCGGCGCGAGCACCGGGTCGGTGCGCAGCTGGTCGTCGACGGCGACCGGGTCGGCGTCGAGGTCGAGCAGCCGCCGGCACCGGCTGGTCGCGACGGTGAGATCGCGCAGGTCACTGAGGGTGAGACGGCAGGCGATGTGGTCGGGGCGCGGGCTCAGCGCCACGATGCCGTGCCCGTACGGCAGCCGGAGCGTGCGCCGGTACGCGCCGTCCCGCCACTCCTCGACGCCGGGCACGGCGGTCGCCGCGAGATGCCCGAAGAGGTTGTCGGGGTTGAGAGGGGCGCGGAACGGCAGGCGCAGGGTGAGGGCGCCCGCGGTGCCGCTCTCGGCGGAACGGGGTGCCCGGGCACGCAGGTCGGTCGGGGCGAGGGCGAAGACCTCGCGGACGGTGTCGTTGAAGGTGCGCACGGAGGCGAAGCCGGCCGCGAAGGCGATGTCCGCCATGGGCAGGGAGGTGGTCTCGATGAGGAGCCGCGCGGTCTGGGCGCGCTGGGCGCGGGCCAGGGCGAGCGGGCCGGCGCCGAGCTCGGCGAGGAGCTGGCGTTCGATCTGCCGGGTGCTGTAGCCGAGGCGCGCGGCGAGGCCGGGGACGCCCTCGCGGTCCACCACCCCGTCGGCGATCAGCCGCATCGCGCGGGCCACGACGTCGGCGCGCTGGTTCCACTCGGGGGAACCAGGACTGGTGTCGGGGCGGCACCGCTTGCAGGCGCGGAAGCCGGCCTGCTGGCAGGCGGCGGCACTCGGGAAGAAGCGCATGTTCGCGGGCCTGGGCGGGACCGCGGGGCAGCTGGGCCGGCAGTAGATCCCGGTCGTGACGACCGCCGTGAAGAACCATCCGTCGAAGCGGGCGTCCTTCGACCGTACGGCGCGCACGCAGCGCTCGACGTCGGTGTGCATCCCCTGGCTCATGCGTCCAGCATCGGGGACCGGGCCGGGTGAGCGCTGGCGAGAATCCGACGCGGACGTCGGCCGGCCTGGGCGGCGGCGGATCGCCTCGCGGCTCAGCGTGCCTCAGGGGGACGCGGGGGCGGCGCTCGGGCCGATGCCGCTCAGGCGCTCGATGCGGCCGCCCAGCCGGGGCCGCAGCCGCTCCAGCACGGCCGGCTCGGCGCTGACCACCCACCGGGTGCCGACCAGATACGTGCCGCCGTAGACGGCGGCCGCGTCCAGCCAGTCCCGCTTCAGCTTCTCCTTCGGGAACGTCGTGACGAGGTAGTCGCCGTGCTTCGTCCGGCAGACGCCCTCGCGCAGCTCGTCGGCCTCGGTCCTGATCTTCACCTGGCACCCGGTGAGGCCGGCGATCACCTCGACCTTCGCCGGGGCCACCACCCCGGCCTCGGCGGCGGAGATCTTCGGCGGGCCGCTCGACGCGGCGGCGGGACCGGTGCCGCCGCCGCACGCGGTCGTCAGGAGCAGGGGGGCCGCCAGTCCGGCGACGATCGCGGCCCGGCGGCGCGCACCGGCTCCCCGGGTGCCGCCTCCTCGGTTCCTCACGGGTGCCTGGTGTGCCTGGTGCGTCTCCACGGCAGGGGGTACGGATCAGCCGCGGACGGTGTTCACGCCTCCAGCCGCCGGGCGAACACCTCGTACGCGGCCGTGTCGAACAGCACGAACCGCACTTCCTCGACGGCGGTCTCCGCCGCCCTGACGGTCTCCAGCGCGATCCGCGCGCCGTCGTCCATGGGCCAGCCGTAGACGCCGGTGGAGATGGCGGGGAAGGCGACGGTGCGGGCGCCGAGTTCGTCGGCGACGCGCAGCGACTCGCGGTAGCAGGAGGCCAGCAGGCCGGAGCGGTCCTCGCCGGACGACCAGACCGGGCCGACCGTGTGGATCACCCAGCGCGCCGGGAGCTTCCCCGCCGTGGTGGCGACCGCCTGCCCGGTGCGCAGGCCCTTGCCGTACCGGGACGCCCGCAGCGCGCGGCACTCGGCGAGGATCTCGGGGCCGCCGCGCCGGTGGATGGCGCCGTCCACGCCGCCTCCGCCGAGCAGGGAGGAGTTCGCGGCGTTGACGATCGCGTCGGCCTCCTCGCGGGTGATGTCGCCCTGTACGAGTCCGATGGCGGGCATGCTCTGTTCCTCACAGACGTGCTGGTCAGGGCTCCTGGCGCAGGCGGCGCCAGACCGCCTTGGCCGCGTTGTGCCCCGCCATGCCGTGTACGCCCGGGCCGGGCGGGGTCGCGGACGAGCACAGGTAGATCGCGGGGTGCGGGGTGCGGTACGGGAACAGCGACAGCTTGGGGCGCAGCAGGAGCTGGAGTCCGGAGGCGGCGCCGGTGCCGATGTCGCCGCCGACGTAGTTGGCGTTGCGGGCGGCGAGTTCGGCGGGGCCGGCCGTGGCGCGGGCGAGGACC
The DNA here is from genome assembly GCF_008973465.1 of Streptomyces sp. SS1-1. Classification (NCBI taxonomy): domain Bacteria; kingdom Bacillati; phylum Actinomycetota; class Actinomycetes; order Kitasatosporales; family Streptomycetaceae; genus Streptomyces; species Streptomyces sp. SS1-1. The sequence goes on along the minus strand of NZ_WBXN01000004.1, from coordinate 5,965,264 downwards.
CGGTCGCGGAACCCGGGGGCGTAGCGCTCCAGTTGGCGTTCCAGGGCGTCCGTGAGGTCGCCGGTCCAGCCGTTGGGGACATGGCCGTACGCCCAGAAGACGTGCTTGCCGTCGGGGGCGCGGGTGGGGTCGGCGACGCTGGGCTGCACGGTGATCAGGAACGGGCGGTCGGGCGCGTGTCCCTCGCGTGACGCGGCCCGCAGCGCCGCCCCGATCTCCGCGCTGTCCGCGCCGATCTGCACGGTGCCGGCCCGCCGGGCCTCCGGGGCGGTCCAGGGCACCGGGCCGTCCAGCGCGTAGTCGATCTTGAAGACGCCGGAGCCGTACCGGTAGTCGTCGTAGTAGCCGCCGAAGCCGGCGATCCGGGCCAGCGCGGTCGGCGAGGTGTCGAAGACGTACGCCCGCGCGGGCGGCAGGTCGTCGAGCCGCTTCACCTCGTAGTCGGTGTGCACGGCGCCGCCGAGGTCCTTCAGGTAGGCGGTGAGGGCGTCGGAGATCGCCTGGGAGCCGCCCCGGGCGACGGGCCAGCCGCGGGCGTGCGCGGCGAGGGCGAAGACCAGGCCGATGGCGCCGGTCGCGAAGCCGCTCAGCGGGGCCATCACATGCGCCACCAGGCCGGAGAACAGGGCGCGCGCCCGCTCGTCGCGGAAGCGGCGCATCAGCCAGGTCGACGGGGGCAGCCCGGTCAGGCCGAACCGGGCGAGGGTCACCGGGTCGCGGGGCAGCGCGGTGAGGGGCAGCGACATGAAGTCCCGTGCCAGCGTGTCCCACTTGGACAGGAACGGGGCGACCAGCCGGCGGTACGTCCCCGCGTCGCGCGGCCCGAAGGAGGCGGCCGTCTCGGCGACGGACCGGGACAGCACGGCGGCGGTGCCGTCGGCGAAGGGGTGGGCCATCGGCAGGTCCGCGTGCAGCCACTCGAGGCCGTGGCGGTCGAGCGGCATCGCCCGGAAGGCGGGCGAGTTGATGCCGAGGGGGTGCGCGGCGGAGCACGGGTCGTGCCGGAAGCCGGGCAGCGTCAGCTCCTCCGTGCGGGCCCCGCCGCCGACGGTGTCCCGGGCCTCGAACACGGCCACGGAGAAGCCGCGGCGGGCCAGCTCCACGGCGGCGGTCAGGCCGTTCGGTCCCGCACCCACCACGACTGCGTCGAGCATCGACGGCACCTTCGGACCCCTTCGTCAGGCGGCGGCCTAGAGGGATCAGGATAAGCCGGGCCTTCGCGGCCCCACCTCCGCTCCCCCACGTCCCCCACGTCCCCCACGGCGGACTCTATTCCTACGCCTCTTGCGCCTCCTACCCCTCTTGCGCCTCTTGCGCGTCCTATGCCGCGCTGCGCGCTTCGCCGGACAGGAGTCCCGCGACCCGCCGGGCGGTGGCCTCGTCGCGGGCCGCCGTGAACGGCAGGGCGTTGCCCCCGGTGATACGGAACGGCTCGCCCGTGTGGCTCAGGTGGGCGCCGCCCGCCTCCTGTACGAGCAGCAGTCCGGCCGCGTGGTCCCAGGCCGCCTCCCATCCGAAGGCGACGGCGTCCAAGTCGCCCCGGGCGACCGCAAGATACTCCAGGCCCGCCGATCCGCACGGGCGCGGGGCGACGCCGTCGGTCCACAGTCCGAGGAGGGACCGCTTCTGCTCGTCGGTGGTGAAGTCGGGGTGGGAGGTGGCGACCCGCAGGTCGCGGGCGGGGTCCGGGGACCCGGCGCGCAGCCGCTCGCCGTCGAGGAAGGCGCCCCGGCCGCGGACGGCGGTGGCCAGCCGGTCGAGGGCGGGCGCGTACGTCCAGGAGGCGAGCACCTCGCCGCGTACGGCGAGGGCGACCAGGGTGCAGAAGCCGGTGTCGCCGTGCACGAACTGGCGGGTTCCGTCGACGGGGTCGACGATCCACACCGGGGCGTCGCCGCGGATCGCCTCGTACACGGACGGGTCGGCGTGCACCGCCTCCTCGCCGACGACGACCGAGCCGGGCAGGAGGGCGCCGAGGGCGTCCGTGAGGTACCGCTCGGCGAGCCGGTCGGCGTCGGTCACCAGGTCGTGCGGCCCGCTCTTGCGGTCGACCTCGTGGTCGGCGAGCCGGCGGAAACGGGGCATGATCTCGGCGGCCGCCGCCTTGCGGACGGCGTCCTCCACGTCGGTGCTGTGCCGGGCGAGAAACTCTTCGATGGTTTCGTTGTCTTCGATCACCCGTCCATGGAAACACGCGGCACTGACAACGCCCGCCCGCCGGGTGACCTGCGGACGGCCTCCCGGTGAACTCGCGGGGCGGAGATCATCCGTGGTCCGTCAGCGTCCGACGGCGTACCCCTGCATGCCGCGCGGGTTCGCCGCGGCCGACAGGACGCCGGTCGCGGGGTCGCGGGCGACCGCGCACAGGCGGCCCTCCGACCAGGCGTCGCCGACCGTGACGTCGTGGCCGCGCCGCCGCAGCCCGTCGACCACCGCGGGGTCGGTGCGGGCCTCCACGGTGACGCTCCCGGGCCGGCTGCCGCGCGGGTGGAACGATCCGGGGAAGCTGTCGTTGTGCCAGTTCGGGGCGTCGATCGCGCCCTGGAGGTCGGGGCCGCCGCGGACCGGGCCGCGCAGGGCGACGGCGAGGAAGAAGTGCAGCTGCCACTGGTCCTGCTGGTCGCCACCAGGGGTACCGAAGGCCAGCACGGGCACGCCGTCGCGCAGCGCGATGCTGGGGGTGAGCGTGGTGCGGGGGCGCCGGCCTGGGGTCAGGGAGCTCGGCAGGCCCTCCTCCAGCCAGGTCATCTGCAGGCGTGTCCCGAGCGGGAAGCCGAGTTCGGGCACGACGGGGTTCGACTGGAGCCAGCCGCCGCTCGGGGTGGCCGCCACCATGTTGCCCCACCGGTCGACGACGTCGAGGTGGCAGGTGTCGCCGCGTGTGGTGCCGTCGGCGGCCACCTCGGGTTCGGCCGGCACCGGGGACAGGGGCGACGTGGCGACCGTCGGCTCCCCCGCGCCAGGCACGTTGCCGGGTGTGGCGACGGCGGCGCCCCGCGCGTGGGCGCCGAGCCTTGGCGTGCGGCCGCCGGGGCTGCCGGGGCGCAGTTCGAAGGAGGCCGTGTCGCCTACCAGCCGGCGCCGTTCGGCGTTGTACGCGTCGGACAGCAGGTCGGCGAGCGGCACCTCGGCGGCGTCGCCGTACCAGGCCTCCCGGTCGGCCATGGCCAGCTTGCAGTTCTCGATCAGCAGGTGGACGTAGTCGGCGGACCCGTACGGGGGCAGCTCGTCCGGGAGCAGGGCGAGCTGCTGGAGGAGGACCGGGCCCTGCGTCCAGGGCCCGGCCTTGCACAGGGTCCAGCCGTTCCAGTCGTACGTCGCCGGCGCCTCGTAGGTCGCGGACCAGGCGGCGAGGTCGGCGGCGGTGAGGGTGCCGGTGTGGCGTTCGCCGCTGGTGTCGAGGGTGGGCCGGTGCGCCTGCCGGACCAGTGCCTCGGCGATGAACCCGGTACGCCACACCTCGCGCGCCGCCTCGATCAGCGCGACGCGGTCGCCGGCGCCGGCGATCTCGTCGAGGAGGCGTTTCCAGGTGGCGGCGAGCGCCGGGTTGCGGAAGAGCGTGCCGGGGCGGGGCGGCTCGCCGTCCGGCAGGTACACCTCGGCGGAGGAGGTCCACTCGGTCTCGAACAGCTCCCGCACGGTCTCGACCGTCTCGCCGACGCGCTCCACGGGCGCGTGCCCGTGTTCGGCGTAGTGGATGGCGTACTGCAGGACGTCGGCGGGCGCGAGCGTGCCGTGGTCGCGGAGCAGGACCATCCAGGCGTCGAAGGCGCCGGGGACGGCGGCGGCCAGCGGGCCGGTGCCGGGGACGAGGTCCAGGCCGAGGCCCCGGTAGTGGGTGACGGTCGCGCCCGCGGGGGCGACGCCCTGGCCGCACAGCACCCGCACCTCGCCGCCCGCCGGGGCGAGGAGGATGGGCACCTCGCCGGCCGGCCCGTTCAGGTGCGGTTCGACGACGTGCAGGACGAACGCGCCCGCCACGGCGGCGTCGTAGGCGTTGCCGCCGCGCTCCAGGACCGCCATCGCGGACTGCGAGGCCAGCCAGTGGGTGGAGGACACCATGCCGAAGGTGCCCTGGAGGGTGGGACGGGTGGTGAACATGGCCGGGCGTCACCTCGCGGTCGGGCGGACGGGTCCGTCCGATCTTCCGTGACCACCTGTTCGATGTTCAACCGTCCATGGGGGCGTGGTGCGAGGGTGCCGTGAAGGTGTGGAGGCCGGCCGGCGTCACGCGGTGGAGGTGACGACGACGACCTTGCCGTGCACCGCGCCCTCGGCGGCCCGTGCGTGCAGGTTCGGCAGCCCGGCCAGCGGCACCCGCTCGGCGACGTCCACGCGCAGCTCGCCTCGGTCGATCATCCCGGCCAGGCGCTCCAGCTGTCCGGTGTCGCTGCGGACGAACAGGTCGACGCCCCGCACACCGCGCTCCTCGTCGCCCGGTGCGGGCATCCACACGGTGGTGTTGACGAGGGCCCCGCCGGGGCGGACCAGGGTGACCAGCGCCGCCAGGTCGGCCGGTTCGACCGGGGCGAGGTTGAGCGCGAGGTCGACCGGTTCCGTCACCGCCGAGGTGACGCCGGTGATGGTGTGGTCGACGATCTCGTCGGCGCCCGCGGAGGCGACCGCCTCGGCGCTGCGCGGGCCGGCCGTGGCGATGACGTGGGCGCCGGCGTTCTTCGCCAGCTGTACCGCGTAGCCGCCGACGGCGCCGCCCGCCCCGTTGATCAGGACGCGTTGCCCGGCCGTCAGCCCGCCGTGGTCGAACAGGGCCTGGTACGCGGTGAGGCCCACGACCGGAAGGGCGGCGGCGTCCGCCAGGGGGACGCTCTTCGGTGCCGGCGCGAGGACGTCCGCCGGTGCGAGGACGTACTCGGCGGCGGCTCCGGCGCCGTCCATCGGCAGGAAGCCGACGACCTCGTCGCCGACCGTGAGGCCGTCCACCCCCTCGCCCAGCGCGTCGACCGTGCCGGCGACGTCGATGCCGGGGGTGTGGGGCAGCTCCACCGGGATGGGGCCGCGCATGAAGCCGGCGCGGATGTTGGCGTCGACGGGGTTGAAGGAGGTCGCGGCGACGCGGACGCGGGCCTGGCCGGGGCCGGGGACGGGCTGCTCCACGTCCTCGTGGCGCAGGACGCCGGGCTCGCCGTACTCGTGGAAACGCACTGCCTTCATCACGGTTCTCACCTTCGTCGTGATCTTCGATCGTGAAGGTTGCTTCGAATTCGAAGTAACTGGCGTCGACGCTACACCTGCTTCGAATTCGAAGCAAGTGAGGGTGAGCAGTAGACTCCGGCCATGCCTGATTCGCCGCCGTCACTCGACCCCGTGCAGCTCGGCACCTACTTCGACCTCATCGAGGTGACCAGCCTGCTGCGGCACGCTGTCGAGCAGCAGTTGCGGGAGAGCGGCGGGCTCAGTTACGTGCAGTTCCAGCTGCTGGCCCGGCTCGGGGACGCGCCCACGGGCAGTCACCGCATGACCGACCTGGCCGACGGCGTCGTCTACAGCCGCAGCGGCCTGACGTACCAGGTGGGTCTGCTGGAGAGGGAGGGCCTGGTCGTCCGCGCCCCCTCACCGGACGACGAGCGCAGCATCACCGTGACCCTCACCGACGCCGGGCGCGAGCTGCTCGCGAAGGTGCTGCCGGGGCACATCGAGGTGGTCAGCGGGCTGCTGTTCGCGCCGCTCTCGGCCGACGACGTCAGGACGCTCGCCGGCCTGCTGCGGCCGGTGCGCGACCACATGCGGGCGACCCCGCCCCGCTCGGCCGCTTCACGCCGCCGCAAGAGCGAGGCCTGAACCCGTACCCGCAGGGGCGGGCCTGAGCCCTCCACGCGGCGCGCGGACGGTCAGCCCTTTCCGGAGGCGCGGGACGAGGGCGGCGGGAAGGCGTGGAGGCCGAGGATCTCGGGGCAGGGGGCGACGCCGGGGCCGCCCGCCCGGACCCAGGCGATGACGTCCTCGGTGGCGTCGGGGTCGTTGACGAGGCCGAGCCAGACCGGGCGGGCGCCCGCCGCCCGTGCCGCGGCGGAGGGCTGGACGACGACCACATTGGCGTGGTCGCAGACGTCGAGGCAGTCGGAGACACGCACCGGAACGCTCTCCCTCAGCCGGGCGGTCTGGCGCTCGTGGTCGACACCGGTCACCTTCGGGCTGCCGCAGCAGCAGTCCCGGCAGAGCACGACCCGGCAGGGCGCGGCCGGGGGACGCCGGTCCGCGGGCGGCGGCTCGGACGACGGCTGGGGCGGGGGCGGGAGCACGGGCATGGCTGCCTTCGGGTCGGGGCTCGTACGCGGAGCCGGCCTGTGGACGTCCTCCCCGCCCGGGGGCGCGGAGGTGCCGGCAGGTCTTCGGACTCGGGTTCGTCCCGGCGGGGCGCCTTCCCGGTCTCCCAGTGGCGTGCCTGCCCCGCCCGTCCCCCTCACCGCTGCGCGTCAGTTCCGGATTCGCACCGGATTCCCTGGCCCCGGAGAAGGGGCGCGACCAGCTCGGCGAGGCTATCAAGTCGGGGTGCGCGGACGCCCGTTCGGCGTGCTCGAGCGGGCCTCGCAAGGGCGCGGAGACGCAGGTCACAATCTGGAAGAGGGCAAGGTCACAGCCGTGCCCCCTGCTGCTCCTTTGGCGATCTGACCTAGCATCCGAGCATGACGGTCCTGCCTGACGACGGGCTCTCGCTGGCCGCCGAGTTCCCTGACGCAACCCATGAGCAGTGGCGACACCTGGTGGAAGGTGTGCTGCGCAAGGCGGGCAAGGATGTGTCGGGTACGGCTGCCGAGGACGCCCTGTCCACCGCACTCGAGGACGGGATGCGCTCCCGCCCCCTGTACACCGCGCGTGACGCCGCGCCCGACCCCGGCTTGCCCGGCTTCGCCCCGTTCGTCCGGGGCGGTCGCCCCGAGGGCAACACGGCCGGCGGCTGGGACGTACGGCAGCGGCACACCACGGCCGCGGACGGCGTGGTGCTGGCGGACCTGGAGAACGGCGTCACCTCGCTCTGGCTGGTCCTCGGCGAGGCCGGCATCCCGGTCTCCTCCCTCCGCGGCGCCCTCGACGGCGTCTACCTCGACCTCGCCCCGGTCGTCCTGGACGCGGGCGCCGACACGGAGGCCGCCGCGCACGCCCTGCTCGCCCTGTACGACGAGCGTGGCGTCGCGAAGGACGCGGCGCGCGGCAACCTCGGCGCCGACCCGCTCGGCCACGAGGCCCGCACCGGCACGTCCCTGCCGTTCGCGCCGGCCGCCGCGCTGGCCCGGCGGTGCGCCGAGGAGTACCCCGGGCTCAGGGCCCTGACCGTGGACGCGCTGCCGTACCACGAGGCCGGCGGCTCGGCCGCGCAGGAGCTCGGCGCCTCCCTGGCGACCGGTGTGGCGTATCTGCGGGAGCTGACCGAGGCCGGGCTGACGGTCGAACAGGCCGCCGCGCAGCTGGAGTTCCGCTACGCGGCCACCGCCGACCAGTTCCTCACCATCGCCAAGCTGCGGGCGGCGCGCCGCCTGTGGGCCCGGGTGACCGAGGTGTCCGGGGCGACCTCCGCCCAGGTGCAGCACGCCGTCACCTCGCCGGTGATGATGACGCGCCGCGACCCGTGGGTGAACATGCTGCGCACCACGGTCGCCACGCTCGCGGCCGGTGTCGGCGGCGCCGACTCGGTGACGGTGCTGCCCTTCGACCACGCGCTGGGCCTGCCCGACGCGTTCGCGCGGCGCATCGCCCGCAACACCTCGACCATCCTCATCGAGGAGTCCCACCTGGCCCGGGTCATCGACCCGGCGGGCGGCTCCTGGTACGTGGAGCGGCTCACGGACGAACTGGCCCACGCGGGCTGGGAGTTCTTCCAGCGGATCGAGCGGGCGGGCGGCCAGGCCGCCGCCCTGCGCTCGGGGCGGCTGGGCGACGACCTCGCCGCCACCTGGGAGGCCCGCACCGGAAAGCTGGCCAAGCGCCGCGAACCGGTCACCGGCGTCAGCGAGTTCCCGAACCTCGCCGAGCAGCCCGTGGTGCGCGAGCCCGCGCCCGAGCCGCCGTCCGGGGGCCTGCCGCGCGTGCGGCGCGACGAGACGTACGAGGCGCTGCGCGCCCGCTCCGACGCGCACCTCGCGGCGACCGGCGCCCGGCCCCGGATCTACCTGGCCGCGCTCGGCCCGGCCGCCGCCCACACCGCGCGGCTGACCTTCGCCTCCAACCTCTTCCAGGCCGGCGGCATCGAGCCCGTCACCGAGGGCACCTTCGAGGAGAGCGGCGCCACCGAGGCGTGCCTGTGCTCCAGCGACGCCGTGTACGAGGAGCAGGCCGCCGAGGTCGCCGGACGGCTGAAGGCGGCCGGTGCCGCGCACGTGTTCCTCGCCGGGCGGCCCGGGGACCACCCCGGCGTCGACGGCCATGTCTTCGCGGGCTGTGACGCCGTCGCCGTCCTGTCCGCCACCCTCGACCGCATGGGAGTGTCCTGATGGGAATCCCCGACTTCACCGGGATCGAACTGGGGACCCCGGCCGCGGCGGGCGGCTCCGACGAGTGGCGTACGGCCGTCAAGCAGGCCACCGGCGGGGACGATCCGTCGTGGGAGACGCCGGAGGGCATCGCGGTCAAGCCGCTGTACACCGGGCGTGACCTGGAGGGCCTGGACTTCCTGGGCACCTACCCGGGTGTGGCGCCGTATCTGCGCGGCCCGTACCCGACGATGTACGTCAACCAGCCCTGGACGATCCGCCAGTACGCGGGCTTCTCCACCGCCGAGGAGTCCAACGCGTTCTACCGGCGCAATCTGGCGGCCGGCCAGAAGGGCCTGTCGGTCGCCTTCGACCTGCCGACGCACCGCGGCTACGACAGCGACCACCCTCGGGTGACCGGCGACGTCGGCATGGCGGGCGTGGCGATCGACTCGATCTACGACATGCGGCAGCTGTTCGACGGGATCCCGCTGGACAAGATGACGGTGTCGATGACGATGAACGGCGCGGTGCTGCCCGTGCTCGCGCTGTACATCGTGGCGGCGGAGGAGCAGGGCGTACCGCCCGAGAAGCTGGCCGGGACCATTCAGAACGACATTCTGAAGGAGTTCATGGTCCGCAACACCTACATCTATCCGCCGAAGCCGTCGATGCGGATCATCTCCGACATCTTCGCGTACACCTCGCAGCGGATGCCCCGCTACAACTCGATCTCCATCTCCGGCTACCACATTCAGGAGGCCGGGGCGACGGCCGACCTGGAGCTGGCGTACACGCTCGCGGACGGCGTCGAGTACATCCGGGCCGGACGGGAAGCGGGCCTGGACGTCGACGCGTTCGCGCCCCGGCTGTCGTTCTTCTGGGCGATCGGCATGAACTTCTTCATGGAGGTCGCCAAGCTGCGCGCCGCGCGCCTGCTGTGGGCGAAGCTGGTGAAGCAGTTCGACCCGAAGAACTCCAAGTCGCTGTCGCTGCGCACCCATTCGCAGACGTCGGGCTGGTCGCTGACCGCGCAGGACGTGTTCAACAACGTCACGCGCACCTGTGTCGAGGCGATGGCGGCGACGCAGGGGCACACGCAGTCGCTGCACACCAACGCGCTCGACGAGGCGCTGGCCCTGCCGACCGACTTCTCGGCGCGCATCGCCCGCAACACCCAGCTGCTGCTCCAGCAGGAGTCGGGCACCACCCGGGTCATCGACCCGTGGGGCGGCAGCGCCTACGTGGAGAAGCTGACGTACGACCTCGCGCGCCGCGCCTGGCAGCACATCCAGGAGGTCGAGGCGGCCGGCGGCATGGCCAAGGCGATCGACGCCGGCATCCCCAAGCTGCGCATCGAGGAGGCGGCGGCCCGCACCCAGGCGCGCATCGACTCCGGGCGCCAGCCGGTCATCGGCGTCAACAAGTACCGCGTCGACAGCGACGAGCAGATCGACGTGCTGAAGGTCGACAACTCCTCGGTGCGCGCGCAGCAGATCGCCAAGCTGCGGCGGCTGCGCGAGGAGCGTGACGAGACGGCCTGCCGGGACGCGCTGGACGCGCTCACCCGGGCCGCCGACGGCGAGGGCAACCTGCTGGAGCTGGCCGTGGACGCGGCCCGCGCGAAGGCCACCGTCGGCGAGATCTCCGACGCCCTGGAGAAGGTGTACGGGCGGCACGCGAGCCAGATCCGTACCATCACCGGCGTGTACCGCAACGAAGCCGGGGAGTCGCCCGCCGTGGACCGCACCCGCACCCTCGTGTCCGACTTCGAGGAGGCCGAGGGCCGCCGCCCGCGCATCCTGGTCGCGAAGATGGGCCAGGACGGCCACGACCGCGGCCAGAAGGTCATCGCGACGGCGTTCGCCGACCTCGGTTTCGACGTCGACGTCGGCCCGCTGTTCCAGACGCCCGCCGAGGTGGCCCGGCAGGCCGTCGAGGCGGACGTGCACATCGTCGGGGTGTCGTCGCTGGCGGCCGGGCATCTCACCCTCGTCCCGGCCCTCAAGGAGGCGCTGGCCGAGGAGGGCCGCGAGGACATCATGATCGTGGTCGGCGGGGTCATCCCGCCGCAGGACGTCGCGACGCTGCTCGAGATGGGCGCGGCGGCGGTCTTCCCGCCCGGCACGGTCATCCCGGACGCGGCGTACGACCTGGTGCGGCGGCTGGCGGACGGACTCGGGCACGAGCTGTGATCGATGTCGACGCGTATGTGAAGGGCGTGCTCGACGGGAAGCGGGCGATCGTCGCACGCGCCATCACCCTCGTCGAGTCGACGCGGCCGCAGCACCGGGTGCTGGCGCAGCGGCTGCTGACCGAGCTGCTGCCGCACAGCGGGCGGGCGCGGCGGATCGGGGTCAGCGGGGTGCCGGGCGTCGGCAAGTCCACGTTCATCGACGCGTTCGGGACGATGCTGACGGGTCTCGGGCACCGGGTGGCGGTGCTGGCGGTCGATCCGTCGTCCAGCAGGACGGGCGGGTCGATCCTGGGCGACAAGACGCGGATGGAGCGGCTGGCGGTCGATCCGGCGGCGTTCATCCGCCCCTCCCCCACGGCCGGGACGCTCGGCGGGGTCGCCAAGGCCACCCGGGAGTCCATCGTGGTGATGGAGGCCGCGGGCTACGACGTGGTGCTGGTGGAGACGGTCGGTGTGGGCCAGTCGGAGACGGCCGTGGCGAACATGGTCGACTCCTTCCTGCTGCTGACGCTGGCCCGCACCGGCGACCAGCTGCAGGGCATCAAGAAGGGCGTGCTGGAGCTGGCCGACGTCCTCGCCGTGAACAAGGCGGACGGCCCGCACGAGCGGGACGCGAAGGCGGCCGCGCGTGAACTGGCGGGCGCGCTGCGTCTGATGCACGGCAAGGACGCCGTCTGGACGCCGCCCGTGCTGCACTGCAGCGGGCGGGAGTCGATCGGTCTGGACGCCGTGTGGGAGCGTCTGGAGCAGCACCGGGCGCTGCTGGACTCCACGGGCCGGCTCGCCGCGAAGCGGCGGGACCAGCAGGTCGACTGGACGTGGACCATGGTCCGCGACGAGCTGCTGGGCCGGCTGCACGCGGACCCGGCGGTCCGGTCCCTGGCGCCCGTGCTGGAACAGCGGGTCAGGGACGGCGAGTTGACGGCGACGCTGGCCGCCGAGCGGATTCTCGCGGCCTTCGAGGGCGGCGCGGGGCCTCAAGAGGCGCCGCGCGGCGCGACGAGCCCCGACTCGTAGGCGAACACGACGAGTTGGGCGCGGTCGCGGGCGCCCAGCTTGGTCATGGCCCGGCTGATGTGGGTCTTCGCGGTGAACGGGCTGATCACCATGTGCGCGGCGATCTCCTCGTTGGTCAGGCCGCGCGCCGGATCGCCTCCGCCCTGCTCGCCGAGAACCTGCTCCCGGCCGGCGCCCAGCGGTTCCGCGCGGTGCGCAGCCTGGTGGGCCGTACGCTCGCGCGGACCGTCCGCCGGCCCGCCCGGCCGGGCGCGTCCCTGGTGCTGCTCGACACGGTCGACGCGGGCGAGGCACCCGCGTGGGCGGACGGCTCCCCGGTCGGCGTGGCGTACGCGGCGCTGCTGCGGGCCGCCATGTCCGGGGCCGCCCTGCTCGGCGCCGACGACCACGACGCCGTGGAGGCCGTCCTGCTGGACTGGGACGGCTCCCATCCGCCGCTCGCCCCGGACGGCTTCCCGGACCGGCGTGAGCGGCCCGGGGCGCGGCTGGTGCTGCTGGCCGCCCTGGCGCCGTACCGGATCACCGAGGAGGACGTGGCGGCGTGGCGCCGGCCGGAGCACACCGACCACTGCCTGGTGCACCTGATCGCCTACGGGGCCTTCATCGCCGTGGACCGTATCGAAAGCTCCCTTTCCGCCCGAACCACCCTGGAGAGGCCGTAACACGCCCAGGACGCCCGGCGTTCGCGCTTGTTCCGTAATGGCGTCGGCACGGAGCGAGTTGACCCTTCCGCCTCACGGAGAGTCGTGTGACACTGGCGTCCCGTCCGCTGTGCGGACCCCCTCCGCACCGTCCCCCACGAAAAGTGCGCCGTGCGTTCACTTCCCTTGCCGCTCGCTCTCACCGCGCGCCTGTCGCCCGTCGTCGTGCTCGCCACGGCGGGCTGGGCGCTGTCGTCCGGACCCGACGCGACGCCGGCCCCCGAGGACCGTACGGCGGCGCAGCGGACCGAGGAGGAGACGCCGGACGCGCCCGCGACGGCCGCCGTGTCCAAGACGTACACCGCCGCGCCCTCGCCGTGCGGCAGCCTCTCCGCGAAGTCGGTCAAGGCGCTGGTGCCGGGGGCGAAGACGGTCGGCAAGGAGATACCGTCGACCGACAAGACGCTGCGCCGCACCTGCTCCTGGAACGCCCTCAAGGGGTACGAGTACCGCTGGCTGGACGTGTCGATCGAGATCCAGGAGTCGGAGGACGCGGCGGCGGACTCCTACAAGGGGCGGATCGCCGACCGCAGCGGCGGTGGCGCGGTCCCGGGCGTCGGGGACTCGGGCTACTCCGTCGTGAACCTCACCACCGAGGACAAGCAGCAGACCCGCGAGGGCGTGGTGATCGTCCGGACGTCCAACGCGCTGGTCTCCGTCACCTACAGCGGCAGCGACTTCGAGTCGAAGAAGGCACCCGCCACCGACGAGATCAACAAGGGCGCCATCAAGGCCGCCAAGGAGGCCGTGGCCTCGCTGGAGGACGGCCCCAAGGGCTGACCGTCCTCCGGCGCCGGGCCCGTCAGGCCTCGGCGGGCTCCTTGCGGCCGCCCATCAGCAGCACGTACAGCACGAGCGAGGTGGCCAGGCCCACCGCCCAGCCGTAGTCGGCGAGCGGTTTGAGGAACGGGATCAGGCCGTCGGCCGGGAAGGGCCCGTTCCGGCTGCCGTCGGCGCCCACCCCCGAGTACGAGCCGCCGACCGCGAGGACGCCGCCCACCAGGAAGGCGGCGATGGCCCGCCCGTTCCAGCCGGACGAGTACCAGTAGCGTCCGCCGGGGGTGTACAGGTCGGCGAGGTGCAGGACCGTGCGGCGCACGATCCAGTAGTCGGCGATGAGGATGCCCGCGACCGTGCCGAGCAGACCGCCGACCACGCCGAGCCAGGTGAAGATGTAGAACTCGGGCGTGGAGATCAGCTTCCACGGGAAGATCAGGATGCCGACGACACCCGTGATCAGCGCGCCGGTACGGAAGTTGATGAGCTTGGGCGCCAGGTTGGCGAGGTCGTACGCCGGGGAGACGACGTTGGCCGCGATGTTCACCGAGACGGTGGCGATCAGCACGACGACCAGCGCGAACAGCAGGCCGAAGGCGCTGTCGGTCTTCGCGGCCAGCGCGACCGGGTCCCAGATCGCCTCGCCGTAGACCGCCTCGGAGCCCGAGGTGACCAGGACGGCGAGGATGGCGAACAGGGTCATGGTGGTGGGCAGGCCCAGCGACTGGCCCCAGGTCTGGGCGCGCTGGCTGGAGCCGAAGCGGGTGAAGTCGGGGATGTTCAGGGACAGCGTGGCCCAGAAGCCGATCATGCCCATCAGGGAGGGGAAGAAGACCGGCCAGAAGTCGGCGCCCCAGCCGAGCTTGGAGGGCTGGTCGAGCAGCGCGCCGAAGCCGTCCGCCTTGACGGCGATCCAGATCAGCAGCACGAACGCGCCGACGATGACGAAGGGCGCGGCCCAGTTCTCGAAGTGCCGCAGGAAGTCCATGCCGCGGTAGATGATGGCGATCTGGACGGCCCAGAACAGCAGGAAGCAGAGCCACAGCGGCCAGGGGTTGCCGGCGATCTGCCCGGCGTTCTCCCAGTGCCCGCCGGTGAGTTTGGAGCCGAGGGCGAAGATGCCGCTGCCGCCGATCCAGGTCTGGATGCCGAACCAGCCGCAGGCCACGGCCGCCCGGATCATCGCCGGGATGTTGGCGCCGCGCAGCCCGAAGGAGGCGCGCGCGAGCACGGGGAACGGGATGCCGTACTTGGGTCCGGCGTGCCCGGTGGCGAGCATCGGCAGGAGCACGATGACGTTGGCGAGCGCGATGGTGAAGACGGCCTGCTTCCAGTCCATGCCGAGGGCGACCAGACCGGAGGCCAGGGTCCAGCTGGGGATGCAGTGCGCCATGGAGATCCACAGCGCCGCGAAGTTGTACGTCGTCCACTTGCGCTCGGCGACCGGGACCGGGCGCAGGTCCTCGTTGGCGAAGGGGCTGTCGGAGGGGAACGCCCCGGGGGCGAGTTCGACGCGGCCGCCGGGGAGGGCGGTCTGCGGTATGGATGACCCCGTGGGGACTGTGTCTGTCATGGGCAGGCCAATCAATCGGGCGGGACGGGAGAGGCCGTGCGGGGCCCCAGGACCCTCCCCGGAACGGGCGGGGAGGGTGACCAAGGGTGGGGGGTCGGGTGCAGCCGTACTGCGAACGCGCCTGTGGTGACTATGAGTTGACGGCGGGGATGACCGACGAGCCGTACGCGTCGATCACGGCTTCCTGCGCGTCGTGCATGTCGTAGACGGCGAACTGGTCGACGCCGAGGTCACGCAGCGCGTTCAGCTTCTCGATGTGCCGCTCGACCGGCCCGACGAGGCAGAACCGGTCGACGATCTCGTCGGGGACGAAGGCGGTGTCGGGGTTGTCGGCCCGTCCGTGATGGGAGTAGTCGTACCCCTGCCGGGCCTTGATGTAGTCGGTCAGCTCCTCGGGGACGGCCGAGGAGTGCTCGCCGTACTTGGCGACCAGGTCGGCCACGTGGTTGCCGACCATCCCGCCGAACCAGCGGCACTGCTCACGGGCGTGGGCGAGCGCCTCGGGCGAGTCGTCCTCGGTGACGTAGGCGGGGGCGGCGACGCAGATCGTCACCTCGGACGGGTCGCGGCCCGCGGCGGCCGCCGCGTCCTTGACCGCCTTCACCATGTACTCGGTCAGATAGAGGTCGGCCAGCTGGAGGATGAACCCGTCGGCCTCCTCGCCGGTCATCTTCAACGCCTTCGGGCCGTACGCCGCCATCCACACCGGGAGTTCGGCACCCGGCTTGATCCAGGGGAACCGGACGGCCGTGCCGCCGCCGAGGTCGGCCTCCCGCCCGCTGCCGAGCGCCCGGATGACCTTCATGGCCTCGCTGATCCGGGCCAGGGTGTTGGGCTTGCGCCCGGCCACCCGCATCGCCGAGTCACCGCGGCCGATCCCGCACACCGTGCGGTTGCCGAACATGTCGTTCAGCGTGGCGAAGGTCGAGGCGGTCACCTCCCAGGTGCGGGTGCCCGGGTTCGTGACCATCGGGCCGACCTTCAACTGCCGTGTCTGCGCCAGGATCTGGCTGTAGATGACGAACGGCTCCTGCCACAGCACGGCCGAGTCGAAGGTCCAGCCGTGGGTGAACCCGTTGTCCTCGGCGCGCTTCATCAGCTCGACGACCCGAGAGGCCGGCGGGTCCGTCTGCAGGACGAGTCCAAAGTCCATGTGCTCCGCTCCTAGTTCAGGTACTGACAGGTGGAGCGGGGCGTGTAGACACCGTGCCCGGCGCGGCCGGTGTACTCCCGCTCGGTGATGACGGGCTCGCCGCGCGAGAGGACCGTCTCGACCCGGCCGGTGGTCCGCCGGCCCTCGTACGCCGAGTAGTCGACGTTCATGTGGTGGGTCTCGGCGGACATGACCTGCTCGGCGTGCGGGTCGTAGATCACGACGTCCGCGTCCGCGCCCGGCGCGAGGGTGCCCTTCTTCGGGTACATCCCGAACATCCGGGCCGGTGTGGCGCAGGCGATCTCGATCCAGCGGCGGCGCGAGATGTGCCCGTCGACCACGGCCTGGTGCAGCAGGTCCATCCGGTTCTCGACGCCCGGCATCCCGTTGGGGATCTTCGAGAAGTCCCCGCGTCCCAGCTCCTTCTGGCCGACGAAGCAGAACGGGCAGTGGTCGGTGGAGACGACCTGGAGGTCGTTGGTCCGCAGCCCCTTCCAGAGCTGCGCCTGGTGCTCCTTGGGCCGCAGCGGCGTCGAGCACACGTACTTCGCGCCCTCGAAGTCCGGCTCCGCCAGGTTGTCGGTGGACAGGAACAGATACTGCGGGCAGGTCTCGCCGAAGACGTTCAGCCCGTCGTCGCGGGCCCGCGCGAGTTCCGCGACCGCCTCCGTCGCCGAGACGTGCACGACGTACAGCGGCGCGCCCGCGACCTGGGCCAGCCTGATGGCGCGGTGGGTGGCCTCGGCCTCCAGCAGGGCCTTGCGCACCTCGCCGTGGTAGCGGGGGTCGGTCTCGCCGCGGGCCAGCGCCTGCTCGACGAGGACGTCGATGGCGATGCCGTTCTCGGCGTGCATCATGATCAGCCCGCCGTTCTCGGCGGAGCGCTGCATGGCGCGCAGGATCTGGCCGTCGTCCGAGTAGAAGACCCCGGGGTAGGCCATGAACTGCTTGAAGGAGGTGACGCCCTCCTCCACCAGCAGGTCCATCTCCTTGAGCGTCTCCTCGTTCACATCGGAGACGATCATGTGGAACCCGTAGTCGATCGCGCAGTTGCCCTCCGCCTTGGCGTGCCAGGCGTCCAGGCCCTCGCGCAGGGTGTGGCCCACGCTCTGCACGGCGAAGTCGACGATGGTGGTGGTGCCGCCCCAGGCGGCGGCCCGGGTGCCGGTCTCGAACGTGTCGGAGGCGAAGGTGCCGCCGAACGGCAGCTCCATGTGGGTGTGGACGTCGACGCCGCCCGGGATGACGTACTTGCCGGTGGCGTCGATGGTCCGGTCGGCGGTCCAGGCCCCGGCGGCCGGGGTGCCGCTCGCGGCGAGGGCGGCGATCCGGCCGTCCTCGATCAGGACGTCGGCGTGCATCTCGTCGGACGCGGTGATGACGAGACCACCGCGGATGACGGTACGGCTGCTCATTCTCCCTCTCCTACCGTGCTCGGCGCTGGGGTCTTACGGGGCGGTGATCGGTCCGTAGGCGTCGGGCCGGCGGTCCCGGAAGAACTGCCAGCGGTCGCGGACCTCGCGGAGTTTCGCCATGTCCAGGTCGCGCACGACGAGTTCGGTCTCCTTGTCGCTCGCGACCTCGCCCACGAACTGCGCCTCGGGGTCCACGAAGTACGTGGTGCCGTAGAAGTCGTTGTCGCCCAGGTCCTCGACGCCGACCCGGTTGATCGCGCCGACGAAGTACTCGTTGGCCACGGCCGCCGCGGGCTGCTCCAACTGCCAGAGGTAGCGCGAGAGTCCGCGCGAGGTCGCCGACGGGTTGAAGACGATCTCGGCGCCGGCCAGCCCCAGTGCCCGCCAGCCCTCCGGGAAGTGCCGGTCGTAGCAGATGTAGACGCCGATCCGGCCGACGGCCGTGTCGAAGACGGGCCAGCCCAGGTTGCCCGGCCGGAAGTAGAACTTCTCCCAGAAGCCCGGCACTTGGGGGATGTGGTGCTTTCGGTACTTGCCGAGGTACGACCCGTCCGCGTCGATCACGGCGGCCGTGTTGTAGAGGACGCCGGGCTGCTCCTCCTCGTACACGGGCAGGATCAGGACGATGCCCAGCTCGCGGGCGAGGTCCTGGAAGCGGCGGACGATCGGGCCCTCGGGCACCTGCTCGGCGTACTCGTAGAACGCCTTGTCCTGCACCTGGCAGAAGTACGGGCCGTAGAACAGCTCCTGGAAGCAGAGCACTTGGGCGCCCTGGGCGGCCGCGTCCCGGACCGCCTGCTCGTGCACCTGGATCATCGACTCCTTGTCGCCGGTCCAGGCGGTCTGGAAGAGGGCGGCGCGGATCACTGGGCTCATCGGGACCTCCGGTCGCTCGGTGTGCAGCGAGCGTAGGAAGCCCGGTGATCGGCTTTGAGTGGCACCGTGTCACGTCTGCGGGCGTGGGGCGTGCCACGGTGTCACCCTGTCGTGGACCCATGTTTCACCGCCGTTTTCGCAGGTCATTGCATGTTTCAACCGTGTTGCGCGTCATGCGCGAGGAGTGCGATGTGCACCGAGGCGGCCTGCTCGAAGTCGTCGAGGTCGACTCCGAGCCGGCTCTGTATCGCCTCCAGACGGCGGTACAGCGCGGGCCGTGAGACATGGTGGAGCTGGGCGGTGCGGGACTTGTTGCGGCCGGTGGCGAGGTACGTGCGCAGGACGGCGAGGAGGTCCCCGTCGGGGCCGCACAGCAGCCCGTCCAGCTCGCGTTCGGCGAACGACTGCACCTGCGGGTCGTCCCGGAGCAGCCGGATCAGACCGCGCAGATGGACGTCCCGCAGCCGGACGACGGCGGGGAGGTCGAGGGCCGCGGAGGAGTCGGCGACGGCGTCCGCGACGTGCTGGGCCTCCCGCAGCCCGGTGGGCACCTCGTCCCACACGGTCCGGGCGTCGGCGGCGGCCACGACGGTCCGCTCGTCACCCGCCTCCGAGCGCACCCGGGCCGCGAAGTTGGCGGCGAGCACCCCGGCGTCCTGGTCGCGGGCGAGGCTGAGCAGCACGGCGGTGGCCCCGTCGGCGAGTTCGGCGACGATCCCGGACAGTCCCAGCAGGCGCAGGACCCGTTCCAGGCGGGCGGCCTCGCCGTCGCGTACGACGAGCGGGACGAACGTCCGCCGGTTGACGGGCAGTCCGGCGGCCCGCGCCCGGGGCAGCAGCTGCCGGGCCGGTACGACCCCGCTGACCAGGTCGGTGAGCAGGCTCTGCGCGGACTGCTCCTCCCAGCTGTGGGCGGCGGTGCCGCCGAGCATCCGGTGCAGGACGACCGCCTCGGCGGCGCGGTCGGCCAGCAGCCGCCCGGTGGCGGTGTCGCCCCGGTACCCGCACAGCACGAGCCGGCCCCACCGCTCCCCCCGTCCGCCGAGTTCGGCGCGGATCCACCCGTCGCCCTCGCTGCCCCCGGCCTGACGGGCGATGCGCTCCCAGTCGCGCAGCACGTCGTCCACGGCGGACCGCTCCCCCGCCGTGGCGAGGACGCGGTGGGCGAGGTTGCTGACGACGACGGGGCAGGCGCTGTGGGAGGCGATCTCGTCGAGCAGGCTCTGCAGCGGGGCGCCGCCGGTGATGAGCGCCGTCAGCGCGGTCCGCACCGACTCCGAGAGGCTGACGGCGGCGAACTTGCGCCGCACCAGCCGGGACTGGACCTCCTCGGTCAGCTCGGCGAACGGGAAGGGCCGGTGCAGGACGACCATGGGCAGCCCGCACCGCTCGGCGGCGCGGCGCATCACGGCGGGCGGGGCGGGGAAGGCGCGGCCGAGTCCCAGGACGAGGGCGGCTGCCTCCGCCCGGTGCAGCGAGCGGACGTACTCGGCCTGTTTCTCCTCGTCCCCGGCGAGCAGCACCCCGGTGGTCAGCACCATCTCGCCGCCGCTGAGCATCACGCCGACGTCCGGGGCCTCGGCGACGTGCACCCAGCGCACGGGCCGGTCGAGCTGGCCGGCCGCGGCCACCACCTCGGGCTCGCCGGCCAGAACCCGCTCCAGGGTGAGGACCTGACGGACCGACAGCGCGGGCTGGAGGACGTCCCAGGGCTCCGGGGTGGTGGTCATGGCGGTGTTCCCTCGCTCGGGGGTCCGGGCGGCGCCCGCTACAGGCTCCGCAGGGCGCTCTCCAGGATCGCGGCGCCCTCCTCGGCCTCGGCGACGGTGAGCGTCAGCGGCGGGGCGACGCGCAGGGCGCTGGTGTCGTGGCCGCCGCCCTTGCCGATGAGCAGGCCGCCGTCGCGGGCCGCCTCCAGCACGGCGGACGCGGCCGCCGGGTCGGCCTCGTCGGTGCCGGGCCGGGTGAGTTCGACGCCCAGCATCAGACCGCGTCCGCGCACCTCCCGTACGTGGGGCACCTGGGCGGCGACGGCCCGCAGCCGCTCCCGCAGCAGCCCGCCGACGCGCCGGGCGTTGCCCTGCAGGTCGTGCTCCAGCAGGTACGCCAGGTTGGCGAGGCCGGCGGCCATGGTGATCTGGGTGCCGCCGAAGGTGGAGATGCTGTTGGAGTCCAGGCAGTTCATGACCTCGGCGCGGGCGACGACCCCGCCGATGGACATGCCGTTGCCGATGCCCTTGGCGAAGGTCAGGATGTCGGGCGGGCCGGAGCGGGCGTGTGCCTGCCAGCCCCAGAAGTGGTCGCCGGTGCGGCCCCAGCCGGTCTGCACCTCGTCCGCGATCCACAGGACGCCGCGTTCGGCGAGCACCTCGCGGAAGGCGGCGTACAGGCCGTCGGGTCCGGAGGTGAAGCCGCCGACGCCCTGGACGGGTTCGGCGATCAGCGCGGCGGGCGGCCGGGTGTGCCCGAGGACGTCCTTGAGGTCGGCGACGCAGGCGGCGATGAACGCCTCGTCGTCGAGGTGCGCGAACGGGCCGCGGGTGCGCACGCCGCCGTGCACGTAGAGCGTCTGGAGCGGGGAGAGCGAGGTGGGCGACCAGCCGCGGTTGCCGGTGATGCCGACGGCGCTGAAGGAGCGGCCGTGGTAGCTGTTGCGCATCGCCAGGACGGTGTTGCTGCGCCGGTAGGTGGTCGCGAGCAGCAGCGCGGTGTCGTTGGCCTCGGTGCCGGAGGTGGTGAAGAAGACCCGGGCGTCCGGGATGCCGCTCAACTCGGCGATGCGCTCGACGAGTTCCACCATGGGCCGGTTGAGGTAGAGGGTGGAGGAGTGCAGGATGCGGCCGGCCTGCTCGCTGATCGCCTTGGTGACCTCGGGCAGGGCGTGCGCGGTCATCGTGGTGAGGATGCCGCCGAAGAAGTCGAGGTAGCGGTTGCCGTCGGCGTCCCAGACGTGACGGCCCTCGCCGTGGGTGATCTCCAGCGGCTCCTCGTAGTAGAGGGCGAGCCAGTCGGGCAGGACGGCGTGGTGGCGTCCCAGCAGGTCCTTGGTCACGGCTGCACCAGCCCTTCGTAGGCGTCGGGGCGGCGGTCACGGTAGAACGCCCACTGCTGCCGCACTTCCTCGATGACGTCGAAGTCGAGGTCGCGGACGAGGAGTTCCTCGGCCTTGTCGCCGGCGACCTCGCCGACGAACTGCCCGCGCGGGTCGACGAAGTAGGAGGTCCCGTAGAAGTCGTTGTCGCCGTACTCCTCGACGCCGACGCGGTTGATCGCGGCGACGAAGTACTCGTTGGCGACGGCCGCCGCGGGCTGCTCCAGCCGCCAGAGGTAGGAGGACAGGCCCCGGTGGGTGGCGGACGGGTTGTAGACCAGCTGGGCGCCGTTCAGGCCGAGTTGGCGCCAGCCCTCCGGGAAGTGCCGGTCGTAGCAGATGTAGACGCCGACCTTGCCGACGGCGGTGTCGAAGACGGGCCAGCCGAGGTTGCCGGGCTTGAAGTAGTACTTCTCCCAGAAGCCCTTGACCTGGGGGATGTGGTGCTTGCGGTACTTGCCGAGGAAGGTGCCGTCGGCGTCGATCACGGCCGCGGTGTTGTAGTAGAAGCCGGACTGCTCGACCTCGAAGACGGGCACGACGATCACCATGCCGGTCTCGCGGGCGAGGTCCCGCATCCGCCGTACGGTCGGCCCGTCGGGGACCGGCTCGGCCCAGGCGTAGTGCTCCGGCTCCTGGACCTGGCAGAAGTACGGAGCGTTGAAGACCTCCTGGAAGCCGATGATCTTCGCGCCCTGCCGGGCCGCCTCCCGGGCGTGCTCCTCGTGTTTCGCCACCATGGACTCGGTGTCGCCGGTCCAGGTGGCCTGGACCAGAGCGGCACGAACGACGTTGGCCATGAGCTGCTCCTTCGACGGGACGTCAGAGCCTCTACGCCCGTAGAGGGGGCCGTAGAGGCTCGAAAGTAAGCCCCTGGAACAGCCTTGCCAAGACCATCGTCGTTAACCCGCTGACTCCATCTCGTTTCACACTCCTGAGGGTGACGGATGGGGCCGGTGGGAGGGATGCGGCGGATGGTGTCGGGCCTCCCGGTCAGGCGGTGAAGCCCGCGACCCGCAGGGCGTGGACCAGGTCCCAGTACCGCTCGTCGGAGACGCCCCGGGCCGCGTCCAGCAGGAGCGGCACCAGCTCCGCGGGGTCGGCGGCGGCGCTGCGGGCGGCCTCCTCCGGGGTGCGGACACGGACGTACGCGTCGAGCAGCACCCGGACCTCCCGATGCCGTCCCCCGGCGGTCAGGCCCAACACGGCACGCCCTATCTCGGGCGCGGGCCGCACCACGCCCTCCCGCAGGATGCGCTCCCCGTCCTCGGTGTGTCCGGCGGCCGTCAGGGCGTCGGCGGCGGCCACGAGGCGGTCGGCGGGCAGGGAGGCCGCCTCCCACAGCAGGGTCGCCCAGTCGGCGGCGAGCCCGGCGTGCCGCATCTCGGCGGCGAGCAGCGGGAAGCGGGCGGGGGGCCAGTAGGCGATCTCCACGAGCAGGGCGTGCGCCTCGCCCGTGCGTCCGGCGCCACGCAGCCGCCGCAGGGCCTCGACGGTGGCGAGGACGTCCTCGCGGTCGGCCGCGCCGAGTTCCTCGACGGCCGTCCCGGGCCGGGCCTCGGGCGTCTCCTCGGCGACGCCGGCGAACCGGGCGCCCCGTGGCGATCCGCGCCCGCCGGCGGCCGGCGCGGGCAGCGGCTCCTCGACGGCCGGCGGTACGGCGACGGGGCCGGTGTCCTCCTCGACGGCCCCGGCGAAGCGGGCGCCGCCCCGGCGGGGGCGTCGCTGCCTGGGGACGGTCGGGGCGGGGTCGGGGACGGCCGGGGCGGGGCCGGGGGAACGCTGACCCGTGGGTTCCTCGGGCTGTAAGGCCGCCCCGTCGGGCTCCGCTCCCGGGATGTGCCCGCGCGGGGGCAGGTCGCGGTGGTCGAGGGCCGCCATGCGGCGGCGCAGCTCCTCGCAGCGGGCGCTCGCGCGTGCGTGGTCGTCGCGGGCCCAGGCGAGGTCGAGGCGCAGGGCGTCGGCCTCGGCGCGGGTCGTCGCGGAGGCGAGGGCGTGCTCCAGGGCGGTGCGGCGTTCGGCGGCGTACCGCTGTTCGCGGAGCATGACGTCGAGGCGGTCGCCGAGGGCGTCGCGTCCGCCGGGGCGGGCGTCGTGGGCGGCGACGGCGGCGGTGTGCAGTGCGCGGGCCTGTTCGGCGTAGGGGGCCGCGCCGTCCGTGCCGTACCGGGCGGCGAGGTCGCCGAGCAGGGACTCCACGACGTCCCAGGGCGGCACCTCGCGTCCGTCGAGGCAGGCGCGCATGCCCTCCGGGTCGCGTTCCCAGAACACCCCGCACCAGCCGCCGCCCTGGTCGAGGCGTGCCAGAAGGCCGTCCAGACAGTTCGCGAACTCCCGGACCTCGGCCGGGAGTTGTTCCACCGACATTGCCCAACTCCCGCCAGACCGGAACACTCCGGTCCGTCAGGCAACACCAGTCGTGTTACGAACGCGCTACGGGGAGTTTTCCGTCGGGACGCGGAGTGCGCTCGTCCTGCCGGACGGTGACGGACGCGTCAGGCGGCGGCCTCGGTGCCGCCCTCGGGCGCGCACCGGCCGACCAGGTCGTCCATGGACAGGCCGAGGGCGGTCGCGAGCGCGGCGACGGTGAAGAAGGCGGGGGTGGGGGCGCGTCCCGTCTCGATCTTCCGCAGGGTCTCGGCCGAGACGCCGGCGCGCGCCGCGATCTCCGGCATGCTGCGGGCGCCGCGCGCCTCGCGCAGCAACCGGCCGAGCCGCTCGCCGCGTTCGCGCTCTTCGGGGGTGAGAGGGGTGCGCACCATGGCGCCCATTCTAATACCGCCCTCCTGGCACCCGCCCCGCTTTGGACCCATTCAAATACCGGTATAGTAATTGGCATGGTGGAACTGAAGACGGACACGGCGATCGACGAGATGCGGGTGGCGGGACAGGTGGTGGGCCGGGCACTCACCGCGGTGCGCGAGGCGGCCGACGTGGGCGTGTCCCTGCTGGAACTGGACGAGGTGGCGCGCGGGGTGCTCCGGGAGGCCGGTGCGGCGTCGCCCTTCCTCGGGTACCGCCCCTCCTTCGCGCCCGTGCCCTTCCCCGCGGTCATCTGCGCCTCGGTCAACGACGCGATCGTGCACGGCATCCCGGACGGCTACCGGCTGCGCGACGGGGACCTGGTCTCCATCGACTGCGGCGCCCAGCTGGGCGGCTGGGCCGGCGACTCGGCGATCAGCTTCGTCGTCGGCACCCCGCGCCCCGCCGACCTCCGGCTCATCGAGACCGTGGAGCGGGCCCTGGCGGCGGGCATCGAGGCGGCCGTCGTCGGCAACCGCATCGGCGACATCGCGCACGCCATCGGCACGGTGTGCCGATCGGCCGGGTACGGCGTCCCGGACGGCTTCGGCGGGCACGGCATCGGCCGCCGAATGCACGAGGACCCGTCCGTGCCGAACGAGGGCCGGCCGGGCCGGGGCATGCCGCTGCGGCACGGCCTGGTCCTCGCCATCGAGCCCATGGTCACCGCGGGCGGCCGCGACGAGTACCACGCGGCCCCGGACGGCTGGACCCTGCGGACGAACGACGGCTCCCGCGCCGCCCACGCCGAGCACACCGTCGCCATCACCGCGGACGGCCCACGCGTCCTCACGGCCCGCTGACCTCGGACCGGTCACGGGGGTACCTCCGCGGCATCGCCTGGAGGTGCCCCCGCCCATCGATCGTGCGAAGGTGTTCTACGAACGCGGCCAGGTGTAACCGGCGCCCGCCGGGGTTACCCGACTCCGGCAGTCGATCAGCGAGGGCGACCCTGCCCGCGCAGGGACGCCGGATGGGAACGCCCATGACCAGTGGCTTCAGTGGTCCGGACGACTACGACCCCTTCGGAGAATTCCTCGCCCGCTTCTTCGGCGGACCGCGACCGGGGCCCCGCCAGATCGACATCGGACGGCTGCTCAGCCAGCCGGCCCGGGAGCTGGTGAGGGGGGCCGCCCAGTACGCGGCCGAGCACGGCAGCAGGGACCTGGACACCCAGCACCTCCTGCGGGCCGCCCTGTCCGCCGAGCCGACGCGGAGTCTGCTCAGCCGGGCGGGCGCGGACCCCGACTCCCTCGCCACGGAGATCGACGAGCGCTCGGGACCCGTCCAGCACCCGCCGGGCGAGGTCCCGCCGCCCACGTCGCTCTCCCTCACCCCGGCCGCCAAACGGGCGCTCCTCGACGCGCACGACCTGGCCAGGACGCGCGGCGCCGGGTACATCGGCCCGGAGCACGTGCTCAGCGCCCTCGCCGCGAACCCCGACTCGGCCGCCGGGCACATCCTCAACGCGGCCCGCTTCGCCCCCACCGGCGGGCCCCCCGACAGCCCGGAGGCGGCGCAGCCCCGGCCCGGCACCGACCAGCGGCCGCGCGTCGACACCGGCACGCCCACCCTCGACAAGTACGGCCGCGATCTGACGGACCTCGCCCGGCAGGGCCGGATCGACCCGGTCATCGGACGCGACGAGGAGATCGAGCAGACCGTCGAGGTGCTCTCCCGGCGCGGCAAGAACAACCCCGTGCTCATCGGCGACGCCGGCGTCGGCAAGACGGCGATCGTGGAGGGCCTGGCCCAGCGGATCACCGACGGGGACGTGCCGGACGTCCTGAGCGGCCGCCGGGTGATCGCGATGGACCTCACCGGTGTCGTCGCGGGCACCCGCTACCGGGGCGACTTCGAGGAACGCCTGACGACGATCGTGGACGAGATCCGCGCCAACTCCGACCGGCTCATCGTCTTCATCGACGAGCTGCACACCGTCGTCGGGGCCGGAGGCGGCGGCGAGGGCGGCGCCATGGACGCAGGCAACATCCTCAAGCCGGCGCTGGCCCGCGGCGAGCTGCACATCGTCGGCGCGACCACGCTGGAGGAGTACCGCAGGATCGAGAAGGACGCCGCGCTCTCCCGCCGCTTCCAGCCGATCCTCGTGCCCGAGCCGACCACCGCGGACGCCATCGAGATCCTGCGCGGCCTGCGCGACCGCTACGAGGCCCACCACCAGGTCCGCTACAGCGACGAGGCGCTGGTCGCCGCCGTGGAGCTGTCCGACCGCTATCTCACCGACCGCCGGCTGCCCGACAAGGCGATCGACCTGATCGACCAGGCGGGCGCCCGCGTCCGGCTGCGCTCCCGCACCAAGGGCACGGACGTGCGGGCCATGGAGCGCGAGGTCGAGCAGCTGACCCGCGACAAGGACCAGGCCGTCGCCGACGAGCAGTACGAGCAGGCGACGCATCTGCGGGACCGGATCGTCGAGTTGAAGCAGCGCATGGCGGACGCCGGCGGTGACGTCGAGGTCGACGAGGGCATGCATCTGACGGTCACCACGGAGAACATCGCCGAGGTGGTGTCCCGGCAGACCGGCATCCCGGTGAGCAGCCTCACCGAGGAGGAGAAGGACCGGCTGCTCGGCCTGGAGGAGCATCTGCACGAGCGGGTGGTCGGCCAGGACGAGGCGGTGCGCGTGGTCTCCGACGCCGTGCTGCGCTCGCGGGCCGGCCTCGCGAGCCCGGACCGGCCGATCGGCAGCTTCCTGTTCCTCGGCCCGACCGGCGTCGGCAAGACCGAGCTGGCCCGGGCGCTCGCCGAGGCGCTGTTCGGCAGCGAGGACCGCATGGTCCGGCTCGACATGAGCGAGTACCAGGAGCGGCACACCGTCAGCCGGCTGATCGGCGCCCCGCCCGGATACGTCGGGCACGAGGAGGCCGGCCAGCTCACCGAGGTGGTCCGGCGGCACCCGTACTCGCTGCTGCTGCTCGACGAGATCGAGAAGGCCCACCCGGACGTCTTCAACATCCTGCTCCAGGTGCTCGACGACGGCCGGCTCACCGACTCCCAGGGCCGCACGGTGGACTTCACCAACGCGGTCATCGTGATGACCAGCAACCTCGGCTCGGAGGCGATCAGCAGGGGCGGCACCGGGATCGGCTTCGGCTCGGGCGACGGACAGGCCGACGACGAGGCCCGCACCGAGCGCATCCTGCGCCCGCTGCGCCAGCAGTTCCGGCCCGAGTTCCTCAACCGGATCGACGAGATCGTCGTCTTCCGCCAGCTCACCACCGAGCAGCTGAAGAGCATCACCAACCTGATGCTGGACAAGACCCGCCGGATGCTGAACGCCCAGGGCGTCACCGTCGAGTTCACCGACGCGGCCGTGGACTGGCTGTCCGAGCGCGGCTACCAGCCCGAGTACGGCGCCCGCCCGCTGCGCCGCACCATCCAGCGGGAGGTCGACAACCAGCTCTCCCGGCTGCTGCTGGACGGCCGGATCGGCGAGGGCGGCCGGGTCACCGTGGACGTGGCGGACGGGCGGCTGGACTTCCGCACGGAAGAACTGCCGCCCGCCCCCGAGTTGTGAGCGCCGCGTCCGGCGTCAGCGCGCCGGGCGCACCACCATCGCGGAGCCGCCGCCGCGCCGGACCTTCTCGGCGGCGGCGAGCCACCGGCCGTCCGGCAGCCGCTGCACACCGGTGGCCGCGCCGATCTCCGGGTTGAGCCGGAAGGCGTGCCCGATGGCCTCCAGGCGGGCGCGCGTCGGGCTGTCGTACAGGCCCGGTTCCAGTTCGGTGGTGGCCGCGTTGCGCTGGCTGGCGCGGGGCGCGGCGATCGCGTCGACGAGCGGCAGCCCCCGGTCGAGGAAGCCGGTGAGCGTCTGGAGCACGGTGGTGATGATGGTGGCGCCGCCGGGCGATCCGAGCGCCACGACGGGCTTGCCGTGCCGGTCGAGGACGATCGTCGGGGACATCGAGGAGCGCGGCCGCTTGCCGGGGCCCGGCAGGTTCGGGTCGTGGACGGCCGGGCTCGCCGGGGTGAAGGAGAAGTCGGTCAGCTCGTTGTTCAGCAGGAAGCCGCGGCGGGGCACCGTGATGCCGCTGCCGCCGGTCTGCTCGATGGTGAGCGTGTAGGACACGACGTTGCCCCACTTGTCGGCCACCGTGAGGTGGGTGGTGCTGTCACCCTCGTAGGTGGTCGGGGCGGCCGTGCCGCGCGCGTCGCAGGCGGCCGGGTGGCGGGGGTCGCCGGGCGCGACGGGGCTGGTGAGCACCGCGTCGTCCTTGATGAGGCAGGCTCGCGAGTCGGCGTACCGCTGGGACAACAGCTCCTTCGTCGGTACGTCCTCGAAGGCGGGGTCGCCGACCCAGCGGCCGCGGTCCGCGAAGGCGATCCGGCTGGCCTCGAGGTACCGGTGCAGATAGCGGACGTCGCTCGCGCGGGAGAGGTCGGTCCGCTCCAGGATGTTGAGGGCCTCCCCGACGGTCGTGCCGCCGGAGGAGGACGGCGCCATGGAGTAGACGCCGAGACCCCGGTAGGTCGTCTTCGTCGGGGCCTGCGCCCGGACGCGGTAGGTCGCGAGGTCCTTGGCGGTGAGCTCGCCGGGCCGCGCCTTCCAGCCCGAACCGGGGTCCACGGGCGGCTTGTTGACCGTCCGTACGATGTCCCGCGCGAGGTCGCCCCGGTACAGCTCGCCCACGCCCTTGCGGGCGAGTTCGGCGTAGGTGCGGGCGAGGTCGGGGTTCTTGAAGGTGGAACCGACCACGGGCAGACGGCCGTTCGGCAGGAACAGTTCGGCGGTGTCCGGGAAGTAGCGGAACCGCGTCTCGTTGGAGGCGGTCTGCGAACGGAAGGTCTCGTCGACCGTGAAGCCGTCGCGGGCGAGCCGTTCGGCCGGTTTCAGGACCGTGCCGAGGCGCTTGCTGCCCCAGGCGTCCAAGGCCTTCTGCCAGGTGGCGGCCGTGCCGGGGGTACCGACGCTCAGCCCGCTGGTGACGGCGTCGGCGAAGGGGATCGCGGAGCCGTTCTCCGTGAACAGCCCGGAGTCGGCGCTGAGCGGCGCGGTCTCCCGGCCGTCGAGGGTGCGCACGGAACGGGACTTGGCGTCGTAGTAGACGAAGTAGCCGCCTCCGCCGACGCCGGCCGAGTAGGGCTCGGTGACACCGAGCGCGGCGGCGGTGGCGACGGCGGCGTCGACCGCGTTGCCGCCCTTGCGCAGGATCTCGATGCCGGCGGCGGTCGCGTCGGCGTCGACGCTGGCCACCGCTCCGCCGTAGCCGGCGGCCACCGGCACCTTCTCCACGGGCCGTGCGCCCCGGTGCCGGGCGGCGCCGCCGCCCCCACCGAGACCACGGCGGCCGAGACCGCCAGGACCGACAGTTTCCGCGCGACACGGCGACGCATCCGCACCTCCAGTCAGGACTGTCCGCGCAGCGTAACCCGGTCCCCGGGGTCCCGACAGACCCCCTCCGAGGACTGTCACGCGAACGCCATGTGTCGAACACCGGTACGTACCAGGGGCGTCGGCCCGCTAGCATGCGCGCCCATGAACGACGACGTGCGCAACATCGTCCTGGGCGTGGTCGCGGCCGGTATCAGCGCCGCGCTCGGCTGGCTGGCCCGCACCTATCTGTGGAAGCGCAGGCTGCGCCGCAAGCAGGCGTTCTTCGGCCTGCCCGAGAACGCGGAATCGCTCCTCGTGGTCAACCGCGGGGCGGGCGGGCCCGAGCTGACGGTGATGCGCTACGACGTGTTCGCCCTGCTCGAACTCGCGGCCCTGATCAAGGACTGCCACGCCCACGCGCAGATCATCCCGCACGACGCGGCACGGCAGGGCTTCGGTGAGCGCACCGAGTTCTGCGTGGGCGGGCCGGCCTCCAACCGCCGTATGGCCGCGCATCTGGCGTCGCTGCTGCCGGGCGTGCGGGTGAACACGGACGCCGAACCGGGCCCGGAGCGGGGGTCGTTCCAGATCGGCTCCGAGCGCTACCAGGTGGAGCCCGGCAAGGAGGAGTACGCGCTGCTCGCCCGGATCACCGTCGGCCAGAGCCAAGGGCCGCGGCCCGTCTTCCTGTTCTGCGGCCAGACCGCCATCACCAACCAGGCGGCGACCCGTTACCTCGCCCGCAACCACGAGCGGCTGTCCCGCAAGCACGGCAACGGCTCGTTCGTCCTGCTGCTGAAGATAGTCAACTCGCAGGCGTACGGGCCGGACGTGGTGGAGCTGGTCGCGGACGTCACGCGGGCGGCGCAGACGGCGTTGCCCGCGCCCGCGCCCGCACGCAATAGCCACCGCGCCTCTTGAGGTACATCACATTCCATTAACCGTTACCGGCACGTAACTTACCGACGGGTTACTTACGGTAAACGGCCGCGGTTACCGTCGGGTCACTTTGCACGCAGACGAGCGAGGAGTGACCCGTGGGAATCCAACGCCCCGCCCCGCGCACGACCGCCGTGGGCATCGTCGCCGCGACCCTCGTCGCCGGGGGCGTCCTCGGGTCCGCCCCGGCGGCCCAGGCGGCCCCGAACGGCGTCCGGTTCGTGGACATCACCGGCGACGGCGGCATCACCCTGAAGGCCAACGTCGTCACACCGTCCGGCGCCCGCCCCGGCAGCCGCTACCCGCTGCTCGTCCTGCCCACGAGCTGGGGCCTGCCCCAGATCGAGTACGCGGCGCAGGCGCAGAAGCTCGCGGACTCCGGCTATGTCGTGGTCAGTTACAACGTGCGCGGCTTCTGGCAGTCGGGCGGCGAGATAGAAGTCGCCGGGCCACCGGACATAGCCGACGCCTCCCGGGTCATCGACTGGGCCCTGGCCAACACCCCCGCCGACCCGCGGCACATCGGCATGGCGGGCGTGTCGTACGGCGCCGGGATCAGCCTGCTCGCCGCCGCGCACGACAAGCGGGTCCGGGCGGTCGCCGCGCTCAGCGGCTGGGCCGACCTGATCGGCTCGATCTACTCCGGCCGCACCCAGCATGTGCAGGCGGGCGCCCTGCTGGACGGCGCGGGCCGCGTCACCGGACGCGAGGGCGCGGAACTCAAGGGCATCTTCCGCGACTTCTACGCCTCCGATCTGTCCCGCGAACAGGACCTGATCGAGTGGGGGAAGAAGCGTTCGGCCGGGACGTACGTCGACCAGCTGAACGACAGCGGCGCCGCCGTGATGCTGGCCAACGCCTGGGGCGACACCATCTTCCCGCCCAACCAGTACGCGGACTTCTACGAGAAGCTGACGGGCCCGAAGCGCCTGGAGATGCGCCCCGGCGACCACGCCACCCCGGAGATCACGGGCCTGCTCGGCGTGCCCAACGACGTCTGGAAGGACACCGAGCGCTGGTTCGACCGGCATCTGCGGGGCGAGGACAACGGCATCGACCGCGAACCACCCGTCCAGCTCAAGCCCCGTTCCAGCGGCGGCTACGAGGGCTACCCGGACTGGAAGTCCGTCGCCGCGACCGAACGGAAGATCTCCCTCGGCGGCTCGACCACCATCCGGGCGAACGTCGACTCCGGCGCGGACGGCGGTGTCGTGTTCCTCTCCAGCATCCTCGACCAGGTGGCCCAGCTGCCCCCGATGGCCTCGATCCCGCTCCTCCCCCGGCGCTGGGCGGCCGTCTGGCAGTCCGCCAAGTACCCGGCCGCACAGCACATCCGGGGAACGGCGAAGCTGCACACCACCGTCACACCGACCGAGGAGAGCGGCACCCTCGTCGCCTATCTGTACGACGTGGGCCCGCTCGGCCTCGGCAAGCTGGTCAGCAACGCGCCGTACACCTTCCACGGGCGTACGCCCGGGCAGCCGTTCGGTCTCGACCTGGGGCTGTACTCCACGGCCTGGGACGTCCCGGCCGGGCACCGCCTCGCCCTGGTCGTCGACACGGTCGACCCGCTCTACATCGAGCACAACCCGTCCGGCGCGCGGCTGACCTTCTCCTCGCCGGCGGACGACCCGTCGTACGTGTCGATCCCCCTGCGCGAGCAGTGATCTCCGGCCGGCGCCGGGCGGGTATGGCTCTGTGACTGCTGCCCCCTGCCGCCCCGTGATCCCGGGGCCGTGGGGGGTTCCCCACCCGGCAGCAGCGTCCCTGGTCGCGGCCGGGGCCACCTCCATGGCCCGGGGGACGGACGAATCATCGTAGTCGAGGTCGCGGCGGGCGTGGATCGCGGTGGGGGAAAACCCCCGTGACCACGCCCGCGCCGCCCTCCCGTACGGGCGGCTCCCCTTCGTGTGTGTCGACGTCGCGCGGTTCGGCCATCGGATCGCCGGTCATGCCCAGCCCCAGTCCTCTTCAGCTGTGATGCGGTGGCCGCAAACTATCCAGGCCGGAGGGGACTCGACGTACGACACGCACTTTTCGGGCATAAGCCGTATTTACACCGTTCTTATCCGGAAACACAGGTCAAAGCCTTACGTCTCGGCCGCCTCCGCGTACCACTGCGACAGTTCGGGCACGCCGTTCCCCGCCCACTCGTGCCCGGCGGCCACGACGTCGAACTCCCGTCCCGAGGCGAGCCGTACGACCGGCTGGCCGTCGGGCCGGATCATCCAGGCGGCCCCCCGCACCGTGCGCACGAGGACCGTGCCGAGGTAGAGCCCCGCGTCGTTGCCGAGCCACGGCAGGATCTCCGCGTCGTCGCGCCAGCGCGGCTGCAACTGGTCGAGCGCCTCCAACGACTCGGCGCTGTCGTCGAGTCGCACTCCCGCCCGGGAGGCGAGGGACCTCAACAGCTCGCATTCGGCGAGGAGTTCGGCGATGCCCTCGGGGTCGACGGCGCCGCGTCTCTCCGGCCGGCCGCCCAGAAAAGGGATCTTCATACCTCCAGCGTGTCATTCGCACGGCCGAACGCACCACAGGCGCGCGGACCGTCGGTTCGGGTCGAGTTCACGCCGGGTTCGCGCATGGCGCGTTGACGAGTCACCTCCGCCTCTCTACGGTCTCGGTGCGTCACGCGTCTCAGCGGAACCACTCGTCCGAAGTCATGTGCGGCCGTGAACGGGAGGAGTCGAAGGTGCGCCGACGCAGGTGGAGTTCCGCCGCCGTCCTGGCCCTCTTCACCGTGCTGGTGCCCGGCGTCCCGGCGCACGCGGCCACCGCGCGCGGACCCGGACCGCTGCCCCTGGAACGGCTCTTCGACAACACGGCCGTCAGCGACGACACCCGGCCCGCCGAGGCCGACTTCGACGGCTCGGGCGCCTCGCTGTCCGCGCGGGCCCTCACCGCCGCCGGCTGGACACCGGGCCGCGCGCTCACCGTCCAGGGCGCCCGGCTGACCTGGCGCGGGCGCGGCGGCGTCCCGGACAACGTACGGGCCGCCGGGCAGGAGGTGCGGCTGCGGGGCCGGGGCGACGCCCTCGCCTTCCTGGTGGCCGGCACGGCCGGCACCGACGTGACCGGCGCCGGTGCCGTCACCTACGCCGACGGCACCCGGTCCGCGTACGCCCTCACCGCCCCCGACTGGCGCACCGGCCCGCTCGCCACGAAGGCGGTCGCCCTCACGCACCTCAACACACCCGGCGGCCCGCTCGCCGAACGGCCCCGGCTGTACGTCGTGACGGTGCCCCTCGCGGCCGGGCGCGAGGTCGCCTCCGTACGGCTGCCCCGGGCGCCCGCGCTGCATGTGTTCGCGCTCGCCGTGCGCGCCCCCGCGACCGGCTGGACGGGCAGCTGGGCGACCGCCGCCGGGGGCTACCCGGCCGTCGGTCCCTGGACGGACCGGACGCTGCGGCTCGTGGTGCACACCTCGGTGGGCGGGCCACGGGTGCGGCTGCGGTTCGACAACACGTTCGCGGCGGGACCGGTGCGGATCGGGAGCGCGACCGTGTCGGTGCAGGGTGCGGGCGCGGAGGCGGCGGGCCCGCCGGCGCGTGTCTCCTTCGGCGGGGCGCGGGGCGCGCTGATCCCGGCGGGCGCCCAGGCGTACAGCGATCCGCTGGGCTTCCGGGTGCCGGAGGACGCGCGTCTGCTGGTGAGCTTCCACCTGCCCGGGACCGTGCCGGCGGCGCCCGTGCACCGGCTCGCGCAGCAGCGGTCGTACGTGAGCGAGCCGGGGGACCACACGGGGGACGTCTCCGGAGCGGCCTTTCCGACCGTCCTGACCAGCTGGCCGCTGCTGACCGGGGTCGACGTGTCCGGCGGTCCCGGTTCCGTGGTGCTGCTCGGCGACTCCATCACGGACGGCGACCACTCGACGCCGGACGCCGACCGGCGGTGGCCGGACGTCCTCGCGGACCGGCTGCTCGGGCAGAGCGAGGTGCCGCGCTACGGCGTGCTCAACGAGGGGATCTCCGGCAACCGCGTGGTCTCCGACCGGTATCCCGGTGACGGCGTCTCCACCGACACCTCAGGAGTGAGCGCGCTGCACCGCTTCGACCGGGACGTCCTGGCGCAGACGTCGGTGCGGACGGCGGTCGTGTTCGAGGGGATCAACGACGTGCGCTGGCAGGCCACGGCCGAGCAGGTCGTCGCCGGGCTGCGGGCGCTCGCCGAGCGCGGGCACGCGCACGGGCTGCGGATGCTGGCGGCGACGATCCTGCCCTGCGAGGGCGAGGCGCGCTGCACCCCGGCCGTCGACGCCGAGCGGACCAGGATCAACGACTGGATCCGGCAGGCCGGCGTCTTCGACGGGGTGCTCGACTTCGACGCCGTGGTGCGCGACCCGGCGCGTCCGGCGCGGATGCTGCCGGCCTACGACAGCGGCGACCATCTGCACCCGGGGGACGCGGGGCTCGCCGCGCTGGCGGGGTCGGTGGATCTGCGCTCGCTGGTGCCGTGAGGCCCGCGGGGGCCCTCTAGACGTCCAGGTCGACCACGACGGGCGCGTGGTCGGAGGCGCCCTTGCCCTTGCGCTCCTCGCGGTCCACGTAGGAGTCGCCGACGGCCTTCGCGAACGCCTCGTTGCCGTACACGAGGTCGATGCGCATGCCGCGGTTCTTCGGGAAGCCGAGCTGGCGGTAGTCCCAGTACGTGAAAGGCTGGTCGTACTTCAGGGGGCGCGGGACCACGTCGGTCAGGCCCGTCTCGCGCAGGGAGGCGAGCGCGGCGCGCTCGGCCGGGGTGACGTGCGTGGAGCCCTCGAACGCGGCCCGGTCGTAGACGTCGTCGTCCGTCGGCGCCACGTTGTAGTCGCCCATCACCGCGAAGGGGCGGCTGCCGGCCGCGTCCCCGGCGACGGCCGCCTTCAGGGCCTCGAACCACTGGAGCTTGTACGCGAAGTGGGGGTGGTCCACCTCGCGGCCGTTCGGCACGTAGACCGACCAGACGCGGACCGGGCCGCAGGTCGCGGAGATCGCGCGGGGCTCCACGGAGCCGTCGTAGCCGGGGTCGCCGGGCAGGCCCTTGACGACGTCCTCGATGCCGACGCGGGAGAGCACCGCCACCCCGTTCCACCGGCCGGTGGCGTGGACCGCCGCCTCGTAGCCGAGGTCGCGCAGCGCGTCGAAGGGGAACTGCTCCTCGGCGACCTTGGCCTCCTGCAGGCACAGCACGTCGGTGCCGCTGCTCTCCAGCCAGGCGAGCAGCCTGGGCAGGCGGGCGGTGATCGAGTTCACGTTCCAGGTCGCGATACGCATGCCTCACAACCTACCGGGCGGGTCCGACAACGCGGTCCCGCCCGGGGTGCGCCCCCTCACACGTCGGCCGAGTCCCCCGCGCCGAGCCGCAGGTGGTCGGTGCCGCCGAGGGCGCCGATCTGGCGGTCGTAGATCGGGCGGGCCAGGTCGGTGAGGAGGGCGTCGTGGATGTCGTACGCGCGCTGCGGCTTCAGCTCGCGGACGTAGTCGATGACCTCGGAGATCTTGTTCCACGGGGCCATGACGGGGAGCATCAGCGTCTCCACGCGCCGGGACGGCACGGTCAGGGCGTCGCCCGGGTGGAAGACCCTGCCGGCGTCCACGAGGTAGCCGACGTTGGTGATGCGCGGGATGTCCGGGTGGATGACGGCGTGCAGCTCGCCGTGCACCTCGACGTCGAAGCCGGCGGCGGTGAAGGTGTCGCCGTGGCCGACGGTGTGCACACGGCCGGGGAAGGCCGCCGAGAGCTGCTCCGCGACGGACCGCAGGGTCCAGATCTCGGTCGCCGGGTCGGCCTCCAGGGCCGCGCGCAGACGTCCCTCGTCGAAGTGGTCGGGGTGCTCGTGGGTGACGAGGATCGCCTCGGCGCCCGCCGTGGCGTCCCACTCCGTGAACCCGCCGGGGTCGATGACGAGCGTCCGGCCGGACTTCTCCAGCCGGACGCACGCGTGCGACTTCTTCGTGAGCTTCATGGGTCCATCCTGACGCGCCCGGGTGGCGGGCGCTCACCCCTCCGGCGTGGTCTCCTCGCGGATGACCTGCTGGGCGACCTTGAACGCGCTGTTCGCGGCCGGGACACCGCAGTACACGGCGGCCTGGAGCAGCACCTCCTTGATCTCGCCGGGGGTGAGGCCGTTGCGCAGGGCGGCCCGCGTGTGGGCGGCCAGCTCGTCCAGGTGCCCGCCCGCGACGAGCGCGGTGAGGGTGACACAGCTGCGGGTGCGCCGGTCGAGGCCGGGCCGGTCCCAGATCTCCCCCCAGGCGTACCGGGTGAGCAGCTCCTGGAAGTCGCCGGAGAACTCGTCGGCCTGCGCGAGGGTCTGGTCGACGTGCGCGTCGCCGAGGACCTCACGGCGGACCTTGATCCCGGTGTCGTACGGGTCCGGGCGGCCCGCCGTCTGCGCCGGGGCGGCGGCGGCCGAGGCGATCTCGGCGATGGGCGCGGGCTGCGCGGGCGCCACGACCGGGGCCGGCCGGACGGGCGCGGCGACCACGGCCAGCTGCCCTGTGGTGTCGTAGGCGGGCTGCCACGCGGTGGAGAAGTGCCGCACCAGCAGGTCGGTGACGGCAGCGGGCTGCTCGACGGGCACCAGGTGGGAGGCGCCGGGGACGACCGCGAGCCGGGCGTCGGGTATCCCGGCGACCAGCGTGCGCGCCTCGGCGGGCCCGGTGACCTGGTCGTCGGAGCCGACGAGGACGAGAGTGGGCACGGTGACGCCGGGGAGCTGCGGCCGTACGTCGAAGGAGGCGAGGGCCTCGCAGGCGGCGATGTAGCAGCCGGGGTCGGTGGTGCGCACCATCTGGACGGCCCACTCGGTGATGGCGGGCTGCGCGGCCGCGAATCCGGAGGTGAACCAGCGGTCGGGCGAGGTGCGGGCGATCGGGTCGAGGCCGTTCGACCGCACGATCACACCCCGCTGCCGGAACTCGTCGGCGGTGCCGAAGCGCGGGGAGGCGGCGATCAGGGCGAGCGACGCGACGCGCTCCGGGTGGCGCAGCGCCAGCTCGATGCCGACCGCGCCGCCGAGCGCGCACCCCGCGTACCCGAAGCGCTGCACGCCGAGCCCGTCGAGGGTGGCGAGCAGGCGCTGGGCGAGGTCGGTGACGGAACCGGCCGGGTGGGCCGGGGCGCCGCCGTGCCCGGGGAGGTCGAAGCGGAAGACACGCCACTGCTGGGTCAGCTCGGGGACCTGCCGGTCCCACATGTGCCATGTGGTACCCAGTGAGGGACCGAGGATCAGGACCGGGGCGTCTTCTGGCCCGTCAAAGCGGTATTGCAGGGTGTTCGGTGGTGTCTCGCTCACCCGTCTGAGCCTCTCATCTGTCACGAGATGTCACATCGCCGGGGTGAACCTAGTGGGCCTTGCCCCGCTCCGACACTGCCGGACCTCCCGACGAGAGCCCAGGTATACCTTCTCCGGCATGTACTCGTGGCCGTGTCGGCAGTGGGCCTTCCGGGCGCATGCCCTCCTTCAGCCGCTACGAGCAACGCTTTCCTCTTTGATCACGGCCTCCAGGCGGTTCGTGTTGCAGCATCGAGTGTGGTGGCACGGACGAGGCTCGGCGTGACTCACCTGAAAACCTTCCGGATTCCCGCCCAACAGCAGCTTGAACACCACACGGTGAACGCTTGGTAGAAGGCTTGGCCGTAGCCGGATGCTCTCAGTTACAGCCACCGATCCAAAACCAGCAAGCGGACTCCGAATCCACCTCGCCCCAATCCTGCTGGCCATACGGCTCGCAAGTCGCTCGGCTGATAGTCCGCGTGGCTCACTCTTGCCGCTCCGACGCACCCCCGTGCAGGCCATCCCAAGTGGTGGCGGCTCCGCGAAGATCTTCTACATCCGGCTTGACGTACCACCGCTTGGTCGTCTTCACGTTCGTATGTCCGGTCCATCGCGCGAGGATGTGGTCCGGGACGCCGTTGTTGGCCAGGAAGGTGAAGCACGACGAGCGTGCGTCGTAAAGCCTGACGCGACGGAGCCCGAGGAGCTCCATAAGCCGATACGCGCGTCGGCGAAGTTGCTTGATTGTGAAGGCGTCGCCCGCCTCGTGCGCCAGCACGTAGCCCGACACCGTGTACGCCTCCCCCAGAGCGAGCCTCTCCTCGGCTTGGAGAGCCCGGAATGCCTTGAGGGCTCCCAGCACCAGCGCCGGCAGCGGCAGATCCCGCTCACCCGCAAGAGACTTGGTGTCCTTCTCCACCACGTAGCGGTTGCCCATCATCGTGCGCGTGTTGGCAATGACGATCGTGGCGTTCTCCAAGTCAACGTCTTCCCACCGGAGGCCGCAGACTTCAGCTGGACGAAGCCCCATCAGCGAAAGAAGAAGCGCAGCATAGAGCCGCTCACCTCTAATTCCATGTATGAATTTCTGAACCTCCTGGACATTCCAGGGCGGCACCTCCTCTTTAGTCTTCCGCTCTTCCTTGCGCGCCCTCCGGGGAATGGTCACGTACGCAGCAACATTGACATACACCAATCGCCGGGTAACGGCTCTCCCCAGCGCTTCCGTCAGCCGAGCGAGGCTCATATCCACACTCGTGACACTGAGTGGCGTACCGGCCCTTTTACCACGCACGCGGCCATGCGCAAGCGCCCAGTCCCTCCACTCTTCCACGTGCTCTTCAGTAAGGTCCTGGAGACGGATATTGCCGAGCCTCCCTCGAACCCGGTCCAGGGTAATCCTGTAGTTGTAGATGGTGGTTTCTTCGAGGTCCTCCGCTTTCATGGCCAGCCATCGGTCGAGCCACTCATTCACGGTGATCTTGTTGGGCGGCACAAGCGACCCATCATGCCGCCGATTAGTTATGTTCGCGTACTCAGCCCTAGCTTCCTTCAACGAGTCGAAGGTGCGCCTCAACTGCTTACGCTTACCAGTTTCGGGGTCGATTCCTGCGTCGACAACAAACCGGTATCGAACCTTCCCCTTCGAGTTCGGCGGAAGTTTCTTGATGGGATCGGACAGAATACTCACTCTCCTTGAGGGTGTGGAAACTGCACACGAGCGGAGGAGCCACTGCGCTTCAGCGAAGGGTGCCGCGGGCATCACGACTGCGGCAGCCGATGCTCCTTCTCTTCCTCCCCGGTGGTTTGGGGAGCGCTGCCTTCTTCTGTGTCTGCTATGGCTCCACCGCCAAGTACAGCCAAATGCGGACCTGCTCAATGGTCGCGACGATCGCCGGTTTGGCTAACCGGCGATCGTGGTCTATGTTGCGCGCTGCATCACGAACCCGGCGTCTGCTTGGGCTCGCCATCGGCGAGGGAAAGGAGATATGAGCGCAAGGCTCGGGGATTGCCGTCCGAGGCGACCGTCAGCAGGCCGTCGGCCGTGAGCTGGTCGAGATCTCGCGTAGCGCGGCGCTCGGGAATCCTGATGGCCTGTGCCACTTGCCGTGTTGTGGCACCGGGATGCCCCGCAACATAGACGAGGACGACACGATCACCGCAGTACCCTCGTTGCAGGAGATCCTCACCGAATAGGCCAGCCGGGCAGACGCAGAGCCCGGTGGATCCCGCAAGGTAGTCACCCGTCGCTTGGCCGATCCAGGCATTCAGTCCGCCAAGGACAAAGAGTGCCGGTGAAGTGAAGCGGGCAGATCGGATAGCGGAGTCTGACAGACGGGCCTCCCAAGTAGGGGCCACGCCAGCGGGACAACTCACGCAACGCATCATTCCGAGCAGTTTCGGAAACCTGAGCGCAGCCGACGAGCAGCACCGTCTGACCTGGCGTTTCGCGGGACGTTGTACGTTGACATGGTCCCGGCCTAGCTTTCCAGTCTTTCGGCGCCATTCCTTGTCTGCCGTCGGCGAATCCCCTGCTTACCGTCTCATGAGGGGTTGATCCGGTACGGACGCGACGCGGGAAAGGCTCGCCGCAGCATCACGAACGCCCTGGGAAACCGAGGGGAATGATTCGTCCGCTTCCACCCAAATGACGAAGTCAGCGACGGCCGGCGTCGACAGGGCGGGTCCGTCGCGACGAGGAGAGCAACCCGCGGCCGGGCGGTGCTCCGTTGAACGGCATATTAGGTGGCGATGCCTCGGAGACGGCGGCCACGGACTGCGGACGAGATTCGCCGTGTGGCTGGGCCGGGCAGCGGGCAGGAACGCTCGGGCCGGCCCCATCTGCCGTGGGGCCGGCCCTTTGTCGTACGGTGCTTCAGGACGGGATCACAGATCGAGCAGGAAGTCGAAGTCCGTGTCCTTCGCGCCGAGCAGCCACGCCTTGGCCTCGGCCGGGGTGAAGACCTGGGGCGGGCGACCAGGGTTCTGCGAGTCACCGATCAGGACGTACCCGTCCTTGACGGCGACCTGCACGCAGTTCCCGCCGCCGCCGCTGTACTTGGACACCGTCCACTTGACCGACGTGAGGTCGAACGAGGACGGGTCCGGCTTCGCTGTCACTGTTCTAGCTCCTTGATCCTTTTCTTGAGGCGCGTGCGCGTCTCGTCGGGGTCCAGCGCCCGCTCCCACAGGTTGGTGAAAGCCGCGGTGTAGCGCTGCACATCATCTTCCCCGTCGAAGTACAACGAGCTGACCATCGTCTCGACCCACACAACCTGGCGGGCGGCCTCCGGAAAGGCCATTAGGACGAACGGGCCCGCAGACCCCGGGTGCAATCCGACGGCGTCTGGCAGGATTCGGATCGTGTTGCGAGGATCTTCGGACTCCTCCAGAACTCGTTCCAGTTGCCGCCTCGCCACGCTGAGGTCGCCGCCGGTGATATGGAGCGCATGCTCGTCCACCAGGGCGCGAAACTCGGCGAGTGCACCCTCTCGCACCTGCTGCTGGCGGTCCATGCGGACGTCGACGAGTGCCTTGACCTCGGATGGACGCAGATCGGGCCGCATCTGGGCGATAACCGTGTAGGCGTATTCCTCGACCTGGCAGAGGCCCGGCCAGATGTCCCGTTCATAGTTGGACAGCGCAGCGGCCCGGCGCTCCATCTTCAGGAAGCCCTCGAACTGCATGGGTCCCAGCAAGTGTGCGTTGCGTCGCCACAGGGCAGGACGTGGTCGACCGGCCGGAGTGGTGTCCGCCCCCAGTAGTGCCAGGATTTCTGAACTCTCGGAGTCGCTGGCCTGGTAGACCTCAAGCAGCGCTTCGATGAGATCCCGGGCCACACGTCGGCGCTGCCCTCGTTCGAGTCGGCTCAGCCCGCTCTTGTCGATCTTGACTCCGCGCCGGCGCAGCACTTCGTGGCCTGCAACGTCGCCCTGCGTGAGGTCCCGGCGTTCTCGCAAGTCCTCCAGGCGCAGGCCGACTTCACTGAGAGTCAGCGACCACGGCGTCTTCGCTTCTGGCATGGTGGCCAGTCTGACGGCTCGTCGCCCTCCCTACAAGCAATATGGTCGCGCAATTTGCTCGACCATATTGCTAATGGCTTGCCTTTGGGAGCATCCTAAGGGCTGTCCCGCAATGATCGGCTGGTACGCCCGGCTTCAAGGACGCGGAGCCAGGGCGGCATGATGTCATCCGTGATGAACAGTGCAGACCTGCATCCTGCCCGGATAGCGGGTTACGACGGTGGTCCCCTCACGCACCAGGTCGGGCTCTTGGATGAGCCGCTCTTCTGGCTGGGGCACCTCTACTCGTGTATCCAGAGCGAGGAGGCCGAGGAACTGCTGTTCGGCGCGGACTATGACGCGGCCGGCGACTTCCAGCGGCAGCTCTGGGAGCGGGCCGAGTGGCCGGCCTTCACGGTTCCGCTCGCTGCTGATCACCGTCTTCACGTGGTTTACCGGACAGCCGCGGATGACACCGGAACCGACTACCTCATCCACCACCCCGACTGGGGCCAGGCCGAGGTGCTCGCCCGGGATGACGGGCACTTTATGGGTCCGGGCCTGTCCTGGCCTGAACTCATGGCCGCTGCGGACAACATGCTGCCCGGAGGCAGCACCACCGACCCCCACTCCCGTCTTTTGCTCCTGCTGCCTGCGTTCGGCGACGATGCAGTGCCCGACGACGCT
The DNA here is from genome assembly GCF_008973465.1 of Streptomyces sp. SS1-1. Classification (NCBI taxonomy): domain Bacteria; kingdom Bacillati; phylum Actinomycetota; class Actinomycetes; order Kitasatosporales; family Streptomycetaceae; genus Streptomyces; species Streptomyces sp. SS1-1. The sequence continues at coordinate 5,923,016 of NZ_WBXN01000004.1, read as the reverse complement.
GTTGGCCGCCTGGCTGGTGCGCTACGCGCCCGCACACGCGTGGAAGACCCCGAGACCCTCGCCTCTGCTCTCCTGGAGGATCAAGGGGCCCCCGGTCCAGCGCGCTGGACGGTAGCCGGGCACGGATTCTCCGTGAACGATGGCGAGTACTCCTTCCGCAACCCCACCAACCCCTTCGCCTTGTCAGCCGATCGCTTGGCTCAGGTGGCCACCGCGCTGGCGCCTTGACCCACACAACAAGGTTCAACGGGAGGGTGGTGTTTGGAACGATCCAGCCGTGACTGCTGTGATCACGGCTACGCAGCCGGCGTGGATAACTCCCTTCACCGGGCTGAGCCCGCGCTGTTTCAGCAAGTTGGTGAGGATGCTGAGGCACGACGGGGCGGACGCGGTTCGAAGGGGTCGACCGTGGAGTCTGCCGCTGGAAGACCGGGTATTACTGGTCACGACGTACTGGCGCACGAACTTGACAATGCGCCAGCTCGCCCCGCTGTTCGGCATCTCGAAGTCCGCAGCTGACCGCATCATCGACCACCTCGGGCCCCTGCTCGCGCTCCGCCCGCGGAAGCGGTTCCGCAAGGACACCGTGCTCATCGTGGACGGCACCCTGGTCCCCACCCGCGACCACACTGTGGCCGAGCAGTCGAAGAACTACAGGTACTCCACCAACCAGCAGGTCGTCATCGACGCCGGCACCCGCCTGATCGTCGTCGTGGGCCGGCCTCTCGCCGGAAACCGCAACGACTGCAAGGCATGGGAGGAATCCGGCGCCAAGGCCGCCGTCGGCAAGACCATGACGATCGCCGACGGCGGCTACCCGGGCACCGGGCTCGTCATGCCCCACCGCCGACGCAATGGCGAAGACCTGTCCGACTGGAAAAAGGAGCACAACCGCTCCCACAAGCAGGTCCGCGCCCGCGTCGAGCACGTCTTCGCGCGGATGAAGACGTGGAAGATCCTGCGTGACTGCCGGCTCAAGGGTGACGGCATCCATCACGCCATGCTCGGCATCGCCCGGATACACAACCTCGCCCTCACCGGCTAGGCAGTTTCGTTTGGATCAGTTGGTCGTTGGTCCGGGTGTGCCGTTGACTGATGCGCAGTGGGCGCGCGGATCGAGCCGTTGCTCCCGGACCGGACGCCGAAGCGGGGTGGCCGCTGGCGGGACCATCGTGAGGTGATCGATGCGATCGCCTTCAAGTTCCAGACCGGTACGCAGTGGGTGCATCTGCCGGAGAAGTACGGCAACTGGCGAGGCGTCTACAACCGGCTGCGGATGTGGGCCGTCGACGGCACCTGGGAGCGGGTGTTCACCGCCCTGGTGGCCCAGGCCGACGCGGACGAAGACGTCAGCTGGGCCGTGTCGGTGGACTCCACCATCGTGCGGGCTCACCAGCACGCGGCCGGGGCCCGCAAAAAAGGGGCCTCGGCCGACGAGCCGGCCGACCATGCCATCGGCCGCTCCCGCGGCGGACTGACCACAAAGATCCACCTTGCCGCCGACGGCCGGTGTCGGCCGCTGGCGTTCGTCCTCACCGCCGGCCAGGCCGGTGACGCACCTGCCTTCACCGAGGTGATGGCCCGCCTCCGCGTTCCCCGACAGCGCGGTCGTCCGCGCACCAGACCGGACCTGGTCCTGGCCGACAAGGCCTACTCCTCCCGCCAGATCCGCGACCACCTGCGCAGACGCGGTATCCGGGCGGTGATCCCGGAGCGGGCCGATCAGCAGGCCAACCGGATGCGGCGCGGACCGGTCGGTGGCAGACCGCCGGCCTTCGACCGGGAGGCGTACAAGCAGCGCAACACCGTCGAGCGGTGCATCAACCGCTTGAAGCAGTGGCGCGGTATCGCCACCCGCTACGAGAAGACCGCGACCATCTACCTGGCCGGGCTCCACATCGCGGGCATCTTCCTCTGGTCCGCCCGATGATCCAAACGAAACTGCCTAGGGCAGCGACCACACGGCGATCGGCCCTGCCCTGGGTGACTCATAGATCGTTTACGGGACAGCCCTTAGCAGCGTCTCCATGTGCGCCTCGACGAGACCCTGCACATCTGCCTCGACCTCAGCAAGACGCGGCATGACCTCGCTCACTCCGCATTGCGATGCATCCGTCCGGAACAACTTCAAGCCGACCACCCCCGTTATCGCATAGGAGATCGACAACGTCAGACAGGCAGAGATTTGTTTCCGCAACCGGCGCGAGTCACGTGAAGAACGTGTGCCGGAGGCCCGATCGACTGGTTCAGCTGCCCCGGCGCGCAGCACGCAGGCCGGTGGTACCCGTGATTCGTCGGCGTCCAGCACGAATCCAGCACAGTACACGAGATGCGGGGTTGGCGGCAGGTGACGAGGAATCAGAAAATCCAGCCCCATCCAGCACGGTGAGATTTAGGGGGCCTGACCCCGAAGAGCCAGACCTCAATTGACCTGCAGTGGTGCAACAGGGCGAACTGCGACCCATGCAACACAAAACTCATCCGTGGTAACCGTTCGTCACAGTGCTGGGCACTGCAGTGAAGTGCTGGACTCTGCCGACTCCTCGCCGGCATCGTGCCTCACACTGTCAGAGGGAACCCCTCCACGGCGAGCGAGGCAACATAGCCCCAAATCGCCGGTTAGCCAAACCGGCGATAACGCGGAGTATTGGCGGTCACCGCCATGACGGACGCATGCGGTGTCCGTAGGTCCGGCACGGGCTACCCGCCAAGACGAAAGTAATCGGAATGCACACGCAGATCGAAGAGACGGTGGGCCCTCGCTATAGCCCCGCTCACATCCGCGCCACCTGGGACGGAACGGGGAGCGTGGAGGACGCCTCAAAGGCGCTGGGATTCTCACGGGCCAAGGGATACGACCTGATCCGCAACGGGCAGTTTCCGTGCCGTGTGCTACGCATCGGCCGTAAGACGCGTGTTGTCACGGCGTCCCTACTCCGCGTCCTCGAAAGCGGAGATCCGGAGTATAACGATGCGCGCGCCGGATGCCGCCCCACGCCCTAAGCCAGCTTCGACGAGGCTCCGCTTCCGGCGGAGCTTCGTCGTTCCAAGCGCGCCCTTTCACTACCCCGCTCTGAAGGCAGACTGGCCAGCCGTGTCACCGTCGCTGTCGTACCCCCACGCTACGGTGTCATCATCTTCGGTGAAGACGATTTACGGGATGGCGCCAGTGCAGCTCACCACCTGTTTCAACACGCTCCTCACGGACACTGTCAACCTGAGCCGGTTCAAGCTCGACATGCTCGACAACCGAGTGGACAGTGTCTACCGAGCCCTCAAGGCAGACGAGGAGATCGGACACCTCGTCCTCGACAAGATCCCTCAGGGTTCGTGGGCGCAGAGAACCATCATCAACCCGGTCGGCGACAAGGAGTTCGATGCCGACTTCCTCCTTCTGATGGAGGAGAACCCGGACTGGCACGGCAGCCCCAAGACCTACATCGACAAGGTCTACGCGGCACTGGACCGCCACAGCCGTTACCGCGAGATGCCGCACTCGCGCAAGTGCCGTTGCGTGCGTCTGGAATACAAGAACCTGATGCACGTGGACATCGTCCCGTACGTCCAGCTCAGCGACGGCCGCGACGTCATCGTCAACCGGGACGACAACTGCTGGGAGGCGACGGACCCCGAGGGCTTCACGGCCTGGATGCGCAATCAGGACGACATCACCGGCGGGAACCTGCGCAGGGTCATCCGGCTGCTGAAGTACCTGCGCGACCACAAGAACTCCTTCACCGGAACCCGGTCGATCATCCTCACGACTCTGCTCGGAAACCAGGTCAGCGACACCAAGACGCTGATCGATCCGGGCTACTACGCCAACGTCCCCACGACCCTGCTCCACCTGGTCCAGGACCTCAACACCTACCTGCAGGCCAACCCCAACAAGCCGTCCATCGCCGACCCCTCCGGGTCGGGCGTCACGTTTGACCACCGCTGGACCCAGGACACCTACGCCTACTTCCGCGAGCGGATCAGCGTGCACACGGAGGAGATCGAGGCTGCCTACCACCATGCGGACAAGGAGACCAGCATCGAGCTGTGGCAGGGTCTGTTCGGCACGGGCTTCAAGGAGCCCGACGCCCAGCAGAGCAGCGCGAAGTTCCCCGCCGCGACCGCGTCCGTGGCCGCCGTGACGACGACGGGGCGGTCGGGGCGCGCTGGATGAGCAAGCGAAAGCCCGGGCGGTTCGGCGCTCCCACACCGTGGCAGAGACAGGCGCTCGCGGATCTCCGCGCGATCGGCGCCGAGCAGCCGGACACCCTGCGCGTGGTGGGAGTGCCTGACCGTACGGACGACGGCGCCCTGGCAATCACGATCGAGATCGACACGAGGGGGACCGTCTCGGTCGAGGGAGGGATTCGGCTTCAGCCGCGCGAGCGGTTCGTTCTCCGCGTCCCGTCCTCCCCGCTGCTCCCCCCGCAGGTCGACGTCACGCACACCCGGTTCATCGGATACCCCCACGTCCTGCAGGGCCACCGGCTGTGCCTGTACCTGGACCCGGCGCGAGAATGGAACCCGGCAGGCGGCATCCGCTCCAGCCTAAACCGCCTGTGGGCCTGGCTCGGCGATGCCGCCGGCAACCGGTTCAACGCCTCAACCGCCCTCTATCACGCGGTCGGCGGGGTCCTGCATCAGTCCGCAGGAACACCCACCATCGTTGTGCGTGAACCCGTGCTCGGAAAGTGCGTCCAGGCCGCATACCTGATCCCAAGGACCGCTCAGCGCCTGGACCTCACTTTCACTCCGCAAGAACCTCCCACGGCACGCCTGCCGGTCATCATCCTCCCCGCGCCCCTGCCAATGGGAGCCGGCACCACACTCGTCGAACTCCTCCGGCAGATCGATGCGCCACTCGCCAGCCGTGCCCCTACCGCCAGGCCGTTCGCGCCGGCCGTGCTGACCTCCCTCGCGACCAGCGTGGTGAGAAACGCTGAGGACACACCCCAATACCTCCTCCTGGCCGTACCCCACCCCGCCGGCGGCCCACCCCATCTACTCGCGGGCCGAATCCCCGCAAACGCCGCCAACGAACTCCGCAGCCTCGCAAGGCGCCAGCCCGGTTGCCTGAGCACTCTCACCCCCAGCGCGGTCAACCCGGCCCTCCCGATCGAGTGGTGTCGAGTGTCCGACGAACGGCATACCGTCACAACCCGCCGCGACGACAACCGCCCCGTCAACAGCTACCAGCACAAACACATCCACATCTGGGGCTGCGGAGGCATCGGATCCTGGACCGCCGAGTTCATCGCACGCGCAGGAGCAGCACGCATCACGCTGTGCGACCCCAGCGTCGTCACCGGCGGGCTGCTCGTCCGGCAGAACTTCCTCGAGACCGACCTCGGCGCGGCCAAGGCCGCCGCACTGGCTGACCGACTGCGTAACATCGACGACCGCCTGACCGTCGACATCGCTGAGGGCCTCGTCCCCGAGGACGCCGAACAGATCATGAACCACGCCGACCTCGTGATCGACGCCACGGTCAGCCTGGCCATCGGGCAATGCCTCGATGTCCTCGCCCGCACACCCAACCGCAAGGCAACCCTCGCCCAGATCGCCACAGACACCCGCACCGGGACACTTGGCATCCTCACCGTCTGCGCACCGAGAACCCTCCAAGGCCCCCACAGCTTGGACTCCCTGGCTGGCCTTTCGGTACTCGACGACCACCAACTCGAGCTGTACCACGCCCTGTGGCAAGAAGCAGAGCCCGACGACGAACTCATACCGACCCGCGGCTGCTCCGTTCCCACCTTCCACGGATCCTCAGCCGACCTCGCCGCCGTCGCCGCCACGCTCACCACGTTTCTCGGCATGCAGCTGGCCGCGTCGAAGTCGGGAACCCACCTGGTCGCTCTTCCACACGCCCGCAGCGGACCGCATCATCACTAGTCCCCCATGTCCCCTAGCCCGGCCGGTGCGGCCAGACCGAGCGCCCATACCCCATACTTCCGCTGCACGGCACCACAGCAACAGACCGGTGTCCCCGAACCAAGGCCCGCGACACACTCAACCCCCGCGTGTGCCAAGAGGAGTCGACCAGTGGCACGCAAGTCCATCCCCGACGTCGAGCGGCTCAAGGTCTGGGTCCGCGCCGGCGGACGATGTGAACTTTGCGGAATCTACCTTCTCGAGGGAAAACTCACCTATCAGGACTTCACCCTGGGAGAGCTCGCCCACATCGTGGGGCAGGACGCAACGCCGAAGTCGCCGCGCGGTATGGACCCCCTCCCGAAGGACCAGCGCGACCTGGCTGACAACCTCATGCTGCTGTGCCGCGGCGAGCATAACGAAATCGACCGCAAGGGCTCTCTCGACGTCATGACGGTCGAACGGCTCCGGCGCATCAAGCGCGATCGGGAGGAGTGGATCCGGCGGCTGACCGCTCTTAACCCGGAAACCGGCACCGTGGTAATCCGGCTGATCGGACAAGTCCGCGGCCAGGAAGTCGAACTCACCAAGCCCACCGCCGCCGAGGCCGTCATCCGCTCCGAAGAGCGATTCCCCGACTTCCCCCTCAGCCTGCACGGCGACGGCTTCGAGATCGATCTACGACGCATACCCGGTGAGAAGGCCGGCGGGCCAGCGTACTGGGAGCAGTGCCAGCAGCAAATCGATCGGGTCCTGGAACACAAGCTGGCGGAAGCGCTACGTGAGGACTCAGTGCACCACGTGAGTGCCTTCGCCTTCGCCCGCTTGCCACTGCTTGCCTATTTCGGCTCCCGCTTGGACGACACATTCACCGTCTCCATCTACCAACGGCACCGCAGCACGGAATCCTGGTCCTGGCCCGACACGACGGACCCCATGGTGCGCTTCGTCACCGAGCCGCCTCTCTCTCCTGCCCCTGACGCCTCTGACGGAGTACTGATATTGAACATCTCCGGATCGATCCAGGCAGAAGAGCTACCCCAACAGCTTGCCCTGCTTCCGCGCTGGACGATTCACCCGCACGACGTCACCCCGTCCGTCGACGTGATCAATTCCGTTCCCACGCTCAACGAGTTCACCTCGGTGCTCCGGCGACTGCTCTCCGAACTGGAGGCCAACCACAAGAACCTACGACGACTGCACATACTGGCAGCTATCCCCGTGTCAGCTGCGGTGACGCTCGGCCGTGTCCACGATGCCAACGTTCACCCCGACTTGGTCATCTATGACCGCACCGCCGGCCAGTACACGGCAGCGTTGCGCATCTCTTGACGATCACGCACAAGGCGGCAAAAACCTGCAGCAATGATTGCGTGCCCCAACGCCGTGCGATCAGGACCCGCAGCACCGTGACCGCCGAGTTCCGCTGCCGCGGTGACCGCATCCTCACATGGCCAGCCTTCTCCATACCGAGCGGGCCATCGAAGAGCACTGACCGAGCCAGCGGTGCGCCGATACCCCGCCGCTCTCCCCGGGACCGGCGGCTCAAGTCCGCTTCTTGCCGTGGTGAGGGCGGATCCACCGGTTCACGGTTGACCCCACCCCTCACACTCTCAGCCCGTTAGACCGCCCCTGCGTTCCCGCGTACGTTCGGCCTGGGTCGTGTCGTCGCCGATGAGCCCGGCGAAGACCAGTGCGCGCGAGCCGTCGAGACTCGCCTTGATCTGGGCCTGGATGATGTCACTGGCCCTGCCGCGGGTTCCGATCCAGCCGTCCTGCACGAGTTGGGTGAAGGTCGTGTTGTCGAGATACCGGGGCACCGTGTGGTAGCCGAACAGCTCACCCCCTTTCGGGCCGGTGGCCAGTCCGGGCCGCCCTCGGAGCCACTCGACGTGTTCGCGCGTGAGGTACATCCCGCCGATCAGCGCATCTCCTTTCGGCGCCACTTGTTCGGACTTGCAGAACTTGATCCAGCACGGCTGGTGAACGAAGCGGTAATCGGCCGGCGGATCCTGTTCCAGCCGCATACACGCCTCTTCTACCTGCCTCATGCGCTTAAGTTGGTCGTCAAGATCACCGTCCGGCCGATATCCCCACTCGCTGCGCCCGGCTCCGACCTGGACCATCTTCTTGTACTGAACAAGGATGAAGCTGTCCCGGCTCACATGGTGATAGATCAGGTCGACGCCCAGCGTGTCCTCAGCCGGCAGGCGGTTCACATTGGCGATAAACAGTTTCTGGTCGCCCTTGTGGAATACACGCTTCGCGAGATGCTCCGCGTCACTTCCGATCCAGTCAGAGAAGCGTTGCGCATCGTGAGCGACGAGGTGGTCCTCGTGCGCCGGATGTCCCGGCAGGGTGGCGAGGACGGGGATCTGATCCCCGCCCTCTTCCGGGAACTTCGCCTCTTCAATGATGCTCCGGTCGAATCCGCCCAGTTGAAGTGCCAGTCCGGTGGCATCTCTCTGCTCCAGGAACAGCTCCCGCACTCTGCCGAGGATCCGGACACCGCCCACCCTTTCCTGCAACTGGGCGATGACCGCGGCCAGATCCGCGCGGAGCGTGGTAAGAGCGTTCAGCAACTCTTCGCCGGACCGCTTCGTCAGCACGCCGGACCGGTCGACTGCGTCCCTGTGCCGGGGCGGAAGCTGGTCGGACAAATCTTCCATCGGGACCGGAGGCGCGACTCGATGGAGTTGAGTCACCTCGACCACACGCCGGAAGGTCCCGGCAGGGCGACCGCTCCGGGCCTGCCCCACGTATTCGACTCGCGGTCGACCTCTCTCCTGCCCGGTCACCAGCAGGACGACATGTCTGCTCTTCCACTCGTCCCGTTCTCCGACCGACTCCCAGCCGGCATCGAGTTGCTCCTGCCGCTTCCGGTTGTCGAGGAACTTGGCCTCGCCGGGGGTGCACCGCAGTATCGCCACCATTCGATCACCGTACGCCGCCCTTCCTGCGGATTTCCACGACTCGTCGCCAGCATCGGATATATCGCCAACCCGTGGGAGAGCAAAGGGAATCGGACCTTGGCACTCCGCACCTCATACGGGCGTCCCTGCTCTCTCCGATCGACGCCCGTGACCGCTCTGCCACTCCGTACGACCCGAAGAACAACAGCTCGTCCAAGAGGTCGAGGATCTGCGAACGGCGCCCGGATCGAGCGGCCTTGAACCGCACAGGACGACAGGTGCTTCGCCCACCCCGCCTCGTCGGTAGGTACTCCCGGAGGCTGCGAGCGTGCCACCTGATCACTCCGTCGCGCCAGAACGAGCGCGAGCTCGGCGTGTTGGCGAACGCGTTCGCCGACGTTCTGGCCCGGCACGTCAAGGTGACGGGCATCGACGACGTACTGACCTTCTGCAGCACGTGCTAAGACGAGATCCACGCGGCCCGCAACTCGGTCTGGCTGTGGGCGTGGGTCTTGAACCGGGTGCGCAGCACCCTGCCGCTGCTGCGCGAGGGGGAAGGACGCGGCGACCGTCTTCATCCGCGACGGCACGGACCAGGCCCAGGCCCGTTCGAGTGCGGCCCGCTGCGGCGGCACCAGCATCGAACTGCGCCGCCGAGAGAACGGCACCTAATATTCGCGCTGTTAACACACGGTCTGCAATACGAAGCCGAACGGCCAGAGCAGCCCCTGGAACCAGGACATCAGGTAGGCGGGGGCAGGAGTTGAGGGACCGGGCAACGCCCGCCCCGACTCAGGATTTCGCGAACTCACTGGCGTCCCCGGCACCTTCTGTGGCAGGCTTCCGCGTGCCAGCAACGGGATCTCGCTCGTAGCCAGATCACCAGCTGCGCTTTAGCCAAGGAGTCTGCGGACGCACCGGGGCCACCGGCTTGTCTCTCACCTCATCTTTCACGTAGCAGGCACGAGTCTGCGGCGGTGTTCCCTACCGTGCCCGCACTCGTTGCCCGCGCACCACACGGAGGCTCAGCCATGCCGGCACATTCCGCACCGTCGCATCTCTTCTTCCTGACCCAGCCCAAGGGCAACGGTGCCATCCTCTTCAGCATGCAGGGGACGCCCCGCGGACCGGAACTCTCGAAGATCGGGACGTTCGAGGATCACGACGAATCCCAGCTGCTCGCCGCCACGCTCAACGCGGCTCTCCAGGGAGGAGCAGGCGCCCTCGCGAAGGTTCACGGGTGCTCAGCTTCCCTGCCTGGCCCCCTCAGGAAGGCGATCACTGACATCGCGGATGAGATCGAGGACACACATGGTGACGCTCCACGAGCCCGGGCCGTGCGCAGGGCCGCGCGGGCCGTCACGGAGAACCTGGGACAGCTCAACGCGGCCGTGTTCTCGCTTTTCAGCGCATCCGACTGCGGGAGCTGCCTAAGCTGCGGCTGCAATGTTGCCGAGGACTGCGCGAAGTGCGCCGTCTGCGGCTCGTCCCCCCGGGGCCGCGGCTGTGGGGACTGCGGCGGCGTTGGGGTAACGCCCAGGACCGCATTCGTTCTCCATCGGCAGCTGAGGGATCTTGCGGACAAGACGTACCGTGCCGCTTATGACCCCGACTTCTGGGAGCACAGCGTTCCGGTCAGCGCGGGGACTCAGTCGGACTGGTTCCTTCTTCACTGCGCTCGTGCGTACGACGACCTCGCGGCCGATCTACTTGCCGGCGGTATCCCGGAGCCGCGCTGTCTGGCCGAGAGCGTGCTATTCGGCTACGCCGTGGACGGCATCGGCGGGTTCAGTATCGAGTCCGTCCACGCGGACGAGGTCTATCAGACCCTTCCGACCTCTCGGTTCGACTATGACTGGGAGTTCCTCGCTAATGAGAGCGGGCTGCTCGACGTCGGCGACAGGGCGCACGACTTCCTGGAAGCAGACGTGGCCGAAGAAGACCTGTGGGACGAGTGGTTCAAGCCTTACACGGACGTCGAACCCCGGGCCACGACCCGCAGGTTCTGCTGCTGACGGTCGCCCGAAACCAAGCCATTGCTGGAACGGGCGTCCAGTCTGCTCGACTGGGCGCCCGCCCACGAGGACTCCATACCGAGCGGGCCACCGAGGAGCGCTGACCGAGCCGGCAGCGCGCCGGTAACCTAAAGGGCACCACGATCATGGTCGACGGCACCCGACTCCCGGCGCCGTACGAGCGGATCTCCGCCGAAGAGTTCGCGGCCTACGAGCTGACCTCGATCGAAGACTCCACGGACGAGGACTGCGCGACCGGCGCCTGCCCGGTTCGGGTTGATGGGGTTATACGAATTTTGTTCTGGTCGCGATTTCGTGAATGATCTCGGACTTCTGGCTTGGCCTGCCCAGCTCTTGCTCCCGATCGGAAGACGGCAGCGTTCTGAGGTGGCGGAGTCGCCCGCCTCCCCGTGTCCAGCCGGGGCTCCCCGCCAAGGGTGCCTTCGGCGTCACTCACGCGATGGTGGCTTCACCCCCGTGCTGTCAGTGCCGCCTCCTACAGTGCTTCCATGTCTGACAACGAACGGCCGCCCAACCGCAGGCTTGTTGAGGCCGTGTATCCCGCCGGCACCCACCTCGACCACTCCCGCGTCTCCTCCAACGGGATGCGCGGCAACGTACGCGACGACCGGGACAACTCGCTCATCGGCCAGGCCGAACTCTTCGACGTCCCCGACCGGTACGCCGCTGGCTACCAGGACGGCTACGACCACCGGTCCCACGACGACGAGTTCCTCCGTTACCTCGGGGACCTGCTCGCCCGCGAGGTGGTCCAGTGGTTGGGGGACCTCGCATATGACGCGGCGGCCCGCGGCTTCGCCACCGCCCGCCCTCGCGTCAACGCCTGGGTGCGCCAACGCGTGGACAAGCTGCGCAGCCGCTCACCGAGGGTCGCTGCAGCCACCCGCCCCGAGCCCGCCCAGGAATCCGGTCCCGAGCACGTACCGCCGCGACCGGCCGCCGCGACCACGGGCCACCACCGGGTGGACCCCGTGCTGCGCGCCGACCAAGGCGATGCCTGCGCGAACGCCGCCCTGGAGCGGATCAGCGCTCGGGCGGTCGAGGTCCACGGGATGGCCGCGCGCTACGCCGCTGACCTGCCTGCGGCCGATGCCGCCGACGAGGCCATGCGCCAGGCCGTGGCTGCGGCTGCGCCAGGACTAGCCGCCGCCGCCCTTCAACTCATCGCTTCTGACGAGGCGCTGGGACTGACCCCTGAGCAGCAGATGTACATGTGGGAGCGTGCCGCCGAACTCGACCTCGCCGTAGTCGAAGACCTCACTGGCACTCACACCACGCCGGCAGAGGACGTCACGCTGCAGAGCCTTGGTGCGCGAGGGGCTAGGCCGTGTTTTAGAAGTGGGCTTCGCCCCTTGCCCTGTGCCGTGATGATCGCGGTGTGGGGCGAGGGGATCTTTCTGACGGGCAGTGGGCCGTGCTGGAGCCGCTGTTGCCGGTCGCGGTGCTGGGGCGGCCATCGTTGGGTCGGCGGAGGCTGATCGACGGGATCCGTTGGCGGGTGCGGACCGGTGCTCCGTGGCGGGATCTGCCGTCGAGGTACGGGCCGTGGCAGACCGTCTACGGGCTCTTTCGCCGCTGGCAACGTGACGGCACCTGGCCCGAACTGCTGACCCGGCTGCAGGCCCGGGCGGATGCGGACGGGCTGATCACGTGGGAGGTCAACGTGGACTCCACGATCTGCCGAGCCCATCAACACGCCGCAGGCGCCCGCCGTGACGGACAGGCCCAGAAGGAACCGCCGGGCGGAATCCGCACCGAGCCCGACGACCACGGCCTGGGCCGGTCACGGGGAGGCTTCACCACCAAGATCCATCTGGCCTGCGAGCAAGGCCAACGGCCGCTGTCGTTGCTGGTCACCGCAGGTCAGCGTGGTGACAGTCCTCAGTTCGCCGCCGTCCTGGAAGGCATCCGGGTGCCCCGCACCGGACCGGGCCGTCCTCGTGTCCGGCCGCTGCGGGTACGGGGCGACAAGGCGTACTCCTCCCGCGCCAACCGGGCCTACCTTCGAAAGCGCGGAATCCGCTGCACGATCCCGGAGCCCGCCGACCAGGCCGCCAACCGCAGACGGCGCGGCAAAGCCGGCGGGCGGCCTCCAGCGTTCGACCGCGAGGACTACAAGGCCCGGCACGCGGTCGAGTGCGGAATCAACCGGCTCAAGCGCAACCGCGCGGTCGCCACCAGGTTCGACAAACTCGCCGTCCGCTTCGAAGCCACCGTTCTGATCGCCGCCATCGGCGAATGGTTATGACCGGCCTGAACTGTCGGTGCCACGTGCCATGCTGACCGCGACCAGGTGCTCAGGGTGAGGGAGAGGCAACGATGGGGGCTCAGTACTACGGCGCCGACAGCGAGAACGGCGACCGCATCGACGACCCCTCTGAAGACGCGCTGTTCATGATGATCAGCGACCTCAACGACTCCGACAACACGTTCGTGGTCGTCCAGCCGGACGAGGACGATCCTGTCTGGTTCGCCTCCGTGGCCGTCGTCGGTGAAGGCGGTTACGAGATCGTCCGCCGTGACACCTCCCGCAACGAGCACGAGGTCACCACGGCCACGAGTGTCAACGGCATCGCCCGCGACCTCACCATCTGGATGGCCGCCCGCGACTTCCCCGGACGGCCCACCAAGCAGGTCAGCGAGTTCTAAAACACGCCCTAGAGGCTCGGCCAGCGAACCAACTCAGCCCTGATCGCTCTCAAGGCTCGCGGATCTCGGTGGCCGCCTGCCGGGATCGGCTGCCACGATGTGGCTGGCGAAGTCGCCCGCAACGGTGCGGCAGCCCGAGAAGCAAGGGAGTCGTCCATGTTGCTGCGGCCCGGGGTCACCTGCGAGAAGGCGATCAGGTTCCTGGACGACCTGGTCCAGGGCGGCCTCAACGACGTCCGCAACTCCGTCCCGAACTTCGCCCAGCCGATGCTGGCGGGCGTGGAACCCTCGAAGCTGGCCGGGCCCGACCTGGTGGTGACGCTACGGCAGTACGCCGAGTGGACCGCGACGACCGCCCGGCAACTGGCGGATGTCTTCGCCGACCCGGCGGTGCCAGCGCGGCTGCGCGGCGAGCACTACAGCCACATCGTGCACAGCCCCCTGACGCCCTACCGAACCGCGCTGCTGCTGCACTGGGAGTTGGACGAGCTGGCGACGTACTTCATGGAACTGCAGAACCAGATGCGGCAGACCGTGGAGGAGTACCGCAGCTACCGGCAGCGTGTGCTGGTCGTGGACGCGAACACCCTGCTGCACTGTCAGCGCTTCGACAAAATCCCGTGGTCTCGGGTGTGCGGGAAGGGCCCGGCGACGCTGGTAATCCCGCACGTGGTGGTGGAAGAGATCGACACCAAGTCCTACTCCGAGGGCAGCGAAAAGATCAGGAAACGGGCGCGCGGGGTCTACGAGCTGCTGGGCGACGTCCTCAAGGGGCTGTCCACCGAAGGTCGCTTCGAACTGCACGACGGCACGGAGGTCCAGGTCCTACGCGACGAGCTTGGGCACCGACGCCTGCCGAACAATGACGACGAAGCCGTGGCCCGCGCGGCCCACCTGCAGCAGGCCATCGCACCGCGTCAGATCACCGTCATCACGCGCGACAACGGGATGCGCGGCAAGGCCATGACCTGGTGCCTGCCCTGGGGCTTCCCACCGGACAAGTACCTGATCCCCGAGGACGGCTTCGGTGCGAAGCACCGAGAGGCGAATCTCGCGAGTATCAGCGTCACCGTCCTCGAGGACGGTGACGACACGTAGTCCCGCCCGGGACCGTGGCCTTCCGTGACGGCTACGACCGGTGCTTCATCGGCCCGCGCCTCCGAGTGGACCATTCACGGCGTCGCGGTCAGAACGTCGGCGGGGGCGACACCGCCATGGAGGAAGCCACTTTCCGCACCCGCTTCGCCCGCTCCTTGACCGTCGTCCACCGCCGCTCCACCCTGCGCGCCTCTCAGGTCATGCAGAGCCCAGCATTCTCGGACGACAAGATCTCCTTCTCGTTCGACACGGAGATCGCGGAGGTCAAGGACGAGAAGGGCATGCTGGCGGGAGTCGTTCTGCGCGACGTCTTCAGCGGCGCCACCCGCGCGTTGGACGTGACTGGCCTGTTCATCGCCATCGGCCGCGACCCGCGCACGGAGTAGTTCAGTTGGAGCTGGATGACGACGACTACATCAAGGTCGCCTCGCCCTCAACCCGCACCAACATCCCCGACGTCTTCCGCCGGCAAGTCTTTGACCACACCTACCGCCAGGCCAGCACCGCCGCCAGTGGCTGCCACGCCGCACTCGACGCAGAGCGGTACCTCGCCGCGCTTGCCGACAGCAGGACCGAGAAGGTGTTGACCGTCGCACCGTCCTGACGGACTCGGGCTCCCGGGGCGGCCTCGCTCGTACGTCAAGCTGCCCGGTCATCCCGACTTGACGGTTAGGCGAGATACGTAAATCCCGTGCACTAGTTCGACTTTCACTCATATCCTCAAGTCGTGACAACCACCACTGAGGAAGATCAATACCTCAGACGGATCCTTGCACTGCTGGACAGCGCCAGGCGGTACGAGAGCCTCACCCAATCCGATTCCAGGCAGTGGCAGGTACAGCCGGGCAGCGCCCTAGCCGGGGACGACGCCAAGACTGACCCCTACCAGGTGTCGCACAACGCTTGGAACGCTCTGGGCGTGGCCGTCGACCACCTCCACTGCTTCCGCTCCACGTTTGCGGACGACCCGCAGGACAACTCGGTTTCGATCACGCTCCACACCCACGGGCAGTACTCATTACTGCGAGGCGCTTTCGAGAACAGCGCCCGTGCTGTATGGATGCTCGGGCCCAACCAGCGCCTCGTCCGCGTGCAGCGGCGGCTGTGCATGCAGGCTGCTGAGAACAAGAACTCCGACCGCATGAACGCACTGCTCCAGCAACACCCCAGGCGACCGCTGGACGTACGGATGCAGCAGCTGACCGACCTCGTCATCAAGGCGGGGACTGACCCGGCCGACGCCAAGAGGGTCCTCAAGCCCGCGACGTACTCGGAAATCGTGCGGGAAGCGGGGGCCCTGACTCCCATGGGATCTGCTGAGGCCGAAATCGTGTGGAGCAGCTGCAGCTCGCTGGCACACGGCGACATCTACGGCACCCTCAGCATCCTGGAGCGCAACATCGTGGGCACCCAGGGACGGGTGAGCCTCGCACAAATCACCAGTTCTCCGAGGGTGCTTTTCTGGGCGACAGACCGCACGGTCGCGATGATGCAGCGCGGCTTCGAGCTCTTCAAGGAACGCATCACCTGTCACCGCTGACCAGCGGCGCATGCACAGAAGCCACTGTCAGCACCGAAGGGAACAATCAACTCATGCGTGACCACCGCAGATTTAGATTGGCCGATGGTGCGGAACTCGTCGGCAGACAGGGCGACTCGTTCGAGATGCGGGTCAGCATTCCTTCCGATGACAACGGGTTCTTCGGCCGCCAGTGCCCGGAGTGTTCGCTGGTCTTCCGCATGGACGTTCAGCAGTACGAGGCACTGCCCGACAACCTCGCCCTCTGGTGCGTCTACTGCGGACACCACGCAGAGCACTCGGAGTTCATGACCGAGCAGCAACGCGATCGCATCATGCGCGCCGCAGGTGACTTCGCCATGCAGATGGTCAGCCAGGAGTTTGACAAGATGTTCGGCGGGCTCGCACGCAGCTCGCGCGGCGGCAGCATCTCCTTCTCCTATAGGTCGCAGCCCTTCTACCCCCGCCCGCTGCCGGGCATCGACGAGGAGCAACTCGTCCGTGTCCGCACCTGCGCGGGATGCCAGAACAACTACGCGGTCTTCGGAGAACATCGATACTGCCCCGTGTGCGGTCAGCTGCCGGCCGCATCGGTCGCCTTCGACGCCCTCCAAGCCGATACCGCCCGCCTGAACGCGTTGGAAGCCCTGCCCACGGACGCGAAGGCACTGCTCCGGGAACAGGGAGTGTTCACGCGCAACTGGGTCGACACCGTAGAGAACGTGGTCGGAGTAGTGGAAGCCTTGGCTTCCTCCCTCTTCCGTGCGGCCGTGCCGAACGCGGCCAGCCTCCTCAACGGCAAGGGGGCCATCTTCCAGCGTCTCGACCACATGGCCGACCTCATCGTCACCGCCGGCTTCCCCGACCTTCGGACCGCTCTCGGCTCGCAAACGTGGCAGCACCTCCTCGAAACGTGGGCCGCTCGACACGTCTTCACCCATAACGACGGCATCGTGGACGAGAAGTACCTGATCAAGGTGCCTGGTTCATCCGCACAGATCGGGCAGCGTCTCGTACTGACCGAAACCATGTGCCGCAGCGCCCTGAACGATGCCAAGGCCCTGTGCGAAACCCTCGTGGACGTGCTGCGCTAGAGGCGCGCGAGGGCACATCTAAGTCACATGAGCCAGGGAAACAGCCGACCGACTCGATCAGCTGCCGCACCGTCGTGAGCAGGGCCTCGCCCGGCCGCGGGGTGCCGCGGTTGCGGTAGGAGGGGCGCAGCAGGCCGATGCCCCGGGCGGCGAGGGAGCGGTGAGACTGCGGGCCAAGGGCTACCTCGGCCACTATCAGCGGGTGAAGATGGCTGTCGCACCCCTGCGGCGGGGACTGCCCCTGGACACCACGCGAACGCCCGCCCTCTCCGCGCGAGACCGCACGCTGGATCACCACCCGCCCGGACCGCCGCAGCCCCCACTCCACCGAGCGGCTGCACCGGCTCCTCGCACACTGCCCGGAACTCCAGCGCACCCACGGCCTGGTCCGCCAGTTCACCGCCATGCTCAACCACCGCGACGCCGCACCTCTGTCGACCTGGCTCGATGAGCTCTCCCGCAGTGGCCTGGCGCCCCTTATCGGTATCGCCGGGGCCCTGCGCGAAGACCGGCACGCAGTCACCCAGGACATCACCACCCGCTACAACAACTCCGGCGTCAACGAAGGCCGCATCACCGACCTCAAACTCCAAAAACGCCTGATGGCCGGACGCGCCGGCGTCCCCCTCCTCCGCCACCGGGTCGTCCTGATCGCCCATCTCCGCCGCCGCTAGGCGGACCGGCGGACCCCCGCGCCGAGGTGATCTCCGACTACGAGAATCTTGCCAGAGCCACGTCCACGTGTACGCCGATACCAGCGGCAGTGCGGCCCGCAGACGCTTGTTGTAAGCCGGGCGCTGGGGCAGATGCGGAAACAGGGCCCGCAGATGGGCGTGGGCGAAGCGCAGCCAGCGGGCCTCGCCGTGGAAGCCCAACACCGCCTGGGTCACGGTCAGAGTGACCAGTTCCGCGTCGGTCAGCCGGGACGGCTGGCCCCGCCATCGCGGGGTCTTCAAGCGGTCGTCGACATGCACGTACAGTGCGGTCAAGAGGGTGTCTAGCTCGGTCGTCACGACCCGATGCTGGACGCCCTCCCCCACATACGGAACTACTGGTCTAGGCCAGGACGTCGACGCGCCCCGAGCACGCCCGCTGAATGGCCTGCAGGTCCGCCCGCGCAGGGCCGGCGCTTCCGCCGTGGACGGCTGTCCGCACCTTCGCCTCAATCTCAGCCACCACCTCGTCGGTGAGGAACGGCAGGCCGATGCGGCGGTAGCCGGTGTCCACGGGCGTGGACAGGCCGAGCTTGACGGCGTCCCAGGCCCGCAGCGCCGCCTTCTGCTCGTCGGCGTGGCCGCCGCCCGCCTGCCGCTCGCCGCGCAGCCGCCGGATCCAGGGCTTCGCCGTGCTCGTCGTGCTGCGGCTGCGTGCCTGGTCGAGCTCGTCGAGGTCTCTCAGCAGGGTCTGCGTGTCGGCGTGGATCTGCGTGCACAGCTTCCGCGCCCGGGCAAATGTCTTGTGGGTGACCACCGCGGCGGCCACCACGAGCGTCAGGCCAGTGGAAATCAGAGGCACCGGGTGCGTGGCGACGAACCGTGCCCCCAGGAAGGCCACCACGGCGAAGATGCCGGTCACGTTCGCCAGCGCCCGGAAGACAGCCGCTCGCTGGATACGGCTCGCGAGCCGCTCCAGGACGTGGTCCTTCGGCTCGGCGATCCGAGACGTGATCGTCAGCGCGATGTAGATCAGTGCCAGCGAGAGCGCGGCCTGCCGGTAGTTGACCGGCTGCGCCGTGCCGCCGAAGACCTTGACCAGACTGACGATCGGGCCGGGGACCGCGAAGCTCCCGACGATGAACAGGATCACGAAGATTTTGAGGATGCCTTCACGGAGATGGTTCGCCTTCAGGTAGCGGTTCAGGGCTGGCATCCCGGAAAGCGCCACCACCCATCCGCTGATGAAGAGGAACTTGCCGAGCCCCTGCTGGCCGTCCCGGAAGAGCAGGTCGCCGTACATGATGCTCGCGAACCCGAGGGGAAGCAGAGCGAGTTGCCCGTAGGTGCGCACGGTGCGGACCGTTGTCATGAGCCCACTGTGTGAGACCGCACCGGTCGGCCGTGCTGATTTGAGGTAGGCCAGAGGGTTCCGGCGCCGTACGACGGTTGTTGTTCGCTTACCTGCCCGCGCCGCACTCGGATTGCGCGTGCCGTCAGCCGCTGCTCGGAGACATGCCTGCCCCGACCCGCCCGCGCGTGGGCTTTCGCAGGCCCAGTGACCGGCTGGTGAGTGATTGGCCGACGACTTACTACCAACCCATTGACTGTTCCGAGCCGAACGGCGGTGATCGAACCCGAGGGATCCCGCTGACACCGGTACAGCTCGTCACGACTGCCGATCAGGTACGGGCTCTTTCCCGGATTGCTGCCCGCTGTTCTCAGAGGAGCTGGTGGGGCCGCCCGCCGATAGCCGCGACTTTCCGTGCAGCCAGTTCCACACGGTCTTGGAGTCGGTGCCCAGCCGTGCGGCTAGCGACACGGTGGACGGCCGCTGCTTCGTGGGCATGCTCCAGTATGTCTCGCGCAGTTCGCGCACCCGAGCGTCGGAAATCTTCACCATGCGGTGGGCTTCGCCGCGTGCATGGTTTGTCCGTGCCTCCGCCTCGGGCTCCAGTTCGCCGGTGGGGCCGCCTGCTTCTTGGCGGCCGGCCCCGCGCAACCAACGGTGAATGGTCCCCCAGTACACGCCATGCCGCTGGGCAAGGACTTCGAGCTTAGGCCGCTTCCCATGAGGAGCGTTCCAGTACTCCTCCCGCAATGCCCTGACCTCCCGGTTGGACACCTTGGTCGCGAAGTGGTCATCTCCCCGGTCATACTTGCCCTGCGCCAGACGATCATGCATGTTCTGCTTTTGTGTCCCCAGCTTGAGATGGCGCGGGTTGCAGCAGCCCGGATTACTGCCCCCAGGACACAGATGCCGAACAACAAGATCACTGTCGATACACGCCAGGGTCAGACCGTGGTGCAGGACATAAGCGACCCGGGCAGCCTGCGTGTGGCGACCTTCCCAGTACACGAAGCCGTATCCGAAGTCATGCCGACTCGCCGCCATCCAAGGCCAGCACACGGCATCGCCGCCGCTGCGGTCTATCTTCCGCCAGAACTCCGCCTCGAGTGCCTTTCGTGCCAGCTCTTTCAGGTCGCCGCTCGTCACCCTCCACCCGCCGGGAGGCGGTGGGATCAAGGTTCGCACCGCGTGGGGGCCAGGCCGGTCCCGATGAAGGCGAAAGCGGTCCGTCATGTTGTCTCGCTGCGAGCCAACCGTCAGGTGTGCCGGATTGCAGCAGGGGGGATTGGCGCATAGATGCCGAACGAGCCTGTGTGCGGGAAGGTTCGAGGCCAGGCCATGAGCCAGCACATACGCAACCCGATGGGCACTGACGGTACCGATCAGAGTCCGTCCGGCATAGTACTGGCCGTAGCCGTCGATGTTGAGCGCGCCGAGGAAGGGCCAGCATTCAGTCTCGCCCGGTGACATGTCCACTGATGTCCAGAACTGTGCCTCCCGCAAGGCTCTGCGCTCTGGCGTTTCTGCGCTGCCGCGGTAGGTGCGCGGTCGTGGTAGCGGCAGGGACGTAGGCCGGGGGAGGTGACGGTAGCTCCGGCCCCCGACGATGCCGTCGATCACAGCACGCGATACACCCAGTTCTTCTGCAGCCTCCGCCCTGGTGGTGTGGCCGCCGGCCATGGACTGGAGTACCCACTGGGCTTGTTGGTCGCTCAAGGAGCGCTGGTTGCGTGGCACATCCGGACGGTACAAGGGGGCACTGACAACACACGCCCGGAATACATGGACTCCTCTCCCAACGAGTGCAATCGCAAAGTAGGCGAACCCTAGAAGCGTCACAGGAACACGGACCGCATGAAGCGCCAACCGCATCGTGCGCGCCAGCGTAGCCGGTCTCTGACGAAGCCGCACCGAAGCGCTCTGATGCACTTCGTCGTCTCACGGCTCGGCTCAAAGTCCCGTCAGGACGGACCCCGGCGGGGCCTCGCCGTATCACACAGCCCCTATGAGCGGGGTGCCGACTGTAGCTGTTTGACCAGGTGGAAGACCTCGCGTGCCGCGTAGCGTTTGAGGCAACGGACGACTTCACGAAGGGTCTTGCCCTCCTTGATCCGGCGCTCGTAGTAGTCCTGGGTACGCGCGTCGACCCGCAGGCGGGTGAACACGATGCGGTGGAGCGCGGCGTTGGCCTGCCGGTCACCAACGCGGTTGAGGCGACGGTACCGCCGGCGTCCCGAGGAACGCTCAACAGGGCTGACACCGCACAGCGCGGCGAACGACGCCTCGCTGTCCAGCCGTTCCGGGTTGTCCCCCACCGTGATCAGCAAAGCGACCGCCGTGTCCGGACCGATCCCGACCACGTCCAGCAGCTGCGGAGCATGCCGTTCCACGAGCCGGGTCAGACGAGCCTCTACATCCCGGATCTGCTCGGAGAGCTGGCCGATCCGGTGAGCCAGCAGGCCCAGCGTGATCCGGGTGGCCTGCACCACCGACTCCGCGCCGGCATCCTCGCGACTGCTCACACCGGTGAACTGCGCACAGGTACGGAAGAGTTCGGCATTGCCCAGTCCGGCCAGTTCCTCCCGCAAGACGGGATCGGCAGTGACGAGTACGGCCTTGAGCTGGTTGATGGCCTGCGTGCGGGCTTTGACGGCCGACACTTTCGTGAGTTTGTACATTCTCGCGATCTGCACCGACCCGTCGCCCGTTTTGGCCCGGGCACGGGCTCGCCCGCTCAACACGGCTCGCGCCGCGTTCTGGGCATCGAGCGGATCCGACTTGCCGCGACGCCGACGATCCGCCCGATCCATCCGATTCACGTCAAACACGTCTATGCCCTGGGCCAGCAGATAGCGGGACAACGACGCTCCGTATGAGCCGGTCCCCTCCACCCCAGCCCGTCTCACGGTTCCCCACCTCCTGGCGCGCTTCAGCAGATCGCGGTAGCCGGCCGCGGTGGCCGGGAACTCATCGGTAGCAAGGACCGCCCCCGACACGGAGAGCACCGCAGCCATGTGAACATCCCGGTGCGTATCCACTCCCAGCACCACCTCCCCAGCAGGGCGGCGACGGGTTCGCGGAGCCGACAACGTACTGGGCACGGTCGAACTGGACATGCCCGTTCCTCTCCTTCCGGTCCGAGGACATCGCGTTGCCGGTACCGGGCCGCGTCAGACGGTCAGAATCGTGAGGACGCCACAACTATCGGCAGGCCCCTATCGGGACACACCCCGCCAGCCCGGCACCGACAACGCACCATCCCCGACCGCCGGCCGACACCGTGTGATCGAGACACTTCGGTCAGAGAAATCATGAGTCAGACCATGGGCCCGGGACAGCACCCGCCCATCCTGCTGCCCCCCATCTCGCTACCGCCCAGGAACCGCAGGACATGCTCAAACCCCTTCGCACAACACCCCGAACCTGATCCCGGCCGAGCACAACAGCACACAAAGGCGAGCGGCGCGATCAGGGGGCGCCAGCCGCAAGAGCGGCGACCTGGACGCCGACGTCGTCGGCTACCTCACCGATGGCCTCGAGCCAAAGCCTGTCCGCACACGATCGCGGGTGTCGTTGCCAAGCTCTCCATCCATCAGCTCGGCCAGGGCGATCACCGAGGTGGCTCCCCGCTGGGCCGCCACTGGCCATAGCTCCCTGATGTCGTCACGCGGTACCGTCTGCGCGCCGGAGGCTGAACCGAGCGCGGCGCGCTTCGCGGGCTTGCAACGCTTCAAGCGCTCGGCACGCCCACGCCTGTGAGCGACATGGGACCGCAGCACCTCGGCTGGCGTGGGCGGGCGGCGGTCACCAGTCGGACCAGGGCAGTGCCGACCGGACCCACAGGGCCGCCTGGTGCGGGGACGCGTGCGTGTCGACACCGAGGACGTGGATGCTTCCGAGTGCACCCCGCGGTCCACTGGCCTGGAGGGTCCGGTGGGAGTGCCCACCGGAACACGGGTGGACGATCACTGCACGCGGGTCGGCGCTCGGAGTGTAGCCGGCACCGTAGGTGAGGAGTTGGTGGACGTCGCCCGCGCCGACGCCATAGCGGTCGTAGCGCTTGTACTTGGCGTCCACCGGCAGCAGGGTGCGCGCGGACGGGGCACGCCCCGGAAGGCTGAGCAGCACGTCGGGCCGGAAGGTCGAGGTGCTGCCGAGGTCGCCCCGGACGGTAATGCCTGTCGCACCGCCGCTGGGGACGGCGTGCCCGCCGTGAGGGGCGGCGGCCTCGGTGGCCAGACGTCGGACGACGGCTTCCCAGAGGGCGGGCATGGCCAGCAGGAGGCCGTCCGCCGTCATGCCGTCGTCGGTGAGGAGGTCGGTCACACCGCCGCCACACAGGAGCAGGCGGGCCCAGGTGTGCGCTGCGCGGTAGCGGGCGTTCAGGCGTGTGTACCGGGTGCGGTCCAGGGAGCGCAGGGCGGCGTCGGGGGTCGGGGCCTGCGGAAAAGCGTCGGCGATAGTGTGAAGGTCGCGGGCCAGGTCGGGTTGTGTGGCCAGGGTGCGGGCCACCCGCAGCGCGGTTCCCAGGACGCGGTTGTCCTCGATGTCCGCCTCCCGGTCGAAGGTGCGGACGTGCAGTTGATCGAGTTGCCCATAGCGCCGGAACACTTGTGCCGCGACGTCCAGGCGTCCCCGCAGGACCGGTTGCAGGCTCTGGCGGCGTACGTAGTCCCGGCGCAGCCCTTCCCGGACCAGTTGCTCGCACTGCTCCAGCAGGGCCGCGGCCACGAGGTCGGCGTAGCCTTCCGGGCCGGTGGCCCAGCGCCGTGCCGTCGCCGGGAGCGGCGCGGGCGCGCCGAGGGCGTAGGCGAGCCAGATCATGAGTTGCTCGCCCGGGATGGCGAACTTGGGCTTGATGACCAGGCGGATGCGGTCGAGCACCAGGATGCCGACGGTCGCGTCGGCCTTGAGCCGCCATCCGGACGGGGCCTGGTCCAGGCTGAGGCAGGCGCGCGTCTGGAGGGCGCGCAGCCGCTCGACGTCCCGGGGTGTGAGCTGGTCGGCCCCCAGCAGTGCGGATCCGTACTCTGCGAGCCGGACCTCGGTGTGGTCAGGCATCGGGGCCCGGCGTGCCGCTGGTGAACTCGGTCGCCAGGGCGGCGGCGAGGTCCTGCGGCGGCATCAGCGCGGGGCGTCCGGTGTCCGCGTCGACGAGGCTGCCGAGGATGCGGTGCAGCAGGTCGGCGCGGCCGAGGCAGTAGTCCTCCAGGAGCGGGATCACCTCGTGGTGGAAGGCAGCGGCCAGGTCGTCCTCGGTGGCGATCGGCTCGCCGTTGCGCAGCAGGTAGGCGTGCCCTATCTGGTGGTCGGCGTCGAGGTGACGGGCGATGCGGGTGTTGAGGGACTCGAAGAACTGTGCCAGGTCCAGGGGGCCGACGGTGCCGGACACGGCGTCCGGGTCGGGGCCGACCGGGAGGAAGGCGAAGCGGCGGCGTACGGCGGCGTCCAGGTGGCTGATGCTGCGGTCCGCCGTGTTCATGGTCCCGATGATCCGCACGTTCGGCGGCACGGAGAAGGTGCGCCTGCTGACGGACAGCGCGAGGGGCAGGCCGCGCTTGTCGAGTTCGAGCAGGGTGACCAATTCGCCGAAGATGCGCGGCAGATCGCCCCGGTTGATCTCGTCGATGATCAGCAGGAAGGTCTCGTCCGGGCGTGCGATGGCCTGGGCACACAGGGTGTGGAACACACCGTCGGTGAGCGCCAGGGTCAGCCCGGGGCCGGTGGCGCTCAGGTCCGGCTTGAAGCCCTCCACGAAGTCCTCGTAGCCGTAGGACGGATGGAAGGTCACCATGTGGATGCGGCCGTCCCGCAGCGTCTCGGCCTGGGCCGCGGCCCGCTGGTCCGGCGTGGAGTTGAGCGCGTCCGCACGACCGGCGAGGGCGAGGGCGGCGCCGAGTGCGAGCCGGGTCTTTCCGGTGCCGGGAGGTCCGTGCAGGATCACCTGCCCCTTGCGCTCCAGCGCCTCCAGTACGCCTGCGACATCCTCGGGCAGCGTGACGGGGCCGCCGGTGTACGACTCCGTCGACTCCGCGCCCGTATCCGCGAGGCCCGCGGTGATCCTGGCGAAAAGCGTCGGCTGCACCTTGGCGAACGTGGACCGCCAGCCGTGCTGGGGCTTCGACAGTTTCCGCGCGTGGGAGACGTCCCAGGACACCGGGACGACGTGCTGGTACTCGGAGTGGTCGGCCTCGAAGCGGTAACTTCCGCTGACGGTCCCGGTGGCCAGAACCTCGTCCATCCCGCGGTTGGCCACGATCCGGTCCCCCGCCTCCAGGTCCCGGAACGCCAGCAGTCGCCGGGCGAGCGTCAGGCTGCCCCCGCTGCTGCGCGGCCAGTACGCGTCGAGCGCCTGCTTCAGCTCGGAGTCGCTCTGGTACTGGCCGAGGTCGCCGAGTTCGTCCCACCCGACGCGGATCACCCCGCCGTCACGGCACTCTTCCCACAGCCGTCCTCGTTCACCGGGGGCGATCTTCCAGACGGCGCGCTGCTGCGGTCGCGGATCGAACTTCGCGTACAGGAAGTGCATGACCTCCTGTCCGCTCCAGCCATCGAACTCCGGCTTCGCGCGGACGAGTTCCAGCAGCCGACGGTTGTTGCGCCAGGCCGGCGCGTCGGGCTGCGAAGAGCCGCCCAGCAGAGTGACGAACCGACGCAGGTGCTCGCCGGCGTAGATGGGCAGGAAGTGCTCGGGGAAGTAGGTGGCCAGAGACTTGGTCACCAGCGTCGGACCGAACCGCAGCGCCTCAAGATCGTCCACGGCCTCGAAGTCCGCTGCAGCTACGGCCTCGAAGGCCCGCACGAACTGTCCGCGCAGCTCCTCCCACGCCTCCTGCGGCGCCATCCCGCGCAGCGGCGCGGCCACCCGCCACTCGCCGGAGTTGTGGTGGTACATGATGTGCTTCGCCGCGCTGCCGCCCTTGATGCTGCCGAGGTTCGGGGTACCGAACTCCATCAGCCTGCAGTACGCCGGTCCGCTCCCGGACTCGGCCGCCTGCCCCAGGGCGTAGCGCGACAGGGGCAGTGTCGGCCACTCCTCCAGGGGGAACTGAGAGAGCACCTGCTTGCGTTCGTCCTCGGCGGCTGTCTCGCTCTCCGGCACGCTGCTCCGGTCGAATGCCGCCGCTGCCGCCCGTAGGTCCATTTCGTCCGCCATGAAGGTCATCATGCCGGATCATCGGCATTTTGAGCGCGTACCAGGGCAGTTGAGGGCGAGCCTGGGAGGCGCTGAAAAGCGGGGGGCGGTTCTGGGAAGGGGATGGTTGGGGTGGATCCCGCCCCTGCCCAGAGCGGGCAGGCGTCGGCTGGCTAACCACGGTTGGAGTCGTAGCCCCATCGAGCCCGGCCGTCGCTGCCCATGAAGCACTTGGCGGGCCTTCCGTCCTCCGCGGCGCCCAGAGCGCCGACGGGGGAGCAGGCGTATCCGAACTGGATGCCTGTCTTGCCGCCAGAGCCGCTCCCGCCGCTCGTCCCGCTACTGCCGGAGCCGCCACCGCTGCTTCGCCGACGAGTTCGCGCAGGAGGCCGTTGCTCCAGAAGACGAGCCGCGGTGCGGTGTCGGAAGAGCCGTGACGTGGAGCAACTACGGTGTCGCGTTGTTACCCTCCGCACCATGCATCATGCGGCGCGGGAGATGCGCTCTCCGATCCTTTCGATCCACCCGTACATACCGGCCATTGGGCAACACCAGAACGTGATCTGTTCCATGGCCTCGCGCGGCGACTGCGTGGACGGTGACTACCACTAGGCCAGGATTTGATTCCAACTTCTCTTCGATCCACCCCACTTGGCCCTCAAAGAGGAGGCAGACCTTGGAGATCAGACCCCGGAACCGCCGTGAACCCCTCGGCAGCCAGCCAGACGTCGACTTCCCGCCGGTCCAGAACGGCATCGACTACCTCCTGAGCGTCACCGACCACCTCACCCACGGCGATCCGCCCGAGCCTCGGGACCTGAAGTACGCGATCCTGCACCTCCAGGCCGCCGTGGAAGTACTCCTCAAGGCCCGCCTGCAACGCGAGCACTGGTCCCAAGTCTTCAAGAACCCCCGTGCCGCCACCCGCGCGCGGTTCGAGTCCGGTGACTTCGAGAGCTGTACCACCGATGCTGCGCTCGACCGGCTGGCGGGCATCGCCGGCGTCACCATCGCGGACAAGGCCGTGAAGACGCTCGGCGTGCTGACCAAGTCCCGCAACGCATTGCAGCACTATGGGCTGACCACCTCCGCCCCTGCTGTCGAGGCCCGCGCCGCCGAAGTGCTCACCTTCCTCATGGAGTTCTTCACCACCGAACTCCAGCCCGACCTGAGCATGGACGAGGACAAGCTCGTGCAGCGGGACCTGGCCGTCATCCGGGCCCGGCTGGGCACCATCACGTCCTACCTGAAGCAGCGTCACAACGAGATCCGCGCGGAGCTGGCCCCGGTGGCGGACAGCGTCGTCGAGTGCCCGGTGTGCGCGCAGTTCGCCGTCCAGGTCGGCTTCCCCGACCCACAGTGCAGCTTCTGCCACATGGGCTGGGTCCACTCCTACGGGCTGCTGTTCGACTACCTCAGGGCCTTCGACCGGCCCGGCCTGCTCACCGGGGAGTGTCCTGACTGCGGCCACGAGGAGATGCTCCGCCAGACCCGCGTTGCGGCCGCCCCCGCCAGCCCGCGCACCCTGTGCTTCGGCTGTGCCACCTCCCTCGGCCCGCAGACCGCGACGTGTACCAACTGCGCTGCCCTGTACGAGCCCGGTGAGGACGATCTCGGCATGTGCCCGCGATGCCTGGCTCAACGGTTCGAGAAGCTCTGACCCCAGACCACGCCCTCCTTAAGGACGACCATGCCGCTCATCGAGTACGACCCCGCCGCGGCGCTGCCCGTCGCCGTTCTCCACAAGACCTCCACCGGCACTTCCGGGCGGGGCCCCAGCGCGCGCAGGCACTGAGCGGCAGGCGCCGCCGTTCAGCCCGGCATCGGGTTTCGGGCTGAGGCACCAATGAGCCCCAACAACGGTCGGCCCCGTCCCAGTTGGATTGTCAGTGGAGCGTGGTATCCCTGGAGGCAGTGCACTCCGAGGATCATGTTCGGAATATTCTGAGGCATAAAATCGTGTATCCTCAGCGGAGTCGAGACTTGTCAGGGATGGAGGTGGCCGTGAGTGATCACAAGGAGTTGGTCGCAGACCCCTCCATGCTCGCCCTCGCACGCGACTCGCGCGGTTGGACCCAATCCGAGCTTGCCGAGCAGATGTCGCGCGTTGACGGCAGCCGCGTCACGCAGGGGTACGTGAGCCGGGCCGAAGCCGGACGCATCCCAGTCCGGGCTGAGCGGGTGCGCCTGTTCGCCGCCGCACTTCGCTTCACGCCCGAAATGCTGTGCCAGGGCGCTGATACAACCGGGGTCGGCATCGGGCTGATACATCACCGCAAGCGCGCCTCTCTGGGAGCCCCCGCGCTGCGCCGGATCCATGCCACGTTGGCACTTACCCGCTACCAGGTCGAAGCGGTGACCCAGGCGGCTGCCCTCCGCCATGTCAACCTGTTCAGGCACATTGAGGTCAATGACTTCGACACTCCCGCGGACGCCGCCGAGACGGTACGCGAAGAGTGGGACGTTCCCGCCGGCCCCGTCGACAACCTGGTCGCGCTGCTCGAAGATGCCGGCGCGCAGGTCGTCGTCCGCGACCTTGGCACCACCGATCTCGACGCCGTGAGCCAGTGGCCGCCCGGCAGGGCGCCGCTG
This sequence comes from Streptomyces sp. SS1-1, assembly GCF_008973465.1. Taxonomy (NCBI): domain Bacteria; kingdom Bacillati; phylum Actinomycetota; class Actinomycetes; order Kitasatosporales; family Streptomycetaceae; genus Streptomyces; species Streptomyces sp. SS1-1. Next base: position 5,894,103 of record NZ_WBXN01000004.1, on the reverse strand, counting down.
ATACTCCTCAACTCCGCAGTGCCTGGCGATCGTTCACGGTTCAGCCTCGCGCATGAGCTGGGCCACCTGATCATGCACCGCGAGCCCGGTGAGGGGCGCGTCCAAGAGGCACAGGCCGACCGGTTCGCTGCCGAGTTCCTCATGCCACACGAGGTGATCCTGAGCGAGCTGAAGCCCGGCATCGACGTCGCTCGCCTCATGGATCTCAAAGCCAGGTGGGGGGTTTCGATGGCCGCTCTCATCCGGCGGGCCGTCGACCTGGGGGTCATCAGCGAGTGGCAGTACCGCACGCTCATGGTCGAGTTGTCCGCACTCGGCTACCGCACGAACGAACCGACGATCATCCGGCGCGAAACCCCGCGCCATATCGCTCAGGCCGTCACCCGGCTTGAGGAGCAGCTCCACCTCAGTCCGACCGAGACCGCCCACCTGGCGGGCCTGGGTCGCGAGGAGTTCCACGAGATCTACGTGCGCGCTTATTCTCCGTCCGGACACAAGGACGTGCCGGACCCTTCTGCGAGGTGATTCATGAGCAACGCCCCCGATCCGAGGCGGCGGCCGCCCGCCTTGAAGACGCTCGACCACACGGTGGCGGCTGTGCCGCTCCTGCAGGGACGCGTGCTGCTGCACGAGCATGCCCGCAACATTCCTCGACCCCGCCGCGCCCTGGATGATGAGCTGAGCGGCGTGGTCATGACCGGCGCCAACGCCGACGCTCGAGCGTTCCAGCTCCGCACCGACGTTGGTTACGAGGGCACTCTGCTGATAGACAGCGCCGCCTACAGCACCTACACGGCAACGGCGGAAGAGCCGTTCATGGCGCCTCCCGACGAACTGTTCGCCACCGTGGACGACTCCTTGAACTTCCAGAAGGCTCGAGGGGCAACCGCAGCGCTGACTCCCACCGGGTACATACCGCCGGCGAGCTCCCGCGCCCTCAAAGCAGTGATGCGGGACGCCAACCGGATCGAGCGGGATGACACGCTGGTCTCCCTCCCGATCGACGTCACCTGGCTCAATCGGGAGAACATCGGTCAACTCATCGCGGTCTGCGCCAAGATCCGTCACCCCAAAGCCGTAATCCTCTTCCGCCAGTTCGACCCGCTGGAACAGGGGAAGGACGTTCCGGCCAACCTGCGGCGGCTGTTCACCGAGGTCGAGCACATGGCACTGCTGCGCACGGATCTCGCAGCTCTCGATGTGCTGGCGCATGGCGCCCTCTGTGCGGGAATCGGCGTCCAGAGCTCGCTCCGCCACGCGATACCTCCCGACGAGAAGGCCCAGATAGGCAAGCGAGGTGGCGGCCCCACGTACCCGCACGTGCTGATGCCACAGTTGATGTGCTTCAAGGGCGCCGAGTCCCTGTCCAACCTCTACGCCAACGTGGATCCTGCAACCTGCGACTGCGAGGAATGCGACGGGCGCGGTCTCGACCGCTTCTTCCTGCCCGACGGCGACACGCGACGCGAGGCCGACAACCACACCATCATCACCTGGAGCGGCTGGGTCAGCGAAATGGCCAGCTACCGAGCCGGTACCGAGCGCAAGACGTGGTGGCGCAACAAATGCGCTGCGGCCGTCGACCGCTACGCGCTGGAGAACCAGCGCATCGGGCAGGGCGCAAGCTCAAAATCCGGATTCCAGGTACCCCCGCCACTCAAAGCATGGGCGACGCTGCCCGTCGCTCCTTAGCCAGTCGCAAGCAGAGCCCTCAGGGAAGCTGACGGTGGATTTCTTCCAGGAACTTCCAGGCGGCAACCGTGTGGCGCCTGCGCACGAAGGGGCTCGGCGGCACGACAACCTCCACCGCGTCCCCCTGGGTCAGGAACAACCCGATGCCGTAGAAGTCCGCGCGCATCACAGCCTCATCTCTGCGCCGCAGCACACCATCGACCAACACCGAACGAGCAGTGAACGGCGTGAACCGCTCAGCCTGCTCCATCGCCGACTCCCAGCTGCGTCCGGGCACAAACACCATGTCGATGTGCACGGGCTGCGTCGCCTGTCGGGTGATCAATCCGTCGCGGCGAACCACCGCGCCCTTCGGCAGAGACTTCAACACCCGACGTTCCTTCTCACTCAACGAGCCAGCGGGAACTGGCTCACCGAGTGGAAGGGCCATTAGGAGATTCAGTACCTCCGGTCGCGTCAGCGGTGGCATCCCCACGGCTGTCCGTCGCTCCCGCTCTTGCGCCTCGTACCGGTATGCCGCCACAGCCTTCGCCCCGAAAGCTTCGACAACCGCCAGCTTTGCCTCGCGGGGTACGAAATCGCCGGGAGCCAGCGCTCCCGCGACCACATCCATGGGCTCCCGTGCCGCGATCGCCATGAACCATCCCGCTCTCGTCCTGACCTGACGCTCTCCCCAGCGGGGCTGTACGCGCTCATCCTTACCGCTTGCCCTGCACCATCGGAAGCAATTTCGGCCGACCCACTACGAGTCTTCCTCCGCCGCTGTGCCGCAGCGCGGATGACGCGCCGCAGAGCCAACCGACCCAAACCGGTCCAAGACACGGGAACGCTTCCCACGAACACCAAGGCTAGTGCGGACGCTCGTACGATCATGTACCACCTCCCCGGATGACTCCGAACCGGTCATCAGCGGCCCGTCGCCGTCCAAGGCGCGCCCGCAGCAGGGCGCCGACGAACGACTGCGATCGTAGCCGCCCCAGACCACGACGCCTACATTTGTTCGAATATTCGGGCACTTGCCGTCCCGCCAGAAGTTGAAAATTCGATCACCACACGGCAGGCGCGCTCTGTTGCTCCCTGTACATGACCCTGGCCGCTACAGGCCAGACGCGTGACCGGTGCGCCTGAAGCCAAGGTTCAGCCGGAGTCGGCGAAGTCGACGACGAGCGGGGATCCGATGCTGAAGTCGAGGTAGCCGCTGATCAATTCGGTCCCGCTCCGGCACCCTGCGTCAGAAAAATGGGGAACGAGGACATCTGCCGCCTCACCTCGCTGGCAACGGCGGCCAGGAAGTACGCATCAAAGTGGATCCGCTGAGGCGCCAGCGGGAAGCGGCAGACTGCTCACGACGTACTGGTTCAGGATGTCGTCCCGATCCATGAACATGATCTGGCTGCGCTTCGCCGCGTCCAAGGCGTTCCCCAACCAGTTGCGCGCCGCCTTCGTAATCTCCCCGCCGGCCACGATGAACGCGTGGTCCACGAGCACGCGACGGTTGGTCTCCGAGTCGAAGATCTCGTGCGCCAGCATCATCAGCGCCTGATTATGAATCTCCGCGATATTGGCGTTGCCTGTCCTGGACCGCCCTGTCGCATCCAGCTTGCCGCGCTTCACCTGGATCCCGAAGTACAGGAAGTGCTGCGTCGGCAGGGTGTAGCGCATCCAGATGTCTTTCCCGTACTCCAGCGCCTTGTCTCGGTGTCCGGCTGCGGTAATGCGGTGGAAGCCCAGTTGCCGGAACAATGGAAGCAGCACTTCCTCAATGAGAGCGTCCTCGCTGCAGGTGTCCAGGAAAGCAGCCAGGGCCGAACGCCGCTGCGTCTCGGCGACACTCAGGGGGCGGTGCGGGTTCTGGGCCGGCCTCGAGACACTGTTCGTTCCGATATGCCTCAGGTAGCAGTGCTTGTCTTCAGCGTAGAAAGCTTCGAAGCCCTCTCGTGAGAGCACATCGTTCAACTGACGCAAGGCATTGGACCGGTCGCGCCCCTCATTGAGTGCGCTGGCCGGGTCCATCAGGTGGTCGATGACTCGGCAGAACGACTCCGGCGGGTGGGCAGGACCCTCGTGCGACTCCGCCAGCAACTGCTCGAGCACGCCGGCTACCCAGCGATGCCGCGTCGAACCATCATGCTCCCAATCCATGTCGAGCTCGCCGAAGAATTCGGTTAAGTACTTGCTCGATCGATATGAAAAGTAAGGGGGCTCGGTGTCCCCTCGTGGAACGTCGGCACCGAGGTTTCCACAGATGAGGTCGCCGAGCCTCTCCAACGTTCTCTTCCTGAACTCCACGACGCCCCTCCCCAGAGCACAGCGGCTACAAGCAGAAGACCATTCTGCCTCGAAGGAGCAAGGGACCTGCGAGAGAAGCCAGTAGCCGACGCTCAAGGCATCGATGGCAAGCGACGGTCGGCCGATGCGGCACCCCGTCCCTGCCACCAAGACCCCGCCGGAACGAGCCGACGGGGGTCTTATCAGTCACATCCGTGTCACCAACTGAGTCGACGCCCTTGCACCACAAGGTCCTGAGCAGGCCAAACGCCCCCGACTCGGATCACGTGGACGCCAGAAGACGGCTTCTACGACATGTGCCAGGTGGTACCCAGTGAGGGACCCAGGATCAGGACCGGAGCGTCTTCCGGCCCGTCGAAGCGGTATTGCAGGGTGTTCGGGGGTGTCTCACTCACGCCCCAGACCCTCTCACGTCTCACGAAATCTCACATAGCCCGGGGAAGCCTGCCGCTCGACGCACCCGCGGCTCGACTCATCGGGCACTGCAGACGGCCTCGTCGATCGGGTCTGAACCTCTCAGCGTGTACGGGCGCCCCTGCCGCAGCGTGTCCTGCCGGCCGTGCTCGCGCCCGGTCCACACATCGACGTGCTGCTTCCTTCACCAGCACGACTGCCGGCTGTTCCGAGTTTGCGGCAAAGTGTGTGGCATCGTGCCGAAGGTCGGGGACGACATAGCAGGAAACAGTTCGGGCCGCTCCGATCAGCAGCCGACAACCACCCCTTGGGATGCGTCGCCGGCCTCACGCCCGACTGTTCAGCTCACCGTGCAGGCCATCCCATGTGCTGGCGGCTTCGCGGAGGTCTTCCACGTCCGGCTTGACGTACCACTTCTTCGTGGTCTTCACGTTCGTGTGCCCGGCCCACCGGGCGAGGATGTGATCCGGCACACCGTTGTTGGCAAGAAAGGTCAGGCAGGAGGCACGAGCGTCGTAGAGACGTACTCTGCGCAGGCCAAGGACCTCCATGAGCCTGCATGCGCGCCTGCGGAGCTGCTTGATCGTGAAAGCCTCCCCGGTCTCGTGTACCACGACGTACCCGGAGTCCGAGTAAGCCTCACCGAGCGCCAGCCTCTCCTTGGCCTGGAGAGTCTTGAACATCTTGAGGGCCATCAGCACTGGGCCCGACAAAGGAAGATCACGTTCCCCGGCCATGGACTTGGTGGGAGGCAAACGAGTGAGCGCAACGCCCCTACCCGGCGTGTCGGTTCAGGCCGACCATCGTGGAGGGGTCGACGATCCGGTCGAAGTCCTGTTCGCTGACATATCCGCTGGCCAGCGCCGCCTCGCGGAGGGTGGTGCCCTCGTCGTTGGCCTTGTGGGCGATGGCGGAGGCCTTGTCGTACCCGATGGCCGGGGACAGCGCGGTGACCAGCATCAGCGACCTCTCGACGTAGTCCCCGACCCGGTTCCGGTCGAGCTCGACGCCTTCGACGCAGTACTCGCGGAACTTGTCACAGGCGTCGGCGAGGATGCTTGCCATGTGCAGGAAGTTGTTGATGATGACCGGCCGCATGGCGTTGAGCTCGAAGTTGCCCTGCGTACCCGCGAAGGCGATGGCCTGGTCCTCCGAGAGCACCTGGATGCAGACCATGACCATGGCCTCGCACTGGGTCGGGTTGACCTTGCCGGGCATGATCGAGGAACCGGGTTCGTTGGCGGGCAGGACGAGTTCGGCGAATCCGCAGCGGGGCCCGGAGGCGAGCCAGCGGATGTCGTTGGCGATCTTCATCAGCGGGACGGCGAGCGCGCGCACCCCGGCGGAGGCGCCGACCATAGCGTCGAGCCCGCCCTGAGCCGCGAACTTGTTCGCCGCCGTGGTGAACGAGTAGCCGGTGCGCAGGGCTATCTCCTGGGCGACCTGTTCGGCGAAACCCTCGGGGGCGTTGAGGCCGGTGCCGACCGCGGTGCCGCCCATGGCGATCTCCAGCAGCCCCTCGGCGGCGCGGCCCGCGCGGTCGCACGCCTGCTCCAACTGGCGTGCGTAGCCGGACCCTTCCTGGCCCACTGTGAGCGGGACGGCGTCCTCGAGATGCGTTCGGCCGATCTTCACGACGTCGTGCCAGCGTTCCGCCTTGTCCGCGATCGTCCGCTGCAACGCGCGCACGCTGGGCAGCAGATACTCCTGGACGCCCTGAACGGCAGCGATGTGCATGGCGGTCGGGAACGTGTCGTTGGAGGATTGCCCCATGTTGACGTGGTCGTTGGGGTGGACCGGCGTCTTGCTGCCGAGTTCGCCGTTGACGAGCTGATCGCGCGGTTGCCGATCACCTCGTTGGTGTTCATGTTGGACTGCGTGCCCGAGCCCGTCTGCCAGACGTACAGCGGGAAGTGCTCGTCCAGGTCGCCCGCGATGACCTCTTCGGCGACCCGCTCGATGAGGCTCGCTTTCCAGGCGGGCAGCCGGCCCGCACGGCCGTTGACGACCGCGGCCGCCCGCTTCACGTGGCCGTAGGCGTGGTAGACGGCCTTCGGCATGTGGTCGTCGCCGATGGAGAAGTGGATGAGAGAGCGCTGGGTCTGGGCCCCCCAGTAACGGTCGGCGGGCACGTTCACGGCTCCCATGGAATCGGTCTCGCGCCGGGTGCCGGTCGCCACGATACCGATGGGCAGATCCCGCACCTCGGGGACATCGTCGTCATGCTTGGGGGAGTTCATGCGCTGCCTCCCCGCATCGGCTCGTAGACGGGCTCCCACATCCGCTCGCGGACGGAGCGCTCGGGGTCTGCGCGGCGCTGGGCCGCGACGCCCTCCGCCATGGCGGCCTCCACCACGGCGGTGGCCGTACGGGCAGACGACTCCCACAGGTCCTCGACCGGCGGCAGCAGAGAGGCTCCGGGCGCGGTGGGGTCGACCTGGTCGGCGACGGCCTGCGCGGCGGCACGCAGCATGCCGTCGGTGACGTGTTCAGCGCCCGCGACGATGGTGCCGAGTCCGAGGCCCGGGTAGAGCAAGGCATTGTTGGCCTGGCCGATCCGGTAGGTGACGCCCTCGTAGACGACGGGGTCCACCGGGATGCCGGTGGCGACCAGCGCCTTCCCGCGGGTCCAGGCGATGATGTCATCGGGCATGGCCTCGATCTGCGAGGTCGGGTTGGACAGCGGCAGGACGATCGGGCGCTCGCAGGAGGCGGCCATGGCCTCGACGACCTCCTGGGTGAAGGCCCCCGGCACGGTCGAGGTGCCCAGCAGAATGGTGGGCCCCGCCCGGCGGACGGTCTCCAGCAGTGAGATGCCGCCGTCGCGGTTCCAGCCGTTGGTCTCCGCCGGGTCGCGGGCGTAGCGCTGCTGGAAGTCGCGCAGGTCCGTCATGTCGCTGGTGAGCAGGCCCTGCTTGTCGACCAGCCAGATCCGCGCCTCGGCGTCCTCCTCGCGCGCGCCGTCGCGGACCATGGCGTCCCGGATGTGGTCGGCGATGCCGACACCGGCCGTGCCGGAGCCGAAGACGACCAGTCGCTGCTCGCGCAGGGCACACCGCTGACCTTCACCGCGGACAGGGCGGCGGCCAGGGCGATAGCGCCGGTGCCCTGGACGTCGTCGTTGAAGATCCGGTAGCGGTCGCGGTAGGTGTCAAGGATGCGGCGGGCGGTGCTCGGACCGAAGTCCTCGAAGTGCAGCAGGGCGTGCGGGAAGCGGATCGACGCGGTCCGCAGGTACGCCTCGATGAACGCGTCGTAGGACGCGCCACGCACGCGGGGGAAGCGGTTGCCCAGGTAGAGAGGATCGTCGAGCAGGGCCTGGCGGTCGGTGCCGACGTCCAGGGAGACGGCGATCACCCGGCCGGGGTCGATCCCGGCGGCGGCGGTGTAGACGGCCAGTTCGCCAACGGCGATCTGCACGCCGCCCACGCCCCAGTCTCCGATGCCGAGGATCTCCTCCGCGTCCGAGCAGACGATCAGGTCGACGTCGTTCGGGCCCAGACCCAGGGTGTCGAAGGCCCGGTCCATGTCGTCCGGACGGTCAATGGACAGGAACAGTCCGCGGGGGCTGCGGTACTCCTGCGAGTACTTCTCGATGGCCAGGCCCACAGTGGGGTCGTAGACAATCGGCAGCAGTTCGGGCAGGTGCTCGCGCAGCACCTTGAAGTAGAGGACCTCGTTGCGGTCGTGCAGTTCCTCCAGATAGACGTTCTTCGCCAGGTCGTCCCCCGCCCCCCGCATCTGCCGAAACGCACGCCCCGCCTGCTGCTCCAGCGTCAGTACGGCGGCCGGGAGGCGTCCGGTCAGGCCCCGCGCGTCACGTTCCTCTTGCGTGAACGCCACTCCGTGATTGAGGAGCGGGTTCGTCAGGACGTCCGGAACAACCGGACCGGTTTCGCCGCCTTGCGCCAGTTCCTTCTCCCTGCCTGGCTCGTGGGATCACAACGACCTAGGCACGACCGCGACCTATGTGTGTGGCCTCCTTAAGCCGCAGGTAGTACCGGTGCGGTCATGAGCCACCTACTCATCCAGAGTAGAGACGCCCGAAAAATTCGCACGCCCATCCGCGAGATGTCTAGACCACCATCGCCCCTGCATCATCTGAACTACCGGCAGGTGACGGACGCCTTGGTGAGCAGCCGGCTGAGCCGGAAGGTGGCGATCGCCGTCAGCGCCACGTCCCACGGTTCGGGGCGGTCCGGCACCGGCCGGCCGCGCAGCCGTACGGCGGTCGCCCAGGCCGCCGTGTAGCCGGCGAACCCGGCCATGGCGGCGAGGTAGCCACCCAGCGGGCGGTCGTGCCCCGCCGCGTACTCGGCGCGGGTGCGCCGCAGCAGCCCGTGCAGACGTCCTGTGCGCTGACCATCGACTGCCGTGTCCATGGGCTCCCTTCTCCATGCCTCGTTCGTGGGGGGGTTCCGCGGGCTCCGGGACACGTCAGCCGGTGTCGGTGTCGTCGGCGACGTCTCCGGCGTCGATCGTGTTCGCGCGCTCGGACGGGTCCACCGTGCCGTCGCGGTCCGGGGCGATGCCGGGGCTGCCGCCGGGCTGACCGCCGCCGGTGCTGCCGTAGCCGCCGGGGACGCCGGGTGTGAGGTCGGCGTCCGCCTCCTCCCGCGAGATGCGGCGGGTGGCGCGGACGTTCGCGCGGCGCTCCGGGTACGGGTAGGCGAACGGCTGGGACCGCGCGCGTTCCTCCTCCTCGGCGAGGGCCTTCCGTGCGGCCCGGACGGAGTCGTCGTTCTCGTGGTGCTGCGTCATGGCCGTTCCCTGTCGGTGGGGTCGCGGGTCACTTCTCCTCGAAGTCCTCGGGGCTGACGCCCGCCTCTTCGAGGGCTTCCCTGACCGTGCGTCCGGTGGCCCCGGCGTCCGGGGTGCCGGCCTCCGAGGCGTTCTTCTCGGTGAGGACCTCGTCGGTCGTGTCGGTCTTCGGACGGTTCTCTTCGGGAGTGGTCATCACGGCCCCTTGTCGCGTCGCGGATCTGGCCGGCCCGTCCTGCGGCTCCCGGATCGGGCGAGCGGCCGGGACGAGCGGCGGGACAGACCGACTCACCTCAGCGGTCCGGGCTAAACACCTGCTCCCGCCATGAACCGGGAGGTTTCGCCCGCCGCCCGGCGACGGCGCGCTGCCGTTCGTGCGCATGATCTCCGACGCCGGATCGGACCGGTTCGACGGCCCGAACGAGGTGCAGAAGGCCCTATTCGGCAACGGGTGACCCGCGGCCGAGACACGGCCGGGGCCGCACGCCGAGGGTGGTCGGCCCCGGCCCTGTGTCAGCCGGTGGATCCGTTGCGGAGCATGCGCAGGACCGCGCGTTCGGCGGGGCCGTGCGTTGCGGGCGTGCCGGGGGTGCCCTCGTCGCCCAGTTGAGGCAGCGCGTCGGCGACGGTGATGCCCTCCTCGTAGAGCTCGATCACCCGCGGGTTGATGTACGAGGCGCGGCAGACGGCCGGGGTGTTGCCGAGGTAGCCGGCGACCTCGCGTGCCGCCCGGGCGATGGCGCGTCGCCGGGCGGTCTCGCTGCGGGCGACCGGGTGGGAGACGGCCAGGGCGACGGCGGCCATGACGGTGGCGTGCCAGGTGCGGAAGTCCTTGGCGCTGATCTCGCAGCCCGCGAGTTCCTTGAGGTAGGTGTTGACGTCGTCGCCGGTCACGGGGTGCCAGGAGCGCTGCTCCCAGTAGGCGAGGAGCCGTTCGTCGCCGCCCCGGCGCCGGAGCATCGCGGTGAGGGAGCGGCAGGCGGCGGGGTCCACGACCGTCTGGACGATCTCCTTGCCATGCTTGCCCGTGTAGCTGAACAGGACCGCGTCCGCCTGGCAGCGGGAGTGCTCGCGCAGCAGGGTGGTGAGGCCGTAGCTCTGGTTCAGCTCGGTGTAACGGTCGCTGCCGACGCGGAAGAAGCCCAGGTCGAGCAGGCGTACGGCCGTGGCGAGGACTCGCTGCCGGGTCAGTCCCCGGCCGCCCAGGTGCGCCTCCACGGTCTCGCGCACGGCGGGCAGGGCCTCGGCGACGTCGAGCACGTGCGCGTGCTTGGCCAGCTCCTGTTCGGCCCGGAACCGCGGGTGGTACAGGTACTGGCGGCGGCCCGCCTCGTCCGTGCCGACGGCCTGCAGATGCCCGTTGGGCCTGGCGCAGATCCAGACGTCGCGCCAGGCGGGCGGGATGACGAGGGCACGGACGCGCTGCAGCTCGTCGCGGTCGCGCAGCGGCTCCCCGCGGGTGTCCAGGTAGCGGAAGCCCCGCCCGTGGCGCGGACGGCGGTACCCGGGGTCGGTGGGACGGCTGTGGGTGAGACGCATCCCCACCTCCGGGACGGGTCCGCCGCGCCTCCGGAACGGGTCCGCCGTGTCGGGGGCGGGCGGAAGGCGGCTGTGTGGGTCCGGGGTACCCACCCGCGCCCCGCGCACGCCCGGCGCGCGGTCAGCCCTCGGTCCCGGTGGCGGAGTGGGGCGCGCCGACGGGCTTGGACTCCGGGGAGCCCCGCTGCCGCAGATAGACGGCGAGGACGGCCATGGAGGCGACGGCGAGGAGTTCGGACTGCCAGTTCCGCAGGGGTCACCGGTCACCGCTCCCCCATGAGACACGGGCTCCCCCGGGACCGCAAGCGGCGCGACGGCCCTCGCGGGGCGGGGCGTCGGGGGCGGCGGTGATCGTCCGCGCGCCGGGGCGGCGGTGACGGGCCGCGTGCGGGGGCCGGAGGTGATTGTCCGCGCGCCGGCCGGGGCACCCGGGCGCCGTGACGGAACGGCCACGGATCCTGCTGACGGGATGGTTCTCCTTCCTGCACGGGGAGGCGACCGCCGGGGACGTGCTGGCGCTGGAGCGGGCGCGGGAGGTGCTGCGGGGCGCACGGCTCGCTCACGACGTCGCCTGGAGCCCCGGCTTCCGCCCGGAGGGGCCGTCCCTGGCCGAGGTCCGCCCCGAGGACTACTCCCATCTGGTGTTCGTGTGCGGCCCCCTGCACGGCCCGCAACTGGAGGAACTGCACCGGCGGTTCGCGCACTGTGTGCGGATCGCCGTGGGCACGTCCGTGGTCGACGCCGCCTGCCCGGCCGTCACCGGGTTCCACCGGGTGGTGGCGCGGGACGCGCCCCGTTCGGAACCGAGGCCGGACCTGTCGGCGCGCGCGTCGGCCCTTCCCGCCCGGCCGGTCGTCGGAGTGGTCCTCACCCACGGGCAACGGGAGTACGGCGGACGCAGGCGGCACGCGCGGGTCGCCGAGGAGGTGACCCGGTGGCTGGCGGGGCGGGACTGCGCGCGCCTGGAGCTGGAGACCCGGCTGGACGCGCACGACTGGCGGTTGTGCGCGACACCGGCCCAGTTGGAGGCGGTGCTCTCCCGGCTCGACCTGGTGGTGACGGACCGGCTGCACGGCATGGTGCTCGCGCTGCGGGCGGGCGTTCCGGCACTGGCCGTCGACCCGGTGGAGGGCGGCGCCAAGGTGACGGCCCAGGCCCACGCCTGCGACTGGCCCGCGCTGGTCCCCGCGGAACACGTCGACGCGCCCACGCTGGACCGCTGGTGGGCATGGTGCACGACCGCGGGCCGGGTCCACGCCCGGCAGATCGCGGAGGGCTTCCGCCGGGGGGCGGCCCGCGACGGCACGGAGGAACTGCTCGGGGCTCTGGGAGTGGGCGCGCCGACCGGTGAACCGGGCTCGACCGCGTAGGAGATGACGGAGGGTTCTGCGGGGCGTGGCCCCGGTTCAGCCCACGTAGCGGCGGGCCTTCGAGTGGCGTTGGGTGGTTTCCAGGAGGCGTAGCCGGGACTCCACCTCCGGCGGGAGGACCCGGCGTTCGCGCAGGACCCAGGGGAGGGCGGCCGCCGCCTCCGCGAAGGCCCCGAGCGACGCCCTGTCCCGGGGGACCGTGCGGGCCAGGTGCAGGGTGCGGCTCAGGGCCCGTCCCACCGGGCGGCGGAGCCAGGTGAACCACAGGGTGTTGCGGATGCCGTGCGCGCGGCGCCGGGTGGGGTCCCGGATCACCGACGCCTGGTGATGGATCGTGAGATGGTCGGCGTACGTCAGCCACCAGCCGTCGGCCGCGAGGTCGGCGGCGAGCAGCTCCTCCTCGCCGCCGAGCCACAGCCGGGGGTGGAAGCCGCCGGCGGCCCGGAAGGCGTCGGCGCGCAGCACGGTCGCGGCGGCGAGGAACGAGCCGAGGGCCGGTCCGGGCAGCCAGGCGGGCCCGGTCAGGGGTGAGCCGCGCAGCTCGGTGACGATGGGGTCCTCCGTGCCGTCGGGTTCGACGACGATGCGGGCGGTGACGGTGCCGAGTCCGGCGTGCCGGTCGAGGAGGTCGGCGGCGCCGGTCAGGGAGCCGGGCGCCCACCAGGAGTCGTCGTCGCAGAAGGCCACGTACGGCGTGCGGACGTGCCGCATGGCCAGGTTGCGGCCGATGGCGCCCAGGTTGCGGCCGGGGCGCAGCAGGAGCGCTTCGGGGTGGTGCCGGGTGACCGCGTCGGCGGTGCCGTCGGTGGAGCCGTTGTCGGTGACGATCACGCGGGGCCGTTCCGGCAGTTCGGCCAGCCGGTCGAGGGTGCGCAGCAGTTCCGGGCGGCGGTTGTGGGTGATGACGACGACGGTCGTACGGGGGTCGGTGGGGTCGGTCATGCCGGTGCTCCGACGGCCTCGGCCGTGCTGTCCAGGGTGCGGGCGGCCCGTTCGACGGAGGGGGGCAGCGGCCTGCGCGCCCGCAGGGCCGCCGGCAGGCGGGCGAGGGCGCCGCGCAGGGCCTGGCGGGCGCGGTCGTCGTGGCGGGCCTGACCGGCCAGGTCGCGGGTGAGGGCGAGCGCGTACGGCAGCGGGCGGCGCAGCCACGCGGTGAGCAGGGCGTTGCGCAGGACGGTGACCGGACGGCCGGTGCGGGGCGACACCGCCGGGTGGTGGTGGGCGACGACGTCGGCGCAGTGGGCGACGCCCCAGCCGCGGGCGGCGAGGTCGTAGGCGAGCAGTGTCTCCTCGCCGCCGAAGAACAGCACGGGGTGGAATCCGCCCGCGTCGAGGTAGGCGGTGCGGCGGACGACGCTGGCGCAGGCGAGGAAGCCGAGGACCTGGGTGCCGGGGAGGTCGGTCGCCGGGCCGAGCGGTGACCCGGCCAGCACGTCGTTCAGCGGATCGGGTTCCGCCGCCGGGCCGACCAGGGTGTGCGCGGAGAGCAGGCCGAGCCGCGGGTGCGCGTCGAGCAGTCCGGCGGCGCGGCCCAGCGCGTCCGGTGCCCACCAGGAGTCGTCGTCGCTGAACGCCACGTACGGCGTGTCGAGGGCGCGGACGCCGGCCGTACGGGCGAGGGCTCCGCGGTTGGCGGGCAGCCGCACCACGCGAACCTGCGGGAACTCGCGGGCGAGCAGGGCCGTGGTGTCGTCGGTGGAGGCGTTGTCCACGACGACGACGGGTGGCCGCTCGGGCAGGCGCAGGAGGTGCCGGAGGGTAAGGGCCAGCGAGGGCGCGCGGTTCCGGGTGGCGATGACGACGCCGACGGCCGCGGGGGTCACCGTCCGGCGGCTTTCGGATCGCGGCCGGGGCGGACCACCGGTCCTGCGCCGCCGCGGGGCGGGGTGTGGCGCCACGAGCACCTCATCGGGCCTCCTCACGGGTCGCCGTCCCCCGCCGAGTGCCCGGCGCGCGACGGCGGACACACGAAGGAGCGAGCGGGCTGGAGGAGGCGGTCCGCGGGGGCCGTCACGTCCCGCGGACGACGGCGACCGGGCAGTGCGCGTGATGCAGCATCGCCTGGCTGACCGAGCCGAGCAGCAGGCCGGTGAAGCCGCCGCGCCCCCGCGCGCCGACCACGAGGAGCCGCGCGGAGCGGCTCGCCTCGATCAGGGTCTCCCGCGTGGGGCCCCGTACCGCCTTCGTCGTCACGGCCACGTCGGGGAAGCGCTCCCGGTGCCCGGCGAGCGCCTCGGACACCAGCCGCTCCTCGTCGTGTGCCAGGACGCCCGGCGCGGCGGCGAACGGCCCGCCCTCCGGTGTGGGCAGCGGCGCGTTCCACGTGGTCCAGGCGTGCAGCCCGACGAGCGGGGCGCCGCGCAGGGCGGCCTCGGTGAAGGCGAAGTCCGTCGCCGCCTCCGCTGCGGCCGAGCCGTCGACGCCGAGGATCACCGGGCCGTCGGTCCGTGGCTCCTCGCGGACGACCAGGACCGGGCAGCGGCCGTGGGCGGCGAGGTGTACGGCCGTCGAGCCCACCAGCAGGCCCACGAAGCCGCCCATCCCCCGGGACCCGACGACCACCAGCTCCGCCGTCCGCGACTCGGTCTCCAGGGTGGCCAGGGGTTCACCGCTCACGACGGCGTGGCCGACGTCGATCCCCGGGGCGACCGTCCGCGCCCGTTCGACCGCCTCGGCCACCAGCCGGTCCACCTCCTGGCGCAGCCCGCCGTCCCGCGGGCCCAGCGGGGACGGGCCCAGCGGCACGTGCATGGCCGGCCAGACGAACGCGTGGACGACGCGCAGGGCGGCCCCGCGCAGCCGTGCCTCCGTCGCGGCGGCCTCCACGGCGGCCAGACTCGACGCCGATCCGTCCACGCCCACGACCACCCGACCGCTCACGATGACTCCCTCGCCGTCGTCGCCCCCGCTCCGTCAAGTCTTCACCCGGCGCGCCGCACCCGGCATCCGCGGCCCGTGGCCCACGGCCCGTGTCCATGGTGAGCGGGCCGCCGCGTTGCGCCATGGGGCCGATCGGCCTCACTCCGAGGACGTCCAGCGCCTGCCGCCGGGCCGCCGTACGGCGGAGGCTGGAGGGGTATCGCACACCGGCCGGGCCGCCCCTGGGGTGATCCGGGCACGCGTGACCGGAAGGGAGAGCAGCGCCATGGTCCGTCACGTGTACGCGTTCACCGAGGGCAGCCGGGACATGGCCGCCCTGCTCGGCGGGAAGGGCGCCAACCTCGCCGAGATGACCCGGATGGGGCTGCCCGTGCCGCCGGGGTTCACCGTCACCACCGAGGCCTGCCGTGCGTTCCTCGCGACCGGCACCGAGCCGGAGGGTCTGTCCCGGGAGATCTCCGAGCATCTGACCGCCCTGGAGGAGGCGGCCGGGCGGCGGCTCGGGCAGCCGGACGACCCGCTGCTGCTGTCCGTCCGGTCGGGGGCGCGGTTCTCCATGCCCGGCATGATGGAGACGATCCTCGACGTCGGCCTCAACGACGAGTCCGTGCAGGGCCTCGCCAAGTCCTCCGGGAACGAGCGCTTCGCCTGGGACTCCTACCGCCGCCTCGTGCAGATGTTCGGCACCACGGTGATGGGGGTCGACGGCGCCCTGTTCGAGGACGCCATGACCCGCCTCAAGGAGGACCGGGGCGCGGCGGACGACCTCGGCCTGGACGCGGGCGACCTCGCCGAGCTCGTGGAGGCGTACAAGGAGCTGGTCCACCGGCACACCGGCGACGACTTCCCGCAGTCGCCGGCCGAGCAGCTGCGCCGCGCCGTCCTCGCCGTCTTCTCGTCGTGGAACGTCGAGCGCGCCCGTCTCTACCGGCGCCGCGAGCACATCCCGGACGACCTGGGCACCGCCGTCAACGTGCAGACGATGGTCTTCGGCAACCTGGGCTCCGACTCGGGCAGCGGCGTCGCCTTCACCCGCGATCCGGCCACCGGCCGGCCCGGCCTGTACGGCGACTACCTGCCGAACGCGCAGGGCGAGGACGTCGTCGCCGGAATCCGCAACACCGTCCCGCTGGCCGACCTGGAACGCCTGGACCCGACGTCGTACGCACGACTTCGGTCGCACATGCGGGCGTTGGAGGACCACTACCGGGATCTGTGCGACATCGAGTTCACCATCGAGCGCGGCCGGCTGTGGATGCTGCAGACCCGGGTCGGCAAGCGTACCGCCGAGGCCGCGTTCGCGATCGCCGCGGAACTCGTCGACGAGGGGCTCATCACCGAGGACGAGGCGCTGCGGCGGGTCGGCGGCGAGGGGCTGGCCCGGCTGATGTTCCCCCGGTTCGACACCTCGGGGGTCGGCGAGGCGCTGGCGCGCGGCATCCCGGCCTCGCCGGGGGCGGCGGTCGGGGCCGCCGTGTTCGACTCGGCGGAGGCGGTCCGCCGTGCCGCCGCCGGGGAGAAGGTCGTCCTGGTACGGCAGGAGACGACGCCCGACGACCTGCCGGGGATGGTGGCCGCGCAGGCCGTGCTCACCAGCCGGGGCGGCAAGACCAGCCATGCCGCCGTGGTCGCCCGGGGCATGGGCAAGGTGTGCGTGTGCGGGGCGGAGGAGATCGACGTCGACCCACGCGGCCGTCGCTTCACCGTGGGCGGCACGGTCGTCGAGGAGGGCACGGTCCTGTCCGTGGACGGCTCCTCGGGGGCGGTGTACGCCGGTGCCGCGCCGCTGGTCGACTCCGCCGTCATGCGGTACTTCGAGACCGGCGACCGCTCCGGGCCCTCGGCGGGGCTGGTCGAGGCGGTGGCCCGCGTCATGGAACGGGCCGACGGGGCACGCCGGCTGGGCGTGCGCGCCAACGCCGACACCCCCGAGGACGCGGCGCGCGCCCGCCGGTTCGGCGCGGAGGGCATCGGGCTGTGCCGCACCGAGCACATGTTCCTCGGCGACCGGCGGCCCCTGGTCGAGGCGATGATCCTGGCCCGTACGGACGCCGAACGCGAGCGCGCCCTCGCGGAGTTGCTGCCGCTGCAGCGCCGGGACTTCACCGGCATCCTGGAGGCGATGGACGGTCTGCCCGTCACGATCCGGCTGCTCGATCCGCCGCTGCACGAGTTCCTGCCCGACCGTACCGAACTCGCCGTCCGGCTCGCCGCCGATCAGGCCCGGGGCATCACGCCCAGCGCGCACGACACCGAACTGCTGGACGCCGTCAACCGTATGCACGAGGAGAACCCGATGCTCGGCCTGCGCGGGGTGCGGCTCGGGCTGGTCGCGCCGGGGCTCGTCGCCATGCAGGTGCGGGCGGTCGCCGAGGCGGTCGTCGACCGCAGGCGGGCCGGTGGTGATCCGCGCGCGGAGATCATGGTGCCGCTGATCGACACGGTCGAGGAACTGCGGCTGGTGGGCGAGGAGGTGCGGCAGGTCCTGGCCGAGGTGTCCGAGGAGTCCGGTGTCGTCGTGGACTGCCCCGTCGGCACGATGATCGAGCTGCCGCGCGCCGCCCTGACGGCGGGCCGGATCGCCGGGGAGGCGGAGTTCTTCTCCTTCGGCACGAACGATCTCACCCAGACCACCTGGGGGTTCTCCCGGGACGACGTCGAGGCGGCGTTCTTCTCCGCCTACCTGGACAAGGGCGTCTTCAAGGTCTCCCCGTTCGAGACGATCGACCGGGACGGCGTGGGCCGGCTGGTGGAGATCGCGGTCGCCGAGGGACGCGCCGCCCGGCCCGGCCTGAAGATCGGGGTGTGCGGGGAGCACGGCGGGGACCCGGAGTCGGTGCACTTCTTCCACGCGGCCGGCCTCGACTACGTCTCCTGCTCGCCGTTCCGGGTGCCGGTCGCCCGGCTGGAGGCGGGGCGGGCGGCCCTCACAGGGACGGACGGCAGCGACAGCCGGTGACGGGAGTCCGGTGGCCCGGGCCGAACGGCCCCCGGCGGGAAGGGAGTCGGCATGACGGCACGCACGGTCGGTGAGGTGATGACCGGAGAGGTCGTCGGGGCGCGCCGCGAGACATCGGCCGGGGAACTGGCCCGGCTCCTCGACCGGCACCGCATCGGCGGTCTGCCGGTGCTGGACCACGACGACAAGGTCGTGGGCGTGGTCGCCCGGGCGGACCTGACAGGACGCCAGGCCCGTTGCGCGGCGGCTGAGTTGATGTCGACGCCCGCGGTCACGGTGCATCCCGAGCAGCGGGTCGCGGCGGCGGCGCGGGTGATGGAACGGCACCGGGTCGACCGGCTTCCCGTGGTGGACGAGGAGGACCGGCTGATCGGCATCGCCACGCGCCGGGACCTGCTGCGGGTCTTCCTGCGCACGGACGACGACATCCGCCGCGAGGTGACGGACGACGTCCTGCCGCGCGCGGTGTCCCCGGCGGGGGCGGGCGGCGTGACCGTGTCGGTCCGGGACGGCGTGGTCACCCTGTCGGGACGGCTCGGCGAGCGTGACGCCGTCCCCCTGGTCGTCCAGTCGGCGTGGCGTGTCGACGGGGTGGTCGGAGTGGTGAACGACCTGACGGTGGGCTCTGGGACCGGCGTCGTCACTCCTGGGCGCCACCGAGTCCCGTGAAGGCGCCGACCGGGTCCAGGTCGGGGGTGCCCCTGGGCCACCAGTCGTCGCGGCCCGGCTCGGACTCGTACGGGTACCACAGCCCGTCCCGGCCCAGGCGCACCTGGACATGACCGCGCGGGTGGGTGAGGTGGTTGCGCCAGGGCCGGAAGGCCGGGAGGTCCGCGGCGAGGAGCAGCGGGCGGGCCCGGTCGAAGCGCCCCGCCGGCGGGTCCCAGGGCTCCTCCAGGACGGCCAGGCCCTCCGGGCCGCCCTGCCGCCAGGCGGCGACGGCCCGCGCGAGGTCGGCCGTCGTACGGCCGGCGGCCGACGCGAGGGAGGCGTACAGGGCGCGGCTGCCGGCGGTGAGGCCGGAACCGGGGCGGGCGGCGGCGAGCCGCACCGCGTCCTGCCAGAGCGTCAGACCGCCGACCGGGTCCCGGCCGGTCCCCAGGAGGGCGTGCGCCCGGGCCGCCGCGTCGGTGGCCAGCTGGTCCAGCGCGAACGGGTCCGGGCCGCCCGGCGCCGCCGGGTACACCGGGGGCTGCTCGGGGTGCGGCGGCACCGGCAGCGGGGGTGGCGGCGGCGGGAGCCGGCGCCCCGCGGCCAGCGCCTCCGTGGCGCGTACGCCCGTCAGGGGTTCGGGCTCCCGTTCCTGCGCGGCGCGGGCGGCGCGCGCCGCGTTGCGCCGGGACAGGGCGTCGAGCAGCTCCCGCTCGCCGCGTCCGCGCAGCAGGAACAGGACGAACGGGTCGGCGTCCAGCAGCCGTGCCGTCTGGTAGCAGAGGGCCGCCGCGTGCTTGCAGGGGTGTCCCCGGTCGGGGCAGCTGCACCGGGGGTCGAGGTCGCCGGGGCCGGGCAGCAGCGGCACGTCGCCCTCGGCGAGGGCCTGGGGCATCTCCCTGTCCAGCAGCGCGGCGATGTGCGCGGGGCGTTCCGTCACGGCGTCCAGGAACCGCTCCCAGCCGGCGTCGCCCAGCGTCCGCAGCCGCACCTGCACGCGGTACGGCCGGGGCCGGCTGCCCCGCACGTACGCCAGCACCAGTCCCGGCGTCACCGTGATGGCGTCGACGTGCCCTCGCCGCGCGTAACCCCGGCCCCGGGCCAGTCGCTCGACATCCAGGGCGCCCTCCTCCAGGGCGGCCACCCAGGCATTGCCCCACCAGGTCTCGGCGAACCCGACGCCCCCGGCCGCCCGTGGCGCGAACGCCGGAAAGGTCCGCCGCAGCTCCCCGTCCCGTCCGGGGGCGGCCATGGAGCGGGGCACTTGGGGGGTGGGGGCGGAGCCTGAGGCGGGGGCGTGGGTCGAGTCCGGGGAGGGGGCGGGGGAAGCGGGGGCCGTGCTCAGTGTGTCCCGACCAGGCCGGGGGTCGGGGGACGCAGGGTCCGAGTCCGGCGAAGTGGGGGCAGGGTCTCGACCCGGCCCGGAGGCGCCGGACGGTTCCGCCGGCCTCGCGTCTCCGGCAGCCCGGTCCGTCGCGTGGGCGCGATCCGCCGGGGTTGGGGCGGGACCCGGGGCGTCGGTGTCGTGACCGTCGTAGGGGACGCGGGTTTCGCGACCGTCGTGGGTGTCATGGCCGTCGCGGGCCTCGCCGGCCTCCCAGCCGTCACCGCCATCGCCGCCGTCACCGCCATCACCGCCACCCCGGGCGTCCCAGCCCTCTTGTCCCTCGTCGCCCTCCTCCCACGTCGGCATCCTGAAGGCATCCGCCATCAGGCGCCGTACTTCGCGGGCGCGCTGGGCGGCGGTGTCGTGAGCGGCCTCGGCACTGGGTGCCCGCTCCCCCGCCGGGCCGGTGGACGCGGCCCGTCGGGTGCGGTGTGGGGGTCGTCCCTCGCGCTCGGCCTGTGCCGCGGCTCGGCGTCGGTCCTCCCGGGCGGCGCGCAGCGCCTCCCGGGCTCCCTCGGCCGCACGCCGGGCCGGCGTGGTCCCGGCACCCGTGCCGGCGTCGGCCCGGGGATCCGGTTGCGCCACAGGACCCGCGGACGCGGCCCGCCTCAGAGCCGCGCGGGCGGCGTCTCCGGGGCGTGTCGCGCGGGCACCGTCTCCCGGGCGCGCCTCGGCGGCAGCGGGGTGCCCCTCGGCGGCTGATCCGCCCTCGGCACGGGGGTGCCCCTCGTCAGCGGGTCCGCCCTCGGCACGGGGACGCCCCTCGGCGGCGGGCCCGCCCTCGGCAGGGCGGCGGCCCTCAGCTGCGGATCCGCCCTCGGCGCCCCGCTCCGCCTCGCGCTTCTCCCGGGCGGCCCGCAGCGCCTGACGGGCCGCTTCGGCGGGACTCTGCGCGCGCTCGTCCTCCCCCGTCATGACTCCCTCCTCAGGGACACGAGGTCGGTCAGCTCACGGTCCGTGAGTTCCGTGAGGGCCGACTCGCCGCCGCCGAGGATCGCGTCGGCCAGGGCCCGCTTGGAGGCGAGCATGTCGGCGATGCGGTCCTCGATGGTGCCCTCGGTGATGAGCCGGTGGACCTGGACGGGCTGGGTCTGGCCGATGCGGTAGGCGCGGTCGGTGGCCTGTTCCTCGACGGCCGGGTTCCACCAGCGGTCGAAGTGGACGACGTGGCCCGCGCGGGTCAGGTTGAGCCCGGTGCCCGCCGCCTTCAGGGACAGCACGAGGACCGGGGTGGCGCCGCTCTGGAAGCGGTCCACCATGCGTTCCCGGTCCGGGACCGGGGTGCCTCCGTGGAGCATCTCCACCGGGACCGCCCGGCCGGCGAGATGGGAGGTGATCAGCCGGCCCATCCCCACGTACTGGGTGAAGACGAGCGCCGAGCCGTCCTCGGCGAGCACGGTGTCCAGGAGCTCGTCCAGCAGGGTCAGCTTGCCGGAGCGGACGGCGAGGCGCTCGATCGACGCGGACGGGTCCTCCTTGAGGTACAGGGCGGGGTGGTCGCAGATCTGCTTCAGGGACGTCAGCAGCTTCAGCACCAGGCCCCGGCGGGCCATGCCCTCGGCCGTCTCGATGGCGATCAGCGACTCGCGGACCACGGCCTCGTACAGCGCGGCCTGTTCGCGGGTGAGCGGCACCGGGTGGTCCGTCTCCGTCTTGGGCGGCAGCTCGGGGACGATCCCGGGGTCGGACTTCCTGCGGCGCAGCAGGAACGGCCGGACCAGGCGGGCCAGCCGCTCGACGGCCTCGTCGTCCTCGCCGTTCTCCACGGCGCGCGCGTGGCGGGCGCGGAAGGCCTTCAGGGGGCCGAGCAGGCCGGGGGTCGTCCAGTCGAGGAGGGCCCACAGCTCGGAGAGGTTGTTCTCGACGGGGGTGCCGGTCAGGGCGACGCGCGCCGGGGTCGGGATGGTGCGCAGGGCCTTCGCGGTCGCCGAGTAGGGGTTCTTCACGTGCTGGGCCTCGTCGGCGACGACCATGCCCCAGGTGGCCTCCGCGAGGGTGGGCGCGGCGGAGCGCATGGTGCCGTACGTGGTGAGGACGAAGCCGCCGTCGAGGCCGTCCAGGGTGCGGTCGGGGCCGTGGAAGCGGCGGACGGGGACGCCGGGGGCGAACCGGGTGATCTCCCGCTGCCAGTTGCCGAGCAGGGAGGCCGGGCACACGACCAGGGTGGGGGCCGGGCGGGCCCGCTTGAGGTGCAGGGCGATGACGGT
Source organism: Streptomyces sp. SS1-1 (assembly GCF_008973465.1). Taxonomy (NCBI): domain Bacteria; kingdom Bacillati; phylum Actinomycetota; class Actinomycetes; order Kitasatosporales; family Streptomycetaceae; genus Streptomyces; species Streptomyces sp. SS1-1. The sequence goes on along the minus strand of NZ_WBXN01000004.1, from coordinate 5,871,954 downwards.
GATCGTCTTGCCGAGCCCCATGTCGTCGGCGAGGCAGCCGCCGAGTCCGAGCGAGGTCATGAGGTCCAGCCAGGCCAGGCCGCGCAGCTGGTAGTCGCGCAGGGTGGCCCGCAGCCCCGCCGGGGGCTCGGCGGGGCGCACGCCGGCGGTGAGCCGGTCGCGGAGGGCGGCGAGCGCGCCGACCGGCACCGCCTCGACGGTCTCGCCGTCGACCTCGGCGCTGCCGGTGAGGGCGACGGACAGCGCGTCGACGGGGTCCAGCAGCCCGAGTTCACGTTTGCGGGCCTTGCGGACCAGCGCCGGGTCCACGAGAACCCACTGGTCCCGGAGCCGGACGACGGGGCGGTGGGCCTCGGCGAGCGCGTCCATCTCGGCCTCGGTCAGCGGGTCGCCCCCGATGGCGAGCTGCCAGCGGAACCGGAGCAGTTCCTCGCTCTCGAAGAAGCCGGTGCCGTCGGTGGCCGAGCCGGGGGCGGACCGGACGACGGCGGCGGCGCTGAGGTCCTGCGCCAGGTCCCGGGGCCAGTGCACGGCGACGCCCGCGGCGGCGAGCCGGGTGGCGGCGACGCCGAGCAGGTCGCCCAGCTCGTCGTCGGACAGGGCGAGGACGTCGGGTACGTCCTGCTCGGAGAGGCGGTCGAGCGGAGGCCACACGCGGGCGGCGCGGCGGACCGCGAGCGCGGCGTCCACGCGCGCGCGGGGCCCGAAGGCGCTGTCGGCCTCGCCGGACCACAGGGCGGCGGCGTCGGCGACGAGGGTGGGGTCGGCGAGGCTGTGGACCTGGACGATCGCGGCGCCCGCGTTGCGTGAGCCGCCCGCGTCCTCGTCGAATAGGGTGTGCGCCGACAGGTCCAGGCGGAGCGAGATACGCACCCCGGCGTCCATCCCGGCGGCGACCTCGGCCGCCCACGCGTGGGCGGTGGGCAGCGGCTGGGCCTCGCGCGCGGCGAAGGGGCGGCCGGTGGCGTAGGGGGCGGCGGGGGTGCGGGGCAGGCTGTCGGCGACGGCGTCGAGGAAGGACCGCAGGAGCGCCTCGGGCTCGGGCAGCCGCAGCGGGCCGGGCCCGGGCAGCGGGACGGCGTGGCCCTCGGGGGGCAGGGCGGCGGCGATCGCCCGCAGGTGCGTGATGTCGTCGGGGTCGAGGGGGCCGGCCCGCCAGGCGTCGTGGCCGGTGGGGGTGAGGCCGGGCAGGAGGCGGCCGCGCGCGGTGAGCCGCAGGGCGTGCAGGGCGGCGGCGCCCCAGCAGGCGGTGGCGGGATGGGCGGCCGGGTCGTGCCGGGCGCGCACGAGCAGCGGCAGGGCCTCGGTGAGGGACAGGGTGCGCGCGGCGGTGGTGCGGCGGCGGACCGTGGAGCCGTGCGGCCGGACGACGGTGAGCTCGCCGTCCTGGACGGGCAGCGGGTCGCCGTCCGGGTCCCAGAAGGCGATGCGGCCCTCGCGCGGGAGCGGCGCGGGCAGGAAGACGGCGGCGAGCCGCGCGGGGACGGTCTCGTCCGTGCGCGCGGTCGCCGCGGGTGTGCTGCTCATACGTCCTGTCACCTCCCTCCCCGACGCCGGACCGACTGTCTCCGACTCTACGGGCGGGGTCTGACAATCGGCCCCGGCCACCGGGGGCGGCCCCCCGCTACGGGACGGTGCGGGCGACGACGTACACGAAGGGCTTTTGCGGGTCGGCGAGGTTCACCACGATGTCGTGGGTGGGTGCCGGGTTCTCCCGCTTGTCGACGACGCCGTACCAGGGGCCCTCGCCGGTGAACTTCCAGCCGGTGATCTTCTGGTCGCGGGCGCTGATCGTGATGTCGTCCCGCTTCAGGTCGTTCCGGTCGAGCCCCATGGTCCTCAGGTACGCGTCGAGGCCGCCGGGGACGGTCTCGAACTGGACGTAGAGCCGGCTGGTCTTCCAGTTGTTGGTCTCGTAGTAGGCGACCTTGTACGAGGGGACCGGGATGGTCACCTTGTAGATGTGCCGCTGCACGCGCGCGGGCCAGCCCGCGGTGAGGCCGGTCGCCGAGTACTTGGCCTCCTTGTCCTTGCCGCTGTCGCGGCTCTGGTTGGCGGAGATGACCAGGTAGCCGGCGGGGACGCCGATGAGCAGCACGATGATGAGCAGCGTGAGCGCCCGGCGGCGGTTGCGGTGGCGGCGGTCCTCGGTGGGCTGCCGCGGCTCGTCCGGGGAGTCGGCCTGACGGGGTACGGACACGGTCACGCCGGCCCCTGGGAGGTCCGGCGGGACTCCGCGAAGCGTGCGTAGCGCTCGTAGCGCTCGACACGGCGCCGGTTGGCGCGGCGGAAGCGCCGGGCGACCAGGCGGGCGAGGTCGGCGGCGCCGACCATGCCGGCCTCGGGTCCGAGCTGGGCGCGGGCGATACGGGCCTCGGGGCGGTAGCCGCGGCCGGTGAGCTGGCGCTTGAAGGCGTCGCGCGCGGGGCCGATCAGCAGGTCGTCCGCGGCGGAGACGCCGCCGCCGATGACGAAGCAGGACGGGTCGAGGGCGGCAGCCAGGTTGGCGATGCCGACGCCGAGCCACTGGCCGATGTCCTGGAGCAGTTCGATGCACATGGCGTCGCCCTCGCGGGCGAGCTCGGTGATCATCGGGCCGGTGATGTCGGAGATCTGGCCCTTGACGTGCTCGATGATCCCGTACGCCACCGGGGAATCGGCGGCGGCGAGCTCGCGGGCCTCGCGCACGAGCGCGTTGCCCGAGCTGTACTGCTCCCAGCAGCCGCGGTTGCCGCACGGGCAGCGGTGGCCGCCGGGCACGACCTGCATATGGCCGAACTCTCCGGCGACGCCGTACTTGCCGCGCTTGACCTGCCCGTCCTCCAGGATCGCGCCGCCGATGCCGGTGCCGAGCGTGATCATGACGAGGTGGTCCTCGCCGCGTCCGGCGCCGAAGCGCCACTCGGCCCAGGCGGCGGAGTTGGCGTCGTTGTCGACCAGGACGGGCACCGCGAGCCGGCCCGCGAGGCGGTCGCGCAGGGGTTCGTTGCGCCAGGACAGGTGGGGGGCGAACAGGACGCGGTTGCGGTCGGCGTCGACCCAGCCGGCCGCGCCGATGCCGACGGCGTGCACGTCGTGGCGGTCGGACAGGTCCAGGACCAGTTCGACGATCGTGTCCTCGACGACCTTCGGGCTCTTGGACTTGTCCGGCGTCTCCGTGCGGAGCTTCTCCAGGATGTTGCCGTCCGCGTCCACGACGCCCGCCATCACCTTGGTGCCGCCGATGTCGATGCCCACCGTGGGCACGCGGGGGGCCGACAGGTGCGAGCGGCGCTCTCTGGAGCCGACCGTGCGCAGCACGGGGGCCCGGCGGGAGCCGATCGGTGCGGTGAAGTCGCGGTAGGTGCTCATCGGGCCCGATTCTGCCGCACGCTCACGCTCGGTGCCGAACGGGGGAACAATGGGACGGTTGCCGCGAGTGGCCGGTTCCGGCCCGGAATGTGCCGTGGGCGGCGGGCTCCGGGGACTCCGAAGCGGGCGTCCATTTGTCCTGACATTGCTACGTACCGGTCGGCGCGGTCAGGACCGTACGAGGAGCTGGAACTCGAACGAGTAGCGGCTGGGCCGGTAGGTGTGGGTGCCGTACTCGACCGCGCGGCCGGTGTCGTCGAACGTCACGCGCTGCATGGTGAGCAGCGGCGCGCCCTCCTTCTCGCCGAGGCGGTCGGCCTCCGCGGCCGTGGCGGCGCGGGCCCCGATGGTCTGGCGGGCGCTGTGCAGGGTGATGCCGGCGGCGCGCATCAGCCGGTACAGGCCGGTCGCCTCCAGCTGGCCGCTGTCCAGGTCGAGCAGACCGGGCGGCAGGAAGTTGCAGAGGTGGGCCATGGGCTCGCCGTGCGCGAGGCGCAGCCGTTCGATCCGGTGGACGTCGCTGCCCTCGGTGACCCCGAGGGCGGCGGCGACCTCGGCGGACGCGGGGACGACGGTGTTGACGAGGACGCGCGTCGCCGGGCGCTGCCCCGCCGACTCCAGGTCGTCATAGAGGCTGCTGAGCTCCAGCGGGCGCTTGACCTGGCTGTGGACGACCTGGGTGCCGACGCCGCGGCGGCGCACCAGCAGCCCCTTGTCGACCAGGGACTGGATGGCCTGGCGGACGGTGGGGCGGGACAGACCGAGGCGCGCGGCGAGTTCGATCTCGTTGCCCAGCAGGCTGCCGGGGGTGAGCGCTCCGTGCTCGATGGCGGCCTCGAGCTGCTGCGAGAGCTGGAAGTACAAGGGCACCGGACTGCTCCGGTCCACGCTGAGCTCGAGTTCCACGGTCGGGTCCATTTCTGGTTTCGGCACGGCCCGACTGTAGTCCCACGGCCTGTTGACGGGAAGTTGTGTAGTTCGATTGTCCGGACATTGTCATTGACAGCGTCCACACCGAACCCCCACTTTGTTTCCATGCGCATCGGGGTCATCGGTACGGGCCGCATCGGCACCATCCACGCGAACACGCTCAGTCGCCATCGTGACGTCGGATCGCTGATCCTCACGGACGCGGATCCGTCGCGGGCCCAGGAGCTGGCGCACCGGCTCGGTGAGACGGCGGCGCCCGGCATGGACGAGATCTTCCGGTGGGGCGTGGACGCGGTGGTGATCACCACGGCGACGTCCGCGCACGCCGAGCTGATCGGGCGGGCGGCCCGCTCGGGTCTGCCCGTGTTCTGCGAGAAGCCGATCGCGCTGGATCTGCCGGGGACATTGCAGGCCATCGCGGAGGTGGAGACGGCCGGGACGATTCTGCAGATGGGGTTCCAGCGCCGGTTCGACGCCGGGTACCTCGGGGCCCGCGAGGCGGTCCGGTCGGGACGGCTGGGGCGGCTGCACACCGTGCGGGCCCTCACCAGCGACCAGGCGCCGCCGCCCGCCGCGTGGCTGCCGCTGTCGGGCGGGCTCTACCGGGACACCCTGATCCACGACTTCGACATGCTGCGCTGGGTGACCGGGCGGGAGGTCGTGGACGTGTACGCGGCCGGTTCGGACGCGGGGCCGGTGATGTTCCGTGAGGCGGGCGACGTGGACACGGCGGCGGCGGTGCTGACCCTGGAGGACGGGACGCTCGCCACCGCGACGGCGACCCGGCTGAACGGCGCCGGGTACGACGTGCGCATGGAGCTGGCCGGCGAGCTGGACCAGGTCGTGGTCGGCCTGGACGACCGTACGCCGATCGCGTCCACCGAGCCGACCGGGCCGCCGGCGGCGGACAAGCCGTGGACCGGGTTCCTGGAGCGGTTCGGGCCCGCCTACGAGTCCGAGCTGAACGCGTTCGTCGAGGTCGTGCGCGGCGAGCGGGCCAACCCCTGCGACGGGCGGGAGGCCCTGCAGGCGCTGCGGATCTCCGAGGCGTGCGAGCTGTCCCGGCGCGAGCGAAGACCGGTGGCGCTCGGCGAGCTGCCGGGGGGCACCACGACCGCGGCCCTCTGAGCCGTCCGGCCCTACCGCCCCTCTCCCCTGAGGTCGTCGAGTTCCTCCAGGAGGCCCGCGTCGTACGCGAGGAGCGCGATCTGCACCCGGTTGTTGAGGTGCAGCTTGGCCAGGACGCGGGAGACGTGGGTCTTCACGGTGGCGACGCTCATGTAGAGCTCCCCGGCGATCTCGGCGTTGGACAGGCCCCGGCCCACGGCGACGGCGACCTCGCGCTCACGGTCGTTCAGGGCGGTCAGCCGCTCGCGCGCGTGGGCGCGGCGGGTGTCGGCGGCCGTACCGGCGGCGTGGTCCATCAGCTGGCGGGTCACGGTGGGCGACAGGACGGGGTCGCCGGCGGCGACCTTGCGCACCGCCTCGACGATCTCGGCGGGCGGGGTGTCCTTCAGTACGAACCCGGCGGCCCCGGCGCGCAGGGCGCGCAGCACCTGCTCGTCGGCGTGGAAGGTGGTGAGCAGCACGACCTGCGGCGGGTCCTGCCGGGCGCGCAGCCGCTCCGTCGCGGTGAGGCCGTCGACGCCGGGCATGCGGATGTCCATCAGGACGACGTCCGGCCGGGTCCGGTCGGCCAGCGGTCCGACGTCGGCGCCGTCGGCCGCCTCGCCGACGATCTCGATGTCGTCGGCGCCGCCCAGCATCAGGGACAGTCCGGCCCGCACCAGCGGGTCGTCGTCGACGAGGAGCAGTCTGATGGCAGTCATGGGCCTCACGTAATCACGGTCGTCCGGGTGCGTGGGAGCGGGCCGGTGCCGGAAGTCCGGACACCCGGGTTCACCCCCACGGCAGCCAGGCCCGGACCGCGAACCCCCCGTCCCCGGCGGGCCCGTGGTCGAGTCGCCCGCCCGTCAGCGTCGCCCGCTCCCGCAGTCCGATGAGTCCCTGGCCGGAGCCGGGCACGGGTGGCACCTCCCCCTCGGGGGCGCCGTTGCGCACCGCCACGGTCAGGCCCTCGCCCGGTGCGCCGGTGACGGTCACCGTGACCTCGGTGCCGGGGGCGTGCTTGCGGGCGTTCGTCAGGCCCTCCTGGGTGATGCGGTAGGCGGTGCGGCCCACGGAGGCCGGTACGGCGGCCTGGTCGGTGACGCGCAGATCGAGGGTGACCTTCATGCCGGCCTCGCGGCACTCGGCGACCAGGGCCTCCAGCGCGGCGAGAGTGGGCTGGGGGCGGCCGGAGTCGTCGGACTCGCCCGCGCGCAGGACGCCGATGATCTCGCGCAGGTCCTGCAGCGCCTCGTGGGCGCTCTCGCGGATGACGCCGGCGGCGCGCTGGACCTCGTCGCGGGGCGCGTCCGGCCGGAACTCCAGGGCCCCCGCGTGCACGCTGAGCAGGGTGAGCCGGTGCGCGAGGACGTCGTGCATCTCCCGGGCGATGGCCTCGCGGGCCAGGCGCTGCGCCTGCTCCGCGCGCAGCCGCGCCTCCGTCTCGGCGCGCCGCGCGCGGTCGCGCAGGCTCACCATGAGCTGCCGCTTGGACCGGACGAACATGCCCCAGCCGACCATCGCGCCGGTGAGCAGGACGACGGAGAAGACGGCCCAGCCGTAGGGGATCTCGGGGTCGGGGCGCAGCCAGAAGAACAGCGGGGTCGCCGCGAGCGAGGCGCCGGCGGCCCAGGCCACGTACCGGAAGGGCCGGTGCACGGCGAGAGTGAACAGGGCGACGATGCCCGCGCCTCCGGCGGTGTTCGACACGAAGCACACGGGCACCATGGCGACGGCGAGCCCGAACGGCCAGCGGCGCCTCAGCCACACCGCGCCGCACGCGAGGGCGCCGAGCAGCTGGTCGAGGGCGACGAGGCCGCCGGGGATGTCCTCCTGCACCAGCGTGTCCGCGGAGAGCAGGCCGAGGAGGACGGCCAGCAGGAAGAAGCCGAAGTCGACCACCCAGTCGCGGGCCGTGCGCCGGGGCCGGCCGGGGCGGTCGGGATCGGGCTCGAACTCGGCGGCCAGGGCGGAGGGCAGCAGCCAGCGCCGCTCCGCGAGGAACTGCGGCGGGGACGGGTGCTGTTCGGTGTTCACGGTCGACAAATCTATGCAGGGACGGCTCCCGAAGGACCTGCCGTGACGGCATCACCGACCAAAGTCGCGGCATCGCAGACTTTGGTGGGCGCGGGGCGCGGACTTCGGTGGACGCGGGGCGCCGGGACCGCCGACTTCGGGCGCGAGGGTCGCGCCCGGTGGCCGATGGGCGCGGGAGGCGCGGCGGGCGAGGCTCGGGGGCATGAAGCAGTTGCTGGAGTTCCTCGGGTTCATCTGTCTCGTCCAGGGCGTGATGGGCCTGGTCCACGAGTTCACCGACTGGCACTGGGGTCTGGTGCAGCGCGTCGGGTTCCTGGACGGCTACGAGATCTACGCGAGCGTGACCCTGCTGGTGCTGGCCTTCGCGCTGTTCGCGGTCGCCGACAGCCGGAAGGCGGAGTGACCGCCTCGCGCGCCGATGGCAACGGCGTGAAAATTGAGGGGACATCCGGCGGAGAACCGCGAGGTTGACGTTGACATGCCATCTTCTACGCGCGTCATCATACGGCCATGAGATTCCCCCCACACCTCACCCGTATCGGCTCCGCGGCGGCCCTGCTGTCCGCGCTGCTCGTCGGCGGCACCGTCACCGCGACCCCGGCGGCGGCCGACGTCGGCAGCATCTGCCAGAGCGCCCTGCCGTCGCAGGCGCACGACACCCTGGACCTCATCGAGCAGGGCGGCCCCTTCCCCTTCGAACAGGACGGCACCGTCTTCCAGAACCGGGAAGGCGTCCTGCCGAGCCGGTCGACCGGCTACTACCACGAGTACACGGTGATCACGCCAGGCTCCGACACCCGGGGCGCGCGGCGCATCGTCACCGGCGAGAAGTCCCAGGAGGACTACTACACGGCCGACCACTACGCGACCTTCGACCTGATCGACTACGGCTGCTGAGGTCCGGCCTCCAGGCCGTACCGCACCACTGAACGCTCGCCCCGCGGACCCCCCACAGCACCACCGGCCGCGGGGCGAGACCGTTCCCCGACGTCTGTCAGCCGCCCAGTTCCTGGTGCCGGGCGCGCAGGCCCGCCGCCCCCTGCTCGGTCAGCGAACCGTGCAGGCGCAGCCGGGAGATGCCGCCGTCGGGATGGATGTCCACGCGCGCGTGCGTGCCGACGGCCGGGGACTCCAGGACGAAGCGGTGGTTGGTGTCGGGCTGCAGACGGGTGCGCGGGACGATCTCCGTCCAGGTGCCGCTCTCGCCGTCCTTGACGGAGACCGACGCCCAGCCCGCGCTGTTGCCCTTGAGGTACGCGGTGTCGATCTCGACGGCCCGGATCTCGGACCGGGCCGCCAGCCGGTAGCGGATCCAGTCGTGGCCCTGGTCGCGGCGCCGGCGGGTCTCCCAGCCGTCGTCCATCTTGCGGGAGCGGCCCGGCTGGATGGTGTTGGTGGCGGGCGAGTAGAACAGGTCCGAGGCGTCCTCGACCTGGCCGCCGTGCTCCAGGGCGACGACGTCGAAGGTGCCGAGCGCCGCCAGCCACGCGGGGTCGGGCACGACCTCGCCGTGGACGCGCAGACGCGCTATGCCGCCGTCGGGGTGCTGGTTGAGCCGCAGATGGGTGAAGCGCTGTTCGGCGCGGACCTCGAAGCCGTTGGCGGCGTGGCCGCCGACCGGGGTGCGCGGGACGAGTGTCGTCCACTTCACGTCGTCGCCGAGCAGTTCCTCGGGCGACGGCGAACCGGGCACACTGGCGCCCTCGACGGACACCGCCTGCGGGTAGTTGCCGCGGAAGTGGGCCGTGTCGACGACGATGCCGCGGATGACGCCTGGGGCGCCGAGGCGCACCAGCGCCCAGTCGTGGTCCTCGGCCGTCGGCCAGGGGTGATCGGCCGAGGCACCGCGGCGCCGGCGGGTCTCCCAGCCGTCCATGACCTTGCCCTTGTGCCCGAAGTGCTCGGGGTCGAACTCGGCGCGCCCGGGCACCAGGAGGTTCTCGCGCTGGGCGAAGAACTCGTCGTTGGCGGCGACGACGGAGGCGCCGAGGCGCCGGTCGGCGAGATCGGCGTACCGGGTGAAGGGGAAGTCGGCGGTGCGGTAGTCCGCGTACGGGTCGCCGCCCTGGTAGGGGCTCGCGTCGCCGGTGAAGCTGGGGATCGCCGTCACGGTGATCAGGTCTGCCTTTCGCGTCGTCGGATGGGGTCAGGGGGTGCGGGTGAGGAGACGTCCCTTCGGTTCGGTGAACTCGCCGTCCGCGTAGACGCGTTGGCCGCGCAGCCAGGTGGACCGCACGACTCCGTGCAGGGTCCGGCCCGCATACGCCGTCACGCGGTTGCGGTGCTGGAGGGCGGCCGGGTCCACGGTGAAGGCCGCGTCGGGGGCGAGCACGGCGAAGTCGGCGTCGCGGCCGGCCTCGATGGCGCCCTTGTGCCCGAGCCCGGCCAGCGCGGCGGTCCGGGCGGACATCCAGCGGACGACGTCCTCCAGGGTGTGCCCGCGCCGGCGCGCCTCGGTCCAGACGGCGGGCAGGCTCAGTTGCAGACCGGAGATGCCGCCCCAGGCGGTGGCGAAGTCGTCGGTCTTCAGGTCGGCCGTGGAGGGCGAGTGGTCGGTGACCACGCAGTCGATCGTGCCGTCGGCCAGCGCCTGCCAGAGCAGGTCCTGGTTGGCGGACTCACGGATGGGCGGGCAGCACTTGAACTCGCTGGCCCCGTCCGGGACCTCCTCGGCGGTCAGGGTGAGGTAGTGCGGGCAGGTCTCGACGGTGATCCGTACGTCCCGCCTGGCCTCGGCGATCAGCGGCAGCGCGTCGGACGACGACAGGTGCAGGACGTGCACGCGCGCGTGGAGGCGTTTCGCCTGGGCGATCAACTGGGCGATCGCCGTGTCCTCGGCGTCCCGCGGACGGGAGGCGAGGAAGTCGGCGTAGCGGGGGCCGCCGTGCTGCGGGGCCGCCGCCAGGTGGTGCGGGTCCTCGGCATGCACGATCAGCAGCCCGTCGAAGGAGGCGATCTCGGCCAGGGACCGGGCGAGTTCGTCCTGTCCGAGGTGCGGGAACTCGTCCACGCCGGACGGCGACAGGAACGCCTTGAAGCCGAAGACGCCGGCCTCGTGCAGCGGGCGCAGGTCCTTGACGTTGTCCGGCAGGGCGCCGCCCCAGAAGCCGACGTCGATGTGCGCCTTGTCGGCGGCGACAGCCTGCTTGGTACGGAGGTGGCCGACCGTGGTGGTCGGCGGCAGGGAGTTGAGCGGCATGTCGACGAGGGTGGTGATGCCGCCGGCCGCCGCGGCGCGCGTGGCGGTCCAGAAGCCCTCCCACTCGGTGCGCCCGGGGTCGTTGACGTGCACGTGCGTGTCGACGAGGCCGGGCAGCAGGACGTCGTCGCCGAGGTCCTCCAGCCGCGCTCCGGGCGGGACGGGGGCGTCGTGCCCGAGGACGGCCGTGATCTTCCCGGCGGCGACCGCGACCGAGGCGGCGCGCGTCCCCTCCGGGGTGATGACGCGCGTCGAGCGCAGCACCAGTTCGACGTCGGACACCCGGACCCCTCTCTGCCGCCTGGTTTTTCAACGTTCTGTTGAAGGAGTCTTCACTCCCGTCGCGGCGCCGTCAAGGGCACACTTCTCCACAGTGCGCCCTGCGCGGCGACTCTGGACAGTTCCACGAAGTGGAAATACACTTCCGTCAAGCAGAACACGAAGACGCCCAGACGCCCTCTCGGGGAGTCGACCGACCGGCGGGTAGGCTTCAGCCCTTCCCTCCGGTCCCGAAAGGAACGCGCCGTGCCGACGTCCAGCGCCAGCACCACCGACTCCGCCCGGTCCAGCGGCGGCGTCCAGTCCCTGGAGCGCGCCTTCGACCTGCTGGAGCGGATGGCGGACGCCGGTGGCGAGGTGGGCCTGAGCGAGCTGTCCGCCAGCAGCGGTCTGCCGCTGCCGACCATCCACCGTCTGATGCGCACCCTGGTGGCCTGCGGATACGTCCGCCAGCAGCCCAACCGGCGGTACGCGCTCGGACCGCGGCTGATCCGGCTCGGCGAGTCCGCCTCCCGGCTGCTGGGCACCTGGGCCCGCCCCTATCTGGCCCGGCTGGTCGAGGAGACCGGCGAGACGGCGAACATGGCCCTGCTCGACGGCGACGAGATCGTGTACGTCGCCCAGGTGCCGTCCAAGCACTCGATGCGCATGTTCACCGAGGTGGGCCGGCGGGTGCTCCCGCACTCCACGGGTGTCGGCAAGGCGCTGCTGGCCTCCTTCCCGCCGGACGAGGTGCGCGCGCTGCTGTCGCGCACCGGCATGCCGGCCGCCACGGACCGGACCATCACCACGCCGGACGGCTTCCTCGCCGCGCTGGAGGACGTGCGGCGCACCGGGTACGCCGTCGACGACAACGAGCAGGAGATCGGGGTGCGCTGCCTCGCGGTCCCCGTGCCCGACTCCCCCACCCCGGCGGCCATCTCGATCTCGGGCCCGGCGGGCCGCGTCACCGAGGCGGCGACGGAACGGATCGTGCCGCTGCTCCAGCAGATCGCCGGCGAACTGGCCGAGGCACTGGCCAGCCAGAACCAGTCCTGACGGAACCGACCCGCCTGGCCCAGTCGTTCGGCGCGCGGGCCCCTTCCGGGGGACGTCCCGCCCCGCTGTCCCCCGCGCGAGCCACAAGCGAGTGTCCACCCCACGGTGACGACTCCCCCCACCCCGCGTTCCTAGTGTTCGAGTCACCGCGGAACGCCGGGCCGCGGGCCGGAGAAGGAACCGGAGTCGGAACCGGCGAAGGGGAGTCCACGTCATGAAAGCCTGGAAGACAGTCCTGCAGATCGTCATCGTCTTCGCGGTCTACGCGCTGTGCGGCGGTCTCGCCAACGGGGTGAAGGACAACCCCTGGCTCTCGCTCCTGGTGGGCGCCCTCACCGTGGCCGTGATGGTCTTCGTCTACCGGTGGGCCGTGGGGCGCACCGAGAACCGCGAGGTGACCGAGCTGCGGGGGGAGGGAGCCGCGAGGGCCGTCTTCTGGGGCCTGGTCCTCGGCACGCTGATGTTCCTCTGCGTCATCGGCAACATCTACTTCCTCGGTGACTACGAGGTGCACGGCATCGACTCGGTGAGCGGGGCCGTCGGGCTGATCGGCTTCATGGCGGCCGCCGCCTCGACGGAGGAGATCATCTTCCGCGGACTGCTGTTCCGGCTGCTGGAGCGCGGCACGGGCACGTACGTCGCCCTGGTACTGTCCGGCCTCGTGTTCGGCGGCATGCACCTCCTCAACGACGACGCCACCGTGGCCGGCGCCCTGGCCATCGCCGTCGAGGCCGGCGCCATGCTGGCCGCCGGTTACGCCGCCACCCGCAATCTGTGGCTGCCGATGGGCGTGCACTTCGCCTGGAACTTCATGGAGTCGGGCGTCTTCAGCACCCAGGTCTCCGGCAACGGCGAGACGCACGGCCTGCTGGACTCCACCCTGTCGGGCAACCACCTGATCACGGGCGGGGAGTTCGGTCCCGAGGCGAGCGTCTACGCGGTGCTCTTCGGCACGCTGCTGACGGTCTGCTTCCTGGTCGTGGCCCACCGCCGCGGCACCATCGTCCCCCGGCGCCGCGCCGAGCGCGCCGACACCCTCGAGGCGCTCGCCCGATGACGGAACAGCGAACCGCCGGTTCGCCGGAGCACCGGCCGATCGGAGCCGCACACCGCGAGAGCGGTGCCGGGCTCCGGACGGCCGGGCTCCGGCTCCGGCCGTCGGCCGACGGGTCCCGCCTGGACGGCGTCCGGCACCGTCTGGGCAGCGTCCGCAAGCGCGTCGGTGGAGTCTGGTACCGGCTGGACGTCGTCGTCCGGGACCTTCCGTTCGGGCTGCTCCTCCTGATCGGTTCGTTCCTCCCGGCGCTCCGCAGCAACGGAACGGTCATCGGGGGCGTTCCCGACCGCCCGCACGACGCCCTGGCCGTCGTCGTGATCCTGCTGGAGTCCCTGCCGCTGGCGGTGCGACGGCGGTGGCCGGCCCTCTCCCTGGCCCTGGTGTCCGGCGGGTTCGCCGCCGACCAGCTCCTCGGCTACCACACGTTCGCGGCCTCCGCGCTGGGCATCGTGCTGGTGAGCACCGGCTCGCACCTGGAACGGCACCGCCGGAGCTTCGTCGCCGGCCTCACCGTGGCGTACGTGGCACTGGCGGTGGGCCTCTCCCACCTCGGCACGGGCGAGACCGCCGCCGAGTTCACGACCTTCTACATGGCGCTGTGCCTGGCCTGGGGCGCCGGAAGCTGGCTGCGCACCACCCGGCGGGCGGAGGCCGAACGCCGCGAGCGGGTCGCGGTGGAGACGCGGAACGCCGAACGCACCCGGATCGCGCGGGAGTTGCACGACGTCGTGACCCACCATGTGACGGCGATGGTGGTGCAGGCGGAAGCCGCCCGCTATCTGACCGCCGCGCCCGAGCGGCTGGAGCAGTCCCTGAGCGCGGTCTCCGACACCGGGCGCCGGGCGATCACCGACCTGCGGCACCTGCTGGACCTGCTCAACCCCGATCACGGCACCGGGAACGGCGACTCGGCCGGGGCCGAGCCGAGGACACCGGCCGTCGGCCGCCTCCTGACCCTCGTGGAGCAGACCCGCCGGGCGGGCCAGCCGGTCGAGTTCACCGAGGAGGGCACCCCGCCGGAGTCCACCGGCAGTTCCGACCTCGTGGCCTACCGGGTGGTGCAGGAAGCACTCACCAACGCCCTCAAGTACGCTCACGGCAGCCGCACTTCGGTCACCGTGCGGCACGGGAAGAGGGAGATCACGGTGGAGGTCGGCACGGAAGGCACCGGCTCACGGGCCGCCGCCGTCGGTGGCAGCGGACGGGGGCTGGCCGGTCTGCGCGAGCGGGTCGACGTGCTCGGCGGGGAGTTCAGCGCGGGCGCCGTCGCGGGCGGCGGCTTCGTGGTCCGGGCGCGGATACCGGCCGGGGGCCGCCCGTGAGCACACCGTCTCCCGCCGGGGCCGCGCCGACCCGGGTGCTCGTCTGCGACGACCAGGCGCTGATCCGCATGGGCCTGGTCACCATCATCGACGCGCAGCCCGACATGGAGGTGGTGGGCGAGTGCGGCGACGGGCGGACCGGTGTCGACCTCGCCCGCAAGCACGACCCGGACGTCGTGGTCATGGACATCCGCATGCCGGTCCTCGACGGCCTCGAAGCCACCCGTCTGCTGGCGGGGGCCGGGGTCGCCGACCCCGTCAAGGTCCTCGTGGTCACCACGTTCAACCTCGACGAGTACGTCTACGAGGCGCTGCGCGCCGGAGCGAGCGGCTTCCTCCTCAAGGACGCGCCGCCCGACCGTCTGCTGCACGGCATCCGCACGGTCGCCATGGGCGCGGCGCTCCTCGACCCCGAGGTCACCCGCCAGCTCGTCGGCCGGTACGCGACGCGCATCCGCCCCACGGAGGGCTCCCCCGAGGACATTCCCCTCACCCCGCGCGAGCTGGAGGTGCTGCGGCTGATCGCGGACGGCCTGTCCAACAGCGAGATCGCCGCCGCCCTCGTCATCAGCCAGGAGACGGTGAAGACGTTCGTCTCCCGCATCCTCACCAAGCTGAACCTGCGCGACCGCGTCCAGGCGGTCGTCTACGCGTTCCGTCACGGCCTGGCGAGCTGAGCCTCACTCCACGGGCGCGCCCTGGCCGCGTCCGCGCGGGGGCGCCCCGAACATCTCCACGGCGTCCCGCACCTGGGTGAGTCCGGGCGCCAGCGCGCTCACCGAGCCGATGGCACCGGCGATCAGCAGTAAGGACCGGCGCAGCCGCGGCGCCTCCGGTGCCCCGCCGGCCGTCATCGCGGCCAGCGCGGCCAGTTCCTCCTCGGCGATCCCCCGGTCGGGGAACTCGGCCGGATGCGCGGCGAGTTCGCGGCGCAGACGGGACACGGCCGTCCGCAGCTCCGCCACCCTCGGGTCCTCGCCCGTACCCGTCACCGACCTCTGCCCCAAGCTCCGCAACAAAGCTCTCCCCCTCGCACGCCGTTGTGCGCCACCAGCCGCGCGCCCTCGCCGAACGCCCCTCCGGGCGCCGGGGACGCGGGTCAGTAAACGCCACCCCGTACCGTTCCGCCACAGCGCGGACGGAAATTCAGCCCTGCGGGTCGGCCCGTCGCGCAGGTGTCAGGTATGCAGGACGCATGACGGACTCACGACCCCTCCCGGTGGCCGGTCTGCTCCTCGCGGCGGGCGGCGGACGACGGCTGGGCGGACGCCCCAAGGCCCTGCTGCCGTATCGCGGCCGGCTCCTGGTCGAGCACGCCGCCGGGGTGCTGCGCGCGGGCGGCTGCGCGCGCGTGCACGTGGTGCTGGGGGCGCGCGCGGCGGACGTACGCCGGCGTGCCGGACTCGACGGATGCGTCCTGGTGGACAACCCGGAGTGGGCCGAGGGGATGGGCTCCTCCCTGCGGGCCGGGCTGGACTCGCTGGCCGCGGCGGACGCGCGTGCGGCGCTCGTGCTGCTGGTCGACCAGCCGGGCATCGGCCCTGAGGCGGTCGCGCGGGTCCTCGCGGCGTACCGGGACGAGTCGTCCCTCGTCTCGGCCGCGTACGACGGCGTGCGCGGGCATCCCGTGCTGTTCGGCGCGGCCCACTGGGCCGGGGTGAGCGCGGCCGCCACCGGGGACCGGGGGGCGCGCGCCTACCTCAAGGAGCACGCCGGTTCGGTCACGCTCGTCGAGTGCGGGGACGTGGCGGAGCCGTACGACATCGACACGGAGGCCGATCTGGCCCACCTGGAGTGACCGGGGTGGCACCCGGCGCCACCCCGGTCCGCCACCGGGAATCTCGACATCAACAAACCATTGAACTTCCACCATGAGGAAACTAGTATCCACTGATCAGAAGCGCCCTGGCCGTCCGGCGGGCGTTTCCCCCGGCCTCCGGGAAGACTGGCACCCGGTGCCTTCCCGCTCGACCGCTCGCCCCACAGCCCGCTGAAGGAAGTGACAGCTCATGTCCGCACCAGCGCCGTCCCCGCTGGCCATCGTCGACGCCGAGCCCCTGCCCCGGCAGGAGGAGGTCCTCACCGACGCGGCCCTCGCCTTCGTGGCCGAGCTGCACCGCCGCTTCACACCCCGCCGTGACGAGCTCCTCGCCCGCCGCGCGGAGCGCCGCGCCGAGATCGCCCGCACCTCCACGCTCGACTTCCTCCCGGAGACCGCCGCGATCCGCGCCGACGACTCCTGGCAGGTGGCCCCGTGCCCGCCGGCGCTCCAGGACCGCCGTGTCGAGATCACCGGCCCGACCGACCGCAAGATGACGATCAACGCCCTGAACTCGGGCGCCCGGATCTGGCTCGCGGACTTCGAGGACGCCTCCGCGCCGACCTGGGAGAACGTCGTCCTCGGCCAGCTCAACCTGATCGACGCCTACCGCCGGACCATCGACTTCACCGACGCCGCCTCCGGCAAGTCGTACGCCCTGCGTCCGGCCGACGAGCTGGCCACCGTCGTGATGCGCCCGCGCGGCTGGCACCTGGACGAGCGGCACCTGCGGCTCGACGGGCAGCCGGTGCCCGGCGCCCTCGTCGACTTCGGCCTGTACTTCTTCCACAACGCCCAGCGGCTGATCGACCTCGGCAAGGGCCCGTACTTCTACCTGCCGAAGACGGAGTCGCACCTCGAGGCCCGCCTGTGGAACGACGTGTTCGTGTTCGCGCAGGACCACGTGGGCGTCCCGCAGGGCACCGTCCGGGCCACGGTCCTGATCGAGACGATCACGGCGGCCTACGAGATGGAGGAGATCCTCTACGAGCTGCGCGACCACGCCTCCGGGCTGAACGCCGGCCGCTGGGACTACCTGTTCTCCATCGTCAAGAACTTCCGGGACGGCGGGCCGAAGTTCGTCCTGCCGGACCGCAACGCGGTCACGATGACCGCCCCGTTCATGCGGGCCTACACCGAACTCCTGGTCCGCACCTGCCACAAGCGCGGCGCGCACGCGATCGGCGGCATGGCGGCGTTCATCCCCTCCCGCCGCGACGCCGAGGTGAACAAGGTGGCGTTCGAGAAGGTCCGCGCCGACAAGGACCGCGAGGCCGCCGACGGCTTCGACGGCTCCTGGGTCGCCCACCCCGACCTGGTCCCGATCGCCATGGAGTCGTTCGACAAGGTCCTCGGGGACAGGCCGAACCAGAAGGACCGGCTGCGCGAGGACGTGCGCGTCGAGGCGGCCGACCTCATCGCGATCGACTCGCTCGACGCCCGGCCGACGTACGCGGGTCTGGTCAACGCCGTGCAGGTCGGCATCCGGTACATCGAGGCCTGGCTGCGCGGGCTCGGCGCGGTCGCCATCTTCAACCTGATGGAGGACGCGGCCACCGCCGAGATCTCCCGCTCCCAGATCTGGCAGTGGATCAACGCGGGCGTCGAGTTCGAGAACGGCGAGAAGGCGACGGCCGAGCTGGCCCGCCGGATCGCCGCCGAGGAACTGCGGAACATCGAGGCCGAGCTCGGCGCGGAGGCGTTCGCGGCCGGCCACTGGCAGGAGGCCCACGACCTGCTGCTGGAGGTGTCCCTGGACGCCGACTACGCCGACTTCCTGACCCTGCCGGCGTACGAGCGGCTCACGGGCTGACGGCGTCCGGACCGGCCTTGTCCGAGTGGCCCAGGGGCTTCCCCGGGGCCACTCGGTCGCGTACGGCGCGCTTGACCGCCGTCGGCTCGGGGAAGCCCTGCTCGCGCCGGTCCCAGACCGGCTCGCCGTCCACCCGGACCACGAAGACACCGCCCTTGCCCGGCCGCAGGGCCAGCTCGGACAGCTCCGCCTCGAAGGTGGTGAGCAGTTCCTGCGCCAGCCAGGCCGCGCGGGGCAGCCAGCCGCACTGGGTGCAGTACTCGATCTCGACGCGGCCGCTCATCCCAGGTGCACCGATCCGTCCTGTTCGACGGCCGGCTTGCCGTGCAGGTCGGGGACCTGCTTGAGCCAGTCCGGCCGGCCTCGCTGTGTCCTCGCCGCCCGCGCGCGGTCCTCGGCGGCGAGTTCCTCCCGGGTCGGGAAGCCGGTGGGCAGCCACGCGGCGGACGCCCGCACGCGGCTGTGCAGATGCGCGACATAGGCGTCACGGGCCTCCTGCGGCGTGGCGAAGCCGGGTTCGGCGGCCAGCCACGCGTCCGGCACCGCGGCCACGACCTCCCGCAGCAGGTCCCCGGTCACCCTGGGCGCCAGCTCCGCGTCGGCGGCGCGCACGTCGGGGCCGTACTGGCCGAGGGCGTGGTGGCGCAGGTCGTAGGCGCGCCGCGGGTCGGAGGCGTCCCAGCGGTGGTGGAAGACGAGGGCCGCGCCGTGGTCGATCAGCCACAGGCGGGGCGGGACGGTGCCGAGGGTGGGCCAGACCATCAGGTTGGAGCTGTGCACGGTCCGGTCGACGTTCGCGGTCAGCGCGTCCAGCCAGACGACCCGGCCCGCCTCCAGCGGGTCCACGCGGAACGTCTTCGCGACCTCGGGGGTGAAGTCCCGGGCACCTGGCAGATAGTCCATGCCGAGATTCACCCCGGCGCTGGCGGCGTGCAGGTCCCGCACCTCCTGGTGCGGCTCGCTGTCGGCGACGGCCGGGTCGAAGTGCACCAGGACCAGTTCGGGGAACCGCAGCCCCAGCGCGCGGGCCAGCTCACCGACGATCACCTCTGCGACGAGGGCCTTGCGGCCCTGCGCGGAGCCGGTGAACTTCACGACGTAGGTGCCGAGGTCGTCGGCCTCGACGACGCCGGGCACGGAGCCGCCGGACGTCAGGGGCTCGATGTAGCGGGTGGCTACGACCTCTCTCAACATCCGACCCCTGCTTCCGGCTGCGGTACGCACCGAGCATAGTCGCCGGTCACCTCGGGCCGGAGCGGGCGGCGGCCCCGGACGGCTCGGCGGCCTCGTCGTCCGCTGGCTCGTCGTCCGCGGGCTCCCGCGGTTCCGGTGGCTCGGGCCGCTCGGGCGGCCGGTCGCCGCGGCGCGGCAGAACGGCCCGCGTGGCCTCCAGGAGGCGGGCGAGCAGGTGTGCGCGCCCGGCCAGGATGGGCCCGAGCACGGCCAGGACGAGGACGTAGCTGGCGATGAACGGGGCGAGCCGCCCGTCGAGTCCGGCGGTGGCGGCCATCGCGGCCAGGATCAGCGCGAACTCCCCGCGGCCGAGGAGCGTGGTGGCGATGTTCGCGGTGGGCTCGGGCCCGTAGCGGTACAGGCGGGCGGCGAACAGGCCCGCGATCACGTTCATCGCGACCGTGAGGGCGACGGCCGCGGCGACCGGACCGGCGACGGACAGGAGGTCCGCCGGGTTGATGGCCAGGCCGAAGGCGAGGAAGAAGATCGCGGCGAAGGCGTCCCGCAGCGGGTGCACCAGACGGCGGATCCGGGGCCCGGAGGGGGTCCCGGCGAGGATGAGGCCGACCATGAAGGCGCCGATGGCGTCCACCACGCCCAGCACCTCGGAGACACCGGCGACGAGGATCGCGGCGCCGAGGAAGCTGATCACGAGCAGTTCGTTGTCCCGTACCGCGATCAGGCGGCCGATCAGCCGGGTCCCGTAGCGGGCCGCGATGGCGAGGACGAGCAGGAAACCGAACGCCTTGGCCGCCTGAAGAATCGTTTCACCCATGCCCTCCGCGCCGCTGATCACGGGCTGGAGCGCGGCGAGGTACAGGGCGAGGAAGATGTCCTCCACCACGGTGACACCCAGGATGAGCCGGGTCTCCGGGCGCCCGATACGGCCGGAGTCCACCAGCACCTTGGTGACGATCGCCGACGAGGAGATGCCGAGGACCCCGGAGAGGACCAGCGCCTCCCGCAGCCCCCAGCCCAGCGCGAACCCGAAGCCCAGGCCCGCGCCGACGTTCAGCAGCAGATAGACGCCGCCCGCCGCGAGCAGCCGTCTCCCCCCGCTGCGGAGGTCGTCGAGCTGGAACTCCAGGCCGAGGTAGAACAGCAGGAGCACCAGGCCGAGCGCGGAGAGCATCTCGAAGTCGTGCGCGTCCCGCACCAGGACCAGGCCGGGGGTGTGCGGACCGAGCAGGATCCCGGCCAGCATGAACAGCGGGATGGTCGGCAGGCCGATCCGGCGGCCGAGGCGTGCGAGGACGGCGGCGGCCACGAACGCGCCGCCCATCGCGAGCAGGGTGTCGGCATGCCCCACGGGTCACCACCTTCCACAGCGGGGCGGACAGGACCACGGCGGCGGGCGCGGGGTGCCGCGCCCGCGTCTCGTCAGGCGTCGTCGGGCGGGCGGTCGGCCGGGGCGTCGGGGCGGGCCGGCTCCGGGAGGCGGGGGCGCGGGGGCTCCGGCTTCTCGGGCGGGGTGAGCATCTGGACCGCCATACCGGCCGCGACCAGGCCGGAGGCGAGGAGCAGGCCCTGCGGGAGCATGGCGCCGGCGGTCAGCATCACCACCGAGGCGGCCAGCAGCGCCCAGGCGCCACGCCGGCCGCGCGGGCCGCCCGGCGGTGGGCGGCCGGTCTCGGGGCCCCGGGTGAAACGGGGGTCGCGGTGCGGGGGTCGGGTACCACGAGGGAGCGGGGGTCGGGCCGGGTGCGGTCGGGTCGGGTGCGGCATACCTCCTCCTTCCGGTGACCGGGAGGCCGGGGGTTCACTCTCACCCTCACATGGGGCAGCGGGCCGGGACCATCGGGTCCAGTACCCATTTCGCGCCATATGCGCCCCGGACCGACGAGGGCCGGGCCGTCGCTCAGCCAGCCGTGGACAGCGGGTTCGGCAGCGGCAGATAGCGGGCGTCGGCACCGTCCGCGCCCGTCCAGCGCAGCAGCAGGTTGGTCTTGCCGGGGAGGGTGGGCGCCGACAGCAGGGCCGGGATCTCGGGGAGGGCGTGCCGGGCCAGCTCGCGGCGGACGGCGGGCCAGGGGTCGTACCGACGGTGGCGGGCGCCGAGGGCCCCGGCGACCTCGGCGAGGTGGTTGACGACCAGGCAGTACACCAGCCGCTCCCAGCCCGCCGCCCGGGACACCTCGCCGAGCAGCTTCACGCCCTCGGCGTCCCGGAACAGGGCCTGTGCGGGGAGGCCGTCCGCGTCGACGGCGACCAGGGTGTTCTGCAGATGCGCCTCCAGGACGACGCCGTGGGTGTCGAACGCCGTCAGGGCGGGCGGGACGACCCGCGCGAGGTACGCCTCCCACCAGGCGGCCGGGTCCACGCCGGCGTCCAGCGGGCTGCCCTCGAAGCCCTCGACCAGCGCGGCGGCCAGCAGCGGTGTCGCCCCCGTCCGGACCCGGCCGCGCAGCCCGTCGCGCACCAGGACCGCCAGCTCCTCGAAGGCGAACGAGGCGGTGCGGTAGCCGCGGTCGCTCAGCCAGGCCGCGTCCTGCCCGGCGAGGGCCGCCGTGGCCGCCGCGTCGGTGCGGCGCAGCCGCATCAGGTCGTGCCGCCACAGCCGGCGGATGTCGTTGGTGATGCGGACGTCGAGGCTGAACTTCAGGAACAGGTCGGGTTCCGGCGCGTACAGCGTGCGGATCGCGGCCGTCGGCCGGGCGTCGAAGGCGGTCGTGCCGAGCCGGACCAGCCGGCCGTCGGCGAAGGCGGGCGCGAGGTCCACGAGGCCGAGCTGCCAGGGGTGGGCGGGCAGCAGCCGGTAGCCGGGCGGGGCCTCGCCGAGGGCGTCCAGGGCGGTCGTGTCGCCCTCCTCGACGACCAGGTCCTCGCGCAGCCCGAGCAGCGTCAGCGGGAAGCGGGCGTACGCCTCGGGCGCGTACGGCAGCCAGGCCGCGACCGGGCCGCCGCCGCGCGCCTTGGGCGCGGGGTGGTACGGGTGGCCGGTGAGGAGCGACTGCTCGGAGCGCAGATAGAGGTCGTCGGGCGGTACGGCCCGCGCGCGGGCGGCGAGCAGGGCGGCCAGCGCGTCCCGGCTGTCGATCATCTCGGCGGGCAGTTCGTGGTTGGACTGCCCGGTGTGCCGGCGCAGCTCGTCGGCGACGAGTTTGACCAGCTCGGCGTGGCCGACGCGGCGCCAGGCGCCGCCGGTGAACACCTCGGGTTCGGCGGGCCGCCGCTCGCCGAGGACGCGCAGGAGGCGGCCGGAGCCGCGCAGCCGGTGCACCCGCCGCTCGTCGTCCGGCGCGTCCGCCCGTGCCGCCCCGTCGCGCTGCGGCTCGGCCACCTCGCGGAGCAGGCAGTTGAGCAGCGGGGCGATCGCCAGGGCGTCGGCGCGGGCCGCCGTGTCCGCGGCGGTCGGCGGGGTGAGGTGCACGCGATCCACTGGTTCCCTACGGTCCGTTCAGGCGGGAGAGGATCAGTATGTCTGTCGTCGGCGGCCGTCCCGACGCCCTACACGTACCCCGAGGAGCCCTCCCGTGCATCGTCCTCCCAGCGCCGAGGCCGAGATCGCCGCCGAACTGGCCGAAGTCACCCCCGCGCTCGTGCCCCGGTACGCGGCCGGGCTGCCGGGGGCCAGGGCCGCGGTGCTGACCCGGCTCTGGCGGGCCCTGGCGTACGAGCCGCTGGCCTGGGTGACCGGCCGGGACGCCGCCGGTGACGGGCTCGTCCTGCGGCTCGGGGACGGCCGCCGGCTGGACGGCCCGCGGGCGGACCCGTACGCCACCGCCGCGTACGTCACCTCCGTGCGGCTGGACGGGACGGTGTACGACGATCCGGTACGGCTGCTGACGGACCTGGCCGTACCGCACGGCGAGGCGTTCACCTCGGAACTCGGGCACGGCGTGGCCTCGTTGGCGCTCGCGCGGGCCGATCGGGAATCTCACCCGGAAGAGTGGCCGGAGCACGACTGGGAGTGGGAGCAGCGGGTGGTGGACGGGCACCCGTTCCACCCCAACTGCCGTTCCCGGCCCGGTTTCTCGGTCGCCGAGCAACTGGCGTACGGGCCGGAGCACCGGCCCCTCGTGCCGCTGGCGCGGGTCGCGGTGCGGGCCGACCGGTGCCTGGTGACGGGCCGATGGCCGGACGAACTGCGGGACGGGGACCGGCTCCTGGTCCCGGTGCACCCGTGGCAGGCCGAGCATGTGCTCAAGCAGCCGTACGGGGACTGGGTGGACGCGCATCCGCTGATGTCGCTGCGGACGCTCGCCGTTCCCGGGGGGCCGCACGTCAAGACGGCGCTCAGCGCGCGGCTGACGTCCTCGGTGCGGGACATCTCACCGTACTCCGTGGGGATCTCGGACACGCTGTCGCGGTTCGCGGAGGACCTCGCGGACCGGCTGGACGGGCTGGTGTGCTTCACGCGCACCCTGGGGGCCGTGGCGGCCGGGTCCGCGGAGCTGGCGGCGGTGCTGCGGGAGCCGCCCGGGCGGTACGCGGGGCGGGGCGAGCGGGTGGTGCCGGTGGCGGCGCTGCCGTACACCGGCCTGCCCGCGTCGGGCGCGTGGCTGGCGGCGTTCGCGCGGCTGGCGCTGACGGCGGGGCTGCGGCTGCTGGACATGGGCGTGGCGCTGGAGGCGCACGGGCAGAACCTGCTGGTGGTGCTGGACGCGGACGGGTCGCCGGTGCGGCTGGTCTACCGCGATCTCGCCGACATCCGGGTCAGCCCGGCCCGGCTGGCGCGGCACGGCGTCCCGGTGCCGGAGCTGGCCGGCCGGATCGTCACGGACGAGGTGACGGCCCTGCGCCGCAAGCTGTTCGGCTCCCTGGTGGCGGGGGCGCTGGCGGGCACCGCGGGGTCGGCCCCGGCGTTGCGCGCGGCGCTCGCGGCGGCCCTCCCGGACCTGCCGGTGACCGGTGATCTGGCGGCCCTGCGCGAGGAGGCGCTGCCCACGAAGGCGCTCACGCTGATGCGGCTGTCGCCTGGCGTGGCCGGGGACCGGTGGACCGTCCTGCCCAACCCCCTGCGGGCCGACGTGTTCTGACCCCGTTTTGGAGTGGGCCGTCCTCGGTCACTAGGATCCGCCGATGATCATACGAACACGGCTGGCGGCCGGGGCGTGCGCCCTGCTCGCCCTGCTCGGGGCCGGGGTGGCGTTCCCGGCCGGAGCGGTCGCCGACGAGGTGAGCGCGACGGCGCCCAAGGTCGATCTCGTCCTGGACGTGAGCGGCTCGATGCGGGCGCGGGACATGGACGGGCAGTCGCGGATGGCCGCGGCGAAACAGGCGTTCAACGAGGTGCTGGACGCCACGCCGGAGGAGGTGCAGCTCGGTATCCGCACGCTCGGCGCGAACTACCCGGGCGACGACCGCAAGACGGGCTGCAAGGACACCGCGCAGCTGTACCCGGTCGGCCCGCTGGACCGCACCGAGGCGAAGGCGGCGGTGGCCACCCTGTCCCCGACCGGCTGGACGCCGATCGGCCCGGGGCTGCTCAAGGCGGCCGAGGACCTGGACGGCGGCGAGGGCTCGAAGCGCATCGTGCTCATCAGCGACGGCGAGGACACCTGCGCGCCGCTCGATCCGTGCGAGGTGGCGCGGGAGATCGCGGCCAAGGGCATCGGGCTGACCATCGACACGCTGGGCCTGGTCCCGAACACCAAGCTGCGGCAGCAGCTGAGCTGCATCGCCGAGGCGACCGGCGGCACGTTCACCTCGGTGGAGCACACCGAGGAACTCACCGACAAGGTGAACCAGTTGGTGGACCGGGCGGCCGATCCGGTGGTCACACCGGTCGCGACCGACGGCGCGGACCGCTGCGAGAAGGCGCCGACGCTGAAGTCCGGCCTTTACACCGACCGCGAGGAGTTCGGGCAGCAGCGCTGGTACCGGGTCGACGTGCGCCCCGGCCAGGAGCTGCGGGCCTCGGTGAGCGTGGCGGCCGACCGGGCGGTGAACCCGTCGTACGGCGTGCTGGTGCGGGCCGTGACGGTCAAGGGCCGGGAGATCGTGCGCGGTGAGGCGGCCGGGACCGGCCGCACGGACGTCGTGTCGGCCGGTCTGCGCTACCCGAAGGCGGAGGCGGACGACGACGAGAACGCGCCCGCGGAGATCGTGTGCCTGCAGGTGACGCACTCCTTCTCCGCGGGTGCGGGGGTGAAGACCGCTCCGGGTCTGCCGCTGGAGCTGACGGTCGACGTCGTGGACGGGCCGTCGCCCGCGCGGGACGTGGCCTCCTTCGGCCTCGGGCGCGGCTGGTGGCTGCTGGGCGCCCTGATCCTCGCCGGTTTCCTCGCCGGTCTCGTCTGGGGCTGGCTGTCGCGCTGGCGCGTCGCGGTCTGGAGGACCAACTGATGCGGATGACACGTGTGCTGGGCGCGGCCCTGCTGACCCTGGGGCTGGCCGCGGGGCCCGCCGCGGCGGACTCCTCTCCGTCGCCGAGCGCGTCCGGGGACGCGGACGCGCCGACGCGGGCGGGCACCTCGTTCCGTACGGCGACCGAGATCGAGCAGGGGCAGACCGCCACGGCGAACGCCTCCACGGGTGACTACCTGTACTGGTCGTTCCCGGCGGACACCGGTCAGCGGCCCACGGTCGAGGCGACGGTGAAGCTGCCGGCCGAACACGCCGCCGAGACCTGGCAGATCGACGTGTACGACGGTCTGCGGCGCCGCCAGGCGTGCCGGTTCGGGGCGCAGACCCGTACGGCGGCGGCCGGTGCCGCGTCGGTCGAGCTGGCGTGCGCGCTGCGGACCGTGCGCGGCTGGGCGGAGCCGTGGTCGGGCGACCCGCTGCCGGGCACCTATTACGTGCGGCTGACGGCCGTGGACGTGCCGACCTCGGCGCTGGGGCAGCCGGTGAGCGCCGAGGTGCGCGTCGGCTCGCAGGACGCCGGCGGCGCCGCGGCGGTCGACGGTTCGCTGGCGCGACCGCTGGTGCCGGGCGCCGGGGTGACCCGGGACGAGGACGAGAAGTCCGGCGGGGAGGCGCTGCTCGCCAGTCTGGAACCCGATGACGGCTGGGCGTCGGGCTGGTGGTCCGACCGCTGGGTGTGGACGGGGCTCGGCGGTGTGCTGGCCGCGCTCGCGGGCATCGGCGGGTACGCGCTGACGCGGGGCGCCGGGCGCCCGCCGAGGGTGCCGCCGTCGGCCTGACGGCCCGTCATGACCGGGAGTGGGGCCCGCCGTACCGCGTGTACGGCGGGCCCCACGGCGTTCACCGGTCGAGCAGCGCCTTGGCCAGGGTGCCGTCCCCGGTCACGGTGGCGCGGCCGTCCCGTACGGCGTCGGTGAGGCTCGCCTCTCCACGTGCGAGGGCCGCGCAGGTCGCGGAGTCCAGGACCAGCCGCGCGTCGGGCTCGCGGGGGGCGGGTCCGTCACCGTAGACGGGGCCGTCCTCGGCGCCGACATGCAGGTGGAAGTCGCCTTCCTCCAGTTGCACTTCGAGCAGTCCCTCGCCCTCCAGGGACGACAGCAGCGGCAGCGCGTACCAGTGCGCGCGCACCGCGTCGGTGGGCCGGCGCTCGCCCAGCTCGGACCGGCCCCACTCCCCCAGCGCCTGGAGCACCGGAAGCAACTGGCGCCCCCTGTCCGTGAGTTCGTAGACGTAGGCCGCGCCGGGCGGGGGCAGCCGGCGGCGGGTGGTGAGGCCGTCGCGCTCCATGTCCTTCAGCCGCGAGGCCAGCACGTCCGTGCTGACCCCGGGCAGGTCGGCGTGCAGGTCGGTGTAGCGCCGCGGACCGGCCAGCAACTCCCGGACGATCAGCAGGGTCCAGCGGTCGCCGACGGCGTCGAGCGCCCGGGCGGCGGAACAGTACTGGTCGTAGCTT
This sequence comes from Streptomyces sp. SS1-1, assembly GCF_008973465.1. Lineage (NCBI taxonomy): Bacteria > Bacillati > Actinomycetota > Actinomycetes > Kitasatosporales > Streptomycetaceae > Streptomyces > Streptomyces sp. SS1-1. The sequence continues at coordinate 5,845,007 of NZ_WBXN01000004.1, read as the reverse complement.
CGGCGAGGTGACATGCGACGCAGTCTAGACACGTTGTTGGACTTTCCAAGCTCGCACTTGGTAAAACCAAGCAACACACGAATCCGGAGGGGCGAGCGCGCATGGAGTTCCGGCAGTCGAGCAAGCTGAGCGAGGTCTGCTACGAGATCCGCGGCCCGGTGATCGAGCACGCGAACGCGCTGGAGGAGGCGGGCCACAGCGTGCTGCGCCTCAACACCGGCAACCCCGCCCTGTTCGGGTTCGAGGCGCCGGAGGAGATCCTCCAGGACATGATCCGGATGCTCCCCCAGGCGCACGGCTACACGGACTCGCGCGGCGTCCTGTCCGCCCGCCGGGCCGTGGCGCAGCGCTACCAGACGCTGGGCCTGGAGGTCGACGTGGACGACGTCTTCCTCGGCAACGGCGTCTCCGAGCTGGTCTCCATGGCCGTCCAGGCCCTCCTGGAGGACGGCGACGAGGTCCTGATCCCCGCGCCGGACTTCCCCCTGTGGACCGCGGTGACCAACCTCGCGGGCGGCAGGGCCGTGCACTACCTCTGCGACGAACAGGCCGACTGGTACCCGGACCTGGACGACATGGCCGCGAAGATCACCGACCGCACCAAGGCCGTCGTCATCATCAACCCCAACAACCCGACGGGCGCGGTGTATCCGAAGGAGGTCGTCGAGGGCATCCTCGACCTGGCCCGCCGGCACGGCCTGATGGTGTTCGCCGACGAGATCTACGACCAGATCCTCTACGACGACGCCGTCCACCACTCGGCCGCCGCCCTCGCTCCCGACCTGGTCGTCCTCACCTTCTGCGGTCTGTCGAAGACCTACCGGGTGGCGGGCTTCCGCTCCGGCTGGCTGGTGGTCACCGGGCCGAAGCAGCACGCCAAGGACTACCTGGAGGGCCTGACCATGCTGGCCTCCATGCGCCTGTGCGCCAACGCGCCCGCGCAGTACGCCATCCAGGCCGCGCTCGGCGGCCGGCAGTCCATCCGGGAGCTGACCGCGCCCGGCGGCCGGCTGCGCGAACAGCGGGACGTGGCCTGGGAGAAGCTCAACGAGATCCCCGGCGTCTCGTGCGTGAAGCCCAAGGGCGCGCTGTACGCGTTCCCGCGCATCGACCCCAAGGTGCACCGCATCCACGACGACGAGAAGTTCGTCCTGGACCTGCTGCTGCGCGAGAAGATCCAGGTGGTCCAGGGCACCGGCTTCAACTGGCCCTCCCCCGACCACTTCCGCATCCTGACGCTGCCGTACGCCGACGACCTGGAGGCGGCGATCGGGCGGATCGGTCGGTTCCTGAGCGGCTACCGCCAGTAGGAGGGGACGTGGGCGGATTCGCGGTCGCGGCGGGCCCTCCCCGGGCCCTGACGCGCGGTCCGCGCCGCCGCCTCGGGGACGCCGTCCCGCGCCCGGGACGACCGTCCGGCCCAGTCCGCCCTGCGTCCCCCGGCCGCCGTGTGGCAGGGTGCAGGCAGGCGAGCGGGAAGGGTGCGCGGTGGGTGAGGTCTTTCTGGTCCGGCACGGCGAGACCGAGTGGTCGCGGTCCGGGCGGCACACCGGCTCGACGGACGTGCCGCTGACCGAGCGCGGCCGCGAGGAGGCCCGGCGGCTGGTCCCCCTGGTCCGCTCGCACCGGATCGGGGCCGCGTTCGCCAGTCCGGCGCAGCGGGCCCGGGAGACGGCCGAGCTGATCGGGCTGCAGGACGTGCGCGTCGACGTCGATCTGCGCGAGTGGGACTACGGCGGCTACGAGGGCGTGACGACCGTCGAGATCCAGCGGGAGCGGCCCGGCTGGTTCCTGTTCACGGACGGGGTCGCGCCGGGCCCGCCGGACCACCCCGGGGAGAGCCCGGAGGAGGTCGGGGAGCGCGCCGACCGGATGCTCGCCAAGGTCGACGCGGCGCTCGCCAACACGGAGGGCTGTGTGGTCCTCGTGGCGCACGGGCACTTCCTGCGGGTGCTCACCGCCCGCTACCTCGGCCTGCCGCCCGCCGACGGAGCACTGTTCCAACTGGCCACCGGATCACTGTGCCGCCTCGGCACCGAACACGGCCGCCCGGTGATCACGGGCTGGAACGTCCGACCCGGGTCCTAGCCTCCCGGCGAAGCCGTACGGCCTCCCGCGCGGGCGGGCCGCCCTGCCGGACCCCAGGGAGGAGCACGCCCTGCCGCGACCGCCGACCCCGTCACCGGGCGGCTGAGGTAGCCCCCTGCCCATCACCGGCGGGAATGTCAGACCCGGGTCGTAGCCTTCAGGCGAAGGGGTACGGCGTTCCGCGCGGATGGCGGACCCATGCCGGGCACTCGGGGAGGAGCATGCCGTGACGCGAGCGCCGACCGCCGCGCAGCGGCGGGTCATCGATGCCGCCGACCCCGTCACGGGGCGGCTGCGGGGTACTCCGGCGCAGCTCGCCGCGCTGGTGGGGCGGGGGCTGGCCTTCCGGCATCCGCGGCCGCCGCACGATCACTTCCTGACCCCGGCGGGGCACCGGTTGCGGACGCCGGAGCCGGCGGAGGCCGAGCGTTCGGAAGCGCCTGAGGCCGGGCGGGTCTTCGCCGCGCGGATCGGCGGGGAGGAGCGGCCGGAGGGCGGGCCCGCCCGCGCGCGTGAGGTGCACAGCGCCTGGCAGGGCCTGCTGGAGCTGCGCCGGATGACCAACGCGGACGGGGCCGTGGACCGGCCGTGCGCCTGGGAGCGCGGCCATCTGGTGCAGGCCGCCGCGCTGGCCCTGGAGGCCGCCGGACACCCACCGGCCGAGGGGGACGGTGAGGAGGGGTACCGGGTGCGGTCCACGCCCCAGCCGGACGCCGTCGCGGTGCGCGAGCCGGACGGCGCGCGGCTGCGGGCCTGCGCGGCCACACTGGAAGGGGCGGGCTGGCAGGTCGGGGAGCACACCGAACCACGCACCCGGGCGCGTTATCTGCTGGCCTCCCCGCGCAGGGCGTGAGCGGCGTGCCAGGATCGCTGCATCAGGCATCGACCGTCGAAGGGACAGCAGTGAGCGAGCCGTTCTCCGTCCGGATCACCGTCCGCGGATACGAGACCGACGTGCAGGGGCACGTCAACCAGAGCGTGTACATCAACTACGCCGAGCACGCCCGCTGGTCGCTGCTCCAGGCCGCCGGGATCAGCCAGACCGGGCTGATAGCGAAGGGGGTGGGCCCGGTCGCCCTGGAGACGACCATCCGCTACCGGCGCGAGCTGCTGGCCGGTGACGAGATCGACGTGACGTGCGTCTTCGAGTGGACCGGCAGCAAGACGTTCCGCATCCGGCAGGACATGGTGAAGACGGACGGCACGGTCGCCGCCGAACTCGTCGCGGTGGGCGGCCTGCTGGACCTCAAGGAGCGCCGGATGGTCGCCAACCCGCAGGACTACTTCAAGGAACTGTCCACGGATCCGAGCCTGTTCGGCATCTGACGGCACCCGGCCGGCACCCCGCCGAGAGGATTTGTCGACACGGCGTCAGATCCGAGCACAACCATTCGCATACCCCGCGGGTCACACCATGCAGGAGCAACCGACTCCAATGGACACCAGGGGGAAATATGCGATACGCACGTTCTGTCCTGTCCACCGTGGCGCTCGCGGCGCTGACCGTCGGCGGTACGGCCGCCCTCGCGGCCCCCGCCTCCGCGGCACCCAACACCACCCCGCAGAAGGTCTGCGGCAGCGGCTACAAGACGGTGAACTCGGCACCCGTGGGCTCGCTCGGCACCGTGTACCTGACGTACAACGCCACCAACGGCAAGAACTGTGTGACGACCATCCGCAACACCCCGGGCACCGCCCAGGACATGTCGGCGTGGATCTACGTCAACGGCACCGACGAGTACGACGAGGACTACGGCCGCTTCACCTCGTACGCCGGACCCACCTACGTCTACGGCAAGGGGTACTGCGTGGACTGGGGCGGCCAGATCAAGAACGTGTACGTCCAGGTGACCGGCTCCAACTGCGGTTCCCTGATGAAGGAGAGCCGGGTGACCTTCACCCGCTGATCCGGCACCCGCACGGCCGCGCGCCCCGGCAGGACCGCTCATGTCCCGCCGGGGCGCGCGCTGTTCCGTCCAGAGATCAGGAGCGCGCCGGCGCCCCCGTGAGCTCCTTGCCCGTCTCCATCGGATGGGTCACGTCCTCGGCGTCACGGCCGCCGCGGCCCAGGTGGTTGAAGACCAGGTTCAGCAGCACCGCGGCCACACAGCCGGTCGAGATGCCCGAGTCGAGCACGATCCGCGCGGTCACCGGGAAGGCGTGGTAGAACTCCGGCGCCGTGATCGGGATGATGCCGACGGCGAGCGAGACGGCGACGATCAGGACGTTGTTGTCCTTCTCGAGACCGGCCCGGACCAGGGTCTGGATTCCGCTCGCGGCCACCGACCCGAACAGGACGACGCCCGCGCCGCCGAGCACCGGGCGGGGTACGACCGCGATCAGCGAGGCCGCCATCGGGCACAGTCCCATCAGCACCAGGAAGCCGCCGCCGGCCGCGACGACGTACCGGCTGCGGATCCGCGTCATGGCGACCAGCCCGATGTTCTGGGCGAAGGCGCTGCACATGAACCCGTTGAAGAGCGGGCTGAGCGCGGAGCCGAGGGTGTCGGCGCGCAGCCCCGCCGCGATGGTCCGCTCGTCGGCCGGACGTTCGACGATCTCGCCCAGTGCCAGCATGTCGGCGGTCGACTCGGTCATCGACACCACCATGACGACGCACATGGAGAGGATCGCGGCGAGCTGGAACTGCGGGGCCCCGAAGTGGAACGGCGTCGGGAAGCCGACGACGGCCGCGTCCGCGACCGGAGCGAAGTCGGTTACGCCGAACGGGATGGCGACCAGGGTGCCGGCGACCAGACCGAGCAGGACGGCGATCTGCTTGACGAAGCCGGTGGTGAAGCGGCGCAGCAGCAGCACGATGAGCAGGGTGCCGCCGGCGAGGCCCAGGTTGGTGGCCGAGCCGTAGTCGTGCGCGGCCGGATCGGGGCCCTGGGCCCAGCCGAAGGAGACCGGCAGCAGCGAGATCCCGATGAGGGTGATCACGGTGCCGGTGACGACGGGCGGGAAGAAGCGGATCGCCTTGCAGAAGACGGGCGCGGCGAGGAAACCGAGGAGCCCGGCGACGATGACGGCGCCGAAGATGACCGGCAGCGCGTCGCTCTTGTCGCCGGTGGAGGCGACGATCGCGGTCATCGGGGCGACACCGGCGAAGGTGACGCCGTTGACGAAGGGCAGCCGGGCGCCGATCTTCCAGACGCCGAGCGTCTGGAGGAAGGTGGCGAGGCCGGCCGTGAACAGGCAGGCGCCGGTGAGGAAGGTGAGGTCGGTGGCGGAGAGGCCGATGGCCGCGCCGACGATCAGGGGTGGGGCGACGACGCCCGCGTACATGGCGGCCACGTGCTGGAGGCCGGTCGTCGCCATCTTGAGCGCGGGGAGTTTCTCGTCAACGGGGTGGTCGGCCACGGCGGCTTCCCTCCGGTCGGTTACACGGCCGCGCGGAACGGCTGCCGTGGGTGTCAGGGAGGTGGTGCATGGTCGTGCGGGACCAGTTCTTCGAGGGGACGGTGGACCGGTCCGGGGCGCGCGTGCGCGCGCCCCGGCGACGGCCGCCCCGGGACCCGGGGTCCGGAGCCGCCGGCCGGGAGCCGTCCCTCCCGGCCGGAGTTCATGAGCCCGAGGGCGCGTTACCCGGCGGCGGCGATCTCGGCGAGCCGGCGCGCCTCGTCCCGGGTGGCGCGGGCGATGGCGTCCTCGTCGGCGGTGAGCAGCCGTCCGTTCTCGACGATCTGGCGGCCGTTCACGAAGGAGGCGGTGACGGGGGCGGCCGCGCCGAACACGAGTGCGATGACCGGGTCGGCGATGGAGGCGTGGGCGAGGGTGTCCATCCGCCACAGCACGAGGTCGGCGAGCTTGCCGGGTTCGAGGGAGCCGATCTCGGCCGCCCGGCCGAGGACCTGGGCGCCGCCGTACGTCCCGAGACGCAGGGCCTGGCGGGCGTTCAGGGCGGACTCGCGGTGGGCGCCGAGGCGGTTGATGAGCAGGGCGTTGCGCAGTTCGGTGTGGAGTTCGCCGGACTCGTTGGAGGCGGTGCCGTCGACGCCGAGGCCGACCGGGACGCCGGCGGCGAGCATGTCGGGGACGCGGGCGATCCCGGCGGCGAGGCGGGCGTTGGAGGACGGGCAGTGCGCGACGCCGGTCCCCGTGCGGGCGAAGGCGGCGATGTCGGAGTCGTTCATGTGGACGCAGTGCGCCATCCACACGTCCTCGCCGAGCCAGCCGGTGGACTCGAAGTAGTCGGTCGGGCCCATGCCGAACAGCTCGTGGCAGAACTTCTCCTCCTCCACGGTCTCCGAGCCGTGGGTGTGCATGCGCACCCCGAGGCGCCGGGCCAGTTCGGCGCCCTGGCGGAGCAGTTCGGTGGAGATGGAGAACGGGGAGCAGGGGGCGACGGCGACCTGGGTCATCGCCTCGAAGGAGGTGTCGTGGTACCGCTTCACCGTCTCCTCGGTCGCGGCGAGCGCGCCTTCCAGGGTCTCGACGGCGAAGTCCGGGGGCAGTCCGCCGTCCTTCTCGCTGCGGTCCATGGAGCCGCGGGCGAGGGTGAAGCGCACTCCCATGTCGCGGGCGGCGCCGATGATCGCGCCGGACAGGTCGCCGGAGCCCTTCGGGTGGACGTAGTGGTGGTCCATGGCGGTGGTGACACCGCCGCGGGCCATCATCGCGAGGGAGCCCTGCGCGGCGGCCCGGACCATCGGCTCGTCGATGCGCGCCCAGGTCGGGTAGAGGGCGACGAGCCAGTCGAAGAGGTTGTGGTCGGTGGCCAGGCCCCGGGTGATCCACTGGTAGAAGTGGTGGTGGGTGTTGACCAGACCGGGGGTGACGAGGTGCCCGGTGGCGTCGATGCGGCGGACGACGTTCTCCAGGCCCTCGGGGGCGCGGCCGGCGCCGAGGGACTCGATGCGATGGTCCGCCAGGACGATGTGCCCGGTGGCGTACTCGGTGTCGTGCGCGTCGACGGTCGCGATCGAACAGTTCTCGATGACGATGCGCTGGGCTGCTGCCATGGTGCGTCCTTTGCGCTGCTGGGGAGAGGGCACGGCAGGACCCCGGGAGTTTGAGTGCCGCGGCCGGCGGGCGGGAGGCCCGGCCCGCCGGCCGCGGGTGCCGAAGTGCGTGTGTCGGTCTACAGGTTGGTGAGGTCCGCGGGGATGCGGGCCTCGGCGCCGTCCCGCAGGACGGTGGCCTCGATCAGGCCGTAGGGGCGGTCGGCGGCGAAGTACACGGCTCCGTCGGCGGTGTCGTTCTTCAGCCCGAACGGCTCCAGGTCCACGAGGAAGTGGTGCTTGTTCGGCAGGGAGAAGCGGACCTCGTCGATCTCGGCGCGGTTCTCGATGATGCGGGCGCCCATCTCGTACAGGGTCTGCTGCAGGGAGAGGGAGTAGGTCTCGGCGAAGGCCCGGAGCATGTGCCGCTTCGTCTGCTCGTAGGACGCGTTCCAGTCGGGGGCGGTCTGCTCGCCGTCGGTCCAGTTGAAGCGCCAGCGGGCGGAGACCTCGGTGGCCAGCATGCGGTCGTGGGTCTCGGGGAGCGTCGTGTACTTGTCCTTGACGTAGCCCCAGAACTCGGAGTTCGTCGAGTTCAGTACGGTGAGGTCCTTCAGTCCGGAGACGACCTCCCAGCTCTCGCCGTCGAAGGTGATCTGGGTGAGGCGGGTCTCCTGGCCCTGGCGGACGAAGGAGTGCTTGATCTCCTCGCCGTCGGCTCCGGTGCCCTCGATCCGCTCCCAGGTGTACTCCTCGATGCAGATGCGCGCCCGGTGGATGGGCTCCTGGCTGGTGACGAAGTGCCGGGCGAGGTGGATGCCGAACTGCTCGGCCGACTCGATGCCGTGCTCCTTGGCGAACGCGAACACCGTGTTCTTGGTGGTGTCGGTCGGCAGGACGTTGGCGTTGGAGCCGGAGTAGTGGACGTCGTCCATGTCGCCGGAGAGCGCGACGGAGACGTTCAGGTCCTTGATGTGGTGGGTGGTGCCCTCCCGCGTGATCCTGACGACTCGGTTCTCGGCCTTGCCGTACTGGTTCTGTCCCAGAAGCACAGGGCGGGCAGGGCTGGAAGGGGTGGTCATGTAGCTAGCTCCCTCGGTATACGGAGTAGCCGAACGGGTTGAGCAGCAGCGGTACGTGATAGTGCTCCCCGGGCGTCACGGCGAAGGTGATCGCCACCTCGGGGAAGAACACGGCACCGCTGTCCCGATTCGCGGGGGCGTCCTGCTGCGCATCGGCTTGCTTCTTCTCGAAGTACGGTTCGACGGCGAAGTCGAGCCGGACATGGGTGGTGCCCTCCGGCGGGGCCGGGAGGTCCTTGCACCGCCCGTCCGCGTCGGTCGCGGAGCCGCCGAGCTCCCGCCAGTCCGCGTCCCGGCCCGCGCGGGCGGAGAGGCGGACGGCGACGCCCTCGGCGGGCCGGCCGGCGCTGGTGTCCAGGATGTGCGTGGACACGGAGGCGGTGGTGCTGGTGCTCATGGTCGGGGTCCTTGTCGGTCGTCGTCGACGAGCCGGGCGAGCCGGATACGGTTGATCTTTCCCAGCTCGGCGCGGACGATCTCGCGTTCCTGCTCGGGCGCGTTGCCGATCCGCTCCTTGACCGCGTCCCGCATCTGCTCGCCGGTCCGGCCGGTCGCGCAGATGAGGAAGACATGGCCGAACTTCTCCTGGTAGGCCAGGTTGAGTTCGAGCATCTCCGCCTTGAGGTCGTCGGACGCGCCGGCCATGCCGCGCTGCTCGCGGGCCGAGGCCGGGTCGCCCGGCCGGGGGCGGCCGATCGGCGGGTGCCCGGCCATGGCCTCGGCGAGGTCGCCGGCGGTCAGTCCGGCCATGGCGGAGTCGCCGGCCCGGTAGAGGTCGTCGGGGGTGGCGTAGGGGCGGGCGGCGAGCAGCCGGCGCACCCAGGCGGTGGAGGCGCACACCTCGTGGAGCGCGGCGTGGGCCGCCTGCTCCTCCAGGGCGTTGAACCGGGCCAGGCCCGGGGGCGTGGTATTCGGCGTCACGGGAGCCTCCGTGGCCGCGAACGGCCTTCGTGCTGAACGGGCGTGCCGTTAGCTAACGCCTTGCGGCGACAGCCCGTCAACACTTTGTTGAAAATTCCCGGTAACGAAACCGGGGAGCCGGGATCAGGGGTTCTTGTCCCGGTTCAGGTAGTTGTAGACGGTGAATCGGCTGACCCCGAGCGCGCTCGCGACGGTCTCCACGCCGTGCCGTACGGAGAAGGCGCCGCGCGCCTCCAGGGTGCGGACGACCTCCTGTTTGGCCTTGCGGTCCAGGTCGGCCAGGGGCCTGCCCATCCGGCGCTCCATGGCGGCCAGGATGTGGTCGAGGGAGTCGGCGAGCTGGGGCAGCCGTACGGCGACGACGTCGGCCCCGCGCCAGGAGAGCACGACGTCCTCGGCGCCGGCCTCGTCGGGCGGCAGCAGTTCGCCGCCCATGGCGTCGACCAGCGGCTTGACGGCCGCGATGAAGGTGTCGTCCCCCTCGCCGGTCACGCGCCGTCCTCCTCGATGACGTTGACCTGGAGCGAGATGCGGGTGGCGCCCGCGTCGAGGCTCCTGCGCAGCAGGGCGTCCACGGCGGCGAGCACCGCGTCCGAGCCGCCCTCCGCCGTGTTGCCGAACGGGCCGACGTCCACCGCGTCCAGGTCGGCGGCCTCGATGACCTCGCGGGCGGCCACGGCGTGCGCGGGTGCCTCGTCGAGGTCGAAGGGCTCGGTCGTGAACTCCACTCTCAATCGCACGCGCACAACCTAACGCGCGCCGCCGTCATCCGCCGAGCCCTCTTGACAACCTCCGGCACCCGACGGCAATCTTCCAATAAGCAGAAACAAACTTCCGTCATACGGAATATCGACCACGGAAGGGAGCGCCGGCCCCATGGGATTCGCAGAGCAGCGCTTCAACGTCAACCTGTCGATCCTCTTCACGGAACTCCCGCTCCTGGAGCGCCCCGCGGCCGCCGCCGCGGCCGGCTTCACCGCGGTCGAGCTGTGGTGGCCCTGGATCGACTCCCCCACCCCCGAGCGGTCCGAGCTCGACGCCCTGCGCAAGGCCGTCGAGGACGCGGGCGTACGGCTCACCGGGCTGAACTTCTACGCCGGGCGGCTGCCCGGCCCGGACCGCGGCGCCCTGTCGGTGCCCGGCGAGGAGTCGGAGCGGTTCCGCGCCAACGTGGAGGTCGCGGCGGAGTTCGCCGGCTCCCTCGGCTGCGGGGCCCTCAACGCCCTGTACGGCAACCGCGTCGACGGCGTGGACCCGGCCGAGCAGGACGCGCTCGCGCTGGAGAACCTGGTCCTCGCGGCCCGGGCGGCCGACCGGATCGGCGCGATCCTGCTGATCGAGGCGCTGAACAAACCGGAGTCACCGCTCTACCCGCTGGTCAGCGCGCCCGCCGCGGTGGGCGTCGTGGACAAGGTCAACGCGGCGACCGGACTGGGCAACGCGAAGTTCCTCATGGACCTCTACCACCTGTCCATGAACGGCGAGGACCTGCCGGCGGTGATCGATCGGTACGCGGCGAGGACCGGACACGTCCAGATCGCTGACAACCCGGGCCGCGGCGCCCCGGGCACCGGCTCGCTCCCCCTCGAGGACCTCCTCGACCAGTTGAGGAAGGCGGGCTACGACGGCTGGGTCGGCCTCGAGTACAAGCCGGGCGACCGCCCGAGCGCCGAGGCCTTCGACTGGCTGCCCCGCTGACCCCGTTACCGAAAGGCACCCCATCATGAGCACACTCCCCACGGTCGCCTGGATCGGCCTCGGCATCATGGGCTCCCCCATGTCCGAGAACCTGGTCAAGGCGGGTTACCAGGTCACCGGCTACACGCTGGAGCAGGACAAGCTGGACCGGCTCGCCGCGGCGGGCGGCACCGCGGCCTCCTCGATCGCCGAGGCGGTGAAGGACGCCGACGTGATCGTCACGATGGTCCCGGCCTCCCCGCAGGTCGAGGCGATCGCGTACGGCCCCGACGGCATCCTGGAGAACGCGCGCCCCGGCGCGCTGCTGATCGACATGTCCTCGATCACCCCGCAGACCTCGATCGACCTCGCGAAGGCCGCTGCCCAGAAGGGCATACGCGTGCTGGACGCCCCGGTGTCCGGCGGCGAGGCCGGCGCGATCGAGGCCGTCCTGTCGATCATGGTCGGCGGCGAGCAGGCGGACTTCGACGCCGCCAGGCCGCTTCTGGAGGCGCTGGGCAGGACCATCGTGCTGTGCGGTCCGCACGGCTCGGGCCAGACCGTGAAGGCAGCCAACCAGCTGATCGTCGCCGTGAACATCCAGGCGTGCGCCGAGGCCGTGGTCTTCCTGGAGAAGTCCGGCGTGGACCTGAAGGCGGCCCTGGACGTCCTGAACGGCGGCCTGGCGGGCTCGACCGTGCTGACCCGCAAGAAGGACAACTTCCTGAACCGGGACTTCAAGCCGGGCTTCCGTATCGACCTGCACCACAAGGACATGGGCATCGTCACGGACGCCGCCCGCAGCGTCGGCGCGGCCCTGCCGGTCGGCGCCGTGGTGGCCCAGCTCGTGGCGTCCCTGCGCGCCCAGGGCGACGGCGGCCTGGATCACTCGGCCCTGCTGCGGTCCGTGGAGCGCCTGTCCGGCGCCTCCGCCTGACCCCGCCTGAGACCTCCGGGCGGTGCCGGCGCCGACACATGTCCTGTCGCGCCCAGGCACCGGCACCGCCCGGACACTCGTCGGCCCCTGGCCGGCGTATGCGAAGACGGCGTCCGGCTCCTGACGGGAGGTCATGAGCCGGACGCACCGCCCGCGCCCCGTCGCCGGCCGGCCCGGATGAGGGGTGGCCGCCCGGAGGAGGGCGCGGGCCGCGTGTGGACCGCGGCGGCGAGCGAGCCAGTGCGGTGGTGAAGGTCCCGGCCGCCTCCTTCGACCTGAGGGGAGGCGGGCGCGGGTTCCGTCGCTCCCGCCGCGGTCCCGGCACGCACGGCGGACACGCCCCAGAACGCCGTCCGGCGGCGCGAACGTACTGTCGCGCCCAGCCTCGCGCCGTCGGACGGCCACCACCGGACAGCCTCGCGGCGCCCCGTACGGAGACTCCGTGCCCGGCGCCGCGCGCGTGCGCGGGTGCCCCGCCGGGGTGCGGATCCGGGCCTTTCGCAGCAGTCTGAAGGCATGACGGCACGACCGACCGAGCATCCGCGCGTCGTGGTGCACCCGCCCGGGCTGGACGGCTCCCGGCGGGTCACCGAGGGCGACGAGACGCTGGGCATCGCCACGCACGTGGACGACGTCAGCGAGATCCTGCGGCTCGCCGACCACTACGTCACGGACGTGGCGGAGAGCGACCTCATCGACTGGCAGGGCGGCGGTCCCGACGACTGGCCGGGGCTGTCGGAGCACCACGAGGAGGGCTGACCGGGCGCCTACAGCCGACGGCGTAGGGCGTCTACGTCATGCTCAAATCAAGCTCTGAACTTCGTTCAAGGGGCTTCGAACACCCCCGGGGCAGGGCAGATTGTCGTCACACGGGGCCCGCCGGCACGGGGGCAGCGGGTCCCGTGACACGGGGGTACGGGGGAGCACCACCACGGGGGAACACGAAGAGGGCGGTCCGGCTGTCGGCCGGACCGCCCTTCGCGGTCGCCGGGGGACGCGCCCCCGAGGCCGGGGTCAGACCTTGAGCGGCCTGATCGACGTCGGCGCGTGACCCGGCTCGGTCGCGATCTCCTCGAACTCCACGACGTTGCCGATGTCGTTGCTCGTCGACATGGAGATGTTGGTGACCCGTTCCAGGATGACCTCCACGACGACGGGCACCCGGTGCTCCGCCGCCAGCTTCCCTGCCTGCTCGAAGGCCGCGCCCAGCTCGGCCGGGTCGGTCACCCGGATCGCCTTGCAGCCGAGGCCCTCGGCGACCTTGACGTGGTCCACGCCGTAGACGCCGAGCTCCGGCGCGTTGACGTTCTCGAACTCCAGGTTGACCTGGAAGTCGATGTCGAAGGCCCGCTGCGCCTGGCGGATCAGGCCCAGATAGGCGTTGTTGACGAGCACATGGACGTACGGGATCTTGTGCTGCGCCCCGACGGCCAGCTCCTCGATCATGAACTGGAAGTCGTAGTCGCCGGACAGCGCGACGACCGGGGCGTCCGGGTCGGCCTTGGCGACGCCCAGCGCGGCCGGGACGGTCCAGCCGAGGGGGCCGGCCTGGCCGCAGTTGATCCAGTGCCGGGGGCGCTGGACGTGCAGCATCTGGGCGCCCGCGATCTGCGAGAGGCCGATCGTGGAGACGTACCGGGTCTCCGGGCCGAAGGCCCTGTTCATCTCCTCGTAGACACGCTGCGGCTTGATCGGGATGTCGTCGAAGTGCGTACGCCGCTGAAGGGTGGCCCGGCGCTCCTGGGTGGAGGCGGCCCAGGCGCGGCGGTCGGGCAGCCGGCCCTCGGCCTTCAGCTCCTTCGCCACCTCGACGAACAGCTCCAGGGCGGCCCCGGCGTCGGAGGCGATGCCGTAGTCCGGGGCGAAGATCCGGCCGATCTGGGTGGGCTCGATGTCGACGTGCACGAAGGTGCGGCCGGCCGTGTAGACGTCCAGTTTGCCGGTGTGGCGGTTGGCCCAGCGGTTGCCGATGCCGAGGACGAAGTCGGACTCCAGGAAGGTGGCGTTGCCGTAGCGGTGCGAGGTCTGCAGGCCCACCATGCCGGCGTTCAGCTCGTGGTCGTCGGGGAGCACGCCCCAGCCCATCAGGGTGGGGACGACCGGGGTGCCGGTCAGCTCGGCGAACTCGACGAGGAGATCGGCGGCGTCGGCGTTGACGACTCCGCCGCCCGCGACGATCAGCGGCCGCTCGGCGGCGTTCAGCATGCCGAGCGCCTTCTCGATCTGGGCGCGGGTGGCGGCGGGCTTGTAGACGGGCAGCGGGGCGTACGTCTCCGGGTCGAACTCGATCTCGGTGAGCTGGACGTCGATCGGCAGGTCGATGAGGACGGGGCCGGGGCGGCCGGAGCGCATCAGGTGGAAGGCCTGCTGGAAGACGCCGGGGACCTGCGCGGCCTCCAGGACGGTGACCGCCATCTTGGTGACCGGCCCCGCGATCGCGGCGATGTCGACCGCCTGGAAGTCCTCCTTGTGGATCACGGCGGTCGGCGCCTGGCCGGTGATGCACAGGATCGGGACGGAGTCGCCGGTCGCGGAGTAGAGACCGGTGATCATGTCGGTGCCGGCGGGGCCGGACGTGCCGATGCAGACGCCGATGTTGCCGGGGTACGCGCGGGTGTAGCCCTCGGCCATGTGCGAGGCGCCCTCGACATGGCGGGCGAGGGTGTGGTGGATGCCGCCGGACGCCTTGAGCGCCGCGTAGAAGGGGTTGATCGCCGCGCCGGGCACACCGAACGCGTCCCTGATGCCCTCGCGCTTGAGGATCTCGACTGCCGCGCGGGCAGCGGTCATACGAGCCATTGGGGTCTCCTGCTTCGGCCGTCGGATTCGCACTCCCGTCGCGCCCGCCGGTGAGCAAGTCCGTGTTGAGTCGCATCCGCCACGTTTTCCGCATGACGGAATTTAGTTTCTACTATCTGGAAGCAATGTAGGTGGGGCGCCGGAGACCGTCAAGAGGGGGACAACCGGCCCCCGGCAGGAGGACGATGGGGCCGCCGTCCGATGCGAACCGTCCGGGAGCGGGCCATGTCCGAGAGCGTGCCGGTGCGCTGCCCGGCCTGCCGGAGCGAGCACCACTACGAGGCACCCGTCTATCCGTGCGCGTGCGGGGCGCCTCTCGCGCCGCGGCTCGACCCGGACGGGACGGCCACCCCGGTCACCCACCGGGCCTGGGACGACGAGTGGATCACCGTGAGCTGCTCCGCGTGCGGCCGGGAGAGCGAGTGGCCCCGCCCCGAACTGGGCTGTCCCTGCGGCACGGTCCTGCGGATCCCCCCGTCCGGCCCCTCCACCGCCGACGAGCCCCGCCGGTCCCCCGCACCCCGCCGCGCCTTCCAGCCGGTGACGATCCGCACCGCGCGGGACGCCGTCACCGCGGCGGCCGTCTATCTGCGCTGGCTCGGCTACCGGGACATCCGCCGCGCCGACCAGCGCCCCACCTCCGGCATCGGCCTCGCCGCGCACGGTCTCCTCGCCCAGGTCGACCCGACGGTGAACCCGGCCTCGCGGCGGGACGTGGAGTGCCTGTGGCTGACGGCGATGACGGAGTCGGCGCACTGCGTCTACTTCTCCCTCGCCGGCTACACCCCGGACGCCCGCACCCGCGCCGACTCCCTGCACGTCCCCCTGTTCGTCCTCGACCTGACGGGCACCCCGCAGCCGGTCAACAGCCAGGCCGACGAACTGGACGCGTCGGGGGCGGGCTAGCCCTAAATCCGCTGGCGCCGGTCCCCCGCCGGGACGACACTCGCCCCATGCGCATCCGTCCCGTCCTGCCCGGTGAGCTCGGTGTCCTCCAGGAGATCGAGCGGGCCGCCGGGGAGGTCTTCCGTGACATCGGCATGGCGGAGATCGCCGACGACGAGCCGTTCCCGGTGGACGTGCTGGAGGCGTACCGGCGGGCCGGGCGGGCCTGGGCCGGCTGTGACGAGGCCGATCGGCCGGTGGGGTATCTGGTGGCCGAACCCGTCGACGGGTGGCTGCACGTCGAGCAGGTGTCCGTGCACCCCGACGCGGCGCGCCGGGGCGTGGGCCGCGCCCTCCTCGCCTGCGCCGGGGAACGCGCCCGGGAGGAGGGGCTGAGCGGCCTGACCCTGACCACGTTCACGCACGTGCCGTGGAACGCGCCCTACTACGAGCGGCTCGGGTTCCGGGTCGTACCGGTGGACCGGCTCACCCCCGGGCTGCGGGCGATCCGCGCCCGGGAGGCGGAACTCGGTCTCGACCGGTGGCCGCGCGTCTGCATGCGCCGCCGCTAGTCGGTGGCGTACCGCCGGCGCAGTTCCACCTTGCGGACCTTGCCGGACACCGTCATCGGGAACGCGTCGAGGAGGGTCAGGCGGCTCGGGATCTTGTAGTGGGCGAGCTGTCCGTCGCAGAAGGCGCGCAGTTCCTCCAGGGTCAGCGGATCGGCCGCGTCGCGCGGGATGACGCAGGCCAGCACCTCCTCGCCGTACCGCTCGTGCGGCACGCCGACCACCTGGACGTCGGCGATCTTGGGGTGGGCGTAGAGGAACTCCTCGATCTCACGCGGGTAGATGTTCTCACCGCCCCGGATGATCATGTCCTTGATCCGGCCGACGATCTCGACGTACCCGTCCTCGCGCATCATCGCGAGATCTCCGGTGTGCATCCAGCGGCCCCGGTCGATCGCCTCGGCGGTCTTCTCCGGCTCGTCCCAGTAGCCGAGCATCACGCTGTAGCCCCGGGTGCACAGTTCGCCCGAGGTGCCGCGCTCCACGGTGACGCCGGTCGCCGGATCGACGATCTTCACCTCGATGTGCGGCAGGACACGGCCGACGGTGCCGGTGCGGTGCTCCAGGTCGTCGTCCATACGGGTCTGGAGGGACACCGGGGAGGTCTCCGTCATGCCGTAGCAGATGGAGACCTGCTCCATGTGCATCTCCGCGACCACCCGCTTCATCACCTCCACCGGGCAGGGCGAGCCCGCCATGATGCCGGTGCGCAGGGTGGAGAGGTCGTAGCCGGCGAAGCCGGGGAGGTTCAGCTCGGCGATGAACATCGTCGGCACGCCGTACAGCGAGGTGCAGCGCTCCCGCTGCACGGCCTCCAGGGTGGCCTTCGGGTCGAAGGAGGGGGCGGGGACGACGATGCACGCGCCGTGCGAGGTGGCCGCCAGATTCCCCATCACCATGCCGAAGCAGTGGTAGAAGGGGACCGGGATGCACACCCGGTCCTGCTCGGTGTAGGCGATCAACTCCCCTACGAAGTAGCCGTTGTTCAGGATGTTGTGGTGGGACAGCGTGGCGCCCTTGGGGAAGCCGGTGGTGCCCGAGGTGTACTGGATGTTGATGGGGTCGTCGCAGGACAGCTCCGGGAACGGGGCCGGGGTGCCGCGCGCGATCAGCGCGTCCCAGCTCGGGTCGCCGATGTAGGCGGTCTCCCGCAGCGCCGGGCACCGGCCGCGCACCTCCTCGACCATCGCCCGGTAGTCGCTCGACTTGTGGCTGAGCGAGGCGAACAGGAGTGAGACACCGGCCTGGTTGAGGACGTACTCCAACTCGTGGGTGCGGTAAGCCGGGTTGATGTTCACCATGATGGCGCCGACGCGGGCCGTGGCGTACTGGACCAGCACCCACTCGGGGCAGTTGACGGCCCAGATGCCCACCCGGTCGCCCTTGGCGACACCGCTCGCCAGCAGCGCGTACGCCAGCCGGTCGACGTCGGCGGCGAACTCCGCGTACGTCCAGCGCCGCCCGGACGCCACGTCGACCAGCGCCTCCCGGTCCGGCCAGGCGGCGACGGCCCGGTCCAGGTTCGCCCCGATCGTGTCGCCCAGCAGGGGCGTGTCCCCGGTCCCGTGCGTGTAGGAGTTCACCGGAAGTCCTCCTCGCGGTACTCGGCGTCCGACCCCGCGGCGGTGGCCTCGCGCAGTTCGATACGGCGGATCTTGCCCGACACCGTCTTGGGCAGCGGCCCGAACTCCAGGCGGCGCAGCCGCTTGTAGGGCGCCAGGGTCTGCCGGGAGTGCTCGAAGAGCACCTTGGCCGTGTCGGGTCCGGGCTCCCAGCCCTTGGCGAGCACGATGTACGCCTTGGGCACCGCGAGCCGCAGTTCGTCGGGCGCGGGCACGACGGCCGCCTCGGCGACGGCCTCGTGCTCCAGCAGGGCGCTCTCCAGCTCGAACGGGCTGATCTTGTAGTCGCTGGCCTTGAAGACGTCGTCGGAGCGGCCCACGTAGGTGATGTAGCCGTCGGCGTCGCGGGAGCCGATGTCGCCGGTGCGGTAGTAGCCGCCCGCCATCGCCTCCGCCGTGCGGTCGGGGTCGCCGTGGTAGCCCGTCATCACGCCGACCGGCCGGGCGGAGAGGTCGAGGGCGATCTCCCCCTCGTCGGCGCCGGGGGCGCCGGTGACCGGGTCGAGCAGTTCGACGCGGTAGCCGGGGCTGGGCCGGCCCATGGAGCCCGTCTTCAGCGGCTGGCCGGGGCTGTTGGAGACCTGCACGGCCGTCTCGGTCTGCCCGAAGCCGTCCCGGATGGTCACGCCCCAGGCGCGCCGCACCTGCTCGATGACCTCGGGGTTGAGCGGTTCGCCGGCGGCGACGACCTCGCGGGGCGGGGTGCGCAGCGCGCCCAGGTCGGCCTGGATGAGCATGCGCCACACCGTCGGCGGGGCGCAGAAGGTGGTGACGCCGACCCGGTCCATCTCGGCCATCAGCCGGGCCGCGTCGAAGCGCGTGTAGTTGTGGATGAAGACGGTCGCCTCGGCGTTCCACGGGGCGAACAGGTTGGACCAGGCGTGCTTGGCCCAGCCGGGCGACGAGATGTTCAGGTGCACGTCCCCGGGCTTCAGGCCGATCCAGTACATGGTGGCCAGGTGCCCGACCGGGTACGAGGTGTGGGTGTGCTCGACGAGTTTGGGGCGGGCGGTCGTGCCGGACGTGAAGTAGAGCATCAGCGGGTCGTCGGCGCGGGTCGGCCCGTCGGGGGTGAAGGCGGCGGAGGCGTCGTAGGCGTCCTCGTAGGCCAGCCAGCCCGCGGGCGCGCCGCCGACGGCGATCCGGGTGTAGTCGCCGGGCACGTCGTCGAACTTGCCGGTGTCCTCCGAGCGGACCAGGACGTGCCGGACGTGTCCGCGTTCCACGCGGTCGCGCAGGTCGGCCGGGCCGAGCAGCGGGGTGGCGGGGATGACGACGGCGCGCAGCTTCATGGCGGCGAGGGCGGTCTCCCACAGTTCGGCTTGGTTGCCGAGCATGACGAGCACGCGGTCCCCGGCGCGTACGCCCTGCTCGCGCAGCCAGTTGGCGACGCGGGCGGAGCGTTCGGCCGTCTCGGCGAACGTCAGCCGTACCTCGCTGCCGTCCTCCTCCACGATGTGCAGCGCGATCCGGTCGTTGCCGGCCGCGATGGCGTCGAACCAGTCGAGCGCCCAGTTGAACCGCTCCGGCCGGGGCCAGCTGAAGCCCTCGTACGCCGTGGCGTAGTCCTCGCGGTGTTCGAGCAGGAAGTCCCGCGCCCCGCGGAACAGCTCCGTCCCCGTCTTCATGCGTCCTCCTGGTTACCGGACCTTGCCGGGCGGCCCTCTGCCATCGTGTAATCCGTGACGTGGGTCTCACTACCCCCGAACGGGGGTGTGCGCTCGGGACGCGCGGGTGAAGGGGCGAGCAGGGTGGCAGTGGAAGCGGCCGCGGCGATGGAGATCGGGCGTGGGCTGGCGCGTCTGCGCCGCTCGACCGGACTCCCGGTCGCCTTCGGCGGCCTGCTGGAGCCGGGCCGCCCGCGGGTGCGCATCAGCGAGCTGAACGGCACCGCCACGGACGCCCTGCGCCGGCTCGCGGTCGCCGCGGGCAACGGCCTCGGCGGCAAGGCCGTCGCGCTGGCCCGCCCCTGCGCGGTCACCGACTACTCGGCCTCCCGGCAGATCAGCCACGAGTACGACGCGGCCGTCGCCGCCGAGGGGCTGTGCGCGGTGGTGGCGGTCCCGGTGGTCGTACGGCGCCGGGTGCGCGGTGTCCTGTACGGCGCCCTGCGCACCGCTCAGCCGCTGGGCGACCGTGTCCTGACGGCCGCCGTGGACGCGGCGCGGGACGTGGAGCAGGCCCTGGTGGTGCGGGACGAGGTGCAGGGGCTGCTGGAGGCGGCCCGGCCGGGGACCGCCGCGCCGGCCGAGGGGGGTGCCGCCTGGGAGCAGGTCCGGGAGGCGCACGCGGCGCTGCGGGCGCTGGCGCCGCGCATCGGTGATCCGGCGCTGCGCGCGGAGTTGCTGGACGCGGCCGGTCTGCTGGCGGTCGGGCCGGACCCGCGGGCCGTGGAGCTGGCGCCGCGCGAGGTGGATGTGCTGGCGTGTGTGGCCGCGGGCGCCACGAACGCGGTGGCCGCCGGGCGGCTGGGGCTGCGCGCGGAGACGGTGAAGGGCTATCTGCGGTCGGCCATGCGCAAGCTGGGAGCCCACACGCGCGGGGAGGCCGTGGTGGCCGCGCGCCGGGCGGGGCTGCTGCCGTAGCCGTGAACACCGACCGGTGGGTGCGGCGGGCGGTCCCGGAGGGGGGTGGCCCCGGTCCCGCACGGCGGGGCCGCACGGGGGGTGGACGCGCGGTTCGGGACGGCCCACCATTCATTCACCGATGCTGTGAATTTCTCTATGCGGTCCGGCTGTTATTGGGGTCACCTCCCCGCGGCTCCGAATTTCAAAGAACCGTTGCCTAATATTGGCCCGAACACGACACATGGAGGGGAGCGGTGACCGTGCCACGGGACTTCAAGGAGCCTGCCGGCTGCCGCTCCGACCAGGTCATCGGGCGGGCCGAGCTGGTCACCTCGGCCCGCGAGCAGCTCGCGCGCGGCGGCAGCGTCCTGCTTCACGGTCCGGCCGGAATTGGCAAGTCGACGGTCCTGCGGGCTTTGGCCACGGAATACGGCCACGAGGCACGAACCGTCTTGCGCTGCTCCCCCACCGAGTCCGAATCCCACCTTCCCTTCCTGGCCCTGGCCGACCTCCTCGGCCTCGTCCTCGACGAGGTGTCCGGACGGCTGCCCGCCGCCCAACGCACCGCCCTGGAGGCGGCGCTCACCGGACGCGGCGAGTCCACGCTCCAGCGGGACGGGCTGGCCCTGCGGCTCGCCGTCCTGTCCGCGCTGCGCGCCCTGGCCGACGCCGGGCCCGTGCTGATCGTCGCGGACGACGCCCAGTGGCTGGATCCGGCCAGCGCCGAACTCCTCGGCTTCGCGGCCCGCCGGCTCGGCGAGACCCCGGTGCGGATGCTGTGCGCGGTGCGCACCGAGAGCGAGGAGTACGACCAGATCCTGCGGGCCTCCCCGCCGGACACCCTGGCGATACGCCTGGGCCCGCTGTCCCGGGCCCAGCTCTCCGTCCTCCTCGACCGCCGCGGCTACACCGGTCTGCCGCGCTCCACCGTCCGTGACATCCACCGCACCAGCGGCGGGAACGCCCTCTTCGCGCTCGAACTGAGCCGGGCCCTCGCCGAGAACGCCACCCCGCCGCGCCCCGGCGAGCCCCTTCCGGTGCCCACCTCGCTGCGCGCCCTCGTGCTGAACCGGCTGGAGATGCTGTCCGAGGAGGCCCGCCGCACCCTCCTCGTGGCCAGCGCGGGCGCCCGCCCCACCGTGGCCCTGCTGCACGCGGCCGGGCGGGCCAACGCCGAGGCCGAGACGGCCCAGGCCGCCGCCCTCGGGCTGCTGGCGACCGAGCCGGAGGGACCGGCCGTACGGTTCGCGCACCCCATGATCTCGGCCGCGCTGTACGCGGAGGCACCCGCGCAGGAACGCCGGGCCGTCCACGCCGCCCTGTCCACGGCCGCCTCCGACCCGATCGAACGCGCCCGGCACCTGGCCCTCGCCACGAGCGGCACCGACCCGGAGGTCGCCGCCCGGCTGGCGGAGGCCGCCGCGCTGGCCCGCGACCGGGGCGCCCCGTCGGTCGCCGCCCAGCTGTGCCTGCTCGCCGCCCGGCACACCCCGGCGGACGGCGACCCGAGTCCGGACGCGCTGCGGCTGAAGGCCACCGAGGACGCGATCACGGCGGGCGAGCTGGACCTCGCCCGGGACATCGCACGCGAGGTGCTGTCCCGTACGTCGGTGCCGGCGGAGCGGGTGCGGGCCTGGATCGCGGTGATCGAGACGGCGGGCCACGCCATGTCGGAGGTCGACGCGATCTTCCCGCAGGCCCTGGCCGACGCCGGTGACGACCCGCGGCTGCTCGCCCTGGTCCACTACCAGCTGACCTGGCGGGCCGTGCTGGTCAAGGGCGACTTCGACGAGGCGCGCGAGGAGGTCGCGTACGCCGCCGAGCTCGCGGCGCGGGCCGGCGACCGGTACACCGAGCTGATGGCGCTGGCCTTCCAGGCCCAGATCGAGACGCTGATGGGGCATCCGGACGCGCCCGCGACCATCAAGCGCGCCCTGGAGGAGCCGCAGGACCCGCGCGTCGCCTGCCACCACAACGGCGCCGGATACTCCCGCTTCCGCTGGCTGATCATGAGCGACCAGCTGCCGGAGGCCCGGTCGGCCGTCACCGGGCTGCTGCGCGAGGTGCGCCGGCACGGGTGGGTGGAGAGCGAGGTGCACTTCCTGCGCGGGGTGGCCGAGACGGAACTGCACTCCGGTCAGTGCGGACGCGCCCTGGACCTGGCCCGCGAGAGCCTGCGGCTGGCCCGGGACACCGGGATCGGCGAGGTGGCGTCGGCGGTGCTGACGTCCCTCGCGGAGGCGGCGGGCGGGCAGGTGGACCGGGCGCTGACCCTGGCCCGGGAGGCCGTGGAGCACGCCGAGGAGGACGGCGACCAGATGTACGTCTCCCGTGCGCTGGCCGCGCTGGGGCACGCCGAGCTGGTGGCGGGCGATCTGCCGGCGGCGGTGCGGTCGCTGCGCCGGGTGCGGGAGGTCGAGCAGGGGCTCGGGATCACGGACCCCGCGCGCGGACGGTGGCACGGCGACCTCGCCGAGGCGCTGGTGGGCACCGGCGAACTGGCGGAGGCACGGGACCTCATCGACGTCGCCCGGGGGCAGGCGCTGCGGCTGAACCGGGACAGCGTGCTGGGTGTGCTGGACCGGGCCGAGGCGGTGCTGCGTGCCGCGCGCGGCGACCGGGAGGGGGCGGTGGCGCGGCTGACGGCCGCTCAGGACCGGCTGGGGGCCCTGGGATACGGCCTGGAGGCGGCCCGCGCCGCGTTCGCGCTGGCCCTGCTGCGCCCCGAGGCGGGCCCGGCCGCCTACGAGGAGGCGGCCCGGCTGTTCCGCCGCTGCCGCGCGCTGCCGTGGCTGCGGAAGGTCGAGGCGGCCGCCGCGGAGCGCAGCGCGGCGGCGCTGCCCCCGCCCGAGCCGGCGCCGGGCGGCGCGGCGGGCCTGGACGGGCTGGCCTCGATGGAGCGTCAGGTCGCGGGCCTGGTCATGGAGGGCGCGACGAACCGGGAGATCGCCGCGCGCCTGTTCATCAGCGTCAAGACCGTGGAGGCGACGCTGACCCGGGTGTACCGCAAGCTCGGCATCCGGTCCCGGGTCGACATCGTCCGCCTGGCGGCGGGGCGCCGGGCACCGTGACCCAGGTCGTGACCAACCCGGCGAAGGGCCCCGTGCGTCGTACGGCGCGGGTTCGCCGGTGTGTTCGGGCGGAGTTCACCCCATTGCGTCGGCGCGGCCCGGTTTACCCGGCACGACCGAGGGTTTTCCCTGCCCAACTCCCTTAGGGGGTTCCCTCATTGGGAAGGGGATCAGCCGGGACCTACCTTGTGGGTGTGCCGCTCGCCGGGCACACGGGGTCGGTCCCCCGGCCCCACCGAGACCCGTGCCCGCGCGAACCCCCCACCGGCCATCCCCCCACCGAGGAGTCTCCTTGTCCGGGCTCACCCGTGCCAGAAGGACCGCCGTCGTCACGGCGGTGGCCGCCGCCGCGGCGGCCACTCTGCTCACCGCCCCCACCGCCGAGGCCGCGTCCACCCGCATCGTCGGCGGGACCACGACCACGACGTCCGCGTACCCGTTCATGATGCAGATCACGGACGCCTCACAGAACCAGTTCTGCGGCGGGACGCTGGTCTCCCCCACCAAGGTCGTCACGGCCGCCCACTGCATGGCCGGCGAGAGCCCCGGTGACGTGCGGGTCGTCGGCGGCCGCACCTATCTGAACGGCACCGACGGCACCGTCGCCAAGGTCAGCCGGATCTGGGTGCACCCCGACTACACCACGGCCACCAGGGGCGACGACGTGGCCGTGCTGACCCTGTCGACGTCGATGCCGTACGCCACCGCCGGGTACGTCGGCTCCTCGGACACGGGGGTGTACGCGGCCGGCACCAGCGCCCGCATCCTCGGCTGGGGCACCACGTCGTCGGGCGGCAGTTCCTCCAACCCGTTGCGGACGGCCACCGTGCCCACGGTGTCCGACTCGAGTTGCGCCGGCTCGTACGGCTCGGACTATGTCGCCTCCGACATGGTCTGCGCCGGGAAGACGTCCGGCGGCGTCGACTCCTGCCAGGGCGACAGCGGCGGTCCCCTGCTCATCGGGGGCGTCCTGGCAGGGATAACGTCCTGGGGCGAGGGCTGCGCCCAGGCGGGGTACCCGGGTGTGTACACCCGGCTGACCACGTTCTCGGGCGAGGTGACCGACCAGGTCCGGTCCTAGCCGGGAACCACAGACCAGGGGGCGTTGCGGGCCTCCACGAGCGGCCCGCAACGCCCCCTGTCCATGCCGTTCTCCCGGCCGGCGTTCCGCCCCCCTGTCCGTTGTCGGTGGCTCCTGTTTGAATGAGCCACCGGCAGGGATGTGGGGGTGAGGTCATGGTGTCCACCGACCGGATGCTGGCGTTCGCGGCGATGTCGCTGCTGGTGATCGTGATTCCGGGGCCCAGCGTCCTGTTCGTCATCGGCCGCGCCCTGGCGCACGGGCGCCGCACCGCCGTGGCGACCGCGCTCGGCAACGTCGTCGGCTCCTATCTGCTGGTGATCGCCGTCGCGGTCGGGATCGGCTCCCTCGTGGAGCGGTCCGTGACCGTCTATCTCACCGTGAAGCTGGCCGGTGCCGCCTATCTGGTCTGGCTCGGGGTCCAGGCGTTCCGGCACCGCGGGGAGCTGAAGGCGTCGGCGATCGGCACCGCGGCACGGGAGCCGGCGCGCGGTGATCTGCGCACCCTGCTGGACGGCGTGCTCGTCGGCGTCACCAACCCCAAGGGGGTGGTGTTCTTCGCCGCGGTGCTCCCCCAGTTCGTGGACCACTCGGCGGGTCGGGTGCCGTTGCAGATGCTGGTGCTCGGTCTCGTCCCCATCACCATCGGCCTGGTCACGGACACCCTGTGGGGCCTGACGGCCTCCGCCGCCCGCACCTGGTTCGCCCGCTCCGACCGCCGGCTGTCCCTGATAGGCGGCGCGGGCGGCTGCACGATGATCGGCCTCGGCGTCACGGTCGCGGTGACGGGCCGCGCGGACTGAGCCCGGCGGGGCGAACTCCCGTCCCCCGGTGGGCTTTCATGCACCTGTGCCCGCGTCCGTACACAGGGTGAAACCTGTTACGATCATCTTACTTTCGGCAGACTGACGCGGCGTCATGCCGCGCGCGGGGGGACAGTCGCCTCAGGACCCCATCGCGAAGGAGTCGCTGTGGACCCGTGCACCCGGCCCGACGGGCGGGCGAGCCGACGGCCCCGGAAGGAACCGGGCTGCCGGGCCGTCGCCGCCCCGGGGGCCGGCGCCCTCCACCACCGATGAACCCGCCTCGCTGAACGGCAGGCAACATCCGTCCACAGAAGGCGTGTTGGCCTTGCGGAGGAACGGTGGCGCGCTCTCGGGCGCCGTCACGCCGGTGATAGCATCCCCGCATCTGCGACCTTGATCCACTTACTTCAAGCGTTGACTTGGGGTCCGCACGCTCAGCAGCCACAGAGCTCGGGTAGGCGGCATGGTTTGTCGTGGGTGCGTACTCGCGGGGGAGTTATCCGTCTACGTCCGCATTTTCATGCGCCGGGAAAGGTTTCCATGTCTCGAGACGCGCTTGCGTGGTGCCTGGTTGCGATGACGGCCATAGCCGTCGCAGCGATCGTGGCACTCGTCGTCCGCAACAGAGCCCTGGGGAGGAGAAAGCAGCTGGCCGAGCAGGCGCTGAAGGCGGAGCTCGCTCAGGCACAGGGCCACCTCACCTCGGTGCAGGCCGAATTGGCCCGGTACAAGCACCAGTTCGACACCACCATCCGGCAGGCGGAGGAGGCGGCCGAGGACAGCACCAAGGCGGTCCTCAAGGGTTCCGCCCGCTTCCTGCAGAGCCTGGCCGCCGAGCAGATGACCGTCCTGGAGGGAATCCAGGGCAAGTACGGCAACCACCCGGTCCTCGCCGAACTCCTCGAGGTCACGCACGCCAACGCGCAGATGCAGCGCAAGGCCCAGGGCATCGCCGTGCTCTGCGGCGCGCCGGCCGGCCGCCGCAACCGGCCGGGCAGCGTGTACGACGTGGTGCGCAACGCACAGGGGCAGATCCGCAACTTCCGCCGGGTCGAGATTATGCAGCAGACCGGTTTCGCCCTGAAGGCGTCGGCCGTCTCCCCGGTCGCGCTCGCCGTGGCGGAGCTGCTCGACAACGCTGCCAGCTTCTCCCAGCAGGACGCGCCGATCGAGGTGACGTTCCAGCGGATCCAGAAGAACCTGTGCATCGTCATCGACGACGCCGGTGTCGGCATGAACGACGAGGAGCGCCAGCGGGCCACCGCCCTGCTGTCCGGCGACTTCGTCCCCCGGCTCTCCCAGCTCGGCAACCAGCCGAAGTTCGGCTTCCCGCTGATCGGCCTGCTCGCCCGCCAGTACGGCTTCCGGGTCGACGTCACGGGCATCTCCCGGTACGGCGGCGTCCGTGCCGTGGTGCTGCTGCCCGAGGAACTGTGGACGGAGGAGCAGCCGGCCCCCGTGGAGGAGGCTCCGGCCCCGGTGAGCATCGTGCGTGACGACCAGTCCGCGCCGAGCCGGCCGCGCACCGTGCACGGTCTGCCCAAACGCGTGTCCCGGGCGGCCTCCCCGGACGACCAGCGGCAGCCGTCCCGGACGGCCCAGGACACCGGTCGCGTCTCCGGACGCAGCCGGGGCGCCCTGGGCGCCCTGCAACGAGGCACCATCTCGGGCCGCACGTTCGATTCCGCAGCCACTGAAGGGCCCCAAGACGCATGACCACCGACCTGTCGTGGATGCTCGAAGACATCGTGACCAACGTGCCCAAGGCACGGCACGCCGTCTTGCTCTCCGCTGACGGCATCTCGCGGGGGGCCACCCAGGGTCTCGTCGACGACGACCTGAGGACCATCTCGGCCGCCATGGCCGGCATGCAGGCACTGAGCCGTGCCGCGGCCCGCTTCATCGAACCGGTGCAGGACCCGCAGTGGCACCAGACGATCATCGAGTTCTCGCACGGGTGGATCTTCCTCATCGGGGCCGGCCAGGGGGCCTATCTGGCCGCCGCGGCGGAACTCGACGTCGACATCCAGCAGATCTCCTTCCGGATGCACCGGCTCGTGGCGCGTCTGGGCAACAACCTGACGACCCCGCCCCGGGTCGACGCCGAGGAACCGTCACTGCACGGGGCGGGCGCCTCCAACGGGGCGGAGGCGGGCGGCCGTTCCGGCTCGGTGCTCGCCGACCTCGACGAGGTGATCTCCGGCGTGCACGGTGCCCGGCACGCCGTGCTGCTCGGCGCGGAGGGCCTGCCCCTGGGCGCGACCAGCGGGATCGACCGGGACCTGGTCGACACCATCTCCGCCGCCATGATGGGCATCCACGCCTACAGCCGGGTCACCTCGCAGTTCGCCGGGGTGCAGCCGGGCGCGGAGTGGCGGCAGACCGTCATCGAGTTCCAGCACGGCTGGATCTTCCTGATCGCCGGTGACCACGGCCGCCTGCTCGCCGCGGCGGCCGAACACGACACCGACATCGAGGAGTTCACCACGCGCCTCGGCGAGGTGGTGCCCCGGCTGACCGAGGAGCGCGTACCGCGACAGGAGGCGCCGAGCGATGTCTGACGCACACGACTCCGACCCGGAAGTGGAACTGACGTCCGCGTTAGTCCCGTTCTTCGTGATCACCAACGGCCGCGCCCTGCCGCCCGACCAGCAGTACGAGCGCACCGCCCTGGTGACCGCGCACAAGGACACCGCCGCCACGGCCCGCACCCTCGCCCCGGAGGAGAAGGCGATCATGGATCTGGTCGCCAACCGCATGCTGGCCGTGGCCGAGATCGCCGGCCGTACGCACCTGCCGCTCGGCATCGTGCGCATCCTCCTGTCACAGCTGGAGGAGAGCGGTCTGGTCCTCGTCCGCAAGCCCGCCCCCCGGGCCGACAGCAAAGACCGAGAACTGCTCAGTGCCGTCCTCGAAGGCCTGAAGAACATCGGAGCGTAACCCGTGTACCTGGACGCAGACGACGTGCGCTCGGTGAAAGTCCTCGTCGTAGGGCCCTTCGGAGTCGGCAAGACCACCTACATCGGCAACATCTCAGAGATCGAGCCCCTGCAGACCGAGGAGGAGATCACCGAGGCGAGTGTGGGCTACGACGACCTGTCGCGCACACCCGACAAGACGACCACCACGGTCGCCATGGACTTCGGCCGGATCACGCTCAGCGACGAACTGGTCCTCTACGTCTTCGGAACGCCCGGTCAGGAGCGTTTCAAGGAGATGTGGGAGGAGCTGTCCCGGGGGGCGCTCGGCGCGCTCCTCATCGTCGACCCGCAGCGGCTCGACGAGTCCTTCCCGGTCCTGGACCTGGTCGAGCGCTTCGGCCTGACCTACGCGATCGGCGTGAACCACTTCGAGGGGGCCACCACCTACCCCCTCGACGAAGTCCGCGAGGCGCTGAACCTGCACCCCGACACCCCCGTCGTGGCCTGTGACGTACGCGACCAGAAGTCGGCGCTCCAGGCCCTGATCGCCCTCGTGCAGCACCTCATGTCCCTGCTCGACTAGGAGCTCGCCATGCAAGAACCCCACTCCACGCGGGGCATACCCGCCGGGTGCCCCGCGCACGGCAACGCGCAGCTGTACGGCCCCGGGTTCGCCGCCGACCCCGAGGCCACGTACGGCCATCTGCGCTCCCTCGGCCCGAGCGCGCCGGTCGACATCGCGCCCGGCGTCGAGGTCGAGCTGGTCACCAGCTACGACGCCGCGCTGTTCATCCTGCAGAACCCGGCGTCGTTCGTCCGTGACTCGCGCCGCTGGAACGCGCTCAACGAGGGGCGGGTGCCCGCGGACAGCCCGGCGCTGCCCATGATGGGCTACCGCCCGAACGCCCTGTTCAGCGACGGGGCGGCGCACGCGCGGCTGCGGCAGGCGGTCGTCGACAGCCTCGCCACCGTCAACGAGCTGCATCTGCGCCGCAAGGTGCAGCAGTCGGCGGACTACCTGGTCAGCCAGTTCGGCTCGGACGCGTTCGGGCACGCCGAGCTGATGGCCGCGTACGCCATGCCGCTGCCGCTGCTGGTCTTCAGCGAGCTGTTCGGCTGCCCGCCCGAGCTCGGTGACCGGGTCATCGCCGGCATCAGCGGCATCTTCCAGGGCACTCCGGGTGCCGACGAGGTGCTGGGGACGGCGCTGGCCGAGCTGATCGCCCTCAAGCACCGCCGGCCCGGCGAGGACCTGACGACGAAGCTGATGCAGCACGCGGCGCGGCTCAGCGACGAGGAGGTCCTGCACCAGCTGGTCACCCTGCTGTCCGGCGGCACCGCCCCGCTGGCCGCGGCCATCGGCACCAGCACGGCCCTGTATCTCAGCGAGGACGCGCAGGCCGCGCTGCCCGTCGAGGACGCGGTCGCGCAGACGCTGTGGAACTTCGCGCCGATCGCCAACTACGCCGGCCACTACCCCACGCACGACGTGCAGTTGGGCGGCAGGATCCTGCGGGCGGGCGACCCCGTCCTGATCTCGTTCGCGGCGGCGAACACCGATCCGAAGCTGGCGCAGCACCGTGAACAGCTCAGCGCCAAGGCTCACCTGGCGTTCGGTGCCGGTCCGCACGCGTGCCCCGCCAAGGACCCGGCGTTCATGATCGCGGTGAGTGCCGTCGAGTGCCTGCTCAACGGGCTGCCCGACCTCGAGATGCGCGTCCCCTTCAAGGACCTCAGCTGGGGAGAGGGGCCGTGGAGCCGTTCGCTGGCGTCGCTGCCCGTCCGGTTCACCCCGCGCCCGGCCGGCCCGTCCCCGGCCGAATCCGCTCGCTCGGCGGCGCCGCAGCCGGCCGTTTCGGTGCCGCAGCACACGACGACCGCGCATTCTCAGCCAACCGCCCAACACGCTCACCCGCGTGGCCTGTTCTCCCGCTTCCGGGCCTGGCTCGGCGGCGAGTGACGAAGGTAACCCTCACCTGACCTCCACAAGTGGATGCTTCAATCACCGCATGGGTACGTATGGCGGCTGATCTCCCAGGAAGGAGCCGCCATCGTGGTGGTGGACGCTCGCCCGTCGCACGACCGTCGTTCAGCTGTCAGCCTCTTCGCCCGTCTGCGGACGGCGGAGGGGCAGGCCGATCCTTTTCCCTACTACGCCCGGCTCAGGGCCATGGGCCCTGTCACACCCGCCCCATGGGGCAATGTGCTCGTCACGGGTTTCGACCTGTGCGACCAGATACTGCGCTCCCGTGACTGGCTCGAACCGGACAAGCGCTGGCGTGCCCAGCAGGGCGCGGGCACCCGCTGGAACGCTCCCTCCTCCCAGGAGATGAGCAATACGCTGCCCGCGCTCAACCCACCGGACCACACCCGAATACGCAGGGCGGCAGGAACGTTCGGCCGCAAGACCCTGGAGCGGATCGGACGCACGGTCGGGCGTACCACCGACCGCCTCCTGCTGTCCCTCACCGAGCAACTGCGCCACGGTACCGCCGACTTCGTGCCGCTCGTCAGCGAGGAACTGCCCGTCGCCACGATCGGCGACTGGCTCGGCCTGCCCGCGGCCGACTGGCCCCGGCTGCGCGAACTCACCCACGAGCAGGTGTTCACCCAGGAACTCCTGCCGACGGCCAGCCAGTTGGCCCGCTCGGACGCGGCCACGGCCGAACTGCGCGCGTACTTCATGGACCTGGTCCGCCGGCGCCGCGCACAACCCGGCGACGACCCGGTGTCCCTGTGGATCCACACCTTCGACACCCTGGAACCCGACCGGGACCAGGCCGACGAATCCGTGTACTTCCTCGCCCTCTTCGTGCTGCTGGCGGCGCTGGAGACGACGTCCACCTTACTGTCGACCATGGCCCTGCGGTTGCTGGAGCAACCGCTGCGCTGGGATCTGCTCGCCGCCGACCCGACCCTGGTGCCCGCCTTCGTCGAGGAGACGCTGCGCCACGACCCGCCCACCCATGTGATCAGCCGTGTCGCGGCCGACGACACCGTTGTCGGGGGGATCGAGGTCCCCAAGGACGCCATGGTCCACCTGATGGTGGGCGCCGCGCACCGCGATCCGGCCCGGCACGCCGACCCCGACCGCTTCGACCCCGAGCGGTCCCGCTCCGACCACCTGGCCTTCAGCAACGGCATCCACTACTGCCTCGGCGCACCGCTCGCCCGGCTGGAGGCCCAGACCCTTCTCCACCACATGATCAGCCGTCTGCCCCGCCTCACGCTCGCCCAGCGCCCCACGTGGGAGCCCCGGGTGGCCTTCAGGCGCCTGTCGAACCTGGACGTCGCCCTCGCATGACCGAGACCCCCTCTCCCCTCACCCACCGCGCGCTCAAGGCCGTGGCCGTCGACGAGGACGGCCCGGTCCTGCACGTACGCCTCAACCCCGAGCAGGGTGACGACACGCTCGGTGTCGCCGCCCTGGACGATCTCCTGGCCGTCCTCGACGGCCTGCACGAACGGCCCGACCTGCGCGTCCTCATCCTGTCGTCCGACGGCGAGGACTTCTGCCTGGGCGCCGACCGCACGGAGTACCAGGAGTCCCTCGCCGCCGATCCCTCCGGCGGCGACCTGCGGCGCGTCGCGGACAAGGCGCAGCGGCTCTGCCAGGCGCTGGAGACGACCCACGTCGTCACCGTCGCCCGGCTGCACGGCAAGGTCGTCGGCGCGGGCCTCGCCCTCGCCTCGTACTGCGATCTGCGAGCCGCCGCCGACACCACCCGGTTCCGGATGCCCGAGGTGGGGCTGGGCCTGCCGCCCGCCTGGGGCGGGGCCATGGGCCGCCTCGTCGCCGAGGCCGGCGCGGCCCGGATCCGTGAACTGATGCTCACCTGCGAGGTGTTCGACGCGGCCACCGCCCAGCGGCTCGGCCTCGTGCACCGGACGGCCCCCGCCGAGGGGCTCGACCAGGTCGTCGGCTCCTGGGTGAGACCCCTCCTGCGCAGACATCCGGAGGCGCTCGTCCTGACCAAGCGGATGCTCGCCGGCTACGCCCGCGCCGACCGCACCGCCGATCTGTCCCTGCTCGACTCGCACCTGCTCACGGCGCGGCTGACCGCCCCCGCCGCGCGCCCCTGACCGGAGCCTTCACGCCCTCGGTGTTCCCGCCCCGCCCCGTCGGGTGGGAGGACCGGGGGTGTCCGCGTGCCCGGTCAGGCGATGACGGTGCCGAAGCGGACGTCGTAGGAGTCCCGCGGGTGCAGTACGCCGAGCACGCGCTCCGCCTCCTCGGTCACCTCGGCGCGCTCGGCCCGGCCGAGGTCGGAGAACGGTTCGATGACGAGGGCGTCGCCGATGAGGCGCCACACGCCCGCGAGGAAACCGTCGACGAGCAACGGGCAGTAGAAGGTGTTCGCCTGCCAGGTACGGCCCCGGTTCGCGGGCGGGACGACCCGGGCGCGGTCGGCGTGGGAGAGCAGGAGGTTGTCGAACTCGGGCAGCAGGCGCGGCGGCGCCGGGGTGTCCGGGTCGGGGCGCGGGGCGTCGGGCAGGTCGAACAGCTCGACGCCGTTCTCGTCCCGGAAGGTGACCAGCTCGGGCCGCAGCCGCTCGAAGACGGCGCGCATCCGGGTGAGGCCGGCCCAGGTCTGCAGGTCCTTCACGGACGCCGGACCGAAGGCGGCCAGATAGCGCAGGACCGTGTCGTCGGCGGGCGCCGCCGGCTCGGCCGGGCGTCCCAGCCAGTGTTCGAGGGTCGTCAGGGTCACCTGGGCTCTGCGGCCCCACTGGCCGCGCGGGGTGATCTGCACCAGCGGGAGCCGGCAGCGGGCGGCCACGGCCAGCGACTGCGGGTCGGCGTCCGGCCACTCGGCGCTGAGGGCCTCACGCAGCTCCTTCATCGTGCGGGGCGACTCCTCGACGAGCTCGCGGGCGAGCGCGGCGAGGCGGTCCAGGTCGACGCCCACGAGGCCCTTGCGGAAGTAGGTGATCTCGCGCTCGCGGGCGGGCTGCACGAGCGGACGCAGCGTCAGGGCGTCGTCGGCGGTGTGCAGATGGATGGTGGAGCGCATGGTGACCATGCGGACGAGCGACCGGTCGCCGAGCGGGGCGGACAGCGCCTCGGGCGTGAACCCGTCGAGGCGTGCGGCGAGCGCGTAGTACGGCGGCTTCACCTCCTGCGCCTGGAGGCCGACGAGGTGGGTGACCGCCTCCGGGGCGGTGAGGGGTGAGCGGCGCAGCAGCAACTGCCGTTCCAGCGTGGCGCGGTTGAGGGCGCGGGTGCTCAGGACCGGTTCCGTGCCGCTCATCGCCCTCGCCGCCTTCGTCGTGGTGGAGGTCCGCTTCATGCTCCGCAGGGTACGGAGGATCGAGGACGGATCGTGTCCTATTTCGGCGGCTCGGGGCCGGGCCGACTGGCGGTGCCGGGCTACGTCATTCGGTGGCCTTTGATCGTCCCGGCGTTATTCATATCAGCCGATTTCCTATTCATTCCACTATCCGGCTCTTGGTGCTGACCCGCCGTCACGAGGCCCTGAACCCAGTCGAGGAGAGTGGAAGATGAGGACACCGCCGAGATGGCGATCCGTCCTGGCGCCCGCCGCCATGGCAGCCGCGCTCGCCGCAGCCGCCCTGGCGAGCACGGGCTCCGCCCTTGCCGATGACCACGCCCCGCCGCACGCGCCGTCCCCGGCCCACCCGGCCCCGGCCCACGGACCCCAGCCCGCGCACCCGGCGAAGCCGGATCATCCGGCGAAGCCGGGCCAGCCGGTTCAGCCCGCCAAGCCGGAGTACCCCGGGAAGCCGGACCAGCCGGAGCAGCCGGCGCACCCGGCGAAGCCCGAGCACCCGGTCAAGCCGGAGCAACCGGTCAAGCCCGAGTACCCGGCGAAGCCCGCCCAGCCGGAGAAGCCGGCCTACCCGGCCAAGCCCGAGCAGCCCGCGAAGCCGGCGTACCCGGAGAAGCCTGCGAAGCCCGCGTACCCGGCGAAGCCCGCGTACTCCGCCAAGCCCGCGACGCCAGAGCAGCCCTCCAAGCCCGCGTACCCGGCGAAGCCTGCCAAGCCCGAGTACCCGAGCAAGCCTGCATATCCGGCGAAGCCCGCCAAGCCCGAACAGCCCTCCAAGCCGGCGTACCCGGCAAAGCCCGAGCAGCCCTCCAAGCCTGCATACCCGGCGAAGCCCGCCAAGCCGGAGCAGCCCTCCAAGCCTGCATACCCGGCGAAGCCCGCCAAGCCGGAGCAGCCCTCCAAGCCCGCCTACCCGGCCAAGCCGAGCAAGCCCGAGCAGCCCAGCAAGCCGGCGTACCCGGCGAAGCCCGCCAAGCCAGAGCAGCCCTCCAAGCCGGCCTACCCGGCCAAGCCGAGCAAGCCCGAGCAGCCCAGCAAGCCGGCGTACCCGGCCAAGCCGAGCAAGCCTGAGCAGCCGGCCAAGCCCGCCTACCCCAGCAAGCCCGCCAAGCCCGCCAAGCCGGACCACCCCACCAAGCCCGCCAAGCCCGAGCACCCCACCAAGCCGGTGAAGCCCGAGCACCCCTCCAAGCCCGCCCACCCCTCGAAGCCCGAGCACCCCTCCAAGCCCGCCCACCCCGACAAGCCCAGCAAGGGTGAGCACAAGGGCAAGGGAGGGCACGACGGGCATGACGAGTGACGCAGGGCTGATGTCCTGAGTCGTGCTCGATGAACGGCCGGTCCCGGATCACCGGGGCCGGCCGTTCCGCGTACCCGTCGGCCCGTCGGCCCGTCTCCCCGGCGGCCCCGCGACCCCGCGACCCCGCGGCCGCCCCCGGAAAAACCTCCGTTGACATAGCTATCTCTTCATACATACGCTTCCGGTATGCCCGCCCCCAGCGCGTCCGTCCAGGACATCGACGAGGTGGCCGCCGCACTCGTGGCGTGCCTGCCCGCGCTGCACCGGGCCCTCGACCGGCAGGTCGGTCAGGAGTACCCGCACCCCAAGCCCCCCGAGGCGCAGCTCGCCCTGCTGCGGCATGTCGAGGCCCACGACGGGGTCACCGTGCGGGAGGCGGCCGAGGCGCTGCGCATGAAGCCGAACAACGTCAGCGCGCTGGTGACCCAGATGACCGAGCAGGGGATGCTGGAGCGCCGTCAGGACCCGGCCGACAAGCGGATCGCGCATCTGCACCTGACGCCGACCTCCCGGGAGCGGCTGGCCGAGGTCACGGGCCTGATGGGCCGGCACCTCGCGCGGGCGATGCGTGCGCTGACCGACGGCCAGCGGGACGCCCTCGGTTCGGCGCTCGGCGCCTTCGCGGCACTCACCGAACTCACCGAGCGGGCCCACGGCGCCACGCGCTGACCTCAGCCCCTTCCCGCCCCGTCGTATCCCTCATCTCGCAAGGACCCGTACCCTCATGCCCTCCGTGGCCACCGACGCCTCCGCCCTGCCCGCCCCCGGGCTCCCCGCCGACCCGCCGCGCGGCCGGCGGGCCAACCCCTGGCTGACGCTCCTCGCCGTCGCCTTCGGCCTGTTCATGGTCGCGCTCGACGGCTCGGTCGTCTCCATCGCCAACCCGGAGATCGGCCGGGACCTGAACGCCTCCACGGCCGACCTCCAGTGGGTGACCAACTCGTATCTGCTGGCGCTGGCCGCCGCGCTGATCCTGGGCGGCAAGCTCGGTGACCGGTTCGGGCGCCGCACCTTCTACCTGGCCGGCGTCGCCGGCTTCACCCTCGCGTCCGTCGCCATCGGGCTCGCCGGGTCCATCGAGGGCGTCATCGCCTTCCGTGCGGCGCAGGGCTTCTTCGGCGCCCTGCTGCTGCCCAACACGCTCGGCATGCTGCGGGCGGTCTTCCCGCCCCGGAAGTTCGGCATGGCGGTCGGCATCTGGGCCATGATCTCCTCGGTGTCCACGGCCCTCGGCCCCATCGTCGGCGGGCTGCTGGTGGAGCACGTCGGCTGGGAGTCGGTGTTCTACATCAACGCGCCCATCGGGGTCGCCGCGCTCGTCTTCAGCGCCCTCGTGCTGCCGCAGACCCGCAACGCCGCCGCCGCGCACGACAGGTTCGACATCGGTGGCGTGGTCCTGCTGGCCGCGGGTCTGCTCGCCGTGGTGTTCGGCGTCGTCAAGGGCGACTCGTGGGGCTGGGCCTCGGCCGGCACGCTCGGCTCGATCGGGGCCGGTGTGGTCGTCCTGGTGGTCTTCGGTCTGTACGAGACCCGGAGGGCCGCCCCGCTGCTGCCGATGCGGCTGTTCCGCAGCCCGGCGCTCACCATCGGCACCGTCATCACCGCGCTGAACTTCTTCGTGCTGCTCGGTGTGATCTTCTTCGTCATGCTGTACCTGCAGAACGTGCGCGGCTTCTCCCCCGTTGAGGCCGGTGTGCGGACCCTGCCGCTGAGCCTGGCCTCGGTCGTCGCCTCGCCGCTGGGCGCGGCGCTCACCGGCCGGTTCGGGCCCCGGTTCACGATGCCGCTCGGCATGGCGCTCCAGGGCGCGGCCTGCTTCACGATGCTGAGCTGGAGCGCGGAGTCGTCGTACGCCACGATGTGGCCGCCGTTCGCCGCGCTCGGCCTGGGGGTCGGCATGGTGATGGCCTCCTCGTCGGACGCCATCGTCGGCAACGCGCCCGTCCAGGACGGCGGGGTCGCCGGTGGTCTGCAGGGGACCGCCCTGCAGATCGGCGGCGCGCTCGGCACGTCGGTGCTGGTGTCCCTGATCAGCAGCCGGGTCGGGGCCACCCTGACCGGCGAGCTGACCTCGGCCGGGGTGCCCGCGGCGGCGGCCGAGGGCCTGGGCGGCGCCAAGGACGCGGTGGCCATGGGGGTCGCCCCGGTCACCGCCGGGATGCCGGAGCAGCTCCGGGCGGCCGTCACCGAGGGGAGCCGGGCGGCGTTCATGAACGGTGTGCACACCTCGGTCCTGGTCGCCGGGACGCTGTGTGTGGTCGGCGCGCTGGTCTCGGTGGCCTGGGTGCGCGGCACGCCGGTGGCGGACCGCGCCTGAGCGCGGCGGTCAGGGAAGTTCCAGCTCGGCCCAGATGATCTTCCCGCCGGAGGTGTAGCGGACGCCCCAGCGGTGCGCGAGCTGCGCCACCAGGAACAGGCCCCGGCCGCCCTCGTCCGTGCTGCGGGCGTGGCGCAGCCGGGGCGCGGTGCTGCTGGCGTCGGCGACCTCGCAGGTCAGCCGGGAGTCGCGCAGGAGCCGTAGGCGCACCGGGGGTTCGGCGTAGCGGATCGCGTTGGTGACCAGCTCGCTGACGATCAGTTCGGTGGTCATGGTGAGGTCGTCGAGGTGCCAGGCGGCCATCTGCCGGGTGGCGCGGGCGCGTGCCTCGGCGACGGCGGCCGGGTCGACGGGCACGTCCCAGGAGACGACGTCGCCGGGGTCGAGGGCCCGGGTGCGGGTCAGCAGCAGGGCGACGTCGTCGGGCTGCTGCTCGGGCACGAGGTCGCGCACCGCGGACGCGCAGAGCGTGTCGAGGTCGAGGTCGCGCCGGGAGAGCAGGTCGCCCAGCCGGGCCATGCCGCTGTCGACGTCGGCGGTCTCGCTCTCGACGAGGCCGTTGGTGTAGAGCCCGAGCAGGCTGTGCTCGGCGAGTTCGATCTCGGCGGACTCGAAGGCCAGGCCGCCGAGGCCGAGCGGCGGTCCGGCGGGCGGCTCGGGGTAGGACACCTGGCCGTCGGGGGTGACGACGACGGGCGGCGGGTGTCCGGCGCGGGCCATCGTGCAGAGCCGGGTGACGGGGTCGTAGACGGCGTACAGGCAGGTCGCGCCGAGGAAGCCGGCCCCGCCCGCGTCGGGCTGCTCCTCGCTGAGCCGCAGGACCAGGTCGTCGAGGTGGGCGAGGAGTTCGTCGGGCGGCAGTTCCATGTCGGCGAGGGTCTGCACAGCGGTGCGGAGCCGTCCCATGGCGGCCGCGGCGGCGATGCCGTGCCCGACGACGTCGCCGATGACGAGCCCGACCCGGGCGCCCGACAGCGGGATGACGTCGAACCAGTCGCCGCCGACGCCGTCCGTGGGGTCGGCCGGGCGGTAGGCGGAGGCGACCTCCAGGGCGGTGCCGCCGGTGAGCGCCTGCGGCAGCAGACTGCGCTGGAGGGTGACGGCGGCGGTGTGCTCCCGGGTGTAGCGGCGGGCGTTGTCGACGCAGAGCGCCGCGCGGGCGACCAGCTCCTGGGCGACGAGGACGTCGTCGGGCCGGAAGGAGGCGGGGTTGCGTGAGCGGATGAACGTGGTGAGGCCGAGCGCGGTGTCGCGGGCCCGCATGGGCACGCAGATCATCGAGTGCAGCCCGTAGGCGCGCATGCTGGCCGCCCGGCGGGGCTGTTCGGCGGCCCACCGGGAGTCGAACGGGTCGAGGACCGGGATGAGGACGGGGCCGCCCTCGCCGAGCAGGTGCTCGTCGTGCGGCGGCGGGACGAAGTCGACCGGGTCGCCCACGTGCGCGACGGCCTCCGGGCAGCCGTCGCGGACCGACCGCAGACCGGCCCGGCGCATCACCGCGCCGACGAGGGCCGGGCCTGCGTCGGTGAGCCAGGCGCCGTGCCCCTCGGTACTGAGGACCGGTTCCAGCAGGTCCACGGCGACGAAGTCCGCGAAGGCGGGCACGGCGAAGTCGGCGAGTTCCTGCGCGGTCGACAGCACGTCGAGGGTGGTGCCGATCCGGGTGCCGGCCTCGTTGACGAGGGTCAGCAGCCGGTGGGCGGTCCACCGCTCGGTGATGTCGAGGACCATGTAGCAGACGCCGCTGACCGTGTCGTCGGGGTCGATGAGCGGGAAGAACGACGTCGAGTAGGCGCGCTGGCGGTGCGGGTCGGACCAGCTCCAGCCGACGTACTCGTAGTCGGTGACCGGGACGCGGGTCTCCAGGACCTTGCTCATCAGGCCCTCGATGGTCTCCGCCTCGAGACCGGGCAGCAGATCGCCGAGGCGGCGGCCGAGCCGCTGGCCGCGCGGGACTCCGCCGAGGCGCTCCAGGGTGTCGTTCAGCCAGACGTAGCGCAGCCGCCGGTCCACGACGGCCATGCCGACCGGTGAGCGGGTCAGGAAGCCGTTGAGGACGGACTCGCCGACGATCCACGGCGGGGGGCGATCCCGGGCGGAGACCAGGTAGCACTCCTCGTGGCCGACGCGGAAGCCCGGGGAGACCCGTACGTCGACGTCGACGGTGTGCCCGTCGCGGCGCCGGACCGTGAACCGGCCGCTCCAGCCCGCGCCGGACCGGCAGCGTTCGGCGACGGCGACCGCCCGCGCGCGGTCGCCGGGCGTCTCGAGCAGGTCCAGTCCCCGGGTGCCGACGACGTCGGCCGCCGGCAGCCCGAGGAGGTCCTCGGCGGCCCGGGTCCAGGCGAGCACCCGCCCGCCCGCGGAGACGACGGCCGCGGCGTCGCCGGCGGCGTCGAGGGGCTCCCGCCGGGCCTCGGCTCCGGGGGTGTCCGGGGTGTCTCGCGGGGCGTCCATGGCTCCTCACGCAGCGTCCGTGCTTCCCGTCCTCACAGGACCCATGTTCCTGCTTGCGTCTCCGGCGCGCACGGGACGGCCCGCCCGGTGCGCGCGGGGCGCAGTGGAGAGAGCATGGAGGTGCCGGCCCCGCCGTCGCCGTGTCCGGGAGCGTCCGCGGCCGGTCAGCCCACCCGGGGGTGGAGGAGGCGCCGCGATGACAGCCGGATCCCGGGAGTCCGACGCGGGTGGCCCCGGTGCCGAGCCGCCCCGGCCGACCGGGCTGCTCGACGTGCTGAGCGTGGCCGCGGTGGTGCTGGACGCGGACGGGCGCATCGTCTTCTGGACCCCGCAGGCGGAGGAGCTGTTCGGGTACTCCTCGGAGGAGGCGCTGGGCACGCACGCGGCCCGGCTGTTCATCCACCCCGAGCATCTGCCGTCGGTGACGAAGCTGTTCGCGGAGGTGCTGCGAACCGGCCAGAGCTGGGCCGGCACGTTCCCGGTGCGGCACAAGGACGGCAGTACGCGGATGACGGAGTTCCGCAACATGCGGCTGCTGGACGACCTCGGGGACGTGTACGCCCTCGGCATCGCGGCCGACCACTCGCTGCTCCAGCGGGTCGAGACGGATCTGGCGCTGTGCGAGCGGCTGATCAACCAGTCCCCCATCGGGATCGCGCTGGTCGGCCCGGATCTGCGGTTCCTGCTGGTCAACCCGGCGCTGGAGCGGGTCGACAGCACCCCGGCCGGCGAGCATGTGGGCCGCCCTCTGCGGGAGACGCTGCCGCTGTCCGACCTGGACACCATCGAGGCGTGCGTACGTCAGGTGATCACCACCGGGACGCCGCTGCTGGACCAGTACCACGTGGGCCGTCCGCCGGACGAGCCGGACCGTGAGCGGGCCTGGTCGCTGTCGTTCTACCGGCTGGAGGACTCCGGCGGGCGGGTGCTGGGCGCCGCCATCTCGTTCGTCGACGTCACCGAGCGGCACCGGGCCGCCGCCGCGGCCGACCGGGCCCGGCGGCGGCTCGCGCTGATCGCGGAGGCGTCCACGCGGGTCGGCACCTCGCTGGAGGTGGAGCGGACCGCCGACGAGCTGGCGGATGTGGCCACACCTGAGCTGGCCGACGTAGTCGCCGTGGACGTGCTGGACTCGGCGCTGGCGTGCCGGCGCACCCGCAGGCCGGAGAAGGGCCCCGAGCTGTTCCGCGCCCTCGCGCTGAAGTCGGCGTATCCGAGCACGGCGCTGCGGGCCGCCGACCCGCCCGGTGATCTCGCCGCGTACGAGGGGGACCGGTTGGTCACGCTGTGCGTGCATACGGCGCGGCCGGTGCTGGTGCGGCACGTGGGCGAGGCGGATCTGCCGCGGATCGGCCGGGACGCGCAGGCGACGGAGCTGCTGGCGCGGGCGGGCGTGCACTCGTACCTGGCGGTGCCGCTGATCGCGCACGGCGAGGTGCTGGGGGCGCTCGACCTGAAGCGGACGCGCAACCCGGTGCCGTTCGACGAGGACGACGTGGTGCTCGCCGGGGAGCTGGCGGGGCGGGCCGCCGTGGCCATCGACAACGCGCGCTGGTTCCAGAGCGTGCGCAACACGGCGCTGACCCTGCAGCGCAGCCTGCTGCCCGACCACGCGCCGCACCACACGGGTCTGGAGCTGGCCTCCCGCTACCAGCCGGCGCAGGCGACCAGCGAGGTCGGCGGCGACTGGTACGACGTGCTGCCGCTGGAGGACGACAAGACCGCGCTGGTCGTCGGGGACGTGATGGGCAACGGCATCGACGCGGCCGCCACGATGGGCCGGCTGCGCACGGCGACCTGCGCCTACGCCGACCTCGACCTCGATCCCGGGGCGGTGCTCCAGCATCTGGACAAGATCACCTGCGATCTGGAGCACTACATCGTGACCTGCCTGTACGCGGTCTACGACCCGCGCACCCGGCGGTTCCAGGTCGCGAACGCCGGGCACATGCCGCCCGCGCTGTCGCGTCCGGGCCAGGACCCGCGGCTGCTTCGGCTGCCGTCGGGCGCGCCGCTGGGGGTGGGGGGTGTGCCGTTCGAGACGACCACGCTCGACCTCGTGCCGGGCGATCTGCTGGTCCTCTACACGGACGGGCTGGTGGAGACACGGCACCACTCCATCGACGACCGGCTGGACGTGATGCTCGGCTTCCTGGACGAGCCGCGCCGGCCCCTGGAGGAGACCTGCGACCTGCTCCTGTACGGCCTGCGCCATCCCGACGACCACGACGACGTGGCGCTGCTGGTGGCGCGGATGGTGTGACCGGTGGGCCCCGGACCCGGACCCGCCTTGCCCGGGGCCGTGGCGGGGCGCACCCTGGTTCGTATGGGTGACGCTCCGAACGGTCCCACCCTCATCGGCTCCGTCCAGCGGGCCTTCCGGCTGCTGGAGGCGATGAGCGCGCACGACAACGGCGCGCCCGCCAAGCAGCTGGCGCGGGAGACGGAGCTGCCGCTGGCGACGACCTACCACCTGCTGCGGACGCTGGTGCACGACGGCTATGTGCGCAAGCTCGACGACGGCGCCTTCGTGCTGGGCGACCGGCTGGGGACGCTGCGGACGTCCTCGGGCCGGGCGCAGACGCTGCTCAGCCGGGTGCGTCCGGCGCTCGCCGCGCTGCGGGACGAGCTGTCGAGCGCCGCCTATCTGACGTTCTACGAGGACGGGGAGATCCGGGTCGCGGAGATCGTCGACGGTCCACGGGCGCCGCGCGTCGACCTGTGGGTGGGGTTCGAGGACGCCGGGCACGCGACGGCGCTCGGCAAGGCGGTGCTGCGGGAGCTGGACGAGGAGGCGCGCCGGGAGTACCTGTCGCGGCACCACCTGGCCGATCTGACGCCGAGGACGATCACGGACCCGCCCGAGCTGCTGCGCAGGCTGGACACCTCGCCGCTGGCCCCGGCGGTCACGGACATGGAGGAGTACGCGCTCGGCACGGTGTGTGTCGCGGTGCCCGTGTACAGCGGCGGCACGCTGGGCTCGCTGGGGGTGTCGCTGCGGGCGGACCGGCGCGGGGGGCTGGAGGAGGTCACCGCGCTGCTGCTGCCGACGGCGGACCGGGTGACGCGGAGCCTGTCGCTCACTATCTGAAAT
Source organism: Streptomyces sp. SS1-1 (assembly GCF_008973465.1). Taxonomy (NCBI): domain Bacteria; kingdom Bacillati; phylum Actinomycetota; class Actinomycetes; order Kitasatosporales; family Streptomycetaceae; genus Streptomyces; species Streptomyces sp. SS1-1. The sequence goes on along the minus strand of NZ_WBXN01000004.1, from coordinate 5,802,579 downwards.
CCCGCCGCTTGCCCGGACCCACCCCGCACCGGTTTCCTCATAAGTAGGACATATCCGGTTTCCGGGGTGAGTCTCCCCCGGGCACACAGACGAGGACAGCGGACAAGGATGAGCCGGGCCCCCGAATTCGGACCTGACCACTGGTCGCGGCGATGGGTCGTCGCCGTGGCCGTACTGCTGATACTGATCGTCACCGGGCTCGCGCTCGCCGACCTGCTCGGCGGCTCCAGGGCGGCCTGGGTGCCCCTGCTCGCCACGGTGCCGGCGCTCGCCGCCACCGCCGGTGGTCCCCGCACGGTCCTGTGCGCGGGGCTGTTCGCCGGCGCTCTCGGGGTGGCCCTCGGCCTCCATCACGGCGCCCCGGGCCGCGTCCTGGGCACGACGCTGGTCTCCCTCGCGGTCGTCACCCTGGCCTGCGGGCTGACCACCGTGCTGGGCGGGCGCCGGGAGCGGGTGCTGGAGGCGGTGCGCTCCGTCGCCGAGGCCGCGCAGCACGCCCTGCTCCAGCCGGTCCCGTCGACCGTCGGCCCGTTCCAGGTGGCGGTGCGCTACAGCGCCGCGGCGGCGGAGGCGCGGATCGGCGGCGACCTCTACGCCCTGGTGCCGACACCGCACGGGGTCCGGATGATCGTCGGCGACGTCCGCGGCAAGGGGCTGCCGGCCGTGGGCATGGCGGCCCTGGTCGTCGGGGTGTTCCGGGAGGCCGCGCACGACGAGCCCGACCTGCTCGACGTGGTCGCCCGTATCGAGCGCAGCCTGGCCAGGAACCTGGGACCCGACGACTTCGTCACCGCCGTGGTGGCCGGACATCCCCGGCCCGGCGAGCTGGAAGTGGTCAACTGCGGACACGCCCCGCCGCTGCTGGTGCGGGACTCTGAGGTCATACCGGTCGAGCCGGAGCAGCCGGCCCCGCCCCTCGGACTGCGCGCCCTGTCCGGCGAGACGCCCGGGCTGCACGTCCTGCCCTTCACCGACGGCGACCAGTTGCTGCTCTACACCGACGGGGTCACCGAGGCACGCGACCACGACCGCGCGTTCTATCCGCTGGCCGAGGGCCTCGCCCGGCACGTCTGCGACGACCCGGCGCGGACCGTCACCGCGCTGCACGGCGAGCTGCTGCACCACGTCGGCGGGCATCTCCACGACGACGCGGCCCTGCTGCTCCTGCGCAAGCCGGTCCCGGCCGGGCAGAACGCCCCCGCGCCCGCCGCGCCGCGGGACGCCGGGCGCGTCACCAGCATGTCCGCCTGAGCGGACTCCCGCCCTCTCGCCGCCGCCCCGCTCCGGGACGGCGGCGAAAAGCCTGTTCAGGGACTGGGGACCCCCGCTATACACTCCGCGTATACACGCTATGTATAGTTCGGGCATGCGCCTACTGCCCCGGAAGATGAAAAAAACCTGGATCTGGTTGTCCGCCGCCGTCGTCGTGACGGCGGCGGCCGGTCTCGTGGCCTTCGACCAGTACGTACGCCTGGACACCACGTCGCCCGCCACCGTCCGCGCCCGGAGCGCCGCCCACGCCCCCTCCGGCAGCGTCGACTGCCGGGAGGCCAAATGCGTCGCGCTGACCTTCGACGCCGGACCCAGCGAGCACTCCGCGAAGCTGCTGGACGTCCTCAAGGAGGAGAAGGTCCCGGCGACCTTCTTCCTCCTCGGCAAGCGCCACATCGAGAAGTACCCGGACCTGGTCCGGCGGATGGCGGACGAGGGCCACGAGATCGCCAACCACACCTGGGACCACAAACGGCTCACGGATCTCGGAGCGGACGGGATACGCGAGGAGATAGAGCGGCCCAACAAGGAGATAGCGGCCCTCATCGGGCGGCGCCCCACCCTGATGCGCCCACCGCAGGGACGCACGAACGACACGGTCCACGACATCTGCCGCGAGCTCGGGATGTCGGAGGTCCTGTGGAGCGTGACGGCCAAGGACTACAGCACCGACGACTCCGCCCTGATCCGCGAGCGCGTCCTCGAGCAGACCGAACGCGACGGCATCATCCTGCTGCACGACCTCTACGACGGCACCGTGCCGGCGGTCCCGGGGATCATCGAGGGCCTGAAGAAGCGCGGGTACGTGTTCGTGACGGTCCCCCAACTGCTCGCGCCGGGAAAGGCCGAGCCGGGCGAGGTGTACCGGTGAGCCGGGCGTGACCAGCGCCGATCGGGCGAGCGCGTTCCGTAGGATCGCCCCGTGGCCACCTTTCTTCTCCAGCGCACGGTCCCGCTCCCCCTCGACGAGGCGTGGCGCCGCCTGACGGAGTGGCACCGCCACGGCGACGTCGTCCCCTTCACCCGGATCCGTGTCGTCACCGCGGGGCCCACCCGGGAGGGCACGCGCTTCGTCGCCCGCACCGGGCTCGGCCCGCTCGGCTTCGACGACCCGATGGACGTCACGCGCTGGGAGCCGCCCGGAGCCACCACGCCGGGCCGGTGCCGGCTGGAGAAGCGGGGCCGGGTGATGACCGGCTGGGCGGAGATCGAGGTGGGCCCGGGCCCCGGCGGCCGGACCCGGGCGGTGTGGCACGAGGAGGTGCGTGTCCGGTTCGTGCCGCGCTTCCTGGACGGTCTGGTCGGGCCGGCGGGCCGGTACCTGTTCGGACGGGCGATGAACCGGTTGCTGCGCACCCCCTGACCGCCCCGGCCGAACGTCCGTGCCGTTGCGTAGGGTTGGCGTCCGGCAGAGACGACGGGGGGACGACGGCATGACCATCGCGGACGCGGAGCCGGCGACGGCCGACGAGGCCGAGGCGCTGGCCGTGGACGGGCTGCGCTGGCTGATCGGCACCGGGCGGAAGACCGGCGACGGCGACGGGCTGGGGTGGCCGGTCCGGCCGTCCGACGACGCGATCGACCCGATGCTCTACAACGGCACGGCCGGGGCCGTCCCCACCCTGCTGGAGGCGTGGCGGCACTTCGGTGACGACGTCTACGCGGACACCGCCGTGCGCGCGGCCCGCGCCCTGGAGGAGTTCGCCGGGTCGTGGGAGGACCACTCCCTGTACTTCGGCCGCACCGGCATCGCACTCGCCCTGCGGGCCGTCCACGAGCAGCTGGGCGACGCCCGGGCGGGGGCCGCCGCCGAACGGGCCCTGGAGGGGGTGCGGGCCGCCTTCGTCGGGGAGCGCTGGGGCGAGCTGTACGAACTGATGGGCGGCAACGCGGGCATCGGCCTCGGCGCCCTGCTCGCCGGGCAGGACGACCTCGCCGTGCTCGCGGTGGAGCCGTACGCGCGTACGGCCGAGCCGACGGCGGCCGGTGTGCGGTGGCCGTTCCGTCCCGGCGTCGAGGGCCGGATGCACCACGTCTCGCACGGGACCCTGGGTGTCGTGTACGGACTGGCCGCGGTCGGCGGGGCGACCGGGCGCTCCGACCTGCTCGACCTCGCGCTCGCCGGAGCCGCCGACGTGGTCGCCCGCGACGAGGACGGCCCCGAGGGCTTCCTCGTCCCCCACTCCGACCCGCCCCACTTCCCCGACGTCACCCCGCGGTACAGCTACGGCTGGTGCCATGGGCCGGCGGGCGACGCGCAGGTCTTCCGGCTGCTGCGGGACGTCACCGGCGACCCCGCGTGGACGGCGCTGGCCGACCGCTGCTGGCACACCGTCACCCGCTCCGGACTGCCCCGCCGGCTGCGGCCCGGCTTCTGGGACAACGACGGGCGCTGCTGCGGCACGGCGGGCGTCCTGGCCCTCGCCGGCGACCGGATCGCCGAGCGGGGCGACTCCCCCGCCTTCGCCCGCACGCTCGTGGCCGCGCTCGTCGACCGCGCCGTGCGGGACGCCGACGGGGCCCGCTGGTCCCACGTCGAGCACCGCGCCACGCCCAGCGACCTGGAACCGGAGTGCGGCTGGGCGGGCGGCAACGCCGGCATCGTGCGGGAACTGCTGCGCCACGTGAGGATCGTGCGCGGCGGCGACCCGGCGTACGCCGTCGCCTGGCCCGACCAGCCGGTGCCCCGGACTCAGGCCACGGACCCGATCCGCCCGGCCGGCGCGGCCGTGGACGCGGACGCGGTGTCGTGATGGATCGGCGTGTGCGCGCCGGTCAGTGACACCCCGCTGCCGCCGCGCCGGTTCGCGACGATCTCCGCCGCGATCGACAGGGCCGTCTCCTCGGGGGTGCGCGCGCCGAGGTCCAGGCCGATCGGGGAGCGCAGCCGGGTCAGTTCGAGTTCGGTGACGCCGACCTCGCGCAGGCGTTCGTTGCGGTCCAGGTGGGTGCGGCGCGAGCCCATCGCGCCGACGTAGGCGACCGGCAGGCGCAGGGCGAGCCGCAGCAGGGGCACGTCGAACTTGGCGTCGTGGGTCAGCACGCACAGGACGGTGCGCGCGTCGGTCTCCGTGCGCTCCAGGTACCGGTGCGGCCACTCCACGACGACCTCGTCGGCCTCCGGGAAGCGGGCCTTCGTCGCGAAGACCGGGCGGGCGTCGCACACGGTGACGCGGTAGCCGAGGAACGCGCCGACCCGGACCAGCGCCGAGGCGAAGTCGATCGCGCCGAAGACGATCATCCGGGGCGGTGGCACCGAGGACTCCACGAGCACCGTCAGCGGCTCCCCGCAGCGCGAGCCCCGCTCGCCGATCTCCAGGGTGCCGGTGCGCCCGGCGTCGAGGAACGCGGCCGCCTCGGCCGCCACCGTGCGGTCCAGCTCGGGATGGCCGCCGTAGCCGCCCTCGTGGCCGCCGTCGGGACGGACCAGCAGCGCGCGGCCCACCAGGCCGGCGGGGCCGGACACGATCCGGGCGACGGCGGCGGCCTCGCCGGCCGCGGCGGCGGCCAGCGCCGCCGCCACCACCGGACGGACCGGGTCCTGGGCCCGGACCGGGGTGACCAGGATGTCGATGACGCCGCCGCAGGTCAGGCCGACCGCGAAGGCGTCGTCGTCGCTGTAGCCGAAGCGCTCCAGGACGGTCTCGCCGTCCCGCAGCGCCTGTTCGCACAGCTCGTACACCGCGCCCTCCACGCAGCCGCCGGAGACCGAGCCGATCGCCGTGCCCTCGGCGTCCACCGCGAGCGCGGCGCCGGGCTGACGGGGCGCGCTGCCGCCGACCGCCACCACGGTGGCCACGGCGAAGTCACGTCCCTGCTCGACCCACCGGTGCAGTTCCTCCGCGATGTCCAGCATCTGTCGGTCTCCTTACGGCGGTTGCGGGAGGGCGGTGCGGGCGCCGGCTAGTGGACGCCCATCCAGCTCTCGATGGGGTTGAGGGCGAAATAGACCAGGAAGACGGCGGTCAGGCCCCACATGAAGGCGCCGATCTCACGGGCCTTGCCCTGGGCGACGCGGATGGCGGCGTACGAGATGACGCCGGCGGCGACACCGGCCGTGATCGAGTAGGTGAACGGCATGATCACGACGGTGAGGAAGACCGGGATCGCGGTGGCCCGGTCGGACCAGTCGACGTGCCGGGCGTTCATCATCATCATGGCGCCGATGACGACCAGGGCGGCCGCCGCCACCTCGCCCGGCACGATCGCCGTGAGCGGGGTGAAGAACAGGCAGGCGGCGAAGAACAGCCCGGTGACCACGGAGGACAGGCCCGTGCGGGCGCCCTCCCCGACGCCGGTCGCCGACTCGACGAACACGGTCTGGCCCGAGGCGCCGGCCGCCCCGCCGATCGCGCCGCCCGCGCCGTCGATGAACAGCGCCTTGGACAGCCCCGGCATCCTGCCCTTGTCGTCGGCGAGCTTCGCCTCGGTGCCCACGCCGATGATGGTGGCCATCGCGTCGAAGAACCCGGCGAGCACCAGCGTGAACACGATCATGCCGACGGTCATCGCGCCGACCTCGCCCCAGCCGCCGAACTCGACGTGACCGAAGAGGGAGAAGTCCGGCATGGACACCGCGCCGCCGTGCAGTTCGGGGGCGCCGCCCGCCCACTGCTTCGGGTCGACGACGTCCAGCGCGTTCAGGACGACGGCGAGGACCGTGCCGCCGACGATGCCGATGAGGATGGCGCCCGGGACGCCGCGCGCCTGGAGCATGAAGATGGCGAGGAGGGTGACGGCGAACAGCAGCACCGGCCAGCCGGCCAGCTCACCGGCGGGGCCGAGGGTGACCGGGGTGGCCTCGCCCTGGTGCACGAAGCCGGCCTTGTAGAAGCCGATCAGGGCGACGAACAGGCCGATGCCCATGGTGATGGCGTGTTTCAGGGCGAGTGGGATCGCGTTCATGATCAGCTCGCGCAGGCCGGTGACGACCAGCAGCATGATGACGACGCCGTACATCACGCACATGCCCATGGCCTGCGGCCAGGTCATCCGCGGGACGACCTGCGAGGCGAGCACGCCCGAGACGGAGAGGCCGGCGGCGAGGGCGAGCGGCACCTTGCCGAAGAAGCCCATCAGCAGCGTGGAGAAGGCCGCCGCGAACGCGGTCGCGGTGATGAGGGCCTGCTGCGCGAGGGTGTCCCCCGCCGCGTCCTTGCCGGACAGGATCAGGGGGTTGAGCAGGAGGATGTACGCCATCGCCATGAAGGTCGTGACGCCACCGCGCACCTCGCGCGCGACCGTGGATCCTCGGTGGGATATGTGGAAGTACCGGTCGAGCCACGACCGGCCGGCCGGGACGCGGGTTCCTTCTCCCGCGTCGTCGGCGGTGACCGTGGGCTTGAGGGACTGCTGGGTCATGTGGGCCTGCTCCCAAGGTTCAAAGGGGCACCCGCGTGTGCCGTCGGAGGCTCTGTGCGGGATTTGGGGAGGTGCACGACCCGGGGGACGGCCCGAGACGAACATGTGGGGTGGTCCTGGGGGGACGGGGTCCCCCCAGGAGACAGCCGGTTCGACCCCGGAGGATCAGGTGCCGGTGAGGTGTTCCGGACGGACCGGCGTGCGGTCGAGTTCCAGCCCCGTCGCGTCCCGGATCGCCGCGAGGACGGCCGGGGTGGACGACAGGGTGGGGGCCTCGCCGATGCCGCGCAGCCCGTACGGCGCGTGGTCGTCGGCGAGTTCGAGCACGTCGACGGGGATGGTCGGCGTGTCGAGGATCGTGGGGATCAGGTAGTCCGTGAAGGAGGGGTTCTTCACCTTCGCCGTCTTCGGGTCGACGATGATCTCCTCCATGACGGCCACGCCCAGTCCCTGGGTGGTGCCGCCCTGGATCTGGCCGACGACGGACAGCGGGTTGAGCGCCTTGCCGACGTCCTGGGCGCAGGCGAGTTCGATCACCTTGACCAGGCCGAGCTCGGTGTCGACCTCGACGACGGCGCGGTGCGCGGCGAACGAGTACTGGACGTGGCCGTTGCCCTGCCCGGTGCGCAGGTCGAAGGGCTCGGTGGGGCGGTGCCGCCACTCGGCCTCGACCTCGACGCTCTCGTCCTCCAGGACGTCCACGAGGTCGGCGAGGACCTCGCCGCCGTCGGTGACGACCTTGCCGCCCTCCAGGAGGAGTTCGGCGGTGGCCCAGGCCGGGTGGCAGGAGCCGAACTTGCGCCTGCCGATCTCCAGCACCTTCTCCCGGACCAGTTCGCAGGAGTTCTTCACGGCGCCGCCGGTGACGTACGTCTGCCGGGAGGCCGAGGTGGAGCCGGCCGAGCCGACCTGGGTGTCCGCCGGGTGGATGGTCACCTGGGCGACGCCGAGCTCGGAGCGGGCGATCTGCGCGTGGACGGTGACGCCGCCCTGGCCGACCTCCGCCATCGCGGTGTGCACGGTGGCGACGGGCTCGCCGCCGACGACCTCCATGCGCACCTTGGCCGTCGAGTAGTCGTCGAAGCCCTCGGAGAAGCCGACGTTCTTGATGCCGACGGCGTAGCCGATGCCCCGGACGACGCCCTCGCCGTGCGTGGTGTTGGACAGGCCGCCGGGCAGCTGCCGTACGTCGGCGCCCTCGCTGGACTCCCACTGGCGCTCCGGCGGCAGGGGCATCGCCTTGACCCGGCGCAGGAGTTCGGCGACGGGGGCCGGCGAGTCGACGGGCTGGCCCGTCGGCATGATCGTGCCCTGCTCCATGGCGTTGCGCTGCCGGAACTCGACCGGGTCCAGGCCGAGTTCCTTCGCGAGCTTGTCCATCTGCGCCTCGTAGGCGAAGCACGCCTGGACCGCGCCGAAGCCGCGCATGGCGCCGCAGGGCGGGTTGTTGGTGTAGAGCGCGATGGCCTCGATGTCGACGTCGTCGACCACGTAGGGGCCGATGGACAGCGAGGAGGCGTTGCCGACGACGGCCGGGGAGGCGGAGGCGTACGCGCCGCCGTCGAGCACGATCCGGCACTTGACGTGGGTCAGCCTGCCGTCGCGGGTCGCGCCGTGCTCGTAGTACAGCTTGGCGGGGTGGCGGTGGACGTGACCGAAGAAGGACTCGAACCGGTTGTAGACCATCTTGACGGGCTTGCCGGTGCGCAGCGCGAGCAGGCAGGCGTGGATCTGCATGGACAGGTCCTCGCGTCCCCCGAAGGCCCCGCCGACGCCGGACAGCGTCATGCGGACCTTGCTCTCGGGCAGGCCGAGGACGGGGGCGATCTGGCGCAGGTCGCTGTGCAGCCACTGGGTGGCGATGTAGAGGTGGACGCCGCCGTCCTCGTCGGGCACGGCGAGGCCGGACTCGGGGCCGAGGAACGCCTGGTCCTGCATGCCGAAGGTGTACTCGCCGGTGACGATCACGTCGGCCCGTTCGGCGGCGCGGGCCGCGTCGCCGCGGACGATCGGCTGCCGGTGCACGATGTTCGGGTGCGGGACGTGCCCGGCGTGGTGGTCGTCGCGGTTCTCGTGGACGAGGATCGCGTCGGGGGCGGTCGCGGACGCCTCGTCGGTGATGACGGGCAGCTCCCGGTACTCGACCTTGATCTTGGCGGCGGCGCGGCGCGCGGTCTCCGGGTGGTCGGCGGCGACGAGGGCGACGGGCTCGCCATGGTGGCGGACCTTGCCGTGCGCGAGGACCGGGGTGTCCTGGATCTCCAGGCCGTAGTTGCGCACCTCGGTCGGCAGGTCGTCGTAGGTCAGGACGGCGTACACGCCCGGGGTGGCCAGGGCCTCGGCGGTGTCGAGGGACACGATCTCGGCGTGGGCGACGGTGGAGCGCAGGATCTGGCCCCAGAGCATGTCCTCGTGCCACATGTCGGACGAGTAGGCGAACTCGCCGGTGACCTTGAGGGTGCCGTCGGGGCGGAGCGTGGACTCGCCGATGCCGCCCCGGGTCTGCGCGCCCTGGGTGATCTTCGTGGGGGTTCCGCTGGGGGACGCCATCGTCAGACCGCCTCTCCCTGCCGGGCGGCCGCCAGGCGGACCGCGTCCATGATCTTCTCGTAGCCGGTGCAGCGGCACAGGTTGCCCGACAGGGCCTCGCGGATGTCCGCGTCGCTCGGGTTGGGGTTGCGTTCCAGCATCTCGTCGGCGGCGACCAGCAGGCCAGGGGTGCAGAAGCCGCACTGGACGGCGCCTGCGTCGATGAACGCCTGCTGGATCGGGGCGAGTTCGGTGCCCTCGCCGGTCTGGGAGTCGGTGCCCTTGGCCTGCCAGCCCTTGGCCTCGTCCAGCGAGACGCCGGAGGAGCCGCCGCAGGAGCGCTGCCGGGCGTGGTCGGCGAGGCCCTCGACGGTCACGACGTCCCGGCCCTCGGCCTGCCCGGCCGCGACCAGGCACGAGCACACCGGGACGCCGTCCAGGCGGACCGTGCAGGAGCCGCACTCGCCCTGCTCGCAGGCGTTCTTGGAGCCGGGCAGGCCGAGCCGCTCACGCAGGACGTACAGCAGGGACTCGCCCTCCCACACGTCGTCGGCTTCCTGCGGGCGTCCGTTGACGGTGAAGTTGACGCGCATCAGGCGACACTCCCTTCCTGCTCGGTCGTGCCGTCGGTGCGGCGGTAGGACTCCCAGGTCCAGGTCAGGGTGCGGCGGGCCATGACGCCGACCGCGTGCCGGCGGTAGCTCGCGGTGCCGCGGACGTCGTCGATCGGGTTGCACGCGGCGGCGCACAGATCCGCGAACCGCTTCGCGACGGACGGGGTGATGATCTTGCCGTTGTCCCAGAAGCCGCCCTCCTCGAGCGCGGCGTTCAGGAACTCCTCGGCGGCCTTCGCCCGGATGGGGGTCGGGGCGGCGGAGCCGATGCCGGTGCGCACGGTCCGGGTGGCGGGGTGCAGGGCGAGGCCGAAGGCGCACACGGCGATGACCATGGCGTTGCGGGTGCCGACCTTGGAGTACTGCTGGGGTCCGTCGGCCTTCTTGATGTGGACGGCGCGGATCAGCTCGTCGGGCGCGAGCGCGTTGCGCTTCACGCCGGTGTAGAAGTCGTCGATCGGGATACGGCGGCTGCCGCGCACCGACTCGGCCTCGACCTCGGCGCCGGCGGCGAGGAGGGCGGGGTGGGCGTCACCGGCCGGGGAGGCGGTGCCGAGGTTGCCGCCGACGCCGCCGCGGTTGCGGATCTGCGGGGAGGCCACGGTGTGCGAGGCCAGGGCGAGGCCGGGCAGCTCGGCCCGCAGGTCCTCCATGATCCTGGTGTACGGCACCGAGGCGCCGAGCCGCACGCTGTCCTCGCCGACCTCCCATGCGGAGAGGTCCTCGATCCGGTTCAGGTCGAGGAGGTACTCGGGCCGGCGGTGGTCGAAGTTGATCTCGACCATCACATCGGTGCCGCCCGCAATCGGCACAGCGGTGGGGTGCTCGGCCTTAGCGGCGAGCGCCTCCTCCCAGCTGGCGGGGCGAAGGAAGTCCATGACCGGCTCTCTTCTTCGTCTCGTGGGTCGTCCGGATCGAGCCAGATCGGGTGCGGCGGGCCCGGCTCGTTCATGTGCTGTTCACGCGGAATGACGTCAGTACACAGGCCCGTGCTCCACCGGGGTCAGTCACGGAAACCATGAAGGAGTTGGCTGGCCACGACGGGCATCTTGTAGATTCGTATGAACGGAGGACACCCGTAACCTCCCTGCTTCCCCGGGGAAACATCCGGCACGGCTCTGTGACCTGGGACACCGTCCGAAAGACGACGAGCGTGCCGCCCGTGGGGGCCGCTCGCCGGCCCGTGACCGGGCCTGCCACGGACCCCTCAAGATCCATCGTAGTTATCGAGACAAGGAACGGCGGCGACGAGAATGCGGCTGCGCGCACTGCTGGACACCGACGCGCTGGGCCTCAAGCTGCTCGGCGGCGAGGACGAGCTCGACCGCACGGTGCGCGGTGTGATGACGACGGATCTGAGGGACCCCAGCCGCTATCTCTCGGGCGGGGAGCTGGTGCTCACCGGGCTGGCGTGGCGCCGGGACGCCGCGGACTCGGACCCTTTCGTGCGCATCCTCGTGCAGGCCGGTGTGGCGGCCCTGGCGGCCGGTGAGGCGGAGCTCGGGGAGGTCCCGGAGGATCTGGTGGTGGCCTGCGCCCGGCACCGGCTGCCGCTGTTCGCGGTGCACGAGTCGGTGGCGTTCGCGACGGTCACCGAGCATGTCGTCCGGCAGGTCAGCGGCGAGCGGGCCGGGGACCTGGCGGCTGTCGTGGACCGGCACCGGCGGCTGATGACGTCGGGTCCGGCGGGCGGCGGCCCGGACGTGGTCCTGGACCTGCTCGGCTCCGACCTGGACCTGCGGGCGTGGGTGCTGTCGCCGGCGGGACGGCTGATCGCCGGCTCGAAGGCGTCGGGCCCGGCCCTGCCCCCCGACCTGTGCGCGCGGCTGGCGGCCGGTCATCTGGCGGCCGCCCGCTCGGGGCGGCGAGGACCGCACCGGGTGACGCTGGGCACCACGGTGTACTCGCTCTTCCCGATCCGCAGCGGCGGGCGGCCCGCCGGGGACGCCCGGGAGACGGTGCTGTCCGAGTGGCTGCTGGCCGTGGAGGCGGACGCCGGTGACTGGCCCGCGGAGCGGCTGGACCTGCTGCAGGGCGTCACCCAGCTGATCGCGGTGGAGCGCGACCGCCGGGACGCCGCCCGCACCGTGCGGCGCCGGCTCGCACAGGAGGTCCTGGAGCTGGTCCAGACGGGCGCGGCGCCCGCCGAGATCGCCGCCCGGCTGCGGGTGGCGGCCCCGGTGCTGCTGCCCGGCCTCGGGGCGGCCCCGCACTGGCAGGTGGTGGTCGCCCGGGTCGAGTGGGCGGACGGCGGCATCGAGCCGGGTCCGGCCGCGCAGGCCCTGCTGGAGGAGATCCTGGTCGATCCGCGGGCGACCGGCCCGGAGCCCTCGGACCGCATAGCGGTGGCGCACACCGGCGAGGAGGCGATCGCGCTGGTGCCGCTGCCCGCGGTCTCCGCCGAGCACGACGGCTCCGAGGCCGGCGTCCTCGCCGACGCGCTGCTGGACGCCGTGGGGGAGCCGCTGTCGGCGGGGCTGGACGACGACGGCCGGATCACGCTCGGGGTGAGCGCGGCGGTGCACTCCGCGGAGGGGCTGCGCGGCGCCCTGGAGGAGGCCCGGCACGCGCGCCGGGTCGCCGCGGCCCGGGCGGGGCGGGTCTGCGCGGCGGGCCATCAGGAGCTGGCCTCGCACGTCCTGCTGCTGCCGTTCGTGCCGGACGACGTCCGGCGGGCGTTCACGGCCCGGCTGCTGGACCCGCTGCGGGACTACGACCGCCGGCACCGCGCGGAGCTGATCCCCACGCTGGAGGCGTTCCTCGACTGCGACGGGTCCTGGACGCGGTGCGCGACCCGGCTGCACCTGCACGTCAACACGCTGCGCTATCGCGTGGGCAGAATCGAGCAGTTGACGGGCCGGGACCTGTCCCGGCTGGAGGACAAGCTCGATTTCTTCCTGGCGTTGCGGATGAGCTGAACCCGGCGCGGGGGCGCACGGGGTGGCACCAAGTGCCGTCCGTGTCCCACGACTTTGTGAAATCCTTCACCCACCCTCTTGGCCGGGCGCGATGATTCGTGCTGAGATGCCGCCACCACTCAACAGCTCGATGGCGTGCTCGGGGAGGGCGAGGTGGCGTATACCGCCATGTCTGGTAACGGAACGACCGCAGGCGACGATCCACTCCAGACCGCGGTATGGCGGCTGCGCTCCCGCGCGTGCTGGGCGGACGCGGCGGCCCTGCTCCAGCCGGTCACCGCACCGGCCGCGCTGCAGCGCGCGGCCCTGCTGGTGGAACGGTGTCTGTACACCGAGCGGGGCTGGGAGGAGGCCGAGGACGCGCTCCGTACGGCCGAGGCGCTGGCCCACACCGACGACGAGCGCGGCGCGGCCGCTTGTGAAAGAGGGCAACTTGCGTACGCGGCGACGCTGCACTCCGTGCGCGACCGGGCCGACGAGGCGCGGGCGGCGCTGGGCCGGGCGGCGGCGCTGATCGCGCCGGGGGCGCCGGCGCGGGCCCTGCTGGACTTCCGGCGCGGCCTCCTCGCGGAGAACCTGGCGCGCTCGCCCCAGGCGGCCCGCGCGGCCTACCGCCGGGCGCACGCGGGCGCCACGGCACAAGCGGACCCGCTGCTGCTGTCGTTCACCTGGCGGCACCTGGCCGGCCTCGCGCTGCGCGACGGTGAACTGGCCGAGGCCCGGCACGGCTTCGCCGAGTCCCTGCGCATCCGCGAGGAACTGGGCTACCTGGTCGGCACCGCCCCGGCCCTGGTCTCCCTGGCCGACACGGAGACCGAACCGGAGGCCTCCCGCCTCCGGGAGGAGGCCCGCCGCCTCTTCCGCCTCCTCGGCGGGGTCCCCACCTGGCTGGAGGACCAACTGACCCCGGCACCACCGGCGGCTACGGCCTGAGAGGGCGGGGCGGCCGCGATGGCGGGGCGGGTGAGCCGAGCCGGCCATCCCACCGATGCCCCAGTCGACGCGGACTGCCAGGCGTGCGGCGGCCGTCCGGTTGCTCGCCGGCCCCCATGGGCGGAGCATCCGGCCCGGTACCGTCGGCTGCGAAGGGCTCGGGCGGCTGCGGCGGGGCGGGGCGGGCGTAGGTGAGCCGAGGCGCCCCGATCGACGCGGGGTGCCGGCCGTCTGGCGGCTGTTCCCGTGCACGGCGGGGCAGCGGGCCTCGGCGTGCCGGGGACGACGGCATCCGGGGCGGAAGCGGGCGCGGCAGGGCGCAGGGAGGCGGCGCCGGCCCCCAGCGCCGCGGACTGGCCGGCGTACGGCGGCCGTTCGGTGGCGCGACGGGTCTCTCCCCGGCGAAGCTCCGGCACCGGTACAGCCGGCGGCGACGGCTCCGGCGTCGAAGCGGACGCGGCCGGGCGGAGCACAGGTGAGCCGGGACGGCCCGCGCGGCGGCCGTTCCAGGGTGCGCGGCCCCTCCCGGGCGAAGCTCCGGTCCCGGTACCGCCGGCGGTGACGGCCGTGAAGAACAGCCCTAGTGGGCGCTCGCGAAGTGTTCGTCGACCAGGGCACGGACGACCTCCAGGTCGCGGGCGACCAGGGCGTCGAGGAGCGCCGTGTGTTCGGCCGCGTCGGCCAGGAGGTCGGCGTGGCCGCGGCCCGGGGGGCGGGACGGGCCGGTCAGGGGCCACTGGGCGCGGCGGTGCAGGTCGTCGGCGATGCGGACGAGCTGGGCGTTGCCGGCGAGGGAGAGCACCGCGCGGTGGAAGGTGCGGTCGGACTCCGCGTAGGTGGCCCGGCATCCGGTGGCCGCCGCGCGGACGGTCGCCTCAGCCAGCGGGCGCATCTCGGCCCAGCGTTCGGCGGGCACGGCGCGGGCGAGCCGGAGCATGACGGGGACCTCGACGAGGGCCCGGACCTCGGCGAGTTCGGCCAGGTCGCGGGCGCCGCGTTCGACGACCCGGAACCCCCGGTTGGGGACCACCTCGACGGCGCCCTCCTGGGCCAGCTGCTGCATGGCCTCCCGGACGGGGGTCGCCGAGACGCCGAAGCGCTCGCCGAGGGCGGGGGCCGAGTAGACGGCGCCGGGCGCCAGCTCGCCGGTGACGAGCGCGGTGCGCAGCGCGTCGAGGATCTGCCCGCGCACCGAGGCGCGCTGCACGACCGGGCGCGGCGCGGGGATGGGCGGCTCGCTGTGGGTGTGCTCGCCGCGCGCGGCGGCGGACGGGGTGCCCTGCGCCGGGACCCTGGGTTCCGGCGCGGCCGCCGCGGCCTCCCGGACCTGTGGCGTCCCCGGCGTCCCCGTCGTCGCGGAGCTTCGCGCGCCCTGCTTCACGGGTCCTCCTCCGGGACGGTCGGTACGTGGGGTATTACGGCGGCTTGTTACTCACCCGTCAAGCACCTTAGGCGCAGAACGCGACAGTTCAAACCTCACCCAGCTCGGGGTAAGGTAAGGCTTACCTTCAGCGCCTCGCGGATTGGCGGTCCGATGCCCGTGCCCTCCTCAGCCCTCGCGCACGCCTACGCCCGTCTCGCCGAGGTCCTCCCGGGGCTCGACATCACCCAGCCCGTCACCGACGCGGCGCTGCCCCGGCACGGCGGCTGGGTCACCGCGAGCGCGCTGGCGGAGGGCGGCACCGGGCTGGACGCGTTCCTCGCCTGGGACGACGCCCAGGTGCTGCGCGACTACGGGCGGTCCGCCCGCCCTGACGTCGTCGCCAGTTTCGGGCTGCACCGCTACGCCTGGCCGGCGTGCCTGCTGATCACCGTGCCGTGGTTCCTGCTCCGCCGCGTCCCCCGCTTCCCCGTGACGCATGTCTCGTACGACCGCACCGACCCCGGCGCTCCCCTGGGCCGCCTGGCCGCACGTCCCGCCTCCTTCGCCTGCCTGCCCGGCGACCCGGCGGCCGGTCTGCCCGGCGCGCGCCTGGTCGCCGACGAGGAGGCCCTGCGGGCCGAGGTGCGCGAGGCCGTCGCCGAGCACCTGGAGCCGGTCCTCGGCGGCTTCGGCCCCCGGATGCGGCGCCGCGGACGCGCCCTGTGGGGCATGGCGACCGACGAGGTCGTCGAGGGCCTGTGGTACGTGGCGCACCTGTTCGGGGACGGCGAGCAGGAGCGGGCCCGCCACGAGCTGGAGCTGCTGCTGCCGGGCGCGACACGGCCGTACGTGGGTTCGGCCGCGTTCCGTGAGCTGACCGGTCCGGACGGCGAGTCCCTGCCCACCCGCGACCGGGCGAGCTGCTGCATGTTCTACACCGTGCGCCCCGAGGACACGTGTGCGACCTGCCCGCGCACCTGCGACGCCGACCGCCTCGCCAAGCTCCTGGGCGCGGCGGCCTGAACAGGTCCCCGGGGCAGGCGAACTGACGCCCCCTCGGGAGCGGTCCCACCCCCGCGTGCCTTAAGATCACCGACGAACGGCACCCCGTCTCGGTTACACCCGTTTCACAACTTCCTCACTTCGCGCGGGAACTTTCCGTGGAACCACCCGCACGGGTAGTGTTGTTCGAACTCAACTCCCGCCCCTCAAGCGGCAGTTCGAGCAGAACGCCGCCCTGGGCATCCCCTTGCACCTCCTTGGCGGCCTCTTGCCCCGAAACCCCCTGAGGGCCAGCGGGATTGGGCCACTATGGCGGGCGTTACGCCCTATCCCAATGCAAGGGACCCCAGATGAGATTGACCGACATATCGCTGAACTGGCTGCTTCCGGGCGCCGTGCTGCTCCTGGGCATGCTGGCGGCGGTGGCGGTGCTCGCGCGCGGGAAGCGGTCCGGGGAGCACGCGGCCGAGGACTCCTGGGAGCGCAGCGAGGAGCGCCGCAGGCGCAAGGAGGCCATCTACGGCACGGCCTCCTACGTGCTGCTCTTCTGCTGTGCCGCCGTGGCCGCCGCGCTCTCCTTCAAGGGCCTGGTCGGCTTCGGTGAGCAGAACCTGGGCCTCAGCGACGGCTGGCAGTACCTCGTGCCGTTCGGTCTCGACGGCGCGGCGATGTTCTGTTCCGTGCTCGCCGTGCGCGAGGCCAGCCACGGCGACGCGGCGCTCGGCTCGCGCATACTCGTGTGGACGTTCGCTGGTGCCGCGGCCTGGTTCAACTGGGTCCACGCGCCCCGCGGCCTGAGCCACGCCGGCGCCCCGCACTTCTTCGCCGGCATGTCCCTGTCGGCGGCCGTGCTGTTCGACCGCGCCCTGAAGCAGACCCGCCGGGCGGCGCTGCGCGAGCAGGGCCTGGTGCCGCGTCCGCTGCCCCAGATCCGCATCGTGCGCTGGCTCCGCGCCCCCCGCGAGACCTACAAGGCGTGGTCGCTCATGCTGCTGGAGAACGTCCGCAGCCTGGACGAGGCGGTCGACGAGGTCCGCGAGGACAAGCGGCAGAAGGAGGCGGCCCGCCTGCGCCGCCGGGACAAGGAGCGCATGGAGCGCGCCCAGCTCAAGGCCATCAGCCGCGGCCACCGCGGCTTCATCGGCCGCGGCACCGGCCGGCAGGGCGAGCCGCAGGCCCTGGAGCCGGCCCCGTCCCAGGTCACCGCGGAGCCTGCCATATCGGCGCCGGAGCTGCCCGTGCGCAAGCGCCCTTCCCTTGAGCCCGTACGCACCGGTTCGGACCCGGTGACCGTGGACCTCACCGCGGAGGACGACACAATGGCGCTCCCGCGGCTCGACTCGCTGGAGCGCAAGCTCAAGGACCTGGAGCAGCAGTTCGGCTGAGCCGGTCCTGACCACGGGAAGGGGCGCGACCCACGGCACGGGTCGCGCCCCTTCCCGTCGCCCCGGGCGTCACACGTCCGCCCCGAGCTCGAACCACACCACCTTGCCCACGCCGTGCACGCACACCCCCCAGGCGTCCGCCAGGGACTGGACGAGCAGCAGGCCCCGGCCGTTCGTACCGGTGTCGGCGTCCGGTACGCGCATCCTGGGCCGCCGGGACGTGAAGTCCCGTACCTCCACGCGCAGTCCGGCCGGTCCCACGGTCGCGGTCAGGACCGCGTCCCGGTCGGTGTGCACGAGTGCGTTGGTGACGAGTTCGCTGGTGAGCAGTTCGGCGGTGTCGGAGCCGCCGGCCCTGCCGCACTGCCGCAGCAGTTCGCGCAGCGCCCTGCGCGCCTCCGGTACCGCCCGCAGATCGGCCCGGCCGAGTCTGCGCCTGAGCTGGGAGGTCCGCGTGTGTTCCCCGGCGCCCGCGGTCCCGTCCTCCACCGTCTTCGCCGAGGAGGCCCCGTACGCCGTGGGACCGCCTCCCCGTGCCTGCCTCTTCATGACCCCCGCCTGCGTGCCGATGTCGGTTCCCCTCCTGGCTCGAACACGTTCACGGGAACCATTCCCCGGTCACGGCGGCGAACAGTCATGTCCCGCCACCGACGACCAGGTGTTCGGCCATCGGCGGCCGGTCCTCACCGGTGGGTGAACGGCGGAACACCGCCCGGCGCCCGCCCGGCGCGACGGGCGGGACACGGCCGTCACCCGCCGCACGCCCAGGACGGGACGTGACGGGGTTTGCGACGGCATGAGGCGGTACCGTCCGCCGGTGCGGGCAGGAGAGGGCCGTACGGCGCCCGGCACACGGCCGCCGCGCCGACCCGCGCGAGGGTGCCGGAACCGGACGGGATCACGCGGAACGCCGACCCCGCCCTGCCGAAGACGGCGTACCCGGTGCGGACACACGAGTGGACGGGGGTGTCGGCGGCCGAGCCCCCTCGGCGCCGACGCCCCCGTCCCGGGAAAGTGGCTGAAACCGGACGTCGTCCCGCGCCCGCCGGGGCCGCCCGCCCGACCCCCGTACGGGAGGGCGGCCCCGTGCCGGGCCGGCCGTGCGGTCAGTACAGCTTGTCGACCGCGGTGGTGGTCGTCTTCTTGAACGCCGTCACCGGCGCGTCCGCGAAGCCCCCCATCTGCCCCCACCGGACGAGCGTGACCGTGCCGCCGTCCCGGCCGACCGACGTCAGGTCGATGTCCGTCGCACCCCACGCCGTGCTGGTGTGCACCCCGTGCACCCGCGCCCCCTCCTCCACCGGCAGCGTGCCGTACGCCCGGTACTCGGCCTTGATCTCCGGATCGGCGTCGGCCCGCAGCGCGCAGCGCCGGACCTCCTGGTCGAGCCGCTGGGCGAGGGCCTTCGCCTTGGCGCCGTCGCCGACCACGACGACGATCTGCTGGGCGTTGGTCTCCAGGTCGGTGCGGAAGTCGCGGTGGCGGATGTCGTAGGCGAGAAGGGCCTCACCGAAGCAGAACTCCAGCTCCTCCGGCACCCCGTCGGAGACCGGGCCCGCGGTCCAGCCGGTGGGGTGCGGCGGAAGCTGGGACGCGGACAGGAACTTCGGCGCGGGCTTCTTCGGCGCGGCGCCGGCCGGTGCGGCCGTGACCGCGAAGCCGGCGGTGAGTGCCGCGACGGCGAGCGCGGCGAGCACGCCGGTGCGCATGGTCCTGGACATGGGTGTCCCCCCGTGGGATGAGTCGGTGCGTGACGACCGCGGAAAAAGGCCGGAGAAGGCCGAAGAAGGCCGGGTCGCCCCGACGCCTTGCGGTCGTCGCGGCCCGGTCGGTGCGGCACCAGAAGCATCAGCCGTCACAACGGGCCGCGGCAAGCGCCGGGCGCCGATCCGCGACGGTGGAACCATCCCAGCCCCTGTGACGTGCACCTATGGGGAGTGCCTGGGATGCCGTCCCGGGACGGACAGGACACGGGGGAACGGTGTCGGAAGTGCGGGACGACGTCCAGGAGTTCGCGGCGCTGCTCAGACGGCTCAAGGAGCGCACCGACCGCAGCTACGGGCAGCTGGCCCGCCGGCTCGCGATGAACACCTCCACGCTGCACCGCTACTGCGCCGGTGAGGCCGTCCCGCTCGACTTCGCCCCCGTGGAGCGCTTCGCGGCGCTGTGCGCGGCGACCCCCGAGGAACGGCTGGAGCTGCACCGGCTGTGGATCCTCGCGGTGGCGGCCCGTCAGCGGGCCCGCACGCAGGGCGCGAAGCCGGCCACCGAGGCACCGGAACCGGCTCGGGACGGGAGCGCCGAGGCACCGGACGAGCCCGCAGCGACACCGGCCGAGCCCACCCCCGACGTCACTGCGTCCTCCCCCGCGTCCGCCCGCCCCCGCTCCCGCCGTCGCAGGCTCCTCGCGCTGACGGCGGCGGCCACCGCGCTCCTCGCCGGTCTCGGCACGCTCGCCGCCCTCCCGGACGACCGGCCCGGCCGCGGCGCGGACCGCGTCGAGGCCGCCGATCCGACCCGTACGGCACAGGCGCCCACGTCCCGCCCGTCCCCGCCCCGCTCCCCCACACCCACCACGGCGAAGGCGTCCCCCTCCGCCGCCCGCCCGACGAAGCCGGCGTCGCGCGAGGCGGGCGGCAAGGAGGCGCCGAAGGGGACCGGGCGGCCCGAGCCCGGCGCGGGCACGCCCCTGACCTGGAGCGTCGACTCGCATGTCTGGCAGGCCGGATGCGGCCACGACTACGTCCTCACCCGGCCGCCGCAGCAGGTGCCGCCGCCGCCCCCGCCGCAGGACGCCCGCACCTGGGCGACCTCGCTGGGCGCCGTGCACGGGCGGCAGACCATGGTCCGGGTGTCGGTGCAGGGCCGCAGTGCCACAGCCGTCGTGCTGGAGGCGCTGCGGGTCCGCGTCGTGAGCCGCGCGACGCCACTGAAGGGCACGGTGTACGCGATGGACCGGGGCTGCGGCGGAGCGCTGACACCGCGCTTCTTCGACGTCGACCTGGACAGGGACCGGCCCGTCGCCCGCCCCCAGGACGGCAACGACACGGGCACCCCGATCCCGGCGATGCGGCTGCCCTACCGGGTGTCCGCCACGGACCCGGAGGTACTGCTGGTCACCGCGGAGACCCGCGCCTGCGACTGCTCCTGGTACCTGGAGCTCGACTGGTCCTCGCAGGGCCGCACCGGCACCGTCCGCGTCGACGACGCGGGCCGCCCGTTCCGTACGACGGGCATCGGGTCGCTGCCGCGCTACGTGTACGAGACGTCCGACCGGGCCTGGGTGCCGTACAGCTGATCACGTCTCCCAGACGGCGGCGGCCGTACGGTCGTCGGCGTATCCCTTGACCCGGACCTGGGTGTCGGCGAGGAAGTCGGCGAGGCCGGGCGGCCCGGAGCCGGACCAGCGCCGCCGGAGGTGGGCCGCGAGTTCGGGTTCGCCGCGCAGGGGGTCGGCGAGGCCGCTCGTGCACAGCAGCAGGGTGTCGCCGGGGCGGGCCACGGAGGCGCGGAAGCGGAAGGGCTCGCGAGGCGGCTCGGGCGCCGGCTCGTAGGGGCTCGGCGGGGTCGGGATGCCGAGGTCCATGGTGAGCCGGTCGCCGTCGGGGGTCTCGGCGGGCGGCGAGCCGAAGCCGACGACGGGTTCGCCGGCGGTGTCGGTCACCCGCGGCTCGATGTCCTGCCACTCCCCGTCCCGCAGCCGGAACAGCCCTCCGGCGCCCGCCCCGAAGAAGACCCGCGTCCGGCACTCGGGGTCGGCGGGCAGCAGCAGGCAGCGCAGGACGGCCGCGTACTCCTCCGGGTCGACGCCCTGTTCGACGGCGCTCGCGCGGAGCCGGCCGAGGCTGCGGCCGGTGAGGCGGTGCAGCCCGGACTTCAGATCGCCGCGCCGGCCGGCCCGCATGTCGGCCGCGAGCTGTTCGTGGCTGCGGCCGACGGCCCGGCCGATCCACCGGCACGCCTCGGCGGCGGCCCGGTGGGCGCCGGGGGTGGCGCGGGCGCCGGTGGCCATGGCGACCAGGAGCAGGGCGTGGTCGCCGGTGCCGAAGCGGGCGGTGAGCAGGGAGTCGCGGCGGGGCTCGCCCCGGTAGCGGGCGGAGTCGCCGCGCAGGGACACGGCCCGCACGGTGGCGGTGCCGTAGCGGGCGCCGTCGAGGACGGTGTCGGCCACCAGGTCGCCGAGGTCGTCCGGGTCGGCCGGGGGCAGTGCGGTCGGCTCGGGGTCGTAGGTGGGCGGTCCGGCGCCCACGTAGTCGAGCGCGCGGGCCGGCCGGTCTCCGGCGGGCGGAGGGGGCGGCTCCTCACCCGCCGGAACGGGAGCCGGGACCGGAGCCGGAGCCGAGCCTGGAGCCGGAGCCGAGCCTGGAGCCGGAGCCTCGACCGGAACCGGCGCCGGTTCCACCGTGAAGCCGGGCGGCCGGGGCAGACCGGCCGGGAACGCCGGCGCCTCCCGCGCGGGAGCGTCCGGGTCGGAGCGCGGTGCCGGGACGGTGTCCGGCCGGTTCACGGCGTCCGCGGCCGAGGCGTACCGGTCGTCGAGCGAGTCGGGTGCCGTGGACGGGCCGGCGTCCTCGGCGTCGCCGTACAGCTGGCCCCACCAGTCGTCCTCGTGACCGGTGGGCTTGCCCCCCTGCTGATTCATGCACCCGATTCTTCCCCGCGGGGCCCGGATGGGAACGGGGCATCGGGAAATCCGGCCGCGTACGGCACCGAGAGGGACACGTCGGGTGACAGGACGAACGGGCGTACGACCGTGTGTTGCGCGCCGTGGCGCCCGGGCGGCAGCTCCTGATCTGCGCGTCCTCGCGGGCTCCTGCACTCTGGTCAGATGGGAGTCTGGGACCTCGTACTGGTGGGCCTGGTCCTCCTGCTCGGCCTGTGCGGGGTGATGGTGCCCGGTGTGCCGGGGTCGTTGCTCGTGTGGGCCGCCGTCCTGTGGTGGGCGCTGGAGGACGTTCAGCCGGTCACGTGGTGGGTGCTCGTCGGGGCCACCCTCGCGCTGTTCGTCTCCCAGGTGGTGCGCTGGGCGCTCCCGCCCCGGCGTCTGCGCCCCGGCTGGGCCGGGCGCCGCATGGCGGCGTACGCGGCGGCGGGCTCGTTCCTGGGGTTCTTCCTGATCCCCGTGATCGGCTCGGTGCCCGGGTTCCTGGCCGGTGCCTACGTGGAGGCCCGGCGCCGCCTCGGCCGGCACGGCGAGGCACGGGCCGCGGTGCGCACGGCGATGCGCTCGGGCGGCTCCAGCGTGCTGGCGGAGCTGTTCACCTGCCAGCTGATCGCCGGGGCCTGGCTGGGCGCGGTGATCTGGGGCTGACCCGCCCCCCCGGACCCGCCCCGCCGAACCGGACCCTACGGCAGCGTGCCCTCCAGGGTGAGCAGCCGGACCTTGCGCTCGAGTCCCCCCGCGTACCCGGTCAGCGAGCCGTCCGCGCCGATCACCCGGTGGCAGGGGCGGACGACGAGCAGCGGGTTGGCGCCGATCGCGCCGCCGACGGCCCGGACGGCGGGCCGGGAGGCGCCGATGCGCGCGGCGATCTCGCCGTAGGTCGTGGTGGCCCCGTACGGGACGTCGTCCAGGGCGGCCCAGACGCGCTCCCGGAACGCGCTGCCGTGCGTGCTCAGCTCCAGGTGGAACTCCTTCAGCTCCCCGGCGAAGTAGGCGGCGAGCTGCTCCCCGGCGGCGCGGAAGGGCCCCGGGTCGTGCCGCCAGTCCGCCAGGACCGTCCGGCCGCCCTTCTGACCCGGCACGGACACGGAGGTCAGCGCGCCGGTGGCGGGGTCGGCGGTGAGCAGGAGGGGGCCGAGGGGGCTGTCGACCTCGGTCCAGGGGATACGGGGGGCCATGGCGGTCCTCTCGGTCGTGGTCATCGGGGGTCGGGCTCGCCGGCGGCGCGCAGGTGGCGCAGTGCGTAGGAGCGCCAGGGGCGCCAGGCGTCGGGCGACTCGGTACCGGGCGGCGGCACGTCCGGGTCGCCGAGGGCGCGGGTGCGGATCACGGCGACGGTACGGGCGTCCAGGCCGGGCAGGTCCCGCAGGGCACGGTACGCCTCGTCCCGGTCGGCGCCCGCGTCCAGCCGTACGGCTCCGTCGGCGAGGGCGGCGGTCAGCGCGCCCAGCGGCCCGGCGGGTTCGGCGCCGGCGAGCACGGCGGGCTCCGGGAACAGATGGGTGAGGCCGCCGCTGGGCGCGTCGAGCGCCTTGCCGTACCGGCGGACCAGTTCGGCGCTCCTTCGGGCCCCGGCGACGGCGCGTACGGCCAGTTCGTCGGGGTCGGCGGCGCCGGGTGAGCGCAGTCCCGGCCGGGCGGCGACGAGCGGGGCGAGCCGGGCGTCGGCGCCGAGCCGCGCGTCGACGGCGTACGGGTCGGCGTCCAGGTCGAACAGGCGCCTCAGCCGCTGCACGGCGGTGGTCAGGTCGCGGAGGTCGGTGAGATGGAGCCGGGCGTCGAGCCAGCCGCCGGGGTGGGTGGCCCCGCCCCTTCCGGGCGCCGGTGTGCTCTCCGCGACGGCGGCGACGGCGCTGCCGTGCGGGAGGCGCAGGGTGCGGCGGTAGAGGCGGGCGCCGGGCGGGCCGGTGACCTCCTCGACGCCGGGCACGGCCTCCTCGGCGAGCAGGTCGAAGACGGTTCCGGCGTGGTAGGGGCCCCGGTGGGCGAGGCGCAGCGGGATGCCGCCGGACGGGACGGCCGTACGCCCGTCGGGGCGGCCGCCGCGGGGTGCGGCGGCGCGCAGCTCGGTCGGGGTGCGGGCGTGGACGGCCCGGATGGTGTCGTTGAACTGCCGGACGCTGGCGAATCCGGCGGCGAAGGCGATCCGGGTGATCGGCAGGCCGGTGGTCTGCAGCAGTATCCGTGCGGTGTGGGCCCGCTGGGCGCGGGCCAGCGCGACGGGTCCCGCGCCGAGTTCGGCGGTGAGCTGCCGCTGCACCTGCCGGGTGCTGTAGCCGAGCCGGGCGGCGAGCCCGGCGACGCCCTCCCGGTCGACGATTCCGTCGCCGATCAGCCGCATCGCCCGGCCCACCACGTCCGCCCGTACGTTCCAGGCGGCGGAGCCGGGCACGGCGTCCGGACGGCACCGCCGGCAGGCCCGGAACCCCGAGCCCTGCGCGGCGGCGGCCGTCGCGAAGAACCGCACGTTCCGCCGCTTCGGCGTGACCGCCGGGCAGCTGGGGCGGCAGTAGACGCCGGTGGTCTCGACGGCGAAGAAGAACTCGCCGTCGAACCGGGCGTCGCGGCTGCGCACCGCCTCGTACCTGCTGTCCTCGTCCTTCACGCTGTCCAGTGTCCGTCGTGCCGGGGTGCGGCGCTGGCGGGAATCGGACACCGAGAACGCGGTCCGGCGGGCCCGCGTCAGCGCAGCCGGCCGCGCTTGGCCTCCATCGCGGCCCGGCCCTGCGCGCCCCTGCGCTTCCACTCCCGGCGCATCTCGGCGCGCAGCCGTGCGTCAGTCTTGGCGACGATGTACTGGTTCTCCCGCTTGAGTTTGCGGTAGCTCTCCAGCCGGCGCACCGGCAGTTCGCCGGAGTCGATCGCGGCCAGCACGGCGCAGCCCGGCTCCGCCTCGTGGGCGCAGTCGTGGAAGCGGCACCGCTCGGCGAGTGCCTCGATCTCGGAGAAGACCTGGCCGACGCCGGTCTCGGCGTCCCAGAGGCCGACGCCGCGCAGGCCCGGTGTGTCGATGAGGACGCCGCCGCCGGGCAGGGCGAGGAGGTTGCGGGTGGTGGTCGTGTGGCGGCCCTTGCCGTCCACGTCACGGGTGGCCCGCACCTCCATGACGTCCTCGCCGAGCAGGGCGTTGGCGAGGGTGGACTTGCCCGCGCCGGACTGCCCGAGAAGCACGCTCGTGCCACCGCCGACCAGGGCGGTGAGCACGTCGAGTCCGTCCCCGTCCACGCTGCTGACGGGGAGCACGGGCACGCCGGGTGCCGTGGTCTCCACGTCCCGCACGAGGTACGAGAGCGTCACCGCGTCCGGCACGAGGTCGGCCTTGGTGAGGACGACGATCGGCTGGGCGCCCGACTCCCAGGCCAGTGCGAGGAACCGCTCGATCCGGCCGAGGTCGAGTTCGGCGGCGAGCGACACGGCGACGATGGCGTGGTCGACGTTGGCGGCGAGGATCTGCCCCTCGGACCGCTTGGAGGAGGTGGACCGCACGAACGCGGTGCGGCGCGGGAGATACGCCTGGACGTAGCGCGGGTGGGCGCCCGCGGGGTCGACGGCGGCCCAGTCGCCCGTGCACACGACCTTCATGGGGTCGTGGGGGGTGACGAAGGCCGTGTCGGCGCGTACGACGCCGTCGGCGGTGACGACGTCGCACTGGCCCCGGTCGACGCGGACGACGCGTCCCGGGAGGAGTCCTTCGGCCGCGTGCGGGGCGAAGGCGTCCGCCCATGCCGCGTCCCAGCCGTAGGGGGCGAGCGCGGTGTGGACGGAGGAGGAAGCGGAGCTGGAAGTCAACGGGTGACCCTTCACAAGGGGGCCCCGGCCGGCGCGCGTGAGAGCGCGGCGAAGTGTGGTGTCAGCCGGTGGCCACGGAGGTGGACGGGATGGATCGCTTGCGGGCAGCGCTCGTCGCAATGACAGCCATCGGTCGGCACCTCCTCGTCACTTCCGTCGTACGGCGGCGGCCATGGGCCTCCGCTGTGGGAACGCCGTCACTCTAACCGGGCCCCGCGCACCGCCGTCAACCGGTTTTCAGGGTGCAGGGCCGCCCGTCGAGAGTGAGGTCGCGGGCCGGGGAGTTGGCGCCCCGCCAGGAGCCCAGGAAACCGAAGGTGATCTTTCCGCCGGCCGCGACGGACTGGTTGTAGTCGGCGGCGGAGGCGGTGACGCTGGGGCCGTTCTGGACGTAGTCGGCGTCCCACATCTGGCCGACCCGCTGGCCGTCCCGGAAGGACCAGGCGACGCTCCAGCCGTCCAGGGGGCGGTCGGTGGTGACGGTGACGATGGCCTGGAAGCCGTCGGTCCACTCGTTGACGAGGTCGTACACGGCCGTGCAGGACGGGGTCGCGGACGCCGGGGGCCGGGGGGTGTCCGGGCGGGCCGTCGGGGAGGTGGTGCCCTGCGGCTCGGGGTCGGGGTCGCGCGGGGCGGGGTCCGTGGAGCGCGAGGCGCCGGCGGACGGTCGCGGGGCCTCGCGGGCCGGCCGGGTGGCGGCCGTGACCGGCAGGGAGACCGTGGGGTCCACGGCCGGGCGGCGCTCGGTGAGGTCGCCGTCGGCCGCGCGGGCGCCGGCGGAGGAGCCTCCCTGGGTCATCGACACCGCGAGGGCGAGCCCGGAGACGAGGACGGCGGTGACGAGCAGGGCACCGCGCACCATCCGCGCCTTCTGCGCGCCGGGGCGGACCGGACCGGTGTCCGTGTCCGCGTCGGGGTGGGCGGCGAGACGGGCCTCGGCGGCACGGCGGCGGCGCTCCAGGTAGGCGAGGCCGCCCCAGCCGAGCACGCCCCCGGCGAGGGCGGCGGGCAGACCGCCGCCGTGCGGCCGCAGACAGGCGGCGGCCTCGGCGCACGGCACACAGGTGGCGAGGTGCCGGGAGAGGTCGCCGGGCATGTCGGCGGCGGGCGAGCGGTGCACCGCGTCGAGGAGGCGGGCGTAGCTGCGGCAGCGCGCGTCCATCGGGGTGTCGAGGTGGTTGCGCCGGCAGCGGTCCCGGAACAGGGCCCGCACCTGGGCGAGTTCGTCGGAGACGGTGGCCGGGTCGAGGCCCAGTTTGCGGGCGACGACGTGCGGCGGCAGCGCCTCGACCTCGGTGAGCCACAGCAGGGCCGCGTCCGGTTCCTGCATGTCCCGCAGTCCGCGCAGCGCGACGGGGCGTCCGAGCGGGGGGCCGGAATAGCGGGCGGCGTGCTCGGAGTTGAGCCACAGCCGCAGGTCGGGGTCGAGGCCGTCGCCCCGGCCGGCCTCCTCCCAGGCGGCCGCCGTGGTACGCACGGCGACCAGCAGCAGGGGGACGCGGGGCAGCCGCGTGGGACGGCGGGCCGCACCCGGTCCCGTCCCGGCATCGCGGGCCTCGCGCAGTCCGGCCGCGAAGGCCTCCGAGGCCAGATGGCCCGCCGACTCCGGGCCCACGGTGCACAGGTCGGCGTACGACAGCACGGCGTCCCAGCACTCGGCGAACAGGGCCGCCTCGGTGGCGTCCTGAGGGGTCGGCAGGTCCGGCATGAGTCTCCTGCATCCACGTCCGAGGACAACTCACCCCGGGAAAAGGGGAGTTGTGGGGTACCTCGCGGCAGGGCAGGAGCTTTTCACGTCCCCGTCACAACTGACAAGCGCTCTGTTCGGACGCCATGACGGACCGTGGCGCCCCCGCCCGTGCCCTGAGGTACGGATGCGGACCCCGTCCGGCTCATCCGTGACACCACCTATACCGTGGTGGACTCCTCGGCCGGAAGGCTGTCCATGAAGGAGCTCACGGAGAACACCGCCCGGCCGGGGCCGGGCTCGCCGTAGCCGGGGGGCGAGGACAGACCGAACTCCTCCATGGTCTGCCGGTACGCCTGGAGCAGCCGGATGTGGTATTCCAGCGGCGCGCCCTGCGGGTTGGCCTTGCCGAGCGGGGTCGTCGGCTCGGGGCACCAGGTGGTGAAGCGGGGCGTGATGCCCTTCGACATGAAGAAGCGCAGGCCCTCCGTGGTGGACGCGATCGCCTCGTCGACGGTCTTGAAGCCGAACGGCTCGGCCATCTCCACGCCCGCCACGAAGTTGGGGATCACGTTGCGGGCGCAGAAGATCTCCGCGGAGTCCAGGATGCGGCGGTGCCACTCGTCGCGGCCGACGTACCGCTCCTTGCCCGGGCAGTACATCTTGAACAGGTACTCGTCCCACACCTCGTAGTTGGGGTGGTAGATCTGCACGCCGTAGTCCTTGAAGCGCTGCACGTCGTCCTTGGGCAGCGCCTGGGCGACGACCTTGCCGATCCAGCGGCCGGGGAAGCGCTCCTCGATGGCCTTGGCGTAGTGGCCGTAGAAGTCGGCCTCGTCCCGGCCGGAGACGGTCTTGGTGATGGCGCCGCCGGTGAGGGTGTAGGCGGTGGACGCCTTCGCCGTGTCGTACCGGTCGATGATCTCCAGCGCCTCGAGGACCTCCTCGACGTCCTTCACACCGGTGTAGGGCCGCCCGGCCGCCTTGTGCTGGCGCCAGTTGTGGTTGATGTCGCAGTACTGGCACTCCTCCTTGGCGCCGAAGTACTGGCAGACCCGGAAGACGGTCAGGTAGATCAGGTAGCCCCACTGGATGGTGGGGGCGACCTCCATCACGGACTTCCCGTTGGACAGCTTGTGCTTGTAGTACTCCGGCATCGGCGGCACGCCGACGTCGGAGATGCGCTTGCCGTCCAGGTAGAGGCCGAGCATGCCGTGCTCGTCGGCGGCGACCCGGTACGGGGACGCCGGGTTCACCCGGACCGACACGACCGTGCGGCGCAGGTCGTAGGGGCCCCCGGTGAGGATGATCTCCTCGGGCGGGCGGCGCAGGGCGGCCTCGCCGAGCTCGGGTAGGGTGCCGTGGTCGAACGAGAAGATGAAGTACGACTTCGGTTTGACCTCACCGCCCTCGTTGTCGCTCAGGGCGGACGGGTCGAAGGCGACCCCGCCCCGGAGCAGATCCTCCTTGAAGACGGCTTCCCGCGGAACGTGCGGGAATCGCTCCATCAGATCCTCGACCAGTGCGGTGCGGCTGCCCATCCGTAATCTCCTCCCGGCTCAGGCGTACGACTCCTCACGGTATGCCCCCGCCCGATCGCGAGCCGCGCCGGGGCCCCTTCCGGCAGGTCGTGGCGTCCCGCGGGGCCTTTATGCCTCGCGTTCCAGCGCCGCCGGGTCGACCGCGTGAGCCAGGGGCAGACCGGCGGCGAGACGGGCCGCCTCCTCGGCGACGACGAGGCCGAGGCGGGCCGTCTCGTTGCCCTGGGAACCCGCCCGGTGCGGGGTGAGGACGGCGTTCGGCAGGTCGTAGAGCGGCGAGGAGGCGGGCAGCGGCTCGGGGTCGGTGACGTCGAGGATCGCGGAGAGCCGGCCGGTGCGCAGCTCGGCGACGAGGGCGTCGTGGTCGAGCAGCGAGCCGCGCGCGGTGTTGATCAGGACGGCGCCGTCGGGCATGAGGGCGAGCTCGCGGGCGCCGATCAGATGCCGGGTCTCGGGGGTGGCGGGGGCGTGGACGGTCACGACGTCCGAGGTGCGCAGCAGCTCGTCCAGCGGCAGCAGCGGTACGCCGAGGGCGGTGGCCGTCTCCTCGTCGACGTACGGGTCGGACAGGGCGGGCACCAGGTCGAAGGGGCGCAGCAGCTCGATGAGGCGGCGGCCGATGCGGGAGGCGCCGATGACACCGACCCGGCGGCCGAGGTTGCCGATGCCGGGCAGCAGGCCCCAGCCCCCGAAGGCGTCCCGCTCGGCGCGCAGCCGGTCGCGGACGGCGAAGAGGTCCTTGCCGGAGAGCAGGATCATGGCGAGCGTGTACTCGGCCACGGGCAGCGCGTTGGCGGCCGCCGCCGAGCCGACGGTGATGCCCCGGCACCACAGCTCGGGTGTGACGACGCCCTTGACCGAACCGGCCGCGTGCAGCACGGCCCGCAGCTCCGGGACGGCATCCAGGGCGGCAGCGTCCAGCCGGGGCGATCCCCATCCGGTGATCAGGATCTCGGCGCGGGCCAGGGCGTCCTTCACGCGCGGGTCCGTGAGGTCCTCGGCGACGAGGCCGGCGTCGATGTCCACCGCCTCGCGCAGCCGCGCCAGCACCGGGGCGGGAAGACCAGCGGGACGTTCTCCGCGGACAGGGCGAATACGGCGTACGGGCGCTGGGTCAACGCGTGGCCTCCGGCTCGGTGGGACGGGCCCGGACGTCGGTCGTGGAAAACGGTCTCTACCGTAGGCATCCGCGGATGAGAGGGTCAACGCGACAGACACGCACCGTGAAGGGCGACAGGATGACCGGGACGATCACCAACTGGGCGGGCAACATCACGTACGGCGCCGGGGAGCTGCACCGCCCCGTGTCGCTCGACGAGGTCGCCGCCCTCGTGGCCGCGAGCCCCCGCGTGCGGGTGCTGGGCAGCGGGCACTCCTTCAACGAGATCGCCGAGCCCGGACCCGAGGGCGTCCTGCTGTCGATCGCCGCCCTGCCCCCGCTGGTCGACGTGGACGGCGCCGCGCGCACGGTCCGCGTCGCGGGCGGCATCCGGTACGCCGAGCTGGCCCGCGAGGTGCACGCGCACGGTCTGGCGCTGCCCAACATGGCGTCGCTGCCGCACATCTCGGTGGCCGGATCCGTCGCCACCGGCACCCATGGCTCCGGGGTCGGCAACGGCTCGCTGGCGTCGGCGGTGCGCGAGGTGGAGCTGGTCACCGCCGACGGATCGGTGGTGCGGATCGGCCGGGACGACCCGCGGTTCGGGGGTGCCGTCACCTCGCTGGGCGCCCTCGGTGTCGTCACCGCGCTCACCCTCGACCTGGAGCCGGCCTTCGAGGTCGAGCAGCACGTGTTCACCGAGCTGCCGCTGGAGGGCCTGGACGCGGCGGCGTTCGAGGCGGTGATGTCGGCGGCGTACAGCGTCAGCCTGTTCACCGACTGGCGTACGCCGGGCTTCCGGCAGGTGTGGCTGAAGCGGCGCACCGACCAGCCGCTCGCCGGGGTGCCGGGGGCGGCGCCCGCCACCGAGAAGATGCACCCGGTGCCGGGGATGCCCGCCGAGAACTGCACCGAGCAGTTCGGGGTGCCGGGGCCCTGGCACGAGCGACTGCCGCACTTCCGGGCCGAGTTCACGCCGAGCAGCGGTGCCGAACTCCAGTCGGAGTACCTGCTGCCGCGCGAGCGTGCCCTGGAGGCGCTGCACGCGGTCGACGCGATCCGGGACACCGTCGCCCCGGTACTGCAGACATGCGAGGTGCGCACGGTCGCCGCCGACGGGCAGTGGCTCAGCCCGTCGTACGGCCGGGACACCGTGGCCCTGCACTTCACCTGGATCGAGGACACGGCGACGGTGCTGCCGGTCGTGCGGCGGCTGGAGGCGGCGCTGGAGGCGTTCGGGCCGCGACCGCACTGGGGGAAGGTGTTCACGACGCCCGCCCGGGAGCTGCGCGACCGCTATCCGCGGCTCGACGACTTCCGGGCGCTCGCCCGTGACCTGGACCCGAAGGGCACGTTCGCCAACGGGTTCGTCCGGGACGTGCTGGGCGACTGAGCCGGCGCCGGGGGCGCCGCCGCCCGCGAGCGGAGGCTCCCCCGGCGGCGGTCCGGGCGACTTCGTACAGCCCGTTCCTGAGCCCTTGCCGGACGACGGCGGCACGCGGCGGCGGGGTGACGCCGGGACCGGCGTACGGCGGGTGGCCGCGGGTGCCGTCCGCGGTCACTCGCCGCGCAGCACCTCGGCGATGGTCAGACGGCCGGCCCGGCGGGCGGCCGGGAGGACGCCCGGCGGGGCATTAGCATCTGGGCCTGTCACCTCCCCTTTCCCGAAGGACCCCCATGGCCCGCGCAGGACTGACCGCCGACCGCCTCGCCGCGGCGGCGGCCGAGCTCGCCGACGAGGTGGGGTTCGAGAACGTCAGCCTGTCCGCGCTGGCCCGGCACTTCGGGGTGAAGGACGCGAGCCTCTACTCGCACGTCAGGAACCTCCAGGACCTGCGGACCCGGGTGGCGCTGCTGGCCGGCGGCGAGCTGATCGACCGGATCGCGGCGGCCGTGGCGGGCCGCGCCGGCAAGGACGCGCTCGTCGCCTTCGCGGCGGCCTACCGGGCGTACGCCCTGGAGCACCCCGGCCGGTACGCGGCGACCCAGATGCCGATCGACCAGGAGCTGATCGCCGACTCCCCCGCGCTGCGCCGCACCGCCGAGATCACCTACGGCGTGCTGCGCGCCTACGGCCTGGACGAGCCCGACCTCACGGACGCGGTCCGGCTGCTGCGCAGCACGTTCCACGGCTACTGCTCGCTGGAGTCCACCGGGGCGTTCGGCGCCCCCCGGGACGTGGAGGAGTCCTGGGGCCGGGCCGTCGACGCCCTGCACGTGGCCCTCACGCACTGGCCGCGCGGCGGGCCCGGACGACCGCAGCCCCAGGCGCCCCGCTGACCACTTAGACTGGAAGCTTCGCGGTGGCCGCACGCTGCCGCCACGGGGGAGGGAGCGCGTCTTGTCCCAACAGCAGTTAGGACGCGGCCCGTCGAGATCCCGCCGCCCCCAGCCCTCGCCTCCCGCTCCGGACGGGGAGCCCGCGGCCGGTTCGCCGCCGGCCCGATTCGTCGGCTGGCTGGGCGGACTCGGCGCGGCGGCCGCCGGATACGCCGTCTTCCAGGCCCTGTTCGGGATCCTGCCCGACTCGCTCGACGGGTCGGCCGCCCGGTATCTGATCTCCGGCGTCAGCGGGCTCGGCACCTTCGTCGCGGTCTGGCTGGCGGCCGCCCTGCTGCGCGCCCGGGCGGCGGCGGGGAACCAGGCCGCCGGGGGCCGCGAGACGCGGGGCACGGGCGCGTCCGGCCCGCTCCCGCTGGTCTTCGCCTCCGCCCACGACGCCCTCGTCGGCCAGGTGTCCGTCGTGGACGACCCGGTGCGCGGGCGCCTCACCGGCTGGCCGCACTCCCTCGGCGAGAGCAACCCGCGACCGACCTCCGTGGGCACCGCGTACGGCCTGCACATGATGCTCGACCTGGGCGTGCCCGACGGCCGGCTCGGCACCGGCGCCCTGGTGGACACGCTGTGGCGGCTGCGGCTCCCCGAGGGCGGCTGGTCGGCGCGGTCCCAGGGGGCCCAGGCGCGTCCCGAGGTGACCGCGCTGGTCCTGGGCGCGCTGGCCCGCGCGGGCGTGCCGGCCGACCGGCTGGGCGACGAGGTGGAGCGCTGCGCGGCCGGGTTCACCCGGGACGGCGACCGCGCGGGCTGGGAGTCGACGCATGTGGTGACGACCGTGCTGCGCGGGCTGCTGCGGGCCGCGCCCGGCTCCCCGCTGCCGTCGCTGCTGCGCGAGGCCCTCGCGGACGGCGCGATCAGCGACGGGCGCCGGGACCATCTGCGCTGCTGGGGCTACCGGCTCCAGCCGCCGTACGGCAGGCCGTCGCCGCTGCACACCGCGCAGGCCGTGGTCGCCCTGGACCGGGCGGCGCGGGTGCTCGGCGAGGACGGCGACGCGCGCGGCGAGCGGGCCCGCACCGCGCGCGAGGACGGCATCCGCTGGCTGCTGGCCTGCCCGGACGCCCCGCACGACACCTGCCCGGACCTGGAGAACCTGCACGAGGAGGTGCGCCGCCCCCGCGGCGACGACCCGTCCCGGCACGAGGTGCTGAGCGTGCGGCACTTCACCGCGTCCTGGCTGGTGCGGGCCCTGCTCACACCGGGCGCGGTGGCCGTCGCCCGCGCCGAGGGCCTGGAGGACGAGTGGCGGGTCCGGCTGGACGGGGCGCTCGCCGCGGTGTGGGCGGGGCAGCGGGACGGCATCTGGGTCTGGGGGCGGGGTAGCGACGGCACCGAGCTGCACCGGCCCATGTGGATGACCTATCAGGGCCTTTCGGCGCTGCGCGCCCATGCCGTATGGATGTATCAGCCACGCGGATGAGCCGCTGCGGTACGGGAGGACGGGTGCATGGGTGACCGGCGGGTTCGTGCGGCACGGCGGCTTCTGGCCGAGGCGCTGGACGGTGAACTGCCCGAGCACGAACGGACGGCGGCCGCCCGCCGGGTCGTCGGCGAACTCGGCGCCGACGGCGCGCTGCCGGCGCTCGTCGCCGAACTGGCCTCCGGCGCGGGCGATCCCGAGGGCACGGCCCGGCTGTCGTACCGGCATGTGCTGGGCTTCGACAAGCTGCTGCTGATCGACGCGGGGCCGCGGCACATGCTGCGCGCGCATGTGTGGCATCCGGACGCGGGCGCGATCGGCGAGGAGGACATCCACAACCACCGTTCCCCGCTGGCCTCCTACGTCGTGCGGGGCCGGCTCGCCATGGAGCTGTACGAGGTGTCCGGCGACGGTGACGGTGTCGCGGCGGCCCGCTACGAGGAGTCGCTGGCGCGGGGGTCGGCGGACTGGACGCTCACGCGGGCCGGCGAGGCCCGGCTGCGGCTGACGCACACCGGCCAGTACGCGGCGGGCAGTTCGTACGCGCTGCCCGCGCACACCCTGCACCGGGCGTGGTGCGACACGGACGAGCCGACGGTGACGCTGTTCCTGGAGACGGGGGCCGGACGGCGGCCGCGCACCGACGTGTTCACGGCGGCGGGCCCGCATCCGGGGGCGGTGGCGAAGGTGCCGCTCGCGGTGCCGGAGTACCTGGCGGCGCTGCGGGACCTCGGGGACCGTCTCAGGTCCGGCTGAAGGCCTGCCGGACGACGTCCAGGTTGTACGCGTCGACGTCGACCGTCGTCAGCTCGGACCGGCTCAGCCAGACGGAGTCCTGGTCGGGCTCGGGCAGGGTGATCGCCGAAGTCAGCGGGCGGACCAGGAAGTTGTCCTGCCAGTTCTTGATCTCGTGGCCCCGGTAGTCGCTGACGAACGACGACTCGCCGACCTTGCGGACGACCTCGCCGAGCAGGCCGGTCTCCTCCTTCAGCTCCCGCAGCGCGCCGTCCTCGGGGCGCTCGCCGGGCTCCAGTTTGCCGCAGGGGACGCCCCACACCCGGGGCAGGAAGCGCTCCTTGACGCTGCGGCGGACCAGGAGGACCCGCCGGTCCTCGTCCATCACGACGGCGGCCGCCAGTCGCCTGTCGCCGGGGATGTCCATGGCCATGGTTCCTCGGTCCCTCGCCGGTGATGAGTCCAAAGGGTCTGATACCCGCGGACGGCTCCAGGCTAACAGTGCCGCAGGGGGTCCCGCCGGGCCAGCGCGTCGACCTCGCCGTACGTCGGGACGGTCCCCGACGGGGCCCTCCCCGCGGCGATCCCGTCGGCCGTGTCGAGGGCGGCTCCCAGGGCCACGCGGTAGAGCAGGGAGCCGAGGCTGACGCGGCGGACGCCGAGTTCGGCGAGCCGGGGGACGCCGGGACCGGCCGGGCTGTGGAGGACGTTGAGGGGGACGTCGAGGTCCTTCACCAGGGCCTCGATCTCCCGGGCGCCGGTGAGGCCGGGCACGAAGACCCCGTCGGCGCCCGCCTCCTGGTAGGCGTCGAGGCGGCGCCTCGGGTCCTCGCCGCCGTCGCCGAGCCAGTGGGTGTCGGTCCGGGCGTTCACGAACAGGCCCGGGACGGCCGCCTTGACCGCCGCGATCTTCGCCGCGTGGCGCACGGGGTCGCCCAGGCGGTCCTCCAGGTTGACGCCGACGGCTCCGACGGCCGCGAGCTGCCGGGCGAACGCGGCCACCTCCTCCGGGTCGTCGCTGTAGCCGTCCTCCGCGTCGACGGAGAGCAGCCCCGGACCGGAGCCCAGCACGAGGGCGAGGCGGAGGGTCTCCTCACGGGTGGCGGAGTCGCCGTCGGGCAGCCCGGCCGCCGCAGCGACGCCCAGACT
Source organism: Streptomyces sp. SS1-1 (assembly GCF_008973465.1). Lineage (NCBI taxonomy): Bacteria > Bacillati > Actinomycetota > Actinomycetes > Kitasatosporales > Streptomycetaceae > Streptomyces > Streptomyces sp. SS1-1. The sequence continues at coordinate 5,766,782 of NZ_WBXN01000004.1, read as the reverse complement.
GGTCGTGCCGACCGCAGGGAAGCCCCGGGCCACGAGCGCGGCCGCGGAGGCGTGGTCCCAGGCGTTGGGGAGGAGCAGGGGCGCGGCGCCGTGGTGGAGCGCGGCGAACGGGGTCATCGGCGTCATACGGGGAACGCTAGGGCCCGGTCCGTTCGGCCCCGGCCGAAGTGTCGGCGTGGGGTGCCGGCGTGAGGTACCGCCGTGAGATGCCGGGGTGAGGTGCCCGGGTCAGGTATCGGAGTCCGTGACCGGGCACTCCCCGGACGGCTGGATCCGTACCCGCCGTCCGCCGCCGAAGCGCACGTCCACCGCGCCGTCGCCGGACGGCCGTACGGTCACGAGGTCCGCGAGCGGTGCCGGGTCGGGGTCGGCGGTGAGGCGGGCGACGACGGCGAACAGGGTGGGTCCGGCGGACGTCGTCCCGGCAGGCTCGCCTTCCCCGGACAGGCCGACGGCGGGCAGCAGTTCGGCCCGCAGCCCCTCGGACGGCGCCCACCCGGTCACCCTCACCTCCGTGCCGGGCGGTGCGCCCGCGACCTCGTGGACCCGCACCTCCACCGCGCCCTCGGCCAGCACCACGCTGGTGACGCGGACGCCGTCCCTGACGGAGTGCCGGGACGCCGCCCAGCCGTCGCCGACACCGAGCGGCACGATGTCCGTACGGCTCGGATCGCCGCCGACGAGCACGGAGTTGTCGTACGGGGGCGAGGCCGAGGGTGCCGTCGCCGTGGAGTAGGCGAGCCGTGTGTAGTACGGGTCGTAACGGACGTCCTCGCTGCCGTGGTTGTGCAGCCGGACGAGTCCGTCCGAACGGGTGGACTGCAGCAGCCAGTTGGGGGCGGCTAGGGCGGTGACGGCGTCCTCGCGCTCGACGGGAGCGGGCTCCTCCGTCGCCGTCCACACCGGGTGCCCGGCCGGGAGCAGCAGCCCCAGGAACCCCTTGCTCGCCCAGTACGGGGACGCGGGCCCCGAGTAGCCCTGGAGCACCGAGGGGTCGGGGCCGTGCCAGTCGAGCGTCAGCAGACCGTTCGCGTCCACGGCCCCGCGGTCCAGGAAGTACGACAGGGCGCCGGACGCCAGCCGCCGGGTGACGCCGGGCGCGAGCGGGGTGTGCCCGGTGAGCGCGCCCAGCCACAGGGGGGCCGCCGTGGCGAACCGGTAGGTCAGGGAGCGGCCCTGGCGCATCGGGGCGCCGTCGCCGCCGAACATCCGGGCGTAGTCCGCCAGATGGCGCGACAGCCGGCCGCCGTACAGCTCCAGGAGCCGTTCGTCGTCGGCGAGCCAGGCGTGCAGCACCGGGTAGAGGTGCATCGCCCAGCCGTTGTAGTGGTCGAACTTGCGGCCGTCGCCGTCGGTGTACCAGCCGTCGCCTGCGTACCAGTCCTCGATGCGCGCGAGGCCACGGTCGATCGCCTCGCGGGACGCCTCGGGCCGGTACCCGATCTCCTGGAGGAAGCCGCCGACCGTCACCGGGAACAACTGCCAGTTGCAGGGCCAGGGTTCGGCGTGCAGCGCGTCGCCGAGCCAGGCCGCCGCGCGCTGCCGCACCGCGTCCGGCAGCCGGTCCCAGAGGAGGGGCCGGGTGAGCCGCAGCGCGAGCGCGATCGACGCCGCCTCGACCAGCGGCTGGGCGCGGTCCTCGATCCGGGGCCACACCCCGGACACCCCGGCCGCCAGTCCGTCGGCGTAGCGCTCCAGCACGGCCTCGTCCCGGCGGAACGCGGCGAGCAGCAGGGTGCGGGCGTAGCCCTCCAGGCCGTCGCAGAGCCGGCCGGACCAGCTCTCATGGTCGCCGGGCAGGTGGTAGAGGGCCCGGTCGCCGGTGGCGTACGGCTCGACGGCGGCGAGCAGGGCGTCGGCCGCCGCCTCCCAGTGCGCGCGGGTGAGGCCGGTGTACGGGCTGAGGGGCATGGCTCTCCCGGGTCGTGACGGCTCCTGGACGGCTCTTCGCGGTGCGCCACCCCCATCCCACCCGCCCCATGCCCCACCGCGCCAGACCGCCTGCGGGCGGCTCACCGGGTTACCGTCGCGGACATGAACGGCACGCCTCCCCTCGCCGACGCCCTCGCCTCGTCCACCGTCGTCCTCGACGGCGGCCTGTCCAACCAGCTGGAGACCATGGGCCACGACCTGAGCGACGACCTGTGGTCGGCCCGACTACTGGCGGAGGAGCCCGAGGCGATCGTGGAGGCGCACCTCGCCTACTTCGAGGCGGGGGCGGACGTGGCGATCACGGCAAGCTACCAGGCCACGTTCGAGGGCTTCGCGCGGCGCGGGCTGGACCGTGCGCGGGCCGCCGAGCTGATCGCGTCGAGCGTGGACCTGGCGCGCGAGGCGGCACGGCGGGCGCGGGCCCGCGGGGCCGGCCGCCCGCTGTGGGTGGCGGCGTCCGCCGGGCCGTACGGGGCGATGCTGGCGGACGGCTCCGAGTACCGGGGGCGGTACGGGCTGAGCGTGGCGGAGCTGGAGCGGTTCCACCGGCCCCGGCTGGAGGTCCTGGCGGCGGCCCGGCCCGACGTCCTCGCCCTGGAGACGGTCCCGGACGCCGACGAGGCCGAGGCGCTGCTGCGGGCGGTCCGCGGGCTGGGCGTCCCCGCCTGGTTGTCGTACTCGATCGACGGCGACCGCACCCGCGCCGGGCAGCCGCTGGAGGAGGCGTTCGGCCTCGCCGCCGACGCCGAGGAGGTGATCGCGGTGGGTGTGAACTGCTGCGCCCCCGAGGACGTCGAGGGCGCCGTCGAGATCGCCGCCCGGGTGACGGGCCGGCCGGTGGTGGCCTACCCCAACAGCGGCGAGTCCTGGAACGCGACGTCCCGCTCCTGGGACGGCCACATCACCCTCGCCCCCGCCCTGGCCCGCACCTGGCAGTCATCGGGCGCCCACCTGATCGGCGGCTGCTGCCGCGTCGGCCCCCCGACGATCACCGCCCTCGCACAGACGCTGACGCCCGGGGGGTGACGCCCGCGCGCGGCTCCGGGTGGGCGGCGGGGAATAGCGCCGAGCGCGGAGGACCGGACGGACGCCGCCGGACCGCCCCCGCCGCATCGGGTCGCACCCGCCGTCCGGGGCACGACGCCTGAGCGACGCGGCGAACGACCACACCGCCCGACGCGTACGGCCACGGGACCCGTCCCACACCATCCGGTGCACGCCCCCGGGCCACCGGCCCCGACCGGTACGGGGCCCTCCCCCGGCGGGTCACCGCCCGAGACGGCGTCGCCGACGGGCCGACATCCGGTGCGTGCACCACTCCGACTGCCGGCCCCGACCCGGAAGCCCTGCGCGACAACCGGTCACACCCGACGGCCGGGCGGTGGCCCCCCACGGCCCCCCACGGCCCCCACGGCCCGGCACGACGCCTCAGCGGCGCGGCAAGCGGGCGCAGCGCCCGCGCATGCCTCATCCGCGTGTCGCGCACGGGCCGTGGCACCGGAACCACCCCGCCGGAGGCGAGGGCGCACCCCGGGGACCGTCCCCGCCGCGCAGCCCTCAGTGGCGGCGGACCGCTCCCGGTAGGCGGAGGCGGCGGACCACCGCGCGCATGTCCGTGGTGCGGGGTGTGGGGTCGGAGGGCAGGGCGGGGACGGGGCGGGGGGCGGTCCACAGGGCCACTTCCGCGTCGCGGGGGCCGAGGTCCGTGCGGGGCTCGCCGTCGCCGAAGATCCGGACCGGGTGGGTGGGGTCCCAGGGGCGCCAGCCGGGGTCGCCGTCCGTCGCGAAGCGCACCCACGCGCCGTGCATCTCGTCCGCCAGTTCCTGCGGGGCGCCCTCGCCGGCCAGCTTGCGGGACTCCGGGGAGTCGCCGGTGTCGAAGACGAAGCCCAGTTCCAGGGCGTGGCAGGAGCCAAGGTCGGGCAGGTTGGACGGCCAGGCGAACTCGTACAGGTAGGACGATCCGGGGCGGGCGTCGGCCAGGCGGTGCAGGGGGACGCGCAGCAGGTGGTCGGTGACCATCTGGCCGACGATCTCGGCGGCGCCGGCCTCCGGGTGCAGCGCGCGGTAGCCGCGGGGGACGTCGGCGCCGGCGTGGCAGCGGGCCATGGCTCCGGCGAGGGCGACGGCGCCGAGCCGGTCGACCCGCTCGAGGAGGCCGCCGGGCACCAGCCACAGCCGGTACTCGTCCCTGGTCCAGCCCATCATCAGCTCGACGCCCGCCGCGGCGCCGTCGGTCAGCGCCTCCAGCGGGTCGCGGGGCACCAGGTCGCCGTCGACGACGATCCCGAACGCGGGTCCGCCCAGCACGGGCGAGCTGAGCCTGCCCACCTCGCCCTGGGTGCGCAGCAGCAGCTCGCGGTCGACCTCGGCGAACGCGGCGGCGGTGGCGGGGATCTTCAGCCGGGCCGCCATGCGGCGCACCATGCGGCGCACCTTGTCCCGTTCGCCGGCCTCGGGCGGCCCGCTCTGCAGGATCGCCCGCCGCACCAGCCCCTGGGCCTGCGGCGCGGCGATCAGCGCGCCGGTGCTGATGGCTCCGGCGGACTGCCCGAACAGGGTGACGCGGCCGGGGTCGCCGCCGAACGCGGCTATGGACGCGTGCACCCACTCCAGTGCGGCGAGCTGGTCGCGCAGGCCCGGGTTGGCGGGGGCGTCCGGGAAGTAGCCGTAGCCCTCGACGCCGAGCCGGTAGTTCACCGAGACGAGGACGACCCCGTCGCGGGCGAAGGCGTGCCCGTCGTACACGGGCACCCCGGAGGAGCCGCGGGTGAGGGCGCCGCCGTGCAGGAAGACCATGACGGGCAGCCGGGCGCCGGGCGCGGGGTCGGGCGTCCATACGTTGAGGTTGAGGCAGTCGTCGCCGGGCACGGACGGGTCGGAGAGGTACTGCGCGAACGCCTCGGAGTACGGCGGCTTCGGCGCGGTCGGCCCGAACGCGAGGGCGTCGCGCACGCCGTCCCAGGGCTCGGGCGGCTCCGGCGGCCGGAACCGGCGCGGGCCGAAGGGGGGCGCCGCGTAGGGGATGCCCTTGAACACGGCGACGCCGTGCTCGTATCTGCCGCGTACCGCACCGTGGGGTGTGCTCACCACGGGATCGGCGGGGTCCACAGGGTCCGTCCGGAGTGCCGTCATACGTCCGTCAGCCTCCTCCACCGCGCTCATGCACCGTGAAGATCACAGCACCTCATTCTGGCCGGATATTCCACCGGACGGGGGGTGGATGCGGCCGTTCGGCGTACGGGACGGAGGTGCGGCGCGGCGTTGGACCGGCCGGGTGGTCGCGGCGCCGCTCGGCACGTGTGCCCTGGTGGCGGCCGTGATCGCTGCTAGCTTCGCGAGCTGTCGAAGGGGCCCCGCGAGTCTGCGCCGAGCAGCGGGCGGGGCCCCGTCCCATGAGCCGAGGCGAGGTAGGCGGGTATGAGCGTAGAGCCGGACGAGCCGGCGGTTGCCCCGTTCAAGCGCAGGAGTTTCCTGGCGTCGGCCGCGTTGGCGGCCGGAGCGCCGGCCGCGGTCGCCGGCACCGCGCAGACCGCGCAGGCCGCTCCCCTGGCGGGCGCGCCGGCCGCCGCGGCCCGGCTCGGGTCGGTGGCCCGCCTGATGGCGGTCCCGGCGGACGCCCGCGGGGTCGCCTGGCTGCGGTCGGCGCTCCAGGTCGCCGTGGGCCTGGAGCTCGCCACGATCCCGCCCTATCTGTGCGGCTGGTGGTCGGTGAAGGACCAGCGCAGCGAGGTCGCGCGGATGATCCGGCGCATCGTCGGCGACGAGATGTACCACCTGGGCATCGTCTGCAACCTGCTGGTCGCCATCGGTGGCCGGCCGCAGGTCAAGGCCGCCGCGCCCGTCTACCCGGGGCCACTGCCCGGCGGGGTGCGGGCGGGCGTGAACGTCTATCTGTCGGGGCTGACCAAGTCCTTCGTCCGGGACGTGATGATGGCGATCGAGGCTCCCGAGGAGTCGCTGGTGCGCAGCGCGCAGGCGTCCCCGACGGTCGGCGAGTTCTACGAGGGCATGCTGAACGCGTTCCGGGCGGTGCGCCCGGAGCTGTCGACGCGGGGGCAGGTGAGCCAGCGCATCGACTCCGACGAGCTGCGCCCGGTGCGGACCCTGGACGACGTCGAGCACGACATCGAGGTCATCCGGGAGCAGGGCGAGGGCACGGCGTCCTCGCCGAACGACTCGTTCTCGCACGACGCGCCCGCGCACTACTACGCGTTCGGGGAGATCTACCACGGCCGGGAGCTGCGGCAGACCGACGAGGGCTGGCGGTACGTCGGCCCGCCCGTGCCGTTCCCGGAGGTGCGGCCCATGGCGCCGGTCCCGGTGGGCGGCTGGCCGCGCGCGTCGGTGCACGTCGGAGGGGTGCTGTACCGCTTCGACGCCATGTACAGCACGGTGCTGGACTCCCTGGACGACGCCTGGGCGGGCGGTGGGCACCGCAGTCTGGGGGCCGGCATCCACACCATGCGCGGTCTGGCGGACCCGGCCGTGGAGCTGATGGAGACCCCGCTGCCGGACCGCCGGGGCACCTACGGCCCCCAGTTCCACGCCCTGCCCCGGCCGAACAAGTAGAGCCGCCTCAGCCCGCCGCCCAGCCGATCCCGCCCCGCAGATGCGCGCGGAAGGCGGGGTCGTCGTACAGCTCGGCGGCGTGGCCGAGGGCCGTGTAGAAGACGCGTCCGGCGCCGTGCTCGTGGCACCACGCCAGCGGGTGGTCGTCGCCCATGCCGCCCCCGTCGTACGACGACTCGTCGGCGGAGACCAGCACCCGGACGGCGCCCCGGGGGCTGCGGCGGAAGTCGTACCACTCGTCGGTGAGTTCCCACACGGGCGGCAGGTGCCGGGTGGCGGGGTGGTCGTGGTCCTCGACGACGGCCTTGCCGGGCTGGAGGTCGGGGTGCCGGTCGAAGCGGGCGCCGAGCAGGTCGCCGTAGGCGGGCCAGCCGTACTCGGTGCAGGCGGCGGCGTGGATCCCGGCGAAGCCGCCGCCGGATCGGACGTGGGCGAGGAGCCGGTCGCGGCCGGCCTGGGTGAGCACGTCGCCGCTGGTGGAGAGGAAGACGACGGCCGCGTAGCCGTCGAGGGGGCGTTCGAGGGCCGCGGGGTCCTCGGTGTGGTCCACCTCGAAGCCGCCGAGCGTGCGCAGCGCCTCCACCCCGGCCGGGATGGACGCGTGCCGGTAGTCGGTGGTGCGGGTGAACACGAGGAGTCGTACGGCCATGCGGTCCAGCGTAGACGACGGGTCCCGCCGGGCCGCCCCGCTGTGAACTGCCGTCCGTCGTCGGGGTGTTCCATCGGAGCGGGGTACTGCGTAGCCTCGGCCGGGATGAATGGCCTTCCCGCGTACCTGGATCATCTCGTGCTGGCGACGCCCGATCTCGCCGCCACCCTCGCCGAGTTCACCCGCCGTACGGGGGTGGAACCGGCCCCGGGCGGCGTGCATGTCGGGCGTGGCACCCGCAACCATCTGGTGGCGCTGGGCGGCGCCGGCTATCTGGAGATCATCGGCCCGGACCCGGACCAGGCCGCTCCGGGGCGGCCGAAGCCCTTCGCGTCCCTCGGGCTCACGACCGCGCGCATCCTGACCTGGGCGATCGCCCCGCCGGACCTGGACGCGGCGATCGCGGCCGCGCGGGCGCAGGGGTACGACCCGGGTCCGGCGAAGCCGATGAGCAGGCGCCGGCCCGACGGCACCCTGCTGCGGTGGCGGCTCACCGACGGCGACGACGCGCATCCGTCCGGTCTGGTGCCCTTCCTGATCGACTGGGGCGGCTCGCCCCATCCCACGGACGCGGGGCTGCCCCTCACTCCCCTGCTGGCGATGTCGGGCAGCGCGCCCGACCCGGACGCCGTCCGGCCCCTGGTGCGGTCGCTCGGCACCCAACTGGCCCTGACGGAGGGCCCGGTCGGTCTGTCGTGCACGCTGGACACGCCCAAGGGCCCGGTGACCCTCCACTGAGGCGGGTGGGCCGGCCCCGCCACGGTGTCCGTTTCCTTCAAGACGGGCCCCTCCCCCGGCTCCTACGGTGACGGCATGACTCCACGATTCGATGCCGTCGGCCTGGTGGTCTCCGACATGGCCGCCTCCGTCGCCTTCTACCGGCGTCTCGGGTTCCCGTTCCCCGAGGGCTCCGAGAGCGAGCCGCACGCCGAGGCCGCGCCGCCCGGCGGGGTACGGCTGCTGCTCGACACCGAGGACACGATCCGGTCGTTCCACCCGGGGTGGCGGCCGCCGGCCGGCGGCGGCCGGGCGGCGCTGGCCCTGCGCTGCGACGGCCCGGACGAGGTCGACGCGGTGTACGAGGACCTGGTGGCCGCCGGACACCACGGCGAACTCAAGCCCTGGGACGCCTTCTGGGGGCAGCGCTACGCCGTCGTCCACGACCCGGACGGCAACGGCGTGGACCTGTTCGCGCCGCTAGCGGCGGAGTAGCACGCCGAGCGGCACGCCCGCCAAGTCCTTGACGTCACGGGCGAGATGGGCCTGGTCGGCGAAGCCGGCGCGGGCGGCCGTCTCCGCGAAGGGCACGCCGGCGCGGGCCAGCCGCAGGGCGCGCTGGAGACGGAGGACGCGGGCCAGCGTCTTGGGGCCGTATCCGAAGGCGGTCAGGGAGCGGCGGTGCAACTGACGTGCGCCGAGCCCCAGTTCACCGGCGACGGCGGCGACGGGGCGGCCGGCGTCGAGGGCGGTGACGAGGTGCCGCAGCAGCGGGTCGGGGGGCTGTGCGCGGGCGGCCAGGGCGAGGGCGGTGTCCTCCAGGGCGGTCCGGGGGTCGGTGGCGGCCCCGACGCGGGCGCCGAGCCGGCGTGCCCGGGGTGCCGGCCACACGTCGGTCAGGTCGACGCGCCGGTCGCGCAGTTCGTGCGCGGGGACGCCCAGGAGGGCGGGCGCGGTGCCGGGGAAGAACCGGACGCCGATCCAGACGCCCGCCGTGCCGTCGGTGACCTGGGCGCGGGTGTCGGGCCCGGCGACCAGCAGCCGTCCCTCGTGCCACAGCAGGTCCATGCAGCCGTCGGGCAGGACCCGGCCGCTGTCGGACGCGTCCGGGGTGTTCGTCCAGACGACGGCGCCCGGCAGCCGGGCCGGCCGCTCCTCATACACGGGCGTCCTCCGGGGCCGTGTCCGGGCGCCGCCGGTGCTCCTGTGGGCTCACCCCGTACACCCGTTTGAAGGCGCTGGACAGCGCGAAGGGGCTGCCGTAGCCGACGCGCCGGGCGATGGCCTCCAGGGTGTCGTCGGTGTCGCGCAGGGCGTCCGCCGCGAGCGCCAGCCGCCATTTTGTGAGGTACGTCATCGGCGCCTCCCCCACCAGGTCGGTGAACCGCCGTGCCAGCGCGGCCCGGGACACCCCGGCCTTCGCGGCCAGCGAGGCGACGGTCCACGGGTGGGCGGGGTCGTCCTGGAGGAGCCGCAGCGCCCGTCCGACGACCGGGTCGGCCAGCGCCCGGTACCAGGCGGGGGGTTCGGCCTCGGGGCGGGCGAACCAGGTGCGGAGCGCGGCGATGACGAGCAGGTCGAGGAGCCGGTCCAGGACGACCTCCTGGCCGGGTGCGTCCCGGACGATCTCCGTCATCAGGTAGGGGGTGAGCGGGTGGTCCCACCCGTCGGCCGGCAGGGACAGCAGCGGGGGCAGGCAGTTCAGCAGCCGCCCGCTGATCTCGCCCTGCCGGAGATAGGTGCCGATCAGCAGGACGGCGGAGCCGTCGGGCCGGTCGCCCCAGGTGCGCACCCCCAGGTCCATCGAGCCGTTGAGGGACCGCCCGTCGGGGTAGCGGCACTCGGCGCCGGGCAGGATCAGCGCCTGCGGTGCGGTGTCCGGGGCGTCGGCGCAGGTGTAGGGGTCCGGGCCGCGGGCGATGGCGAGGTCCCCGGCGCGCAGCCGGACCGGCTCGCCCCGCTCGGGCGTCACCCACGCCTCACCGCGCACCATGACCATGACGGTGAGCGGGGCGCGGTCCTCGACGCGCACGGACCAGGGCGGGTCGAAACACGCGCGGATCAGGAAGGCACCGCGTGCGCGCGGGCCGTCGAGCAGACCGGCGAGGGCGTCCATGCCGTCAGGGTAGACGCCCGCGTATGCGAGGGAGCCGTTCGGCGATGGGCGGCCGGACCGTCCCGCCGTTGACTGGGGGTATGACACGGACTGAGCGCGACACGACCGGTGGGAACGGGACGACGGTGGTGGTGACCGGGGCGTCGGGGCGCACCGGGAGCCGGGTGGCCCGCGCGGCGGGCGCGGCGGGGTTCACCGTGCGGGCGGCGTCCCGCGCGACGGGCTTCGACTGGGCGGACCCCTCGACGTGGGAGGGGACCCTGCGGGGCGCGGACGCGGCGTATCTGGTGTACCCGACCGACATCGGCGACCCGGCGGCGGCCGAGGGGATCGGGGCGCTGGCACGGGAGGCGGTGGGACTCGGCGTGCGGCGGCTGGTGCTGCTGTCGGCCCGCGGTGAGGACCAGGCGCTGCCGGCGGAGGAGGCGCTGAAGGCGTCCGGCGCGGACTGGACGGTGGTCCGGGCCGCGTGGTTCGCGCAGAACTTCAGCGAGGGGCCGCTGGCGGAGGGCATCGCCCACGGGGAGCTGGTGTTCCCCGCCGGTGAGGTGCGGGAGCCGTTCGTCGACGTCCGGGACATCGCGGACGTGGTGACGGCGGTGCTGGCGGACGGTGACCGGTACGCGGGGCGGACGCTGCGGCTGACCGGGCCGCGGCTGCTCGCCTGGCGGGAGGCGGTCGCGGAGATCTCCGCGGCGACGGGCCGCCCGGTCGTGTACACGCCGGTGCCCGCGCCGGCCTACGGGGAGGCGCTGACCGGGTTCGGGGTGCCGGCCGAGGAGGCGGCGCTCCTGGTGGACGTCTTCGAGACGCTGCTGGACGGCCGCAACGCGCGTCTCACGGACGAGGTGCGCGAGGCGCTGGGGCGTGCCCCGCGCGACTTCTCCGCGTTCGTGCGGGAGGCCGCGGCGGCGGGGGCGTGGAGCGTCTGACGCCGCCTTTGGGCGTCAGGAGTCGCCGTTCCTCTTGTGCGGGTGGTGAGGGTGGTGCGGGTTCTTGACGTGGGTCCGCAGGCGTGACGTGACGTCCTCCGGGGGCAGGAAGCGGGACCAGCGTTCGGGGAACTCGGACGGCATGTCCGGGTCGTCGGGGTCCGGCTCCAGACCGGCGGCGGCGCGCGCCACGTACTCGGCGACCTGGGCCTCGCGCACCCGCTCGTTGGCCTCGCGGGCCGCGGCGGTCGCGGCGGCCGGCCAGACCCGGTCGATCGCGGCGTTGACCGCGGCCCCCACGAGCACCGCGAACGCGGACACGCCGATCCACAGCAGGACGGCGACGGCCGCCGCGAGGGAGCCGTAGATCGTGGCGCCCTCGATGGTGCTGGTGAGGTAGATGCGCAGCAGGAAGCTGCCGAGCACCCACATGGCGAGGGCGACCAGGGCGCCGGGCACGTCCTCGATCCAGGGGGAGCGCACCGGCACGGACACGTGGTACAGCGTCGTCAGGAACGCCACCGACAGGACGATGACGACGGGCCAGTACAGCACCTGCACCACGGTCTCCGACCAGGGCAGGATCCGTACGACGGCGTCCGGGCCCGCCACCATCAGCGGCAGCGCCACCGAGCCGATGAGCAGGGCGGCGAGGAACAGCGTGAACGCCACGAGGCGGGTCTTGACGATGCCGCGCACCCCGTCGAGGCCGTACATGACGGTGATCGTGTCTATGAAGACGTTCACCGCGCGCGACCCGGACCACAGGGCGAACAGGAAGCCGACCGAGATCACGTCGGGCCGGCCACCCTTCATCACGTCGTCCAGGATCGGCTGGGCGATCTCGCGCACGCCCTTGTCGGACAGGACGGTGCGGGAGGCCTCCAGGAGGTTGGACTCCAGGCTGGTGATGGTGTCGGTGCCGGTCCAGTCGTCGACGTAGCCGAGGAGGCCGATGAGGCTGAGCAGCAGCGGCGGGACGGACAGCAGCGTGAAGAACGCCGCCTCCGCCGCGAGGCCCAGGATGCGGTACTCGATGCACGAGTTGACCGTGTCCTTCAGCAGCAGCCAGGCGGTCCTGCGCTTCGAGACGTTCCGGTAGAGGGCACGCGCCCGGTGGAGACGGCCGGAGGGCTGCTCGGGGGATTCACTTGCTGGCTGCACGAACCAAAGGTATCCGCCGCGCGCGGGCGCTCTCATCGGGGCGCCCGCCACGGGCCGCGGCCGGCCGTGTCAGGCTGGGGAGCACGGCGCCTGGGAGGGATAGGTTCACCGGCATGGCAGGCAGCACTCACAGCGTGACCAACCAGCCCCCGCCCCTGACCGGGTACGACGCCTACACCACCGACCGGGCCCTGGTGTCGGCCGTCGAACGGCACCTTCCGGCCGCCCTGCGCGAGGAGGTCGCCGGGGAGCTGTCGGCGCTCGGACGGACGTGCGGGTCGGCGCAGGTGCAGGAGTGGGGGGTGCTGGCGAACGAGAACCCCCCGCGGCTGCGGACCCACGACCGCTACGGCCATCGCGTCGACGAGGTCGACTTCCACCCGTCCTGGCACCGGCTGCTCGGCAAGGGCGTCTCCGCCGGTCTGACGGCGGCGTGGACGCGGCCCGGCGGGCATGTGCGGCGGGCGGCGGCGTTCGTGCTGTGGACGCAGGTCGAGGCGGGCAACACCTGTCCGCTGTCCATGACCCACGCGGCGGTCCCCGCCCTGCGCACCGACCCCGGGCTGGCCGCCGAGTGGGAGCCGCGGCTGACGTCCGTGGTGTACGACCGCGGGCTGCGGCCGGCGGCGGACAAGGCGGGCGTGCTGTTCGGGATGGGCATGACGGAGAAGCAGGGCGGCAGCGACGTCCGCGCCAACACGACGCGGGCGGTGCCGCTCGCCGAGTCCGGCACGTACGCGCTGACCGGGCACAAGTGGTTCTGCTCGGCGCCGATGTCCGACGCGTTCCTGGTGCTGGCGCAGGCTCCCGGCGGGCTGACGTGCTTCCTGGTGCCCAGAATGCTGGAGGACGGCGGCCGCAACGTGTTCCTCCTCCAGCGGCTCAAGGACAAGCTGGGCAACCGGTCCAACGCGTCCGCCGAGGTCGAGTTCGACGGGACGTGGGCGCGCCGGGTCGGCGAGGAGGGGCGCGGGGTGCGGACCATCATCGGGATGGTCGCGGCGACCCGCCTGGACTGTGTGCTCGGCTCGGCCGGTCTGATGCGGCAGGCGGTGGCTCAGGCGGTCCACCACTGCGCCCACCGCGAGGCGTTCGGCGCGAAGCTGGCCGACCAGCCGCTCATGCGCAACGTCCTGGCCGACCTGGCCGTCGAGTCGGAGGCGGCGACCACGCTCGCGCTGCGGCTGGCCGCCGCGTACGACGACGGGGACGAGCAGGAGCGGGCGCTGCTGCGGATCGCCGTGCCGGCCGCCAAGTACTGGGTGACCAAGCGGTGCGCGCCGGTGGCCGTGGAGGCGGCGGAGTGCCTGGGCGGCAACGGGTACGTCGAGGAGTCGCAGATGCCGCGGCTGGTGCGCGAGTCGCCGCTGAACTCGATCTGGGAGGGCGCGGGCAACGTCCAGGCGCTGGACGTGCTGCGGGTGCTGCGGCGGGAGCCGGCTGCGCTGGACGCGTATCTGCGGGAGGTCGGCCTGGCCCGGGGCGCCGATCACCGGCTGGACGCGGCGATCAGGGGGCTGTTGACGGAACTGGCCGATCTGGAGGGCGTCGAGGCGCGTGCCCGGCGCGTGACCGAGCGGCTCGCGCTGGTGCTCCAGGGGTCGCTGCTGGTGCGTTTCGCGCCATCGGACGTCGCCGACGCGTTCTGCGCGTCGCGGCTCGGCGGCGACGCGGGCGCCGCGTTCGGGACGCTGCCGCACAGCCTGGCGCGGGCCGCGCTCGTGGAGCGGGCGCGGCCAACCTCCTGACCTGCGGGGACGGGAAGCGGGGGTGGTGCTGCGCCGACACGGCACCACCCCCGCGGCCGACCCGTGCGAGGCGGCGGACGCCGCTCGGGACGGCGTCGCTCAAGTCTCGATCAGGCCAGAGCCGTCCACCAGGGTTGCAAGGGGTTGCAACTTGTTGGCGTCTGTGTGCGGACTGTGTCCCTCCGTGTGTGCCGGAGCGGCACTATGAGACGCACACAATGAGACGCACAGTCAGGTTGAGACCTCTTCTGCCGGGAGGACCCTTGGCGCTCTCGCCGACGGACGTGACGCAGCTGGCAGCCGTGGACTCGGCACGCGCCGCGCGCGTGCTCAGCGACGTCCGCGCCGCCACGCTCTCCGGGCAGCGCGCGCCCGTGGCGCCGCGCCCGGTGATCGAGCAGTCCTGGGAACGCCTGCTGCGCAGCGGTGTGGACCCGGACCACGACGTCCGCGCGGGCCTGCTGTCCCGGGAGGAGGTGCAGCGGCGCCGGGAGGAGACCGCGCTGCGGCATGTGCTGCCGGTGCTGCGCGAGGGCCTGCTGTCGGTCGCGGACGTCGCCCACCACATCATGGTCGTCGCCGACGACGAGGGCCGGGTGCTGTGGCGGGAGGGCAGCCCCTCGGTGCTGCGCAAGGCCGACGGCCTCGGCTTCGAACTCGGCGCGGACTGGCGGGAGAGCGTCGTCGGCACGAACGGCGTGGGCACCCCGGCGGTGGTGCGCCGGCCCGTGCAGGTCTTCGCCGCCGAGCACTTCCAGCGCTCGCAGACCTCGTGGACGTGCACGGGCGCGCCGATCACGGACCCGCGGGACGGCCGGCTGATCGGTGTGGTGGACGTCAGCGGGCCGCTGGAGACGATGCATCCGGCGACGCTCGCCTGGGTCGGCTCGGTGGCCAAGCTGGCCGAGGCCCGGCTGCGGGAGCTGCACACGGCCTCGCTGGAGCGGCTGCGGGCGGTGGCGGCGCCGGCGCTGGCCCGGCTGACCGGGCGGGCCGTCGTCGTGGACCGGGACGGCTGGACGGCGGCGGTGACCGGGATGCCGTACCTGCACCGGGTCGCGCTGCCCAAGTCGCCCGTGCCGGGCCGCAGATGGCTGCCGCCGCTCGGGCTGTGCACGATGGAGCCGCTGGCCGGGGGCTGGCTGCTGCGGGCCTGCGACGAACCCGGGGCGCCCGCCGCCACCCGGATCACGCTGGATCTGGGCGAGCCGCGCCGCTGGTCGGTGACGGTGTCCGGCGGCGCCGGGACCTGGAGTCACGAACTGAGTCCCCGGCACGCCGAGTTGCTGTGCCTGCTGGCGATGGACCGGGGCGGGCGCAGCGCGGCGCGCCTGGCGGAGGACATGTTCGGGGACGCGCGGCGCACGGTGACGGTGCGTGCCGAGATGTCGCGGGTGCGCCGCTATCTCGGGGCGCATCTGGAGCACCGGCCGTACCGCTTCCGGGAGGACGCCGAGGTCGAGGTGGTGCTGCCGCGCGATCCGGGCGCCCTGCTGCCGCACTCGACGGCGCCGGGGATCGCACGGGTGCGCGAGTCCGGATCACGGCCGGGATGACCCGGACGGCAACCTTCTTCCGCATATTTGCAGGGTCTTCGTCCGCGAGGGGGCCTTCCTGCCGTAGCATCCCTGGTACGGGCCGCCCCACCTGCTCCTTTGGTCAACGCTCGGACCGATGGGCGCAGTTGGCTCGCCTCGGGAGGTTTGATGAAGCACCGCGGCAGACACCGTCGACGCAAGCAGGGCCGTGCGCTGCGCGCGTTCCTCGCCGGAACCGCCCTGGCGCTCACCGCCGCCGCCACGATGATCAGCGCCTCGCAGGCCACGGTGGGTGACGATCCGGGGGCGTTGAAGCCGCTCGCGGGAGCCGCCGGGACGGAGGCGCTGCGGCTGCATGAGCGGCTCGTCCCCGAGGAGACGCTGGACAGACTGTCCTCCGCGATGGGCAAGCCGGTCGGGGTGGGCGCCGTCCTGGAGGGCGCCGAGCACACGCTGCGGGACGCGGACGGGTGCACGGAGGCGGAGCGTACGGGGCTGCCGGTCGCCCCGGCGGCCACCCGCGCGTACTGCTGGGACGCCGGGGACACCCGGTCCTGGCGGGCGGGAGCGGTGACCACCTCGGGAGACGCCGACGACGACGGCTGGTGGAACGACCACCGGGTGATCCTGTCCGGCTGGAGCCAGGACGGCGGTTCGCTGGCCAGGGTGTCGTTCGTGGACGCCACCGACATGGACCAGCTGCTGTACACGTCGGCGCTGCTCGTCGTCCCGGTGGACGGCGGACGGGACTACCGCCCGATGACGTCCCGGCTGACGGGCATGGTCTGGTACCAGGACAAGCTGCTGGTCACCGCGGGCGACGGGCTGTACGTGTACGACCTGGACCGCGTCCAGCGCACGACGGTCGACAGTGCCGCCGTGGGCCGGACCGGCTCCGGCTGGTCGGCGCACGGCCTCGACTTCGTGCTGCCGGCCGTCGGCTCGTACCGGCTGACCGGCCGGGACGCGCCCCGGCTGGGGGCGGTGTCACTGGACCGCAGCACGGCGCCGGACAGCCTGGTCGCGAGCGAGTGGACCGCGCCGGACGGCGACGGGCACGCCCGGCTGTGGCGGTACGCGTTCAGCAAGGACCCGGCCCGCACCGGCCTGCTGGCCACGGACGGCGCCGGGGCGGTCCGGGCCGTCGAGGCGTACGAGACGGAGGCGTCCGGCGTCGAGGGTGTGCTGTCGCGCCGGGCACCGGGGTCGGACCGGTCCGGCTGGTACGTGGGGCGCGCCCCGGCCCGTACCGACCGGCACGGCAGCCTGTGGCGCCAGGACACCGACGGCGCGGAGGCGACGCGGTGCGGCACGGAGGGCGCCCCGAGGTGCTGGGGCATGGGTGCCGGTTCCCTGTCGTACTGGGAGGCGACCGGCGAGGTGTGGTCCCAGTCCGGACGGACGCTGTTCGCGGTGCCGCTGCGGTCGATCGACGCCGCCCTGGACTGAGGCGGCGCCGGTCCGGGAGCGGGGGGGCCGATCGACAGATCCGCCGTCGGGATGATTGCCTGACGGCATGCCGAGCATCACCGTGACCACCTGGTCCCTGGAACAGACCGCCCCCACCGACCTCCTCCCGGCCGAAGCGCCGGACGGGGACGTGCGGGTCGTCCGCGCCGAGGTCCCCTCGCCCGAGTTCAGCCGTTTCCTGTACGCGTCCGTCGGCGGGGACATCCGCTGGGTGGACCGGCTCGGCTGGAGCTACGCCCGCTGGCAGGAGCAGCTGGCGCGTCCGGGCGTCGAGACGTGGGTGGCGTACGACCGCGGGACGCCGGCGGGCTATGTGGAGCTCGAGGCGCAGGACGGCGGGGTCGTGGAGATCGTCTACTTCGGCCTGATCCCGGCGTTCCGGGGGCGGCGGATCGGCGGCCATCTGCTGTCGTACGGCACCGCCCGCGCCTGGGACCTGGCGGAGCGGTGGCCGGAGCTGCCGCCGACCAAGCGGGTGTGGCTGCACACCTGCAGCAAGGACGGGGAGCACGCGATGGCCAACTACCAGCGCCGGGGCTTCACGCTGTTCGACACGAAGGTCGAGGAGGAGGCCGAGGTGGCGACGCCCGGCCCGTGGCCCGGGGCGTACGCCGGCTGACCTGGCCGGAAACGGTCCCCACGGGCCTTGTGACCCACGACACCCTTGTCTCATTCTACGGGACAAGGGTGTCCGCATCTCGGACGAAGCTGGACTGGTCTCAGATCGCCGTGACACGCTTCCGTCATGCCTGGAACTGGAATTGCCTTGGTGAGTCGGCGGCACGTCGACCTGGGCCGCATGTCCAGCGCCATCTGTCCGGTGCGCTGACCTCCCTTCAGCGCCCGACACCTCTCTTCTTCACGCTTCCACCCCGCGCGATGCCGCGCACCTCTGCCCGTGCGCCCGTATGCGCAGGTCAAAGCCGCATTCCCGCCTGTCCCGAAGGACGTATCAACCATGGCCGCCACCCCGCAGAAGCCTGCCGCCGCGACTCCGCGCCGCAAGGTGAGCCGTCACCGCGGTGAGGGTCAGTGGGCCGTGGGCCACCACACCCCGCTGAACGGCAACGAGCAGTTCAAGAAGGACGACGACGGTCTCAATGTGCGGACACGCATTGAGACGATCTACTCCAAGCGCGGCTTCGACTCCATCGACCCGAACGATCTGCGCGGCCGGATGCGCTGGTGGGGGCTGTACACCCAGCGCAAGCCCGGGATCGACGGCGGCAAGACGGCCGTCCTGGAGCCGGAGGAGCTGGACGACTCCTACTTCATGCTGCGCGTCCGCATCGACGGCGGCGCGCTGACCACGCGGCAGCTGCGGGTGATCGGCGAGGTCTCGCAGGAGTACGCGCGCGGGACCGCCGACATCACCGACCGGCAGAACGTCCAGTACCACTGGATCCGGATCGAGGACGTGCCCGCGATCTGGGAGCGGCTGGAGGGTGTGGGCCTGTCCACGGTCACGGCCTGCGGCGACACCCCGCGTGTGATGATCGGCTCGCCGGTCGCCGGGATCGCCGAGGACGAGATCATCGACGCCACCCCCGCGCTGGAGGAGATGAAGCGCCGGGTCCTGAACAACCCGGCCTACTCCAACCTCCCCCGCAAGTTCAAGACGGCCATCTCGGGATCGCCGCTCCTCGACGTGGTGCACGAGATCAACGACGTCGCGTTCGTCGGCGTGGTGCACCCCGAGCACGGCCCCGGCTTCGACCTCTGGGTCGGCGGCGGTCTGTCCACCAACCCCAAGCTGGGCGTGCGGCTCGGCGCCTGGGTGCCGATCGACGAGGTGCCGGACGTCTACGAGGGCGTCATCTCGATCTTCCGTGACTACGGCTACCGGCGGCTGCGCAACCGGGCCCGGCTGAAGTTCCTCGTCGCCGACTGGGGCGCGGAGAAGTTCCGCCAGGTCCTCGAGGACGAGTACCTGGGCGGGCGCAAGCTCATCGACGGGCCCGCCCCCGAGCAGCCCGTCCAGCAGTGGCGCGACCACATCGGCGTGCACCGGCAGCAGGACGGCCGCTTCTACGTCGGCTTCGCCCCGCGCGTGGGACGCGTCGACGGCGCCACGCTCACGAAGATCGCCGACCTGGCCGAGGCCCATGGCTCGGGCCGGGTGCGCACCACCGTCGAGCAGAAGATGATCGTGCTGGACGTCGAGCAGGACCAGGTCGACTCGCTGGTCGAGGGCCTGGAGGCGCTCGATCTGACCGCGCGGCCGTCCACCTTCCGGCGCGGCACGATGGCCTGCACCGGCATCGAGTTCTGCAAGCTCGCGATCGTCGAGACCAAGCAGCGCGGCTCCCAGCTGATCGACGAACTGGAGCGCCGCCTGCCGGACTTCGCGGAGCCGCTGACCATCAACCTCAACGGCTGCCCGAACGCCTGCGCCCGTATCCAGGTGGCGGACATCGGTCTCAAGGGGCAGCTGGTCCTCAACGACCGGGGCGAGCAGGTCGAGGGCTACCAGGTGCACCTCGGCGGCGCGCTCGGCCTGGAGGCCGGGTTCGGCCGCAAGGTCCGCGGTCTGAAGGTCACCTCGGAGGAGCTGCCCGACTACATCGAGCGGGTCCTCAAGCGGTTCCAGGCGGAGCGCGAGGACGGCGAGCGGTTCGCGTCCTGGGCCGCGCGGGCCTCGGAGGAGGCCCTGTCATGAGCGAGCGGGCCGCGCCCTTCTACTGCCCCTACTGCGGCGACGAGGACCTGCGCCCGAGCGAGGAGGGCCACGGCGCCTGGGAGTGCGCCGCGTGCAACCGCGCCTTCCGGCTGAAGTTCCTCGGCCTGCTCGCACAGGGCCTTCGGCACAACGACACGGGGGGAGACGAGATATGACGGTGACTCAGGCACGCACGGCGGACGAGCTGCGCGCGCTCGCCGAGCAGGCGGGCCGGGACCTGGAGGACGCCTCCGCGCTGGAGATCCTCCAGTGGGCGGCCGGCACCTTCGGCGCGCGGTTCTGCGTGACCTCCTCGATGGAGGACGCGGTCGTCGCCCACCTCGCCTCCCGTGCGATGCCCGGCGTCGACGTGGTCTTCCTGGACACCGGCTACCACTTCGAGGAGACCATCGGCACCCGGGACGCCGTCGAGGCCGTGATGGACGTCGACGTCATCACGCTCACCCCCCGGCAGACGGTCGCCGAGCAGGACGCCGAGTACGGCCCGAAGCTGCACGACCGCGACCCCGACCTGTGCTGCAGGCTGCGCAAGGTCGAGCCGCTGGAGCGGGGCCTCACGAAGTACGTGGCCTGGGCTACCGGGCTGCGCCGCGACGAGTCCCCGACCCGGGCGAACACCCCGGTGGTCGGCTGGGACGAGAAGCAGCGGAAGGTGAAGGTCTCCCCCATCGCCCGCTGGACCCAGGACGACGTGGACGCCTACGTCGCCGAGCACGGCGTACTGACCAACCCGCTGCTGACGGACGGCTACGCCTCCGTGGGCTGCGCCCCGTGCACCCGCCGGGTCCTCGAGGGCGAGGACGCGCGCGCCGGCCGCTGGGCGGGCCGCGCCAAGACCGAGTGCGGACTGCACGGATGACGACCCCCCAGACTCAGGAGAACCACGTGACGACCGGAGCCACCGTCTGGCTCACGGGTCTGCCGAGCGCCGGCAAGACCACCATCGCCCATGAACTGGCCGGCCGGCTGCGCGCCGAGGGCCACCGGGTCGAGGTCCTCGACGGCGACGAGATCCGCGAGTTCATCTCGGCGGGCCTCGGCTTCAGCCGCGAGGACCGGCACACCAACGTGCAGCGCATCGGCTTCGTCGCCGAACTGCTCGCCCGCAACGGCGTCACGACGCTCGTCCCGGTGATCGCGCCCTACGCCGACAGCCGCGAGGCGGTCCGCAAGCGCCACCAGGAGAGCGGGGCGCCCTATCTGGAGGTGCACGTGGCCACACCGGTCGACGTGTGCTCCGTCCGCGATGTGAAGGGGCTGTACGCCAAGCAGGCCGCCGGTGAGCTGAGCGGGCTCACCGGGGTCGACGACCCTTACGAGGAGCCCGAGTCGCCGGATCTTCGGATCGAGTCGCAGCACCAGACCGTGCAGGAGTCCGCGGCGTCCGTGTACGCCCTGCTCACCGAAAGGGGACTGGCATGACGACGACCGTCGCGACGCAGCGGGAGGGCACGGACAGCCCGTACGCCCTGTCGCACCTGGACGCCCTGGAGTCCGAGGCCGTCCACATCTTCCGTGAGGTGGCGGGCGAGTTCGAGCGGCCGGTGATCCTGTTCTCCGGCGGCAAGGACTCCATCGTCATGCTGCATCTGGCGCTGAAGGCGTTCGCGCCCGCGCCGGTGCCGTTCTCGCTGCTGCACGTGGACACGGGCCACAACTTCCCCGAGGTCATCGAGTACCGGGACCGCACGGTCGAGCGGCACCGGCTGCGGCTGCACGTCGCCTCCGTGCAGGACTACATCGACCGCGGAGTGCTCAAGGAGCGCCCGGACGGCACCCGCAACCCGCTGCAGACGCTGCCGCTGACGGAGAAGATCCAGGCGGAGAAGTTCGACGCGGTCTTCGGCGGCGGACGCCGCGACGAGGAGAAGGCCCGCGCCAAGGAACGGGTGTTCAGCCTGCGCGACGAGTTCTCCCAGTGGGACCCGCGCCGCCAGCGCCCCGAGCTGTGGAACCTGTACAACGGCCGGCACGCGCCCGGTGAGCACGTCCGGGTCTTCCCGCTGTCCAACTGGACCGAGCTGGACGTCTGGCAGTACATCGCCCGCGAGGGCATCGAGCTGCCGCAGATCTACTTCGCGCACGAGCGCGAGGTGTTCAAGCGCTCCGGGATGTGGCTGACGGCCGGTGAGTGGGGCGGCCCGAAGGACGACGAGACCGTCGAGAAGCGCCTCGTGCGCTACCGCACCGTCGGCGACATGTCCTGCACCGGGGCCGTGGAGTCCGACGCGGTGAGCCTGGAGCAGGTCATCACCGAGATCGCCGCGTCCCGGCTCACCGAGCGCGGCGCCACCCGCGCCGACGACAAGCTCTCCGAGGCCGCGATGGAAGACCGTAAGCGCGAGGGGTACTTCTAAGCATGAGCACCACGACGACCGAGGAACTCTCGGCCACCACCCTGCTGCGGTTCGCCACCGCGGGCTCCGTCGACGACGGCAAGTCCACCCTGGTCGGGCGGCTCCTGCACGACTCCAAGTCGGTGCTCGCCGACCAGCTGGAGGCCGTCGAGCGCGCCTCCTTGAGCCGTGGCCAGGACGCGCCCGACCTCGCGCTGCTCACCGACGGCCTGCGCGCCGAGCGTGAGCAGGGCATCACGATCGACGTGGCGTACCGTTACTTCGCCACGCCCCGGCGCCGGTTCATCCTGGCCGACACCCCGGGCCATGTGCAGTACACGCGGAACATGGTGACCGGCGCGTCCACCGCCGAGCTGACGGTGATTCTCGTCGACGCCCGCAACGGCGTGGTCGAGCAGACCCGCCGGCACGCGGCCATCGCCGCCCTGCTGCGCGTCCCGCACGTGGTGCTCGCCGTGAACAAGATGGACCTGGTGGACTACCAGGAGTCCGTGTTCGCCGCGATCGCCGAGGAGTTCACGGCGTACGCGCTGGAGCTGGGCGTCCCGGAGATCACCGCCATCCCGATCTCGGCGCTGGCCGGCGACAACGTGGTGGACCCGTCCGCGCACATGGACTGGTACGGCGGGCCGACGTTCCTGGAGCACCTGGAGACGGTCCCGGTCAGCCACGACCTGAGCCACTGCCACGCCCGGCTGCCCGTGCAGTACGTGATCCGGCCGCAGAGCTCCGAGCACCCCGACTACCGGGGCTACGCCGGGCAGATCGCCGCCGGTTCGTTCCGGGTCGGCGAGTCCGTGACCGTGCTGCCGTCGGGCCGTACCTCGAAGATCTCCGGGATCGACCTGCTGGGCGAGCCCGTCGACGTCGCCTGGACCACGCAGTCGGTGACCGTCCTCCTGGAGGACGACATCGACGTCTCGCGCGGCGACCTGATCGTGCCGTCCGCGGACGCGCCCCCGACCTCGCAGGACATCGAGGCCACGGTCTGCCATGTCGCCGACGCCCCGCTGACCGTCGGGCACCGGGTGCTGCTCAAGCACGGCACCCGGACCGTCAAGGCGATCGTCAAGGACATCCCGTCCCGGCTCACGCTCTCCGACCTGTCCCTGCACCCGCACCCCGGGCAGCTCGTCGCCAACGACATCGGCCGCGTCAAGGTGCGCACCGCCGAGCCGCTGCCGGTCGACTCCTACGCCGACTCCCGCCGCACGGGCTCCTTCATCCTGATCGACCCCAGCGACGGCACCACGCTCACCGCGGGCATGGTCGGCGAGTCCTTCGCCTCCCCGGAGCCCGTCAAGGAGGAGCCCGAGGACGACGGGTGGGACTTCTGACGTGACACGTTCCGTGTCCGCCCGCCGCGCCCCGCGCCGGACGCTCGCCGTCCTGGCCGCGCTGCCGCTGCTCGCCCTCGCGGCGTGCGGCTACGGCTCGCGGGCCGAGGACTCCGGCGAGCACGCCGTCGCCGGGGCGCCCAAGGTGGACGGCCTGGACTCGGTGCGCATCGGGTACTTCGGGAACCTGACCCACGCCACGGCCCTGGTCGGCCGGCACGAGGGCCTGTTCCAGCAGGAGCTGGGCGGCACCCGGGCGGAGTACGCCACGTTCAACGCCGGTCCGTCGGAGATCGAGGCGCTGAACTCCGGCTCGATCGACATCGGCTGGATCGGCCCCTCCCCCGCCGTCAACGGGTACGTCAAGGCGCGGGGCAAGAACCTGCGGATCGTGTCCGGTTCGGCGTCGGGCGGCGTCAAGCTCGTCGTGGACCCGGAGAAGATCACGTCGTTGAAGGACGTCAAGGGCAAGCGGATCGCCACCCCGCAGCTCGGCAACACCCAGGACGTCGCGTTCCTCAACTGGGCCAAGGACCAGGGCTGGAAGGTCGACGCCGAGAGCGGCAAGGGTGACGTGTCCGTCGTCCGCACCGACAACAAGATCACCCCGGACGCCTACAGGTCCGGTTCGATCGACGGGGCGTGGGTGCCCGAGCCGACCGCCTCCAAGCTGGTCGCCGAGGGCGGCAAGGTGCTGCTCGACGAGTCGAGCCTGTGGCCCGGCGAGAAGTTCGTGATCACGAACGTCGTCGTCTCGCAGCGCTTCCTGAAGGAGCACCCGAAGGCCGTCGAGGCGGTCCTGCGCGGCTCCGTGAAGGCGAACCGCTGGATCACCGCCCACGAGGGACGGGCGAAGGCCGCCGCCAACGCCCAGCTGGAGGCCGACACCGGCAAGCCGCTGCCCGCCGCCGTCCTCGACCCGGCGTGGCGGTCCCTCGCGGTCACCGACGACCCGCTGGCGGCCACCCTGCGCACCCAGGCCGGTCACGCGGTCCAGGCGGGCCTGCTCGGGTCGCCCGACCTGACCGGCATCTACGACCTGGGCCCGCTGAACAAGGTCCTCAAGGCCGAGGGCGCACCCGCGGTCGACGACGCCGGTCTCGGCGCCGAGTAGCCCCATCCGCCGAGCAAGCCCATCCATCGACTTCCCAGGAGGTGACGACCATGGCCACCGCCCTCGCCACGGCCGCCGGCACGGACGCGTCCGTCGAGCACGCCGCACGGATCGAGCACGTCTCGAAGTCCTTCGCCGGCCCGGCCGGGCAGCAGCTCGTCCTCGACGACATCACCCTCGACGTCGCCCCCGGCGAGTTCGTCACGCTTCTCGGAGCCTCCGGCTGCGGCAAGTCGACCCTGCTCAACCTGGTCGCCGGCCTCGACCGGCCCAGCGCGGGCACCATCACCACCGACGGCCGCCCCGCCCTCATGTTCCAGGAACACGCCCTGTTCCCCTGGCTGACGGCGGGCAAGAACATCGAACTCGCGCTGAAGCTGCGGGGCGTGGGCAAGGCCCAGCGGCGTGAACGCGCCGAGGAACTGCTCGAACTGGTCCGTCTGAAGGGCGCGTACGGCAAGCGGGTGCACGAGCTGTCCGGCGGTATGCGTCAGCGCGTCGCCATGGCGCGGGCGCTCGCGCAGGACAGCCGGCTGCTGCTGATGGACGAGCCGTTCGCCGCCCTGGACGCCATCACGCGGGACGTGCTGCACGACGAACTGACCCGTATCTGGCGGGAGACCGGCGTGTCCGTGCTCTTCGTGACGCACAACGTCCGGGAGGCCGTGCGGCTGGCCCAGCGGGTCGTGCTGCTGTCCTCGCGTCCGGGCCGGGTGGCCCGGGAGTGGACGGTCGGCATCCCGCAGCCGCGCCGCATCGAGGACACCGAGGTCGCCGAGCTGTCCCGGGAGATCACCGAAGAACTGCGTGGGGAGATCCGCCGCCATGGCCAGCACTGAGACGACCGCCGCCAAGGACGGCACCGATCTCGCCGGACTCGAGGCGGGCCTGGACGCCCTGGAGACGGCGGACGGCGGCGGTGGCCGTACGCCGTTCCGCAGGACGCTGACACAGAAGGTGCTGCCGCCGGCCGTCGCCGTCGTGCTGGTGCTCGCGCTCTGGCAGTTCCTGGTGTCGTCCGGGATCGCCGACGACCCGACCAAGCTGCCGCCGCCGGCCGCCGTGTGGGACGAGCTGCGCGAGTCGTGGCTGGAGGGCACCCTCCACCAGTACATCTGGACGTCGGTCTCGCGCGGTCTGCTCGGCTTCCTGCTGGCGCTCGCCATCGGCACCCCGCTCGGGCTGATCGTCGCCCGGGTGCGGTTCGTGCGCGCGGCGATCGGGCCGATCCTGTCCGGGCTGCAGTCGCTGCCGTCCGTGGCGTGGGTGCCGCCCGCCGTGATCTGGCTCGGCCTGAACGACCGCATGATGTTCGCGGTGATCCTGCTGGGCGCGGTGCCCTCGATCGCCAACGGGCTGGTGTCGGGCGTCGACCAGGTGCCGCCGCTGTTCTTGCGGGCCGGCCGCACGCTGGGTGCGACGGGCCTGAAGGGCACCTGGCACGTGGTGATGCCGGCCGCGCTGCCCGGCTACCTCGCCGGTCTGAAGCAGGGCTGGGCGTTCTCCTGGCGGTCGCTGATGGCCGCGGAGATCATCGCGTCCTCCCCCGACCTGGGCGTGGGCCTCGGCCAGCTCCTGGAGAATGGCCGCAACACCAGTTCCATGCCCATGGTCTTCTTCGCCATCCTGCTCATCCTGGTCGTCGGCATCGCCATCGACCTGCTGATCTTCAGTCCGCTGGAGCGCCGGGTGCTGCGCGGCCGCGGTCTGCTGGCAAGGAGCTGAACTCCCGTGTCCCAGCCGGTCCTCCTCGTCGTCGCGCACGGCAGCCGTGACCCACGGCATGCCGCGACCGTGCACGCCCTCGTCCGGCGGGTGCGCGCGCTGCGTCCCGGTCTGCGCGTGGAGACCGGGTTCCTGGACTTCAACGTGCCGTCCGTGGGGGGCGTGCTGGAGTCGCTGGCCGCCGAGGGCGTCCGGGACGTCGTGGCGCTGCCGCTGCTGCTGACGCGCGCCTTCCACGCGAAGGCCGACATCCCGGCGGTGCTGCGGGAGGCGCCGGCGAGGCTGCGGATCCGGCAGGCGGAGGTCCTCGGCCCGTCGCCGCTGCTCCTCTCCGCCCTGGAACGGCGGCTGTACGAGGCGGGCCTGACGCCCGCCGACAAGTCCTCGACCGGGGTCGTGCTGGCCTCGGCGGGGTCCACCGACCCGGAGGCGATCGCAGTGATCGCAGAAATCGCGCGGGAGTGGCGGCACACCGGTTGGTGCGCCGTGCGGCCTGCGTTCGCCTCCGCCGCCCTTCCCCGCACCGAGGACGCGGTCCGCGAACTGCGCGCCCTCGGCTGCGCACGGGTGGCCGTGGCACCGTACGTCCTGGCACCGGGCCGCCTCCCGGACCGCATCGCGCGGGGCGCGACGGACGCGGACGTCCTCGCGGACGTGCTGGGAGCGGCCCCCGAGGTGGCCCACCTGCTGCTGCACCGCTACGACGCGGCGCGAAGGCCGGTACTGACGGCGCTGGGCGCCTGAGCCCTGCGGGGGCGGCCGGCCTCGTCCGCACGCACCCGTGGCACCGTACGTCCTGGCACCGGGTCGACTGCCGGACCGGATCACGCGGGGCCCGGCCGACGCGGGCGTGCTCGGGGTGGCGCGGCTCCTGCTGGACCGGTACGCCCCGGCCTCAGCCCGGCCAGTCCGCGCCGTGGCGCCGCACGTGCCGACGCCGGGCCAAATCGCGCGGCGCGGCGGGCGCGGTCATGCTCGAGGTGGTGCGCCTGCTTCTGCACCGCTACGACGCGGCCCGCAGACCGGTCTTGACGGCTGCCGCCTCGTTCGCGCCACCCGACGACGCCGGACATCCTGTCACCGGGCCGGCACCTCAGCCCGGCCAGCCCGCGCCTTGGCGCCGTACATGCCGACGCCGGGCAGGGTCGTGCGGCGCGCGGCAGAGGCGGACGCATCTCGGGGTGGCATGCCCTTACGGGCGGCGCTCGGCGCCGGAGGCCGGGTCAGCCGGCCGTGTGGGCGGTCGCCTCGTCCGCGCGCCGTACCAGTTCCGCCACCGGCATCGACCCCGGCTCCCGGTGTTCGCGCGCGAAGGTGGCGGCGAGGTGCTGGAGGAGTTCGTTCAGGGGGGTGGGGACGCCGTGCAGGCGGCCCAGGAGGGTGATCTCGCCGTTGAGGTAGTCGGACTCGATCGTGCCGGTGCCCCGGGCGAGGGACTGCCAGGAGGAGCCGCCGCCGCGTGGGACGCCGTCGAGGGGGACGAGGGTGACCTTGTCGCCGCGGACGGCCCGCTGCTCCTCGGGGGTGGCGTACGCGATCCCGGCGGCCTCCAGGGCGGCCCTGCCCTCCTCCTGCACCCGCCCCAGCAGGGCCATGGCCTCGTCGCCGGCGACGGGCCCGGTCAGTGCCTCCACGGCGTTGCCGAGGTTGGCCAGCAGTTTGGCGTACTGCCAGCGCCCCACGTCGGGCACGACCGGTGCCTCGAAGTGGGACTTCTCCAGGTCGGCGGCGATGCGCCGGGCGGTCTCGTCGGTGCCGTGCGGATGGCGGCCGAGGTGGAGGATGCCGGTCAGGGGCGCGCCGGCGGCGGAGACCACGCCCGGTTCGACGTAGGTGCAGGGCAGCCAGACGCAGACGCCGTACACCCGCCGGAACAGCCGCAGGGCCAGTCGCTGGCTCTCGACGCCGTTCTGCGCGCAGACCAGGGGCAGCCGTTCGGCGGCCGTACCGCCGCCCGCGACCGGTGCCGGGCCCCAGGCGCGCACCGCCGCCTCGGTGTCCTGGGTCTTCACGGCGAGGACGAGGACGTCGTCGGGGCGCAGTTCCCCGAGGGCGTCCGGGCCGTCGACGACGGGTATGCGCAGGATCAGCTCCCCCTCGGGGACCCTGAGCCGCAGACCGTGGTCCCGTAGGGCGTCGTGGTGGGCGCCGCGCGCCACGAGGACGACCTCGTGCCCGGCTTCCGCGAGCCGTCCGCCGACGACGCCTCCGACGGCTCCGGCCCCGATGATGACGTAGCGCACGCTCATGCCTCTTCCCCGCCGTACGGCGTTCCTTGGTGGAAGTACATCTGCCACCCCGCGTCCGTCCGCCGCCACAGCGAGCTGCGGTGGACGCGGAGCCCGTCGCGTTCGGTGTCGAAGACGAGGTGGACGACGTCGGGGGCGAGCCGGGCGCCCCGGAGGGGCGAGGTGACGACGTACCGGTGCGGGTCGGTGTCCAGGGGCAGCCGGGCCATCGTCGACGCCCGGTCCCAGAGCCGGCCGGAGGAGCCCACCTCGTGGAACTCCGGGTGCAGCAGGGCCCCGAGGAGTTCCGGGGAGCGGCGGACCTCGGGGTCCAGCAGTCTCAACTCGCCCTCGACGGCCGCCTGAACGGCGGGGTCACGGTCAGGCACCGGTCATCTCCACGAGTTTCACGACGGTGTTCCAGTTGCGGCTGGTCGCGATCAGGCCCTTGGTGAGCCGGGGGCGCGCCAGGGCCTCGGCGAGCTTGGAGCGGCCGAGGCCGTCCGGGGCGTACAGGTACAGCGCGCGGTCGCCGAGCCGGAACTCCTCCGGCAGATACGCCGCCGGGTCGATCTCGGCGAAGCGCGCGGCGTCCACCGGCGCGGAGAAGTAGGTGACGTGGAGCTGCCTGCCCTCCAGGGTGTCCGCGGGGAACGGGCAGGCGTCGGCGACGGTCTTCAGATAGGCGTGGTCGCGGACGATCACGTCCACGGGGAAGCCGAAGCGCTTCTCGATCGCCGCGGTGATGTCGGCGGCGAGGGAGTCCTCGTCGCCGTGCGCGGCCGTGAACACGGCCTGCCCGCTCTGGAGGTGGGTGCGGACGCCGTCGAGTCCGAGGCCGGTCAGCAGGGCGCGCAGGTCGGCCATGGGGACCTTCCGGCTGCCGCCCACGTTGATGCCGCGCAGCAGCGCCGCGTACGTCGTCGTCATCCGGCCACCTTATGGCGGTGCGCGGGCGTTCGTACGGCCGTCGTGCCCCGTGGGGGTGGGCACGACGGCCGCAACCGTAAGTTACTTACCGGTCAGCACGAAGCACAAGCGCCGGCGTCCCGGTCGTCCCCACTCGTCCCGGAAGTCGATCCCTGATCGATGTCCCCGACCGCCCGGGATAGATGTAAGGGGCCGCCGTCCTCCCCTGAGCGGAGCTCCCGGCGTACGAGGGGATGAGGTCCGCCCGCCGCACTTCACCGGGCAGCACGACGAGACCGTTCCGCCCCGGCCATAGCGTCGAGAGACGAAAGGTGACGGCAGGGGGTCGTCGCCGCGACCACAGGGGGCAGGCCCTCATGGGGAACACGAAGACGCGAGTGCGGGGGCTCGCCGCTCGCGCCGGCGGCTGGAGCGCCCGGCATCGATGGACCGCCGTCGGGATCTGGGTGCTGTTCGTCGCCCTGGCGATGGGCCTCGGTTCCGCGGCGGGCCGGGTCGACGTGACGGACAGCGACCAGCTCAAGGGGGAGACCCACACCGCCGCCCGGATCATCGAGGACGCGGGCATCGAGGAGCCGGCCGGTGAGACCGTCCTGATCCAGGCGAAGGACAAGTCCCTCAAGGCCACCGACCCGGCGTTCCGCGACGCGGTCGACGCGGTCGTGAAGGCGGTGCAGGGCACCGGCGAGGTCCGGGACGTGACGTCCCCGTACGACACGAAGACCATCTCCGAGGACGGCCGCAGCGCCCTGGTGCAGTTCGACATGCGCGGCGACTCCGACACCGCCGGCGAGCGGGTCGAGCCCGTGCTGAAGGCCGTCGAGGAGGTCCAGAAGGACCACGGCTCGCTGCGGATCGAGGAGATCGGCGGCGCCAGCATGATGAAGACGTTCGACGACGCGTTCGGGGACGACTTCCAGAAGGCCGAGTACTCCGCGGTTCCGGTGGCCCTCGGCATTCTGCTCATCGCCTTCGGCGCGCTGGTGGCGGCGCTGCTGCCGGTGCTGCTGGCCATCACCGCGATCATGGCGACGATGGGCCTGATGGGCATCGTCAGCCACGTCATGCCGATGTCCGACACCGCGAACTCCGTGATGCTGCTGGTGGGTCTGGCCGTCGGCGTCGACTACTGCCTGTTCTACCTGCGCCGCGAGCGCGAGGAGCGCGAGGCCGGCCGGGACGCGCAGACGGCCCTGCGGGTCGCCGCCGCCACCAGCGGCCGCGCGATCATCGTCTCGGGTGTCACGGTGTGCGTGGCGATGGCGGGCATGCTGTTCACCGGTCTCGCCGAGTTCGAGGCGATGGGCCTGGCCTCGCTGATGGTCGTCGCGGTCGCCATGGTCGGTTCGGTCACCGTGCTGCCGGCGCTGCTGTCCCTGCTGGGTGAGCGCGTCGAGAAGGGCAGGATCCCGTTCCTGCACCCGCAGAGCCGGTTGCGCCGTGACAAGGGCCGGGCGAACCGGGAGAGCCGTTTCTGGTCGGCCGTGCTCAAGGCGGTGCTGGCCCGTCCCGTCGTCTCGGTCGTGGTGGCCGCCGGCGCGCTGCTCGCCGTCGCCGCGCCCGCGGTCGGCATGAAGACCCAGAACCTCACGCTGGACCAGGAGTTCGGCGACTCGCTGCCGATCGTGCAGACGTACAACCGGGTCAACGAGGCGTTCCCGGGCGGCTCCGAGCCGGCCGAGGTCGTCGTCAAGGCGGACGACATCAACGCGCCCGAGGTGAAGTCGGCGCTCGCCGCCTTCCGTGAGCAGGCGGTCGGTTCGGGTGCCTCGCGCGGCCCGGTCGACATCAGGCTGCACGACGCGCAGAACGTCGCCTTCGTCTACGTCCCGCTGGTGGGCGGCTCCGACCTGGACAAGGCGGGCGCGAGCCTCGACAAGCTCCGTGACGAGGTCCGCCCGGCCACCCTCGGCAAGGTCGACGGCCTGGAGGCGCCGATCACCGGTCAGGTCGCGGGGTCGAAGGACTTCAACGACCAGCTGGCCGGAGCGGTCGTCCCGGTCTTCGCGTTCGTCGTGGTCTTCGCCTTCGGTCTGATGCTGCTGTCCTTCCGGTCCCTGACGATCGCCGCCACGTCGATCGTGCTCAACCTGCTGTCGGTGGGCGCGGCGTACGGCATCCTGGTCGCCGTCTTCCAGCACGGCTGGGGCGCCTCCCTGGTGGGCGCGGAGGGCGTGGGCGCCATCATCACCTGGCTGCCGCTGTTCCTCTTCGTGATCCTGTTCGGCCTGTCGATGGACTACCACGTGTTCGTGGTCTCGCGGATCCGTGAGGCGCGGCTGCGCGGCCGCACGACGAAGGACGCCATCCAGCACGGCGTGGTCACCACGGCCGGCGTCGTCACCAGCGCCGCCGTCATCATGGTCGCCGTCTTCGCGATCTTCGGCACCCTGTCGATGCAGTCCATGAAGCAGATGGGCGTGGGCCTGGCGGCGGCGGTCCTGATCGACGCCACGATCATCCGGGGCGTCCTGCTCCCGGCGGTGATGGCACTGCTGGGCGAGCGCAACTGGTACCTGCCGAAGTGGCTGCACCGCCTCCCGGACCTGACCCACGACGAGTCCCCGGAGGCCGTGGCCCAGCCCCCGGCCCGGGACGACGAGGGCGAGCGCGTGCCGGTCTGACCCGCCCGGCCGTCCGGACACCGGGGCCCGCCGACTCCTCAGGGAGCCGGCGGGTTCCGCCGTGTCATGCCCAGGCGCGGGCGGCGTCCAGCTCCGCCTCGATCAGGTCGGCGGCCCGTCGGGTGCCGCCCTCCTGGGCCATCTCCGTCTGGATGTCCTTCAGGCTGCGGGCGACCTCGGGGTCGGCGGTGAGGGCGAGGGCCGTCTCGCGCAGGACCTCCGCGGTGGCCTCCTCGGTCGGGATGTGCCGGGCGACGCCGAGGGCCTGGAGCATGTCGGCGTTGCCGAACTGGTCGACGGCCTGCGGTACGGCGATCATCGGGGTGGCCGTGGCCAGGCCCTCCTGGCTGCCGCCCGCGCCGGCGTGGGTGACGAACAGGTCGGCCTGCCGGAGGATCGCCAGCTGCGGGACCCAGTCGCGCACCTCGACGTTCGCCGGGATCTCCCCGAGCTCGGCGGGGTCGACGTGCCGGCCGACCTGGAGCACGAGGTGCCAGCCGGGCAGTCCGGCGAAGGCCCGCACGCACTCCCGGTAGAACGCCGGCTGCTTGGTGAACGACGAGCCGAGGGAGACGAGCGCGACCTTCTCGGCGCCGGCCGGCCGCCGCCAGTCGCCCTCGGCGGTGCGGTCGCCCTGGCAGGCGCCGACGAAGGAGTACACGCGCTCGTCGACCCGGTCGGCGTTCGGCTGGAGGGCGCGCGGGATGAGGACGATCGAGCGGTCGGGGCGGCCGGCGAACGGGTCGGGGTGCAGATCGACGCCGTTCTCCTTCAGCCAGTTCTCGAAGCGCCGGTAGTACGCCTGCCCGCGCTCCGTCTTCTTCGGTTCCGCCCACATGGGCTCGGCGATCTCCTCCTCGTAGCCCTCCCAGGCGACGAGGTTCGGGGACAGCGAGACGGCGGGCACGCCCCAGCGGTGGGCGAGGACACGGGCCGGGTAGGAGGTGATGTCGTGCAGGACGAGGTCGGGCTCGTCGCCCTCGTACGCCTCGGTCAGCTGCGGGAGGGCCTGGATCGCGTCGGCCAGGAACGGCTCGACGTTGTCCAGCAGGGTGCTCCCCCACGCCTCCGGGTCGGCGTCGGGGCCGGGCAGCGTGGAGTTCCAGAGCTTCGGCTCGGCGCCGGTCGCGGCGACCTTCTCGGCGAGGGCCGGCGGGATGGCGTAGGTGACGCGGTGCCCGCGCGCCACGAGTTCGCGGATCACCTCGAGGCTGGGGTTCACGTGGCCGTGGGCGGCGATGGAGAACATGGCGATGTGCGCGGGACTGGTCATGGGCAAGACCCTAGCGAGACGATACGTCTCGTGCAATCTGAATTCATGACGTCGGCGGCTCCGTGAACCGCGTTCACGAGCTCAGCACCTCGTGCAGCCTCAGCCAGGTCCACGGCGGCACCTCCCCCACCAGGACGTCCCGGTCGAGCCCCGCCGCGCGGAACGCCGCGTCCACGCGCCGCCTCGGCCGGGCCCGCCGCAGCGAGGCGTGCAGGGAGCCGCCGACCCCGGAGAAGCCGAGCTCGACCAGTTCCCGCCAGCCCGCGTACGCGCCGGGCGCGAGCAGCGGGGTGCGGCGCCGCTCGATACGGACGATCCCGCCGTCCACCCGGGGCACGGGCCGGAAGCTGCGGCGCCCGACCCGTCCGGCCAGCCGCCACTCGTGCCGGGGCCAGGTCAGCACGGTCAGCCGAGTCCAGCCG
Source organism: Streptomyces sp. SS1-1 (assembly GCF_008973465.1). Classification (NCBI taxonomy): domain Bacteria; kingdom Bacillati; phylum Actinomycetota; class Actinomycetes; order Kitasatosporales; family Streptomycetaceae; genus Streptomyces; species Streptomyces sp. SS1-1. The sequence goes on along the minus strand of NZ_WBXN01000004.1, from coordinate 5,733,254 downwards.
CCGTAGTCGCCGGTGCGCTTGCGGGCGTACTCCAGCTGGGTGAGCAGGGTGGCGTCGGTGAGGTGCGGGGCCCGCAGACACCACTCGACGACGTCGGCGGTACGCGAGAAGGGCACGTTCCCGGCGACGGAGAACGGTGTGTGCGGCGCCCTCGCCCGCAGGAAGTCCTCACCGAGGACGCGGACGTGCGGGGTGCCCGCGAACCGCGCGCGCAGGCCGGGGACGAGCCGCGGGTCGATCTCGTAGGCGAGGAGGCTGCGGCAGCGCGGTGCGAGCAGCTCGGTCAACGCGCCGTGCCCGGCGCCCACTTCGAGCAGCAGCGGGACGGGGCGGTCGTGGGGCGCGGCGAGCCGGGCGAGCTGTGCGGCGGCGGCGCGGTCGGCGAGGAAGTTCTGCGAGAGCGCGCGGGAAACGCGACGGGGGCGGGCCATGGCCTGCGGTCCTTGTCTTCCGTGGAGAGGGAGAAGGGCAGCCGAACGCCCTGACCGGAAGACAGGAGAGAGAAGGAGGGGACAGCGGGTCCGCGCGCGATCAGCGGGCGGTGCGGCTCCCCGGGCCGGTCAGGGCTCCGGGGCCACGGCGCCTCCGTACGGAGTGCGCACAGCCCCGGCCGTGACCGGTGCGGGTGATCGCGTTGTTCGCTGCCATGGACCGCACGCTAGGCAGGTGCGCGGCCCGTGCGCAAAGGGATTTCCCGTCAGCGCTGGTAGCGGGCGAGGACCAGGTTGCCGTCGCGTTCCAGGCGGGTGCGCAGCTCGGCGAGGCCGATGGCGCCGCTGTAGTACTCCTGGAAGGCCGGGGTGGCGACCTTGTCCTTGAACTCGGGGTAGCCGCGCACGGACTGGGCGGGCGCCGGGCGCAGCCGGCTTGCGAGGGCCGTACCGGTGGCCCAGTCGTGCTCGGTGGTGTGCAGGGCCGGGTCCTTCAGGGCCTCGGTGCCGGTCGGCAGCATCCAGTCGCCGAGCGCAAGCCGCACCATGTTCCGCGGGCGCAGCAGGAAGTCGATGAACGCGGCGGCCTCCTCGCGGTGCGGGCTGTCCTCGGCGATGGACAGGGTCTGCGGGCTGACGCCCTGGGTGAGGCCGTCGGCGCCGGCCGGGGCGGGCAGCACCCGCCAGTGGAAGCCCTCGGGGGCCTGCTGCACGATCTGCTGCCGGTAGGAGAAGCCCAGCGGCACCATCGCGTAGCGGCCGCCGAAGAAGCCGGGCAGGGTGTCGGAGCCGCCGCTGCCGAGGGTGCTCGGGGAGGCGCTGCGGTCGGTGGCGACCTGGTCGTGGACGGTGCGCGGCATCACCGCGTCGCCCTCCTCGAAGCGCACGGTCACCTTGCCGTCCGGGCCCCGGTGGAAGAGCTTTCCGCCCGCGGACAGCGACAGGTTGAGGCTGACGGAGACGGGTTCCTTCAGCGGCCAGGCGACCCCGTACCGGCCGTCGCCGCTCAGCCGGTCGGTGACCTCCCGGAACTCCCGCCACGTCCACGGGTGTTCGGGGGTGGGGATGCGCACACCCGCCTCGTCGAGCCGGTCGGCGTTCGCGATGAGCACGCGCGGTTCCTGGAGGAACGGCACGCCGTAGACGCCGTCGCCGAAGGTCGTCGTCTCCCAGCTGTGTGGGGGGATGTCCTTCGTGAGCCGCTCGGGCAGGAGGCCGGACAGGTCGGCGAGGTAGCCGCCGTAGGCGAAGTCGGCGAGGTCGTCGGAGGCGTCGTGGATGATGTCCGGTGCCTCGCCGCCCTCGAAGGAGGTGAGGAGCTGGTCGTGGACGCTGTCCCAACTTCCCTGTACGTACTCGACCTTGACGTCCGGGTGGGTGGCGTTCCACTCCGCCACCAGCTCCTTGTTGACCTGGACGGACTCCTCCTGCCAGGCCAGTGACTGGAAGCGCAGGGTGATCGGCCCGTCCGGGTCGGCGTCCCCGGCGCAGCCGGCGGCCAGCAGGGCGAGGACGAGCACCCACAGCAGTCGCGCGCGCATCAGCTCTTCACCGCCCCGGTGAGCATGCCGCCGGTGATCCGGCGCTGGATGAGCGCGAACACCACCAGGGACGGCAGCGTCGCGAGGAACGCGGCGGCGGCCAGCGGCCCGAGGTCCGCGACGCCCTCCGCGCCGATGAAGTGGGTGAGGACGACCGGGAGGGTCTGCTTCTCCGGGGTCTTCAGCAGCACCAGCGCGAAGAAGAACTCGTTCCACGCGGTGACGAACGCGAACAGGGCCGTCGCCACCAGGCCGGGCGCGAGCAGGGGCGCGGTCACCGAGACCAGCGTCCGCAGCCGCCCGGCGCCGTCGACCGCCGCCGCCTCCTCCAGTTCGCGCGGCACCGCGCGGACGTAGCCGACGAGCATCCAGAGCGCGAACGGCAGCGCCCACACCACGTAGACCATGACCAGCCCCGTCATGGAGTCGATCAGCCGCAGGTTCTTCAGCACCAGGAACAGCGGGATGATCACCAGGACGAGCGGGAACGCCTGGCTGACGACGACCCAGCCGGTCGCGGCCCGCGCGAGCCGGGTCCGCCGGCGTGCCATGACGTACGCCATCGGGGTCGCGAGGAGCACGGCGATCACGGCGGTGCCGAGGGCGGCGGCCAGGGAGTTCAGGGCGGCGTCCAGGAGGGGCTGTTCGTCGAACGCCTGCCGGAAGTTGGCGAGCGTCGGGTCCTCGGGGATCCAGGTGGGGTGCAGACGGGCCAGTTCCCGTGGGGGTTTGAAGGCGGTGGAGACCAGCCACAGGAAGGGGAACGCCAGGAAGACGAGATAGGCGAGCAGGGCGGCGTACTGTCCGGCGCGGCCGGTCCGGCTGGTCCTCATGCCGCCTCACCGCCCCGGAGCCGGCCCGCCAGGAGGACCGCGAGCAGCACCGAGACCGCCGCGACCATCACGCATCCCATCGCCGCCGCGTAGCCGAACTGCCCGTACCGGAACGCCTCTTCGTAGGCGAAGAGCATCGGCAGCCGGGTGCGGCCGCCCGGGCCTCCGCTGGTGAGGACGTACACCAGGGCGAAGGAGTTGAAGTTCCAGATGAGGTTGAGCGCGGTGATGGACAGGGCCACCGGTCTGAGCGCGGGCCAGGTGACCGTGCGGAAGCGGCGCCAGGCTCCGGCGCCGTCGACGGCGGCCGCCTCGTGCAGTTCGCGCGGGGTGTTCTGCAGGCCGGCGAGCAGGGCGACCGTGGTGGTGGGCATCCCGGCCCAGACGCCGACGACGACCACCGCGGGCAGGGCCGTGCCGAGTCCGCTCAGCCAGTCCCGGCCGTCGCCGAGGCCCAGGTCGCGCAGGGTCTCGTTGAGGATGCCGGCATCGGGGGCGTAGACCAGCCGCCACATGACGCCGACGACGACCTCGGGCATGGCCCACGGGACGATGGCGAGGGCGCGGGCCAGCCAGCGCAGCCGCAGGTCCTGGTTGAGCAGCAGGGCGAGGCCGAGGGCCAGCAGGAACTGCGGCACGGTGACGGCGACGGCCCAGACCAGGCCGATACGGAAGGACTCCCAGAACAGCGTGTCGTGCAGCAGGTCCTGGAAGTTGAGCCCGCCGATCCACCGGGTGGCCTCGGTGCGTCCGGACTGGGCGTCGGTGAAGGACAGCAGGATGCCGTACAGCAGCGGGCCGACGCTGAGGATCAGGATGGGCAGGAGCGCGGGCAGCACCAGGAACCAGGCGCCGCGGTCCGTGACCCGCCGTTCCCCGCCGGGGCGGGGCGCGCGGGCGGCCGGCCTCTCGGCCTCGGTCACCGAGGTCACGGCATCAGCCCCTTCGCACGGCTCGGACGGCCTCGTCATGGTCGTGAACGCGCCGTACCCCGTCAAGACCGCTCGCACGCGGCCGACCTGTGGAAATGCGAGACTGGGCGCGAATGGCGGGAATGCGTCCGCCGTTCACGAAGGCGTACGACCCCACGGAGGCGGGCGATGGACGAGGCACGGGCGCGCGAGGTACTGGCGGCGGCGGGGGTCCTGTCCGTCCCGGCCGGGGACGCGCGGCTGCTGTCCCTCGGGGAGAACGCTGTGTTCGCCGCCGGCGACCTGGTCGTCAAGGTGGGCCGGGACGCCGAGCTGCTGGAGCGGGCGCGGCGGGAGTTGCGGGTCGCGGTGTGGCTGGCGGAGGAAGGGGTTCCCGCCGTCCGGGCCGCCGCCTCCGAGGCGCTGTTGGTGGACGGGCACCCGGTGACGGTGTGGCACCGGCTGCCGGACGCCGTACGGCCCGCCGAACCCCGGGACCTGGCCGCGCTGCTGCGGATCGTGCACGCCCTGCCCGCGCCGCCGTTCGCCCTGCCGCCGCGTGAGCTGCTGGGCGGCGTGGAGCGCTGGCTGCGGCTGGCGGGCGACGCGATCGACCCGGCGGACGCCGCCTATCTGCGGGAGCGCCGGGACGGCTTCGCGGAGGCCGCCGCGCGTCTGACGCCCCGTCTGACGCCGGGCCCGATCCACGGGGACGCGCTGCCCCGCAATGTGCACGTCGGCCCGGACGGGCCGGTGCTGGTCGACCTGGAGACCTTCTCCGCGGATCTGCGCGAGCACGACCTGGTGGTCATGGCGCTCTCCCGCGACCGGTACGGACTGCCCGGGGCGGCCTACGAGGAGTTCACGGACACGTACGGCTGGGACGTGCGCGAGTGGGACGGCTGCGCGGTGCTGCGCGGCGCCCGCGAGACGGCGAGCTGCGCCTGGGTGGCCCAGCACGCCCCGGGCAACCCGAAGGCGCTGGAGGAGTTCCGGCGGCGGGTGGCGTCCCTCCGGGAGGGCGACGAGACGGTGCGCTGGTACCCGTTCTGACGCGGTCTCAGGCGGTCCGCTCCTGGATCGAGCGGGCCGCGCCCACGAGTTCGGCGAGGACGGTGCGGACCGCCTTCCGGGCCAGCCGCTCCGGGCGGTGGAGGGCGTCGATGTGCCGTCGCGCCTGGACCCCGCTCAGGGGGCGCAGGGTCAGGGCGGGGTGGGGGCGCACGGTCCAGCGGGGCATCAGGGCGATGCCGCCTCCGGCGGCGACGGCCTCCGCCACCACCGCGAACTCGTTGATGCGATGGGCCAGGTGGAGCCTGCGTCCGGCGGCCGCCGCGATGGCGTCGATCGTCGCCATCACCGGGAAGCCGTCGTGCACGGTGATCCACGGCTCACCGGCCACGTCGTGCGGGGTGACCCGACGTTTCGCGGCCAGCGGATGCTCCTTGGGCATGGCCACGTCCAGCGGTTCGCGCAGCAGGGTGGTCACCGTGACGGTGTCCGGCCAGGGCGGGGCGTGGTCGAGGCGGTGCCCGAGGACGATGTCGTACTCCCGCGTCAGGCGCGGGAAGTCCTCCTGCGGCACGTCCTGGTCGGCGAGTCTCGGCACCGGCCGCCCGGGGGCGGCGAGGGCCCGCAGCAGGAGCGGGAAGAAGGCTCCGGCCGCGCTGTGGAAGGCGGCGACCGACACCTCCCCGCCGGGGCGTTCCACGAACTCCTCGACGCTGCCCCGGGCACGCGCCAGCGCCGTCTCCACCTCCACGGCCGCGCCCGCCAGCGTCTGCCCGGCGTCGGTCAGCACCAGCCGCCGGCCCTGCCGCTCGGTGAGTGGCACCGGGACCGCACGCTGGAGCAGCCGGAGCTGCTGGGAGATCGCCGACGGGGTCACCAGCAGGGCCTCGGCGACGGCCGTGACGCTGCCCAGCTCTCCGAGCTCGCGAAGGATCCTCAGCTGCCGTTCGTCCATGGCCTCAGTGTAGGAGTGCTAAAAGATCGCTGAAGAAACTGATACTGGGCTTCATGGACGTTCCGGTGCACGGTGGGGTGCATGTCCGACGTCCGCCGCACCGACGCGGTACTCCTTCTCGTCGCGCTGGTCTGGGGCTCCAGTTATCTGTCCGCCCAGACGGCCACCGCCGCGCTGCCCGTCCTGCTCGTGCTGTTCGTCCGCTACGCCCTGTCCGCCGTCACCTGCCTGGGGCTGGCCGCGGGGAGCCGGCGGGGGCCTCGGCTGTGGACCCGCGCCGAACTGCGCGCCGGGCTGCCCCTGGGGCTGACCCAGGCCGCCGTCCTCGTCGTCGAGACGTACGGCGTCGCGCACACGAGCGCCGCCAACGCCGGGCTCATCATCAGCCTGACCATCGTCCTCACCCCGCTCCTCGACCGCGGCGGCCGGCGCGGCCCGCTGCCCGGCGCGTTCTTCGCGGCGACCGGCGTCTGCGTCGTCGCCATCGCCCTGCTGATGTCCGGCAACGGCTTCCACGCGCCGCGCTCCGGCGATCTGCTGATGCTCGGCGCCGCGCTGATCCGGGCCGGACACGTCGTGCTCGTCGGGCGGCTGACCTCGGGACGGGCCATCCGGCCGCTGCATCTGACGACCGTGCAGACCCTCGTCGGCACCGCGCTGTTCCTGCCGGTCGCGGTTCCCGAGTTGCCCGAGCTGGGCGGCGCGGACGCCGCGACCTGGGCGCAGCTCGCGTATCTGGCCCTGTTCTGCTCGGTGTTCGCCTTCCTCACCCAGACCTGGGCCGTGCAGCGCACGTCCGCGAGCCGGGCGAGCCTGCTGCTGGGCACCGAACCGGTGTGGGCGGTCGCCGTGGGCGTGGCGCTCGGCGGCGAGCGGCTCACCGCGCTCACCGGTCTCGGGGCGGCCCTGATGGTCGCCGGCACCTACTGGGGGCAGGCGGTGGAGCGCGAGCACCGCCGCGCCCCGGAACCCCCGCCGTCCCTCCCCCACCCCGTCAGCGAGGACCCCGTATGCCCGAGCACGACCTCGACCTCTCCTCCGTCCACGGCACGTACGAGCGCCTGATCGCGCTGCTCGACTCCGCCGGGGTCCCGTACCGGCTCGTGGACCACGAGCCGGAGGGCGCGACCGAGGCAGTCTGCGCCCTGCGCGGGCACCCGGCGTCCGAGGCCGCGAAGTGCCTCGTGCTGCGGGTCAAGGTGGACCGGCGCACGACCCGGCATGTCCTCGCCGTGGTCCCCGGGGACCGGCGGGTGGACCTGGACGCCGTCCGGACGCTGTACGGGGCCCGCTACGCCGGGTTCTGCGACTCGGCGACCGCGCAGCGGCTGGCCCGCGCCCTTCCCGGCACGGTCCTGCCGTTCAGCTTCGACCCGGATCTGGAGCTCGTCGCGGACCCGGAGGTCGTCGCCCGGCCGAGGCTGTACTTCAACGCGGCCCGGCTGGACCGCTCGCTGTGCCTCTCGGGCGCGGACTACGGGCGGCTGGCCGAGCCCCGCGTCGAGCGGATCGCGACACCGGAGGCGGGCTAGGGGGTGTCTTGCCGATCAGGCCGGGCTCCCGGCGCCGGGCACCGAGCGCCCGACCACGGCCGGTCCCGCCGCCGGGGCTTCCGGCTCGCGGACCGGCCAGGTGCCGTCGACGACCGCCGTCGGGTCGCCCTTGCCGCGCAGGAAGGTCTGGAAGTCCGCCGCCCACTCGGCGTACCACTCGATCTGGCGGCGGTGCAGCTCCGCCGGGCCGAGGGTCGCGACCTTGGGGTGGCGGGCGGCTATCGCGCCGGCCAGACGGGCGGCGGCGAGCGCGTCGGCGAAGGCGTCGTGGGCGGAGGCGAGCTCCACGCCGTACTCCCGGCAGACCGCTTCGAGGTTGCGCTTGCCGCGGCGGTAGCGGTCGACCCGGCGGTCGATGGTGTACGGGTCGACGACCGGCGCCGGGTCGACTCCGCCGAGGCGCTCGCGCAGGGACGGCAGGCCGTACCGGCGCAGCTCGGCGGAGAGCAGGCTCAGGTCGAACGCGGCGTTGTAGGCGACGACCGGGACGCCCGTCTTCCAGTACGCGACGAGGACGTCGGCGACGGCGTCGGCGACCTGGTCGGCGGGGCGGCCCTCGGCGGCCGCGCGCTCGTTGCTGACGCCGTGGACGGCGACCGCCTCCGCCGGGATCGGGACTCCGGGGTCGGCCAGCCACTGCCGGTGTCCCAGGAGCTCGCCGTCCCTGACCTCGACGACGGCGGCCGTGACGATGCGCGCCTCGCGCGGATCGGTCCCGGTCGTCTCCAGGTCGAAGCCGATCAGCAGCTCACGGTGCCAGCCCATGGCGGTCCCCCTTCTTGTGGTGCGTCCCCCAGTGGTCTCCACCTTCCCATGGGCCACTGACAATCCGAGGACCGCGTTCCGCTTGCCCGAAGGGACACTCCTCGCCCCGCGGGACACTTCAGGACACGGGGCGCGAATCCGCCCACATGACCTCGAACTCCTCGCGATACGTGGGGAAGAGCCCGCCCTCGTCGATCTCGTCGGACTTGACGACCCTGCTGCCGTTGCGCAGCACGAGGACCGGCGCCTCCATGCCGCGGGTGCGCCGCAGGTAGTTCTGCACGACCGCCATGCCGTCGGCGCCGTCCCCGTCCACGAGGTAGGCCGTGAAGCGGGGCGTCTCGTCGAAGACCTGGATCTCGAAGGCGCCCGGGTCGCGCAGCCGCGACCGCACCCGGCGCATGTGCAGGATGTTCATCTCCACGGCGCGGCTCAGCTCGCCCCGCTTGATGCCCAGTTCCCGCTCGCGCCGCTTGACCGCGCTGGAGGCCGGGTTGAGGAACAGCAGCCGCACCCGGCAGCCCGCCTCCGCGAGCCGGACCAGCCGCCGCCCGGAGAAGTTCTGCACGAGCAGGTTGAGGCCGATGCCGATGGCGTCGAGGCGGCGGGCTCCGCCGAAGATGTCCTCGGCGGGGAACCGGCGCAGCAGCCGCACCCGGTCGGAGTGCACGGCGACGACGTCGGAGTAGCGGTCTCCGACCAGGTCCTCGACGGCGTCGACGGGCAGCCGGCGGGCCGAGGGCACGTCCCCGCCCGTGCCGAGCGCCTCCAGCAGGCGGGCGGAGGCCCGCTCGGCCTGGTTGAGGACGGCCTCGGACAGGGCGCGGTTGCGCGAGACCACGTTCCGGGTCACCTCGAGCTCGTCCAGGGCGAGTTCGACGTCCCGGCGGTCGTCGAGGTACGGCTCGAAGCACGGCCAGTGCTGCACCATCAGCTCGCGCAGCTGGGGCAGCGTGAGGAAGCTGAGGACGTTGTCGTCGGCCGGGTCGAGCAGATAGCCCTTGCGGCGGCTGACCTCGCGTACGGCGACCGCGCGCTGGACCCACTCCTGACCGGCCGGTCCGGCGGCGGCCACCACCCAGTCGTCCCCGTGGACGGGTTCGTAGACGGGCCGCAGCACGGCGGCCACGACGGCCCGCAGCCGCTGCTCGACGAGGTTCAGCCAGATGTAGGCGCGTCCGGCCCGCTGGGCGCGGGTGCGCACCTCGCGCCAGGCCCCGGGGTCCCAGTCCAGCTCCGGACCGATGGAGCTGGTCTCCATCGGCCGGGCCAGGGACACCGTGCCGGGCGGGACGTCCGGGGAGTTCCCCTCGTGACCCTCGTCACCAGGGGGCAACTCCAGCCCTCCCGAGCCCACCCGCGCACCGCCTTCCGCTCCCCCGAGCACTCCCCGTCCCAACGATCAAGGAAGGGTACTCCGGGAGCGGCGGGCGGTGCAGCCGGATGGACAGGTCGTTTCTCAACTGCGCGGCTGCCAGTGGCCGTTCTGCCACGCCAGCTCGCTCGGCGTGAGCGGGTTCATGGCCGTCACATCGCGCGGCACGATGGAGAATCCCTGCCAGTGGACCGGCATGGGCTGCTGGTCCTCGTCGCGGGCGATGTGGTGGAAGCCGACGTTCATCCAGGTGATCGGGTGCTTGAGTGTCTGCCCGCCCACCCACTTGTCGACCGACTTTGGGGCCCCGTTGCCGCAACCGGGGTTGTGGGTCGCGAACTTCTCGCACGCGGCGTACTCGGTGACGTACAGGTCGTGCTTGGTGTAGGAGCGCCCCGGGTACTTGGTGCTGACGCCGGGGACGATCTCGTACGAACGGGCGTGGCCGTCCTTGTTCTTGCCGGTCGCGCTGACCATCCGCCACCAGCGGTACGCCTTGGCGTCGCCGGCGAGCTCCTTGGTGACCTTGGTGACGCTCGTCTTCGTCTTCGGCGCGCGGTCACCGGAGGCGGGCGCCGTCACCGTCGAGTCGTACTGCTCGACGCGGTTCTTGGTGGAGCCGTCCAGGGCGAAGTCCAGCCGCCAGAACACGTTGTGGCTGTGGCTGGTGGCCTTGGCGCGGTTCCCCTTGCCGATGGGCCAGCCGCGGCCGTCCCCGGCGTCGTAGTCGTCGTACGACAGGCTGCCGGTGGCGCCGACGTTCATGGTGACCGTGCCGTCGTCCTGGAAGCGCCACTCGGTCATGTACTCGTACCAGCCGACCTGGTTGACGGTGTACACGAGGAGGTCCTTGCCCTGCGCCTGGTAGACCTTGTTCGCGGTGTCGCCCTGCATCCGGTAGGCGTGGCCCCGTGAACGGGTCGTGGTGCACAGGCCCTTGACGTTCGGGTTCTGCGGGTCCCACGCCTCGGGGACCTTGACGGACTTGATCGTGCCGCCGGGGCACTCGGTGGCCTTCAGGGGCATCAGGCCCTGGGCGAAGCCGAAGCCCGTCAGGTCGTCGTACTCGACGCTGCCGTCGTCGTACGGGACGTGGATCTGCCCGAGGCGGGCGCTGTTGAGGACCTTGATGGGCTTGGTCTCGCCCTTGGGCTGGTAGGAGATCTTCTCCAGGACCAGCCCGGCCTTGCCGTCGTAGCGCCAGCACATGCGCCAGGTGGTGCCGCTGCCGAGCTTCTGCTCGATGCGGTAGGCGGCGCTGCAGTCGGCGGCGGCCGCGGCGGCGGCCCGCGGCTGGGCGGCGGTGGCGGTGGACGCGCCGGTCGTGGCGCCGGTGGCCAGGGCGGCCAGGGACACGCCGACGGCGGCGCTCCTGCGGGCCCGGATCCTTCTTCTCGGGCGGGAACCGCTGGTGGAACTGTTTGCACGCATGACGAGGTGACTCCTCTTGCGGAAGATGCGAGTACGTGGTGTCCGGGCGGGTCGGGCCCGGTGGAGCGGCGGAGCGGGCCTCAGCGGGTGCCGAGACGGGCGACCTGGCGGGCGCTCAGGTCGATCACGAAGGACCGGGCGTCGATCCAGGGCCCGTTCTTCACCTTCGGGAACAGCCGCACGCAGCGGTGCTCGCCGCACCGGCCGAGCGCGGCGGGCTGACCGCCCGGCGTGGCCCGGTACACGGCGCCGTTGAGCAGCAGCTGGTCCGGTGAGGTGAGCGCCTTGCCGGTGGCGTCCTTGTAGTCCGCCTTGAGGCCCGCGCCCAGCGGGTGGGCGATGAGCAGCTTCGCGGCCTCGGCGTACTCGGCCCGGCTCAGGGGCGGCTGGACGCCCTTCTCGGTGACGGTCCGCTCGACCTTGCCGGTGTCCAGGTCGACGGTCCGGGTGACGAGGGCGTCGGTCTTGTAGTCGTAGAACGTCACCTCGGCCCGGCGTGGCCCGCCCGCGCGGTCCGCCGTGGCGCCGTCCGGCTCGGCCAGCTCGACGCCGAGGCGCTGGGCGCCGCGGTCCCCGGCCACGTTCTCCCCGGCGGTGCGCAGCCGCGCGCTCGCCGCGAGCTGGGCGGCGCGCTCGGTCTCGTCGTCGGTCAGCGGGTCGTCGCCGACGCCCTTGGCGCCCTCTTCCGGAGCCTCCTCCAGGACGCCGGGCGCCACCGCGCCGGCGCCCTGTCCCGCGGCCCCCTGCTGCCCGGCCGCGGCCTGCCCCTTGGTGTTCGTCCCCTGTTCTCCGGCCCCCGCCGTACCCGGCAGGGTGATCCCGACCATCACGGCGGTCCCCGCCACCGCGACGGCCGTACCGGCCACCACCTTCCCCAGATGGCGGCGCACTGTGTCGCGCACGTCTTTCCCCCTACTCCCCCAGGTCATCGGGAGTATGTGTTTGCCCCACACTTTCGGCATACGGGTGTATGCACTGGTCGACCGGTAAGAGGGATGTAAGTCGGGGGTGGTTCCCTCACTTTCGGGGAGACTCGACGTCAAGGCGCCCCCGACGGCGGGGTCGAGCTGAAAGAGTCGTGTCCATGCAGGTCTGGCCTGGAGAGGCATATCCACTCGGCGCCACGTACGACGGCGCCGGGACCAATTTCGCGGTCTTCACGGAGGCCGCGGACCGAGTAGAGCTGTGTCTGCTGCACGACGACGGCTCGGAGACGGCGGTGGAACTGCGGGAGAGCGACGCCTTCGTACGCCACGCGTACGTGCCGGGCGTCATGCCGGGGCAGCGGTACGGGTTCCGGGTGCACGGCCCGTACGCCCCGGAGCGGGGGCTGCGCTGCAACTCCGCCAAGCTGCTCCTCGACCCGTACGCGAAGGCGGTCAGCGGCTCGGTCCAGTGGGGCGAGGAGGTCTACGGCTACCACTTCGGCGAACCCGACCGGCGCAACGACCTCGACTCGGCGCCGCACACGATGTCGTCCGTCGTGGTGAACCCGTACTTCGACTGGGGCGACGACCGGCGCCCGCGCACCGAGTACCACCACACGGTGATCTACGAGGCCCATGTGAAGGGCCTGACGATGCGCCATCCGGGGCTGCCGGAGGAGCTGCGCGGCACCTACGCGGGCCTCGCGCACCCGGCGCTGATCGAGCACCTGACCGAGCTGGGCGTGACGGCGCTGGAGCTGATGCCGGTCCACCAGTTCGTGAACGACCACCGGCTGGTCGACATGGGGCTGAACAACTACTGGGGCTACAACACGATCGGCTTCTTCGCCCCGCACAACGCGTACGCCTCCTGGGGGGACCGCGGCCAGCAGGTCCTGGAGTTCAAGTCGGCGGTGCGGGCGCTGCACGAGGCCGGTATCGAGGTCATCCTCGACGTGGTCTACAACCACACGGCCGAGGGGAACCACCTCGGGCCGACGCTGTCGTTCCGGGGCCTGGACAACCCCCAGTACTACCGGCTGACGGACGACCCCCGGTACTACATGGACACCACCGGCACCGGGAACTCGCTGCTCATGCGGTCCCCGCACGTGCTCCAGCTGATCATGGACTCGCTGCGGTACTGGGTCACCGAGATGCACGTCGACGGATTCCGCTTCGACCTGGCGGCGACGCTCGCACGCCAGTTCCACGAGGTGGACCGGCTGTCGTCGTTCTTCGACCTGGTGCAGCAGGACCCGGTGGTCTCCCAGGTGAAGCTGATCGCGGAGCCCTGGGACGTCGGCGAGGGCGGCTACCAGGTGGGCAACTTCCCGCCGCTGTGGACCGAGTGGAACGGCAAGTACCGCGACACCGTGCGGGACCTGTGGCGGGGCGAGCCGCGCACGCTCGCGGAGTTCGCCTCCCGGCTGACCGGCTCCTCCGACCTGTACCAGGACGACGGGCGCCGCCCGCTGGCCTCCATCAACTTCGTGACCTGCCACGACGGCTTCACGCTGCACGACCTCGTGGCGTACAACGAGAAGCACAACGACGCCAACGGCGAGGACAACCGCGACGGCGAGAGCCACAACCGGTCCTGGAACTGCGGCGCCGAGGGCGACACCGACGATCCGGACGTGCTGGCGCTACGGGCCCGGCAGATGCGCAACTTCATCGCCACGCTCATGCTGTCCCAGGGCGTGCCGATGATCAGCCACGGCGACGAGTTCGCCCGCACCCAGCACGGCAACAACAACGCCTACTGCCAGGACAGCGAGCTGTCGTGGGTGCGGTGGCCGGGGCCCGGGGCGGAAGAGGAGGACGGCCCGGCGCGGGAGCTGCTCGCCTTCACGCGCGCGATGGTGGGCATGCGCCGCGACCACCCGGTGTTCCGCAGGCGCCGCTTCTTCCACGGGCGTCCCGTGGAGGGCACCCACGACGACCTGTCGGACATCGCCTGGTTCACTCCGGAGGGCAAGGAGATGACCCAGCGGGACTGGGACCGGGCGCAGGCGTCGGCGCTGACGGTGTTCCTCAACGGCAACGCGATCTCCGAGCCCGGACCGCGCGGGGAGCGGATCGCGGACGACTCGTTCCTGCTGATGTTCAACGCCTCGCCGAAGACGCTGGACTTCGTCGTGCCGGTCGACCACGGCCGGCAGTGGCAGGTCGTGGTCGACACCGCCCGCCCGGACGGGGTGCCGCCCGGCACGGGCCCGAAGGTGCAGGCCGGCGAGCGGCTGACGCTCGTGGACCGCAGCCTGACGGTGCTGCAGCGGCCCGTGTAGGCGTGGCGCGGGTGCGGTCCGGGCGGCCGGGCCGCACCCGCGCGTGGGCCCACGTGGCGGCGGGTGATGACACGAAGGGCCGCCAGAGGGGTACGTAGCTCTGCATGACACCTGAGCGACCCGACCCGATGGTGCCGACCGCCACCTACCGGCTGCAGCTGCAGCCCTCGTTCCCGTTCCCGGCCGCGGCCGAGGCCGTGCCGTACCTGTCCTCGCTCGGCGTCTCGCATCTGCACCTGTCCCCCGTCCTGGAGGCGGTTCCGGGGTCGGGGCACGGCTACGACGTCGTGGACCACGCGCGCGTGCGCGAGGAGCTGGGCGGCGAGGACGGGCTGCGCGCCCTGTCGCGCACCGCCCGGGACCACGGGCTGGGCCTGGTGGTGGACATCGTGCCGAACCACATGGCGATGGCCCCGCGCCACAATCACGCCCTGTGGGAGGTGCTGCGCGAGGGCTCCACGTCCCGGTACGCGCGCTGGTTCGACATCGACTGGGAGGCGCAGGACGGCCGGGTGCTGCTCCCGGTCCTCGGCGGCCCGCTCGGCGAGGTGCTGGACGATCTGGTGGTGGACGGCGACGTCCTGCGCTACCACGACCATGTGTTCCCGCTCCGCGAGGGCACCGGGGACCTGCCGCTGCCCCGGCTGCTCGACGCGCAGTGGTACCGGCTGGCGTGGTGGCGGCTGGCCCGGACCGAGCTGAACTACCGGCGGTTCTTCTCCATCTCGGAGCTGATCGGGGTGCGGGTCGAGGACCCCGAGGTGTTCGAGGCCACCCACGGCAAGATCCTCCAGCTGCTGCACGAGGGCGTGGTGGACGGGCTGCGCGTCGACCACCCCGACGGCCTCGCCGACCCGGACGGGTATCTGCGGCGGCTGCACGAGGCGACCGGCGGGCGCTGGACCGTCGTGGAGAAGATCCTGTCCGACCGGGAGCATCTGCCGGCCGCCTGGCCTGTCGCCGGCACCACCGGCTACGACGCCCTGCGGCACATCGACGGCCTGTTCACCGACCCCGCCGGGTACGGGGAACTGCTAGGCGCGTACCGGCGGTTCGCGGCCCCGCAGACCGACCGGGGCGGCGACTGGGACGCCACGGTGCGGCGGGCCGGGTACAAGGTGCTCACCCATGAGCTGGCCGCGGAGGTCGACCGGCTGACGCGGGTGGCCCACCGGGTCTGCGACACCTCCCCGGACCCCGCGCTGCGCGACCGGGCGCCCTGGGCGCTGCGCACCGCCCTCCAGGAACTGCTGGTCCGGATGGAGGTCTACCGGCCGTACGCCTCGACGGACGCCTCCCTCGTGGTCACCGAGGAGGCCGCCGCCGAGGCGCGACTGGCTTTCGCGGTGCCCGAGGATGCGGGTGCCGTGGACGTCGTACGCGACCTGGTGCTCGGGCGGGCCGGGGACGGGCCGGCCGCCGAGGAGTTCCGGACGCGGTTCGCGCAGACGTCGTCGGCGCTGCGGGCCAAGGCGGTGGAGGACACGGCGTTCTACCGGCACGTGGCGCTGCTGTCGGCGACGGAGGTGGGCGGCGACCCGGGCAGCCCTTCCGTGTCGCCGGACCGGTTCCACGCGTACTGTGCGCGCGTGCAGCGCGACTGGCCGCTGACCGGGACGGTCGTGTCGACGCACGACACCAAGCGCAGCGCCGACGTACGGGCCGCGCTGGCCGTGCTCACCGAGTGCCCGCGGGACTGGGCGGACCTCGTGGCGGAGGTGACCCTGGAGGGCGAGGGCGTCCCGGACGCGCAGCTGGCGTGGGCCGCCTGGCAGACGGTCTTCGGGCTGGGCGAGGCTGACGCCGACCGCGTCCAGGGGGCCCTGCTGAAGCACGTCCGGGAGGCGGGCCTGTTCACCAGCTGGACGGAGCAGGAGCCGCCGTACGAGGAGGCGGTGGCCGCGTTCGTGGCCGCGGGGCCGTGCGGAGTGCCGGGAGAGCGGGTGACGGCGTTCCGGCGCGGCCTGGAGCCGCACATCCGGGCCAACGTGCTCGGCATGGCCCTGACGCAGCTGACGATGCCGGGCGTGCCGGACGTCTACCAGGGCACCGAGGGCGAGTACCGGGCGCTGGTGGACCCGGACAACCGCCGGGCCGTGACGTTCCCTCCCGCCGACCCGGGCGACAAGGGCACGCTGACGGCGGCGGCGCTGCGGCTGCGCCGGCGGCGCCCCGAGGTGTTCGGCGACGCGGCGTCGTACGAACCGCTCGCCGCGGAGGGCCCGGCGGCCGGGCACTGCGTGGCGTTCGTCCGGTCGGGCGAGGTGCTGACCGTCGTCACCCGGCTGTCGCTGCGCCTGGCCCAGGACGGCGGCTGGCGGGACACCAAGCTCCCCCTGCCACCGGGCCGCTGGGTCGACGTACTGGACCCGGAGCGTGAGTACACCGGCCACGCGCGCGTGGAACAACTCCTGGAGCGAATGCCGGTGGCGCTGCTGGAACGGGCTGGGGACTGACGGGCGGGCCCGAGGCCCCGGCCGATGGTGGTCCTCCGGGCGCCCCCGGCGGGCTCGCGGCCCCGCGCTCGTGGAACGGCACCTCGAACGGCTGGGAAGCGACGCGCGGGCCCCAGGCCCCGGCCCACGGTGGTACCTCCGGGCGCCCCCGTCGGGCTCCCCGTGTGCTTCTTGACAGCTCAACGAGTCCGTGGGGTACTGCGGGTGGCGACGCCGGGCGGACGTGACGGGGGTGAGTTCCCTGACGGAGCTGCGCTACCCCACACCTGCCGAGCTGGCGCGGTCGGCCCGCTCGCTGGCCGCCCACCGCCCCGCGCTGTGCGCGCTGCGGCAGGTGGGGGTCTCCCGGGCGGGCAGGCCCCTGCACCTGCTGTCGATCGGCCACGCGGCCCGGGCCGTCCTGGTGGTCGCGGGCGCCCACGCCAACGAGCCCTCCGGCGGACCCGCGCTGCTCGCCGTGGCCGAACGGGTGTTGCTGGAGCGCGAGTTGCGGACGGACGTCTCCTGGCACTTCATGCTGTGCGCGGACCCCGACGGGGCGAGCCTGCACGTCACCCCGGCGCCGCGCAGCCTGTACGACTACCACCGCGGGTTCTTCCGGCCCGCGGCCCCGGAGCAGCCGGAGTGGGCGCCGGCGACGCTGCCTCCCGGCCTGCTGCCGCCCGAGACCCGCGCGCTGACGGCGGTCATCGACGAGCTGCGGCCCTACCTCCAGGTGACCCTGCACGGCACCGACCTGGGCGGCAGCTGGGTGCAGCTGACCCGGGACGTCCCCGGGCTCGCCGAGCCGTTCGCGAAGTCGGCGGCCCAGCTGCACATCCCGGTGGAGACCGGCGCGTCGGACGCGGTGGGCTGGCCGGCGTCCGGTCCGGGGGTGCATGTGATGCCGGCGCCGGACGTGCGGGCCGCGTACCCGAGCATGCCGGACGACGCGCGCAGCAGCACCTGGTACCACGTGCACCGCTACGGCGGCCTGACCGCGGTGGTGGAGGTGCCGATGTGGGCCAGCGACCTGGTGGACGACCCGGCCCCGCACCCGGCGCCGGACCGGGCGATGCGGCGGCTGGCGGCCCGGCTGCTGCGCGACGCGCTGGAGGTGGAGCGGGTGCTGGCCCAGGCCCGCCCCCGGCTGGCGGGCGTCGACGGGCCGCTGCTGCGGGCGGCGCGGTGGGCGCTGGAGCTGGTGCCGGGGCTGGCCGCGGACTGGACGCGCACCCCGCCCGCCGACGGCACGATGGCGTACATCGGGAGCGTGGACGCGTTCGGGCGCCGGCTGCCGCTGCGGGCGGCGGCGATGCTGCTGCGGGTGCTGCGGGAGGCCGACGACCGGGGGGCGCAGCGTCTGGACCAGCTGGTGGCGGCCTGGAGCGAGGCGTTCGCCGAGCGGTTCCGGGCCCGCTGGGTGCCGTTGGAGCACCAGGTCGAGCACCAGTCCCGCACGGTGCTCGCGGCGGCGCTGCACGCGCGCGACCGGCCGGGCTGAGCCGCCGGTACGCGCGCGTGCAGCCCGGCGGTCCGGTCAGTCCTCGACGGCGAAGACCGCGCCGGTGCGTGCCTTCAGGCCGCAGCCGTTGGCGAAGGTCTCGCGGTAGTCGACCGGGTGGCCGTTCCACTCCCCGCGCGCGTGGGCGGTGACGGGCGCGTAGACCATCGGGCAGTAGGTGTCACGCCGTTCGAGCCGGCGGATGTCGCCGTCCACCGCGTCGAGCTGCGCGCAGGCCTCGGCGGCCTCGGCGTGGCCCTGGGGCGGGTCGCAGAGCAGGAGCCGGCCGGGGCGTTCGCCGTGCCGGCCGTCGCCCTGGGTGACGGTGACGAAGAGCCAGTTGCCGGAGTCCGCCCGCTGGGCCGCCGCGTGGGGTGCGGCGGCGCCGAGGAGCAGGGCGGCGGCGGCCGCGAGGAGGCCGCCTCGTGCGAGTGTGGTGCGTCGGGTCATTCCCGATGCATCGGCACGGCGGCCCCGGTGTTCCAGCCCGACTCACCCGAACGGGATCGTCCGGACGCGTGCCGGTGGGCGAGTTCGAACGCGGAGAGCACCACGCGCGACTGGTACTCGACCTGCCGGGCGACCGGGATCCAGCGGGCCCCGCACCCGTCGCGGTAGTCGTCGCACCAGGTGTCGAGCCACCGTTCCAGCTCGGGCAGGACGCCCGCCGGGTCGTGGCCGGCGCCCGTGACGAGCTGGTGCAGCAGTCCGGCGGTGCGCAGGGCGAGCCGCCGTCCGGCGATGCGCAGGGCGGCCAGATGGGCGGTGCTGAGCAGCGGCAGCGGATGGGTGCCGACGGGGTCCGGGACGTCGGGGTCCCAGGTGTCGGCGAGGCCCGGGCAGACCAGTAAATAGTCGTCGACCGGGGCCAGCAGCCGGGCCGTCTCGGTTCCGGCCGGCAGATGCGGGCGCAGGCGCTCCAGCAGCCGTCGCAGGACGAGGGTGTCGTCGCGCAGGGTGTGGCTCACTCTGCGCAGAACCGTTTCCTCGTCGGTGGGCGGTGCCCCGTCCTCGACCGCCGCCACGCCCCACATGGGGGCCTCGACGACCGCGGTGACGGTGCCGTACCGGTGCGGGTGGAACCAGGTCGACTCCACGGCCGCCTCGGTGATGGCGGCGGCCAGATCGCCGCGCCGGGGCCGCGGGATCCGGTACACGGCGGGGCCCAGCTCCGGCCAGTACAGGGTGTCGTACGGGCCGAGCTCGCGCGGGATGCCGAGCCGGGCGGCGCTGTGCGCGACGCGCTGGGCGAGGCCGGGCAGGTCGTGGGTCAGCTCGACGAAGCCGCCGCCGACGTCGACGCCGTGCAGCGAGCACTGCAGGAAGGGCCGCAGCTCGTCCTGGAGCGCGAGCAGGGTGCGGGTCTCGGGCAGCGTCACGGCGTCCGCGCCGTCGGGCAGCCACTCGGGCTGCTCCAGGAAGCCGGGCCGGAAGAACCGCCGGAAGTAGTCGCCGAGGGCGTACGGGCCGCGCAGCCAGCCCTCGTTGCGGCGCAGGCCGTCGGGGTCGAGGCAGAGCAGCAGGTTCCACGTGGCGTCGGCGTCCTCGTGCAGAGCGGGGTCGGCCAGGACGCGCTCGGCGAGCCGCAGGACGGTGGCGCCGCCCACCGGCTCGTTGGCGTGCGGCCCGGCCACGACGAGGGCCTGGCGGCCGCCGTGGCCGACGGACAGCAGCCACAGGGGCGTGCCGGCCCGTGAGGTCCCGACCCGGCGCAACCGCGCCTGCCGGGGATGGCGGGCGACGAGCGAGGCCGCTCGCGCCCCGAGCTCGTCGACGGTCGGATAACGCAGGAGGGGCGGCAGGGCACACCTCCACGAATGTGGTGCCGTCGGTTCACCTGGTGTGCATGGTGTACGCACAGTCAGTCACGACTTGGGCAGTACGTCAACACCACGGCGGGCAAAGCGACTTGGGTCACCCCGCGGGGTCGCGGCCGGCCCGCCGTCAGTGCCGTGGGCGGTTCGCCGTCAGTGCGCGGCGAGGCGGAACGCCATCCGCCCGAAGCCGATCTGGTCGCCCTCCCGGACGACGACGGCCCCGATGACACGACGGCCGTTGACCGTGGTGCCGTTGGTGGAGCCGAGGTCGCGCAGCACCCACAGACCGGCCTGGTGACTGAGTTCGGCGTGCACGCGGGACACCGTCTCGTGCGTGAGCCGCAGCCCGTTGGCCGGGTCGCGGCCTATCCGCAGCGGATGCCCGGTCGCGGGATGGGGCAGCAGCAGCTTGGGCAGCCGCTCGGCCTGCCAGGCGCGGCGCAGCCGTACGGTGAAGCCGGAGACCGCCTCGACGGTGCCGAACACCATGCGGGACAGCCGTCCCTGCGAGGGCAGATCCGCGGTGAGCGCGAGGAGTTCGTCCGAGCGGCGGGCGGCCAGGGCCAGCTCCATGCGCCGGACGAACGTGTCGTGCGACAGCCGGCCCATCGCGACGCCGTCGCGGAGCACCTTCAGCGCCTTGTCGCGCTCCGCGTCGGACAACCGCGCGGGGTACGTGTGGAACTCGAAGGACGACGTCACGGTGCCGATTGTCGGTCAGCGCGTCCCGGCTGTCCAGAAAACGGGGAAAGGGCGGCCGGGGCGGACGGCGGGCCGCGCGGCACGAGAACCGCCGCGAAAGGGTGGATCCCACAGCGGATCGATCTCCGGTGGAGCACCATGGACGGGCTACGTCACCGTGAGCAGACGAAGGGGAACCGTCCGTGCAGTTCGAGGTGTGGGCACCACAGGCCGACCGGGTCACGCTCCATTGCGACGGCGCCACGCGCGCGTTGGAGCCCGACCCGGAGCGTGCGGGATGGTGGCGGGGGGAGGCGGACGCGCGGGACGGCAGCCGGTACGGCTTCGCGCTGGACGACGGGCCGGTGCTGCCCGATCCGCGGTCGCTCCGGCAGCCGGACGGCCCGGACGGGCTGAGCGCGGTCGTCGACCACGGGCGGTTCGCGTGGGGCGCCGAGTGGGCGGGCCGGCCGCTGCCCGGCGCGGTCCTGTACGAGCTGCACGTCGGCACGTACACGCGCGAGGGCACCCTGGACGCCGCCGCCGACCGGCTCGACCATCTCGCGGAACTGGGCGTCACACACGTCGAGTTGATGCCGCTGACCCCCTTCCCCGGCCGGCACGGCTGGGGGTACGAGGGGGTCTCGCTGTGGGCGGTGCACGAGCCGTACGGCGGACCCGAGGCGCTGAAACGCTTCGTCGACCGGGCGCACGCGCTGGGGCTCGGCGTGGTGCTGGACGTCGTCCACAACCACTTCGGCCCGTCCGGCAACCACCTGCCCGCCTTCGGGCCGTATCTGACCGACCGGCACCAGACGCCCTGGGGCGCCGCGGTGAACCTGGACGCGCCCGGCTCGGACGAGGTGCGCGCCTTCCTCGTCGGCAGCGCCCTGGCCTGGCTGCGGGACTACCGCATCGACGGGCTGCGCCTCGACGCGGTGCACGCGCTGGTGGACACGCGCGCGTGCCACTTCCTGGAGGAGCTGTCCACGGCCGTCGACGGTCTCGCCGCCGAGCTGGGCCGGCCGCTGTCGCTGATCGCGGAGACCGACCTGAACGACCCGCGGCTGATCACCGCGCGCGAGAACGGCGGGCTCGGACTGCACGCCCAGTGGAACGACGACTTCCACCACGCCCTGCACACGGCCCTGACCGGCGAGTCCCAGGGCTACTACGCCGACTTCGCGCGGGCGCCGCTGGCCGCCGTGGCCAAGACCCTGACCTGCGGCTACTTCCACGACGGCACCTACTCCAGCTTCCGGGGGCGCCGTCACGGACGCCCGCTGGACCGTACGCGGGTCGGCGGGCACCGGCTGCTCGGCTACACCCAGACCCACGACCAGGTCGGCAACCGCGCCCAGGGCGACCGGCTCGCCGCCTCCCTCTCCCCCGGGCTGCTGGCCTGCGCGGCCACGCTGACGCTGACGGCGCCGTTCACGCCGATGCTGTTCCAGGGAGAGGAGTGGGCGGCGGGCACGCCCTGGCAGTTCTTCACCGACCACACCGACCCCGAGCTCGCCGAGGCCGTACGGCGGGGCAGGCGGCGGGAGTTCGCCGCGCACGGCTGGGCCGAGGAGGACGTGCCGGACCCGCAGGACCCGGCGACCCGGGAGCGCTCCTGCCTGGACTGGTCCGAGCCCGGCCGCGAGCCGCACGCGCGCGTGCTCGCCTGGTACCGGCGCCTGATCGCGCTGCGCCACGAACAGCCCGACCTCACCGACCCCGACCTCGCCGACACCAAGGTCGCCTACGACGAGCAGGCCCGCTGGCTCGCCTTCCGGCGCGGTGACGTCCGGGTGGCCGTGAACCTCTCCGACCGCCCGGCGGCGATCCCGCTGGGCCCGCGCAAGGCGGAGGTCCTGGCCGCGTGGGAGCCGGTGGAGTCACCGGGGGCGGACGGCGTACTGCACGTGCCGGGCGAGTCGGGAGTGGTCCTGCTCCAGTCCTGACCGGGTCTCAGGGAGCCGAGGCTTGTGGACTCGGGCGTCTCAGGGCTCGGGGTCGCCGTCCGAGACCCGCTCCAGCAGGATCGCCTCCCAGGCGTTGCGCAGCCAGGTGCGCAGGACGGGCAGGGGGGTCGTGCCCTGCCCGTCCAGGCGGGCCGCGAGGCGCGTGATCGCGTCGCAGCGGGCCAGCCAGAGGCCGCGCAGACAGGGGCGGGCGCCGTACCCGGCGAGGGTGGCGGCGCGGACGGCGGCCGGTGAGCCCACGGCGAGCGCGAGGCCCGCGATGTCCTCGGCGGGGTCGCCGACGACGGTGCCGTCCCAGCCGAGGACGCCCCGCACCCGGCCGTCGGCGCTGACGACGAGGTGGTCGCCGGTGAGGGCGTGGTGCACGAGGACGGGAGCACTCGGCTGCGCCCCGAGCTGCACGGCCGCGGGCCGGGTCAGCTGGCGCAGGCGCTCGGCGTCGAACTCGTCGGCGGCGGCCAGCCGGGCCGCGGCGCCCTCGGCGGTGCGGCGCAGGGACTCCAGCGAGCGCGGGGCGGCACGCGGCACGCCGAGCGTCTCGGCCTGCCGTACGGAGATCTGGTGCAGGCCGGTGAGCAGCCCGGACAGGTCGGCCTCGCCGATGGCGGACACCTTGTTCTCGGTGCCCGGGGCGCCGGGCATCCGGGTGTCGAGGGTGTACGTCAGGCCGGGCGCCCACTCGCCGTGGGCGACGCTCGTCGGCACGGCGACGGGCACGTGCGGGCGGACCAGCTCGCGCAGCCGCAGTTCGCGGCGCTGGCGGACGGCGGCCTCCCGGTCGGGGGCGAGGCGCAGCACATGGCGGGTGCCGACCAGCCAGGTGGTGGGGTCGGCGCCCGGGGAGGCGGGGCGGATCTCGGGGCCGGCCGAACCGCCGGCGCCGTCCTCGATCAGGGAACGGACCAGCCGGCGGACGGTGTCCGCGGTGGGTGTCGGTGCCTGGGTCATGGTCGCGCCGTTGTCGCTCGGGGGTGGACGGGGGCTCCTTGCTCCGGGGCGGTGCCGGTCAGTCGACCATCACCATCTCCCGGGTGGTGTCGTTCAGGCGCCGGGCGCCGTCCTCGGTGACGGTGACGATGTCCTCGATGCGCACGCCGAAGCGGCCGGGCAGGTAGACGCCCGGCTCGACGGAGAAGCACATGCCGGGCACCAGGGGCTGTTCCTCGCCCTCGATCATGTACGGCGGCTCGTGCGTGGTGACGCCGATGCCGTGACCGGTGCGGTGGATGAAGTACGGCCCGTAGCCGGCCTCGTCGATGACGGCGCGGGCGGCCCGGTCGACGTCCTGGCAGGCCGCGCCCGGCCGGACGGCCCGGTACCCGGCCTCCTGGGCGGCGCGCACCAGGTCGTGGACGCGGCGCTCCTCGTCGGTGGGCGGTCCGACGTGGACCGTGCGGGAGGTGTCGGAGCCGTAGCCGTCCTTCAGGCCGCCGAAGTCGAGGACGACCATGTCGCCGCGCTCGATCGTCCGGTCGCCGGCCTCGTGGTGCGGGTCGGCGCCGTTCGGTCCTGAGGCGACGATGGTGAAGTCGACCTGGGAGTGCCCGAAGCGTCGCAGCAGTCCGGCGAGGTCGGCGGCCACCTCGGACTCCCGGCGCCCGCCGAAGGGGACCGTGCGGATCTCCTCGAACGCGGCGTCGGCGGCGGCGCCCGCGGCGGCCAGCAGCTCCAGCTCGGCCGCGTCCTTGACCGCCCGCAGCATCGGCAGGGCGTCGGTGAGGGAGGCGTACGAGGTGCCGGGCAGGGTCCGCTGGAGGGCGAGCAGATGCATCGCCCAGGCGTTGTCGCTGATCCCGAACCGGCCGCTCGCGTCCAGGAGGGCGGCGGTGGCGGCGTAGGGGTCCTGGCCGTCGGTCCAGTCGCGCAGGGTCATGACGGGCGCGCCGGCGGCCTTCGCGGCGTCCGGGGCCTCCAGGGCGGGGACGACGAGGACGGGCCCGTGGTCGGCGGTCAGGACCAGCAGGGTGAGCCGTTCGGTGTCGGCGGGCGGGGAGTACCCGGTGAGCCACACCATGTCGGGTCCGGGCGCCACCAGCAGCCCGGCGAGCCCGGCCCCCGCGGCGGCCCCGACGGCACGCTCCATCCGGGCCCGGTAGTCGTCGGCGGTGAAGGGCGCGGGCGCGGTCCCACTCATCCGGGCCTCCCAGGTCACGTGAAAGGAGTACGGGCAGCATCCTGCCCGCCCGGGCCAACCCACGCGAGCCGGTCGGGGGAACCGCGGCCGCGGGTTCCGCCGGGGGCGGGCGTGACAGGGGCCGCGTGCGGGGCCTGGCTCCGACGCGTGGACGGACATGCGTGCGGCGCCACTCCGTCACTCCGCCACGCGGCCGACGCTGCCACGCGGGGCCGGCGCCGGGGCCGGCGGGCTCGGACGGCCGGCCCGCACGGCCGTCGGCAGGGCTGCCCTGCCCCCCGGCAAGGGCGACTCGGGCCGCTCGACGCCCCGTAGCCGGCTGTACCGCGTGGGCGTTGCCGGGGGGCGGACAGCGGGCGCGGGTAGTCGAAGCGTGCGGCCCGTAGGGCAGTCGGCCAGGCGTCTGCCCGACCGGGTGGGTGGCCTCGGTCGCGGACCGCTGCCGCAGGGCGTCCGCCGCCGACCCCGAAGGCGCCCAGCAGAGGCCGTACGGCGGTGGACCCCACCCGCGCGGACGGCCGCGGCGTGATGTCCGGGCAGCGGGGGCCGGGCGACCGCGCGACCGGCGGAGGCGGCGCGGGACGGTGGGTGCTCCCGTGATCCGGGGTACGGCGCCGGGGCCGGGCCGCGTGCCGGGCGGGCCGGGGTGTCGGGCTCGGCCCGCCCCGTCGCAGGGTCGGCGGTGACGGGTGATCGGCCGTGCGGGGAGTGCGGGGCTCGGCCGTGCGGGGAGGTGCGGGGCTCGGCCCGCCATGTGACCGGCGGTGGCGGCGGATCCGCCGTGCGTGGGGTGCGGGGCTGGGCCCGTCACGTCACCGGCCGTGGCGGGGTGATCCGCCGTCCGGGTGGTCATGTCGTGATGCCCGGGACCGCCGTCAGGTGCTGGCGGGTGCCGTTGGTGTGGCGGACCGTCAGGGTGATGCCGTGGCCGGGGCGGGTGCGGGAGACCGCTCGGGCGAGGGACGCCGCGTCGTCGACGCGGGAGCGGCCGAGGGCGAGGACGACGTCCCCGCGGACCAGTCCGGCCGTGTAGCCGGGGCCGGGGACATGGACGGCGACCACCAGGGCACCCGGCCCGCGTGTGTCGACGGCCTCCACCCCGAGCGTCGCGCCGGTCGTGGCCGGTGCGGGCGACGTCGTGACCGGCGCCGGGGCGGTGGGGGCGGGCGCGCTCCGGTGCTGGAGTGCGGCGAGTTCCCTCATGCCGATCACCGTGCTGCCGAGCGTGCCGAGGCCGACGCCGGCCAGGACGAGCACCAGGGCCGCGAGGACCGCGCCGGCCAGGTTCGCCAGGCGCCGCCCGCGCCGGCGGGGCGCGGCGTGCGGGCGGCGGGCGCCCCCGTCCGCCGGGTCCTTGTCGGTGGGCCCCTGACCAGGCATGGGCTTGGGTCGCAACGCGGTCTGTTCCATCGGATCGCCTCCGGCAGGTGACTACCCTGCGCACCGGCGCACGACGAGCCACGATCGAGTGAGACTGACCTGCCGTTCCCCACCCCGAGGAGTGACCGTGCCGACCCGAGCCGAGCGTGCGTGGATGCGGCGGGCCGTCGCGCTGGCCACGGAGAGCGTGGCCGAGGGCGGCGGCCCGTTCGGCGCGCTGGTCGTCCGGGACGGCGAGGTGATCGCCACCGGCACCAACCGTGTCACCGCCGCCCACGACCCCACCGCGCACGCCGAGGTGTGCGCGGTGCGGGCCGCGTGCGCGGAGCTGGGCGGTCCGTCGCTGGAGGGCTGTGCGCTGATCGTGTCGTGCGAGCCCTGCCCGATGTGCCTGACCGCGGCCCTGTGGGCGCGCCTGGACCGGGTCGTGTACGGCGCCGACCGGCACGACGCGGCGGCGGCCGGCTTCGACGACGCGGCCCTGCACGAACTGTTCGCCCGGCGGGACGACGTGTCCTGGCCGCTGTCGCTGGAGCGGCTGGAGGTGCCCGGCCGGACCGAGCCGTTCGACGCGTGGCGGGCCCTTCCCGACCGCGAGGAGTATTGAGAACGGGACGGCCCGCCCGGGTCAGCCCAGGGCGGGGACGGCTGGCGGCCGGTCCGGCAGGAAGCCGTGGGCGCGCCGGGCCAGGTAGTCGGCCTTGTAACGGTCCACGGCGCGATGCCAGTTGAGGATGCCCGCCATCCAGTTCTGCAGGTCGGTCACATACGTCGCCATGGCGTCCCGTGCCTCCTCCGACAGCTGGAAGTCGTCGTAGACGATCGGCAGTTCGTGCGCGATGACATGCTCGAACTGCCGCATCCGCTGGTTCATCAGGTCCTGCACCACGGTCAGCGCGGCCGGGTAGTCGCAGCCGAAGAAGTTCTGCACGACCAGGATGGAGTTGTGGACCTCGCCCTCGTACTCGATCTCCTTCTGGTACGAGAAGACGTCGTTGAGCAGGCAGGCGTAGTCCATGGCGGCGTTCTCCAGGGAGCGCACCGGTCCGCTGCGGTACACCTCCGGGGGGACCGCGGGGCCGTGGCCCATGCGGCACATCGCCATGGTGAGGTCGGAGCCGAAGGTGGACCGGCGCATCTCCAGGTAGTCGACCGGGTCCGGGACGCGGTGCAGGAGCTGGTTGTGCAGCTCCCACAGCCAGCTCTCCGTCATGGAGTTGACGGCGTTCTTGAAGGTGCGCCGCTGCTCGGACGTCATGTCCGCCGTCGTCCGGGTCCACAGGTCGATCAGCGCGCGTTCCATCGCGTTGGACGGGACGAGCGGCACCTCCCCGCCGTCGACGGGCATGCAGGCGGCCAGGCGCTCGGTGGTGAGCCGGGCGGCGGCCAGGTCACGGCGGTTGCCGAAGACGAGGGGGTAGTAGTCGTCGCCGTAGGTGCCCCAGGCCAGCCAGTGGGCGCTGAGGTCGAGGGCCTCCTCGGTGGCGTCGGGGTCCAGGCCCGCCGAGCACAGGGCCAGGTCGGCGGCGGCGAGCCGGTCCTCGTCCCAGACGCCCTCCTGGAGGATGCCCATGCGGTGCGACCACTCCACGAGCCGCTGCCGGGCGCCCGGCAGATGCGGGCACAGCTCCACCTGGTACGGCATGTGGAACTCGGGGATCAGGGACGGTCCCACCCGCTGGTAGGGCACATGGGTGTGGGCGCGCGCCCGCTCCGCCCCGGCCGAGGCGAGCAGGGCGCCGACGTCGGCGGCGGAGGTGCCGGGGCCGGTGAGCCCGTGCCAGGGCCGGGTGGTGCGGGCGCGCCCGTTCATGTACCGGCTGGAGCGCATGTGCCATTCGTGGCCGCCGGACTGCCAGTCCTGAAGGCCCAGGGTGTAGGCGGCGACGGCGGCGATCTCGTCGGGTGTGAGCCCCTTCTCCAGGGCGACCGCGGGCACTTCGGTGAGGGCGGTGTGCTCGAACTGGTGGAGCCGTGAGGTGAGGACGTCGTTCACCATGTCGGCCGCCTCCTGGGTGGTGCAGCCGAAGAAGGTCTCCAGGACCAGGACGCCGTTGCTGAGTTCGCCCTCGTCCTCGACCTCGCGCTGGTAGGAGAACAGGTCGTTGCGCAGGTGCACGGCGTCGGAGAACGTCTCCATCAGCACCCGCATGGGCCGCGAGTCGGCGACGGCGGCGGGCACCTCGGCCCGCGCGTACTCCACCAGGCCGGCGGACCAGGGGGCGCCGCCCACCTTGCGGCGCATCTCGATGTACTCGACGGGGTTGGCGATCCGCCCCTCGTTGATGTTGGACAGCTCCCACATGGACTCGTTGAGCAGGTGCTCGGTGGCGACGGCGAAGCGGCGGCGCCAGTTCGCGGACATGGCCGGGACGGTGCGCGTCCACAGGTCGGCGAGTCCGGCCTCCACCGGGTTCTCCGGCGCCGGCATGGGCGTGGCGGGGTCCATCGGCATGAACAGGGCGAGCCGGTCGAGGTGGGCCTTGCCGGCGGCGCGGTCCTGGGTCCGCTTGTACATGTCCAGGAAGTGGTCGTCGAAGAAGAAGACCCACACGTACCAGTCCGTGATGAGGGACAGCGCGGGTCCGTCGCACTCGGGGTGGGTGTAGGCGCAGAGCAGGCCGTAGTCATGCGCGTCGAGGTCGGACTGCTCCCAGATCCCGGAGCCCTCCAGCATGCCCATCTCGCGTGCCCAGGCCGTCGAGTGGGCGCGGGCCTCGTCGACGTGCGGATTGAGCCGCGCGGGATACGGCATGTAGAAGTGCGGGAGTTCGAAGGGCTGCTGCGTCATGGCCCGGCCCTACCCAGGGCTTTCGGTGGGCATCCTCCGGGCCGCACATGATCACACCATCGCGTGAAACAGGGGCGAAAGCGGGCGTCCCGGGCGGGGGTTGTGGCGCCCGGGGGCGATCACCGGCGCGCGCACGCCCCCGCTGCCGGTGCCGCTGTCCCGGTCAGGCCCGCACCTGGATCAGCGCGTGCGTCCCGGACGTCCGCCACTTCTCTCCCTCGGCGGTCACCAGCGCGGCCTCCGTGCCGGCGTCCAGGCCGGTGACCACGTCCGACTTCAGGGTCCGCAGGGCCGCGACCGGGCTCGGGAAGTGGGCGGTCACCTCGGCGAACGGGGTGGTGGGCGGCCAGCGCCGGTCCCCCACGAGACGGCGGTAGTTGAGGTCGCCCTTGAGGATGGTCAGGGTCACGGACGCCAGCTCCGCGCGGAGGTCGGCGGGCATGTCCGCGTACGGCAGCGGGGCGCACGAGAAGGGGTGGGCGCGCACGGTCAGCCGGCCGTCGGTGAGCGCCTCCCACAGGACGCGCCCGAACCCGGCGGCGGCTCCCGGCGCGGCGACGAGCCGGCGCAGGGCGTCGAGCACGTCGGCGTGCGTGGCGTCGGAGACGTAGTACGGCTGTGGTTTGACGTGCAGCAGGACCCGGGCGGCACGCCGCTCGGTGAGGAGCCGGGCGATGAGCATCAGGTCGGGGACGAGTTCACGGCCGGCGTTGTCGGCGATCAGGCAGACGGTGGCCGTGCCGGACGGCGGGAGCAGCGACCAGAGGGCGTCGCTGTCGTCGGCCACCAGGGGCGGGGTGCCGGAGGCGGAGGGGCCGCCCGAGGCGCCCAGCCGGAAGCTGAGGTCGGCCCGGTTGCCCCACAGGGAGCCGTGCAGCAGGGCGCGGTCCTGTTCGGCCGGGGGCAGATCGGCGAGGGCGTCGAGGGCGGCCAGTTCCTCGTCGGTCTCGGGCGAGTCGAGTTCGGCCGTCTTCGACGGGCGGAACGGGTCGATGCCCTGCCAGGGGCCGGGGGCGAAGTAGCCGACGGCGTCGAGGAGGCGGCGGTGGAAGAAGCTCTCGGACCACAGCCACGGCACGTCGAACCAGGACCGGCCGGTGTGGACGTCGGCGCCCCAGGCGGTCCAGCGGTCCCGGTCGTGGGCGTCGGCGGGCAGCGGTTCGATCACGCCGTGGAGGCAGTTGGCGAGCAGGGCGTCCAGGGCGCGGCGCTGCTCGGGGCCGTAGGGGGACGCGTCCCGGACCTGGCGGATGATCGCCGGGTGCCGTTCGGCGAGGACGCCGTGCGGGAAGGAGCCCGGCTCGTCGGCGAGGAGGACGGGCGGGAGCGGGGCGTCGGACCGTGCGGGCATACGCCTCACCGTACCGCCCGGGTCATACGGCTCTGAGTTCCCGTTCGAGCTGTGTCGCGAGGGTGAGGTAGCGGGCGCGGCGGGGCACCGGGACCAGTCCCCGGATCATCAGGTGCCACATCTCGGCGACCCGGCGGGGCTGGCGGGCGACGCTCTCCGTGGAGCGGCCGACGACCCGGGTGCCGACGAAGAAGCAGACCAGGGCGTGTGCGGCGGCCTCGGCGTCGACATCGGGGTGCAGGTCGGACTCCTGGGCGGCGCACAGGAGCCGGCGGGTGGTGATGTCCAGCAGCTCGGTGAACGGGTGCCGCAGGGGCGGGCGGATCACCACTCCCCCGGTGGCCAGACGCAGCCCCGCGCGCGGGATGGGCCCTTCGACGGACAGGCGGGTGATGCCGAACGTCGTGCGTATCAGGGCTTCGAGGGAGGAGTAGCCGCGGCCCTCCATCTCGGCGGCGACCTGCCGGGACGCCCGCGACTGGAGCTCCATGATGGCCTGCGCGAGATCCTCCTTCGCCGCGAAGTGGAAGTACAGGGCCCCCTTGGTGACCTGGGCCTGTTCGACGATGTCGCTCAGACTGGTGGATTCATAGCCATGACGGTCGAACAGTTCCGCGGCGGCTGTGAGGATCGTCGTGCGGGTCTGTTCGGCGCGTAGCTGCCTCGCCATCGGGGGGACACTCCTGAAGGGGGCGGAAAAGAACGGGACATGCCGTTTGTTTCTTACTCCCTGCACACGATATCTCAGCGCTCCTCGGTGCCCACCCCACACTCGAATACCGCCCCATCTTTCTGACGGGCCGTGACACGGACGCCCTCGCGGCCCCCGACGGTCGCCTCGGTCCGCTCGATCCAGGTGGGCAGGTCGAGTTCGGCGTACCGGTGGAAGACGCAGGAGTAGGAGACCGGGGTCCGTCCGCGGCTCGCGGGGTCCGCGGCGAGCGTCTGGCAGGCGGCCTCCAGCAGGAGCATTCCGGGGATGTGGTCGAGGGGATGATCGAAGAAAACAGCATGACCGGTATCGACGCGCAGCTGCCGGCGACCCGGAGCGGTGGCCGGGGCCAGGACGACGTCGGCGGCCGAGGCGCGGCCCACGGCGGCGGGCGGCAGGCCCGGCGGGAGGGGCAGGACGGGGACGGTGGAGGCGGAACGACCGCCGCGCAGCCGCCGGTAGACGGCCTCGCTGGTCCAGGTCGCCGCCACCCGTGCGGTCGCGACGCTCGTGGAGCCGAGCAGGACATCGGCCTCGTAGCGGAACCCGGCGGGCCGGCCGCCGCGGCGGGTGACGTCGGTGACGGTGATGCGCAGCAGGGGTTCGGCGGGTGAGGGGCCGACGGCGAGGTGCTCGGGGCGGGTGGTGATCGCCAACTCCCGCAGCACGAAGTGGTGTCCGAGCGGGACGTCGTAGGCGGTGTGGGCGAGGAGGGTGCCGGCCTGGCGGACGGTCTCGGCGACGAGCAGCGGCTGGTACGCCGACCGGTCGGGCGTGACCAGCAGCTGATGGGTGCGCGGCCACTCGGCGAAGACGTCGAAGGAGTCGGTGCCGGTGCCGGCCGCCCCGGTGAGAAACGTTTCGGCTACGGAAGCCCGGTGGACGAGCTGGCGGGGTACCGTGGCCGTCAATCCG
Organism: Streptomyces sp. SS1-1; assembly: GCF_008973465.1. Lineage (NCBI taxonomy): Bacteria > Bacillati > Actinomycetota > Actinomycetes > Kitasatosporales > Streptomycetaceae > Streptomyces > Streptomyces sp. SS1-1. The sequence continues at coordinate 5,701,541 of NZ_WBXN01000004.1, read as the reverse complement.
TCGGGCGCCGCGGGGAGTCCGGCGAGCGGGGTCGTGGCGAGTGGCCGCGAAGGTGGCATGTCCCCTCCTTGGGTCCCCCGTGTGTGCCCGTACGTGCGCTGAACAGGCGGCGAGGTGCCCGTGCCGCGAGCGTTAGAGTACGAGGCGACCGGTTTGTTTTCAATGCGGCCGCGGGTCGCTCGCCCGTGCCCCACCGCTCCGGCGCACGCGGGGCGCACCGGCCGACTCGCGGTGATGAAGGGGCTGTTATGGCGAGGCAGGAGCGCGCCATCAGAACGCGGCAGGTCATTCTGGAGGCGGCCGGGGCGGTCTTCGACGAGCACGGGTACGCCGCCACGACCATCTCGATGGTCCTGGAGCGGGCCTCGGTGACCAAGGGCGCCCTGTACTTCCACTTCCCCTCCAAGGAGTCGCTCGCGCAGGCCGTGCTGGACGAGCAGATCTCGTTCGGGACGGTGCCGCCGCAGCCCTGCAAGTTGCAGGAAGTCGTCGACATGACCTTCGTGTTCGCGCAGCGGCTGCGGCACAACGCGCTGCTCAAGGGGAGCGTGCGGCTCGCCGTGGACCAGAGCGCGCCGTCCTTCGTCGACCACTCCGGGGCGTTCCGGCAGTGGGCGGACCTGCTGGTCGTCGTCCTTGAACAGGCTCTGGCGCGCGGTGAGTTGCTGCCCACCGTGCGGCCGCGGCAGACGGTGGAGCTGCTGGTCGGCTCGTTCGCCGGCATCCAGTTGATGTCCCGGGCGCTGACCGACCGGGAGGATCTGGCGGAGCGTGTCTCGCAGTTGTGGGGGCATCTGCTGCCGGGCATCGCGGTGCCGGGCCTGCTGACCGGCATCGACCGGGAGCCCGACCGTGGACTGCGGGTGCTGTCCGCCCTCGACACGACGGACCCGGCGGACACGACGGCTGCCGGCGTGGGCCACGCCTGACACGGACGGTGACCGCTTCGGACCGGAGTGACGGTTTCCGAGCGGGGGTCCGGCGGCGGTGAGAAGGACGGCGGGCCGTGTCACGGACCCGCAGCCTCCAGGTGCCGTCGGGGACTCGACCGCCGGGCTCGTCGCGCACTGAACGCGCCGGGCCGGATTCCCGTACTCCACGAGGACCGTTGCCGTCGGCCGAGGAGTCGTTCCGGATGTCCCGGATGCCCTGGATCAGTTCGCATCGTGCCGCCCTGGCGGCCGCCGTCGCCGTGCCGTCGCTGCTCACGGTGTGGGCGGCGGGGCCCGCTCACGCGCACGGGGCGCCGACGGATCCGGTGAGCCGGGCCTACGCCTGCTCCCCCGAGGGCGGTGCCGCGTCCCGGTCGGCGGCGTGCCGGGCGGCCGTCGCGGCCAACGGGGCGCCCTTCACGGCCTGGGACAACCTGCGGATCGCGAACGTGAACGGGCGGGACCGGCAGGTCGTGCCCGACGGCGGACTGTGCAGCGGGGGGCTGCCCGCCTACCGGGGCCTCGACCTCGCGCGGTCCGACTGGCCGTCGACCCGGCTCACCCCCGGCGCCACGCTGACGATGCGGTACTCCTCGACGATCCCGCACACCGGCACGTTCGAGCTCTATCTCACCAAGGCAGGCTACGACCCGTCGAAGCCGCTGACCTGGTCGGATCTGACGGACCGGCCGTTCACCTCGGTCAAGGACCCGGCGCTGACGAACGGGGCGTACCGGATCACGGCGAAGCTGCCCTCCGACCGTTCGGGCCGCCATGTGCTGTACACGGTGTGGCGCAACACGAGTACGCCGGACACCTACTACTCGTGCTCCGACGTGGTGTTCCCGGCCGCGACGGGCGGCGGAACGGGCGGCGCGGGCGCGGCGACGGTCAGCGCGGGATCGGGGCAGAGCGCGAAGCCCACCCCGGTCGGCGGCGCGAAGCCCACGAAGAAGGCGCCGTCCTCCGCCTCCCCCACGAAGGCCACCGAGGCCGTCGAGAAGGCCGCCTCCGGTGCCCCGCGCGCCGCCGAGGCCCCCGCCGGCACTCCGGTGGCGTCCACCGGCACGTCCGGTACGGGGGCCTCGGCGCCGCTCGTCGCGGGCGGCGCCGCCACGGTGCTGCTGCTCAGCGGGGGCGCCGCACTGGCCCTGCGTCTGCGCCGGAGGTGATCTCCGGCCCGAAAGGCCCTAGTTGACGTACACCACTTCGCCGTCGGCGTTCACGGGCGCGTACTTGGCGGTGAAGTAGCCGTTGGCGAAGCACAGGGACGAGCCGGAGACCTTGCTGAACTGCTGGCGGTTGAAGGTGATGGTGTGGTCGTCGTTGCTGGCCGTGCCTGTCAGCCCCGGTGCCTGGTAGACGCAGTTGACGCTGCCCAGCAGGGTGCGCAGCACGACGGTGGTGCGCACGGTGGAGCCGGCGGGCGGGGTGACGGTGACCGTGCCGTCCGAGGCGACGGTGGAGTCGTACGGCAGGTTGTTGACGGTGATGCTGGTGACGCCGAGGACGCCCACGACGTTCGTGGAGCAGCTGGCGGCGTCGAAGGTGTGCGCGGTGACCTGCTCGGTGGCGGTGCCGGGCGCGGCCGGGTTGTCGGTCACGGCGGCGGTGAACTGGGACGAGGTGCAGGTCAGACCGCTGGTGCCGGTGGCGCTGGAGTAGAACGTCGCGTTGGTGCCGGTGGCCAGCGGGGCGGTGAGGACGTCACCGGCGGCGACCGCCGCGCCGTCGGGGGATCCGACGGTGAGCACGGCGCCGTCGGCCGCGGAGGCGGGGACGGCGAACGGCAGGGTGAGCGCGGCGACGGCGCCGGCGAGGGTCGTGAGGGTGCGGGTGCGCATGCGGCTGTACCTCGACTTTCGTAGGGGGAGCCCTGGGCGGTTCAGGTCGCCCAGGGAGTCGGGGAGCCCTGTGGGGGGCCGTGGGGGAAGTGCTGCGTGCGCCGCCGCCGGCCCATGGCGCCTTCTCCGTACGTCAGGGACCGGCAGCGGCGGCCCGGCACGGGTCGAGGGGGGAGCGACCGTGACGGTGATCTCGCGAAGGCGGCTCGTGAAGGAGATGCGTTCCGGGAGCGCGGGCAAGGGCCACGCGACGGGGATCCGGCGCCACGGATCCAGGGGGAACCTTGATGAGTTGTAGACCTGAGTGACCGTCAACGTCAAGCGTTCGTACGGGAGTTGTGGTGCTGTCGCGAGCTTCGTGAGGTCGCGGGCGGCCCGCCGGGCACGGGCGGCACGTCATCGGCACCGTTTTTCCACAACTGCCTTGACCCTCAGGTGTAACCACCGGTAACTTCCGGCTTTGGCTACCGCGGAGTACGTGAAAGCCCTTGCACTCGCCGGGAGGTGCGAGGAGACGTACGGCCGCGGGCGCTGTCCGCGCCAGGACAACGTGCCGCTGATGCCCTACCCGTGTCCTTCGCACCTGGGAGCAGTCATGGCCTCGTCCTCCGACGTCACCTCGTCCTCCGGTGACACCCCCGAGCAGCCGGAAAGCGGTTCCGTACGCCGCGGCCGCGTCCGGGCCCGCCGGGCCGCCGTGATGGCGGTGCCGGCCACCCTCGTCGCCGCCGGCCTCGCGGTGCTCACCGCCGAGGGGGCGCTGGGTGTGCAGTTCGCCATCTCCGGCATGCCGTTCACGGTCACCGCGACCGAGCTGAACGGCACCGGCTTCGAGCAGTTCGGCGGTCTCGACGAGATGGCACCGGGCAGCCCCAACGAGGGCGACACCGGCGGCCAGGTCCTGATCGTCACCTCGGCCATCAAGAACGCCACGCTCACCAAGCTGTGCCAGAGCGTCGACCTCGGCGGCACGAACCTGCTCATCACCGCGGGCAGCGGCGCCGAGAAGGTCACCGCCAGCGATCTGACCACCGACTCCACCGAGCTGTCCGGCGACGCGGCGTTCAACAACATCGAGATCGGCAACGACGCCAGCACCCTGACCAAGGCCAATGCGAAGGGTCCGATCGGCGTCTTCAGCCAGCAGGCCGACACCGTGCGGATCGCCAACCTGCGGCAGACCAACTACGCCACCACCGCGGGCGTGTTCAAGCTGCCCGGGCTGAAGCTGCGGTTCAGCGGCTCGGGGTGCTGATGGAAGGGCGAGCGGGCGCGCGGGCCGCCTTCCGCCGGTGGCGGTACCGCCGGCCCTTCTGGGGCGGGCTGCTGCTGGCGCTGGGCGGCGGCTGGATCCTGCTCACCATGAAGGCCTCGCTGAAGGTCGTCCTGCACATCGGCATGCAGGGGCTGGCCGGGTATCTGCTGCCCGTCCTGATGGTGCTGCTGGGCCTGCTGACCCTGTTCAACCCGGCCCAGCGGCTCTTCTACTCGATCACCGGTGTCCTGGTCTCCCTCGGGACCTGGATCACCTCCAACCTCGGCGGCTTCATGGTCGGGCTGCTCCTCGGGGTGGTCGGGAGCTGCCTGGTGTTCGGCTGGCTGCCGGACCAGGAGCCCCGCAGGAGCCGGCGGGAGCGCCGGCGCGCCGCCGCGGAGGCGGCCTGAGCGACGCGGGCACGCCGGGAGGAACCAGGGTCCCGGGCGTGTCCGCGCGGGCGGTTCATCACGATGTGGCAGCGGCGGCTCACCCCTGGTGGTGACGCACTTGACGACTGGTGGCCGCACGCGATTGGCTCCGCCCCAGCGGGAGTTCAGCAGACCGGCGGATCCCAGCCGTGCGACGCCGGCCGTGCTCCCGTCCGTTCCTCCTGCTCGGCCGCACAGCGAGGTGCCGCACCACCATGAACACCCCACGCCCGTCCTCCGCCTCCCTCCGGGTCGCGATATGGACGGCCACCGTCTGTCTGGTGCTGGCCGGGTGCTCCGGCGGCGGGACCGGTGACGAGAAGGGCACGGACGCGGCGGACCGCCCCTCCGGGCCGAGGATCGCCCTCGTCACCCACGGCGGGGAGGGCGACGCCTTCTGGGACCTGGTGCGCAGGGGCGCCGAGGCGGCCGCCGCGAAGGACGGCGTCGCGTTGACGTACGCCAGTGACGACGACCCGGCCGGTCAGGCCGCGCTGATGCGGGACGCGGTCCGGCAGCGGGTCGACGGCATCGCGGTGACCCTGGCGAAGCCGGGGGCGATGGCACGGGCCGTCGCCGAGGCGCGGGCGGCCGGCATCCCGGTCGTCGGACTCAACTCCGGTATCGACTCGTGGCGTTCGGCGGGCCTGCTCGGCTTCTTCGGCCAGGACGAGAGCGTCGCGGGCCGGGCCGTCGGCGACAGGCTGGACGACCTCGGGGCGCGGCACGCCCTGTGTGTCGTCCACGAGCGCGGCAACGTGTCCCTGGAGGCGCGCTGCGCGGGCGTGAAGAAGGCGTTCGGCGGAGAGAGCGAGAACCTGTACGTGGACGGCACCGATCTGGACGCCGTCACCGCGGCCGTCGCGGCCCGGCTCGTCCAGGACCCGACGATCGACGAAGTCGTCACCAACGGCGCCCAGTTCGCGCTGGCCGCGGTGCGCTCGGTACGGGACGCCGGCAGCAGGGCGCGGGTCGCGACCTTCGACCTCAGCAAGGACCTCGTCCCGGCCGTCCAGTCCGGCGACGTGGGGTTCGCCGTGGACCAGCAGCCCTATCTGCAGGGCTATCTCGCCGTCGACGCGCTGTGGCTGTACCGGACCAACGGCAACACGCTCGGGGGCGGGGAGAAACCGGTGCTCACCGGTCCGGCCTTCGTCACCGGCAAGAACGTGGCCGCGGTCGCCCGGTTCGCCGGCGCCGGGACCCGCTGAACCGGACACGTCGCGCGGTGGTGCCACAGTTTCGTCACGTGTGACACGGACGGTCACATGTGCGGATAGCATCCTGCGCACCCCCCGCGCCGTACCGGCCGCGCCGTCACCCCCGGCGCCGGTCCCCCGTACGATCCACACCCCCGCGCTGCCCGCCTCCGCCCTCCGCTGAACGCCCAAGGACGACGATGTCTCCACGGACAGGTCCCCGGCGCCGCCTCGGCTCCATCCGCCTCTCCCTGCTTCTGCTGGCCCTGGTGCCCGGGGTGACGCTCGCCGCCGTGTGGAGCGTCACGACGGTCCAGATGTTCTCCGAGGGGCTGCGGCTGCGGGCGCAGACCCAGCTGAGCGAGTCGACCGGGGCCATGGGCACCGAGGCCACCCTCGCCCTGCAGCGGGAGCGCAGCTACTCGGCGGTGTGGCTGGCCTCGCGGCAGAAGGCGGCCCGTGACGCGCTCGACGACCAGCGCGTCCGTACCGACGAGGCCGTCGCCGAACTCCTCGACCGGTCGGACGACATCAAGCGGGCACCCGAACGGATCAAGGCCCGGCTGTACTCGGTCGTCGGGTCCGCGGGCAGCCTGGAGTACTACCGGGGCCAGGTGGACCACCCCACCGACATCACCGCCGCGCAGGCGCTGGGCCAGTACACGTCGATCATCGACGACCAGATCCATGTCTTCCGGGAGCTGTCGCGGGTCGACGACGGCGAGCTGACCTCGCAGGCCGCGCCGCTCGTCTCGCTGGAGCACGCGGCGGAGCTGATGTCCCAGGAGGACGCGCTGCTGACCCTGGCGGGTCCCTCGGGGCGGATGGGCGCCACGACGTGGACGGAGTTCGGGAAGCTGGTCGGAACCCGGCGCTGGCTCGTCGGCGACCAGATCCTCCCCTCGCTGACCGGTGACGCGAAGGCGCGGACCGAGCGGATCCTGCGCAGCCCGCAGTGGCACACCCTGGAGTCCATCGAGGACCGGGTGCTCGCGGCCCGCCCGACCGGGGACGGCGGCGCGGTCGCGATCCCGGAGGTGCGTAAGGAGTGGCGGGCCGCGCTGCTCCAGGTGTCCGACGCGTACACGGATCTCATCCGCGGGCAGACGTCCGCCCTGCTGGACCGCAGCGCGGACGACGCCCGCGATCTGCTGGTCACGGCCGCGCTGCTGAGCGCGGGCGGTCTGGTGGCGGTGCTGCTGTGCCTCGCGGTGTCGTGGCGGATCACCCGCTCGCTGTCGCGGCGGCTGCGCGGCCTGCGCGAGGCCACCCTGGCGCTCGCCGAGGAGCGGCTGCCCGACGTGGTGGCCCGGCTGGAGCGGGGCGAGAAGGTCGACGTGGAGCTGGCGACGCCGCCGCTGGACTACGGCCGCGACGAACTCGGCGAGGTGGCCCAGGCGTTCAACGCCGCGCAGCGCACCGCCGTGCACACCGCCGTCGAACTGGCCGACACGCGGCGGGGGTTCCAGAAGGTGATCCTGGGCATCGCCCGGCAGAGCCAGAATCTGGTCAATCTGCAGCTGACCGAACTCGACGCGCTGGAGCGGGCGCACGAGGACCCCGACGTGCTGAAGGGGCTGTACGCCCTGGACTCCACGGCCAGCCAGCTGCGCCGCTACCAGGAGAACCTGGTGATCATCAGCGGTGAGCGGCCCGGCCGCAGCTGGAGCGAGCCGGTCGCGCTGATCGACATCCTGCGCAGCGCGGTCGGGGAGGTCGCCGAGTACCGGCGGGTCCAGGTGCACACCGAGGAGGAGGTGCACATCGCGCCGCCCGCGGTCGCCGACCTCATCCACCTGCTGGCCGAGCTGATCGAGAACGCGACGCTGTACTCGCCGGCGCCCGCGCCGGTCGCGGTGCGGGCCGCCATGGTCGTCAAGGGGCTGGCCGTGGAGGTCGAGGACCGGGGTCTCGGGCTGTCCGAGGAGGACTACACGGCGTTCAACGACCAGTTGGCCGAGGCGCCGAAGTTCGACGTGGTGGCGCTCGCCGACGATCTGCGGCTCGGCATGTTCGTGATCGCGCGGCTCGCCCGGCGGCACGGGATCACGGTCACCCTGCGTCCCTCGCCGTACGGCGGCACGACGGCGATCGTGCTCGTCCCGCACGAGGTCGTGGTGACGGACGTGCCGGACGAGGACCCCGAGAAGGACGAGGGCCCCGGCGAGGAGGGCCTCGACGCGCGGACCTCCGACGCGCGGACCTCCGGCGCGGAGGACCCCGCCGGGGACGGGCGACCCGAGGTGCCCGCCGCCCGCCGGCCGGACCCGGAGGAGGAGCTGACGCCGCTGCCGCGCCGGGTGCGGCGGGCCGCTCCCGCTCCGGGGCCGCGCGACGAGGCCCCGCCCGCCGGCGAGGACGGGTGCGCGGACGACGACTTCACCGCCGAGCGGGCCGCCTCCTCCCTCGGCGGCTTCCAGCGCGGCACGCTCCGGGCCCGGGCCGAGGACGGCTCCGATCCCGAGGACCCCTCCGACCCGCCGGAGCGCGACCCCGCCCCGTCCGGCGCCTGCTCCTCCCCCACGCCCGCCCGCCCGTCCGACCGCTCATGAAGGACTCCGCCATGACACGCCCCTCTCCCGCCACCGACACCCAGCTCGACCAGTTGCTCACCGGACTCGTCGAGCGGGTCGCCGGCGTCAACCACGCCGTCGTGCTCTCCGAGGACGGGCTGGTGGTGAGCAAGTCGACGGGCTTCCTGCGCGACGACGCCGAGCGGCTGGCGGCGACCGCGTCCGGCCTGATGAGTCTGAGCAAGGGCGTCAGCATGGACTTCCGGGGCGGTCCGGTGCGCCAGGCGCTGATCGAGATGGCCCAGAGCTATCTCATCCTGACCACGGCGGGTCCGGGCGCCCATCTGGTCGTCCTGACCACCCAGGGCGCCGACGTCGGTGTGGTGGCGTACCAGATGAACATGCTGGTGAAGAAGATCGGCGAGCATCTGTCGGCGGCACCGCGGGCCCATGTCGGCCCGGGTGCGTGAGGTGGGCCCAGAGCATACGGCGGGCCGGCTGGTACGTCCCTTCACCCTCACGGGCGGCCGGACCCGGCCCAGCCGTGGCGACTTCACCCTGATCACGCGGGTGTCGGCGGTCGATCCGCCGCCGGAGCGGGCGCCGCGCCCGCAGCCCGAGCAGCTGCGCATCCTGCGGCGCTGTGTCCGCCCGGTCGCCGTCGCGGAGCTCGCGGCCCGGCTCGACCTGCCGGTGAGCGTCGTCGCGATCATGCTGTGCGATCTGCTGGAGGCCGGTCTGATCACCGTGCACCGTCCGCGGCCGGTGACGCCCGGCACGGCCGAACCGGGACTGCTGGAGAAGCTGCGGGACGGTCTCGACCGGCTCTGAGGGCGCGGGCGGTCCGGACACGCGGACGCGCCGGTGGGGGCTCTCGCCCGTCACCGGCGCGCCGGGAGCGCCGTCAGGCCAGGCCGGCCGACTTCAGCCAGGCCTTGGCGACGTCGAGCGGGTCCTTGTTCTCGAGCTGGACCTGGGAGTCCAGGTCGAGGAGCGTCTTGGTGTCCAGCTTGGCGGAGACGGCGTTGAGCGCCGCGACGCCCTCCTCGGACAGGCCGCTCTTGTACACGAGCGGGGTCACGTTGGCGAAACCGAAGAGGTTCTTCGGGTCCTTGAGGACGACGAAGCCCTCCTTGGTGATGGTGGGGTCCGTGGTGAAGATGTCCGCGGCCTGCACGGTGTTCTTCGTCAGGGCCGCCTGGGTCAGCGGGCCGCCCGCGTCCAGCGCCTTGAAGGACTTGAACTTCAGGCCGTACTCGGCCTCCAGGCCCTTCAGGCCCTGGTGGCGGGTCTGGAACTCGGGCGAGCCGCCGATCAGCAGCTCGGGCGCCGCGTCCTTGAGGTCCGCGAGAGTGGAGTCGGCGGTCAGGTCGTACTTCTTCGCCGTCTCGGCGTTGACGCTGACGGAGTCCTTGTCCTCGGCCGGGGAGGAGTCCAGCAGGGTGAGCTTGGCGTCCAGCTTGCTCTTGACCGCGCTGTTGACGGCCTCGGCGGACTCCTGCGGCGCCTTCGGGTCGAGGTAGGCGAGCAGCGAGCCGTTGTACTCCGGCAGGACCGTGACGGAACCGTTCTTGAGCAGGCCGTACGTGGTCTCGCGGCTGCCGATGTTGGGCTTGTAGCTGACCTTGATGCCCTTGGCCTTGAGGGCCTCGCCGTAGATGTCGGCGATCAGGACGCTCTCGGCGAAGTTGTTCGAGCCGACGACGACGGTGTCGCCGCTCGCCTTGTCCTCGGCGAGCGGGTCGGACTTGTCGTCGGAGGAGGAACATCCCGTCAGCAGCGCCGCGGCGGCCGCGAGCGCGAGGGCGGCCGCGCCGGGATGGTTCCTGAGGGAGCTGCTGCGCAGGGCGGTGAAAGTCACGATTCCCGTTCCGGTCCGTGGGGTTGGGAGAGCTTTTCCACTGATCCAATCCACCGGGTTCTCGGTCAGTCAAGGGCTGCCAGGTCACCGATCGGACTCAAAATCCGCAATGTGTCGGGGAGTTGTCGGCGGTGTGAAGGCGTGACGATCGGGGCGCTCGGGTCGTGTAACGGAATCTTGACGTACAGTTCCGGTCACAGCGCCGAAGGGACGGTACTGTCCCGCACAGAATCGATCGGAAGTCAGCAACAGCGGTCACGTGAGGCGTGCGCACCCGGTGCGGCGCCCACGAAGGAGGAATCCCGGTGTCCACGAGCGAGGCAGGCGGACCCCGCCCCCGCCGGATGCGCGGTCACCCCGACCGCTGGCCCTTCCGGCACAAGCTGAACCTCCTGGTGGGCGTGCCGCTGACGGTCGTCGCGGCCCTGCTGGCCTACCTCATCGCCGAGCAGACCGCGCAGTCGCGCGAGGCGGCGAACGCCGCCCGGCTGGTCCGCGAGAGCGTCGAGGTCGCGAAGCTCGTCGACCGGCTGGCCGCCGAGCACCAGCAGGCCGTACTGCTGTCCGTACGGCACGAGGCCGCGGTCGGCGGCGAGCCCTCGACGTCCGCCTACCGCACCGCCCAGGAGCAGGTGGACACCCAGGTCGGGCGGGTGCGCGAGGCGTTCGGCGAGCGGCTGCCGGAGACCGAGGCCCAGGCCCTGAAGAACGTCGAGGGCCTCGCCGGGCTGCGGGACACCGTCGAGGACGGCTACCTGCCGGCCAACAACATCGACCCGGCGTACACCGACGCCGCGAGCCAGCTGATCGACGGCCTCGCCCTGGACCGCAACCCGGAGCTCGCCACCACCTTCACCGGCAACCTGCTGGACTCCCTGCTGCGGTCGGCCGCCGCGCACAGCGAGTTCGAGACGGCCGTCTTCTCCGCGTCGACCGGTGACTCCAACGCGCTGATCGAGGTCATCGGCGCGATCGGCGCCTACGACGAGTTCACGCACCAGTCCGAGCGGTTCACCCGCTTCGCCACCGAGGCGCAGGCCGACACCTTCGCCGGGATCCGGTACACCCCCGCGCAGTCCGTCATCAGCCGGCAGTTCGCCGAGCTGCAGATCGACCCGGGCGCGGCGCAGGCCGGCTCCCCCGCCGAGGTCGCCGAGTCCCTCGACCGCGCCCTGGACTCGTACGACTCCTACCGCGACCAGGCGAAGACCCGGCTGTCGATCACGACCTCGCTGATCGACCAGATCGCCGACCGGGCGGAGGACGCGTCCGACACGGCCGCGTGGCGGGCGCTGCTGCTCCTCGGCGCCGCGCTGCTGGGCTTCGCGCTGTGGCTGGTCCTGGCCGTGCTCGTCCGGCGTTCCGTGGTGCGGCCGGTGGTCGCGCTCACCGGCGCCGCGCGGCAGGTCGCCGACGTGGCCCGGCGCGAGCTGGCGCGGGTCGCCGACGACGACGCCGAGGACGAGGGGCCGCCCCGGCTGCGCGAGATGCCGGTCACCGCGCGGGACGAGATCGGTGAGCTCGCCGAGTCCTTCAACGAGGTGCAGACGACGGCGGCGGCGCTGCTGGAGCGGCAGGTGCTGAGCCGGCGCAACGTCGCCGAGATGTTCGGCAACGTCGGCCGCCGCGTCAGCAACCTGACGTCCCGTCAGCTCATGTTGATCGACGCGGTGGAGCGCGGCGAGACCGACCCCGCGCTGCTCGAACGCCTCTACTCCATCGACCACATCGCGGTCCGTCTGCGGCGCAACGCCGACAGCCTGATGCTGCTGGCCGGCATCCACGAGGCCGCCCTGGACGCCGGTCCCACCTCGCTCACCAACGTCGTACGGGCGGCGCTCGGCCAGATCGAGGGCTTCCAGCGGGTGGAGCTGCGGGCACGCTCCGAGGCCGTCCTGGAGCCGGAGGTCATCGGCGACCTCACGCTGATGGTGGCCGAACTCCTGGAGAACGCCGTGTCGTTCTCGCCGGCCGACAGCCCCGTCGAGGTGACGGTGGCGGCGGACGGCGACGACGCGGTGGTCGTGGTGAGCGACCACGGCCTGGGCATGAGCGCCGAGCGCCTGGCGGAGGAGAACGCCCGCCTGATCCGCCGCGAACGCCTCGACCTCGTCCCGACGAAGGTGCTCGGCCTGTTCGTGGTCGGCACGCTCGCCCGCCGCTGGAAGATCGCCGTCACCCTGTCCCGCACCCCGGGCGGCGGTGTCACGGCCGAGGTGACGATCCCCTCGGCCCGCCTGGTGACCGGCAGCACGACGGCGACGACGTCCACCCCGGCCCTCACGGCCCTGGCCGGCACCGCGAAGCCCGCCCCGGAGCCGTCGGGCGCCCCGGCCACCGGCCCGGTGCCCGCGGACGCCGTACCGGCGGACCCGGACGCCTCCGGCCCCCTCCCCCGCCGTGCCAGGCGCCCCGCGGCGACCGTGCCCGCGCCCCGCTCCGGAGAGGCCCCCGCCGGTCCCGGCGCCCCGTCCTCCGCCCGTCCGCTGCGGCGCCGGGTCCGGGGCGCGACCCTGCGCAAGGGCGGGGCGGGCGACGACCGGGCGGCCGTGGTGCCGGACCGGCCCCGGGTCGTCGACGCCGACGCCGTACGCGACGAACTCGACGCGTTCGAGGCCGCCGTGGAGCGCGCGCACCGCGAGAGCGGGGCCGTCCCGGTCCCGGCCCAGAACCCCCCAGCGCAGGACCAGAACGACCCCCCGGAAGGAGCGGAGCAGTGAGCACGTCGACAGGTGGCACCCCGGCAGGAGGCACGGATGCCTCGTCAGCCGAACTGGCGGCCGCCGCGGCCGACTTCACCTGGTTGCTGAATCGCTTCGCGACCGAGACGGCGGGTGTCGTGGACGCCATCGCCGTCTCCTCGGACGGGCTGCTGATCGCCGTGTCGGAGCTGCGGCAGCAGGCCGACTCCGAGCGGCTCGCGGCGATCGTCTCGGGGATCACCAGCCTGGCCGCGGGCGCGTCCGGCAACTACGGTCTCGGAGCGCTCAACAAGGTCATCATCGATCTGGACGGCGGCCATGTGCTGGTCTCCGCGATCGGCAGCGGCGCCGTCCTCGGCGTGGTCACCGACAAGGAGGCCAAGCTCGGCAACATCGCCTACGAGATGACGGTGTTCGCCAACCGGGCCGGAGCCGCCCTGAGCCCGCAGCTCGTCCTGGAGCTGAAGAACAGCGTCGGCGCGGCCTCGGCCCGCTGACCGGGCCGGAAGGAGCGGACACCCCATGGCGGACGACATCCCACCGCCGGAGCCGAGCGGCCCGGAACCGGTCGGGCAGGCGTCCGCCGTCCGGCCGTTCCTGCTCACCGCCGGCCGGGTCGCGGACATCACCGGCGAGCGGGCGATGCCCGTCGAGACCCAGGTGGTGGCCACCGCCGAGGGCCTGGACGGGCTGGACCGGCTGGCCTTCGAGCGGCGCGACATCGTCGCCGTGTGCCGGCTGCCGCAGTCCCTCGCGGAGATCGCGGCCCGGCTGCGGCTGCATCTGAACGTGGTGCGGGTCCTCGCCGAGGACCTGCGCGACGAGGGCCGGCTGACGGTGCACGTGCCCGACTCCGGCGTCGTCCACGACGCCTCCGTCCTGCGCAGGGTCATCGAGGGCCTGCGCGCCATCCCCGACGCACGAGGGGTCCTCAGTGACAGCGACTGAAACGGCCGCCGGCGCCACGGCCGGAACGTCGGCGACGGCACGGCCGCCGCTGCCGGTCAAGATGGTGATCGCGGGCGGCTTCGGCGTGGGCAAGACCACCGCCGTGGGGGCGATATCCGAGATCGAGCCGCTCACCACGGAGGCGGCCATCACGGAGGTCGCGGCGGGCGTCGACGACCTCACGCACACCCCGCAGAAGTCCACGACGACGGTCGCCATGGACTTCGGCTGCATCACCATCGACCCGACCCTGAAGCTGTACCTGTTCGGCACGCCCGGGCAGGAGCGGTTCGGATTCATGTGGGACGACCTGATCGAGGGCGCGGTCGGCGCCCTCGTCATCGTCGACACCCGGCGCCTGGACGACTGCTTCGCCGCCGTCGACTACTTCGAGCACAAGGGCATCCCGTTCACCGTCGCCGTCAACGCGTTCGACGGGCGGGTCGAGCACACCCTGGACGAGGTCCGCTGGGCGCTCGACGTCAGCGAGGGCGTCCCCGTCGTCGTGTTCGACGCCCGGGAGACCGGCTCCGTGCGGGACGCCCTGCTCGTCGTCCTGGAACTGGCCCTGGCGCGCACGGAGGGCTGACGGTGGTGCCGGGCGGCCGGCACCACCGTCACGGTCAGGTGGGCCTGCGCACGCCCCGGGAGACCGCGAGCCGGGCCACCGCCCAGAACACCAGCAGGGTGGCCACGGCGAGCCCGGCCACCAGCGTGGCGCCGCCCACGACCTTCTCGTAGTCCCGCTGGTAGAGGCCGTCCACGATGTAGCGGCCGAGGCCGCCGAAGCTGACGTACGCGGCGATCGTGGCCGTCGAGACGATCTGGATGGCGGCGGAGCGCAGCCCGCTGAGGATCAGCGGGAGCGCCGTGGGCAGTTCGACCCGGAACAGCACCTGCGCCTCGCCCATGCCCATGCCGCGCGCCGCGTCCACGGGCGCCGGGTCCAGGGACCGCATCGCCTCGTTGGTGGTGACCAGGATCGGCGGCACGGCGAGCACCACCAGCGGGATCATCACCGGGGCCATGCCGAGACCCAGCAGGATGAACATGAGCACCATCAGGCCGAAGCTGGGCAGCGCCCGGCCGGAGGTGGCGATGAGGGCGAGCACGTTGCCGCCGCGCCCGGTGTGCCCGGTGAGCAGCCCGACGGGCAGTCCGATGGCGGCGGCGATGCCGAGGGCCATCAGCGTGTACTGGACGTGCTCGCCGAGCCGGACCGGGATGCCGTCGTAGCCGTGCCAGTGGGCGCTGTCGCTGAAGAACGCGTCGGCGAAGTTCAGGATGTTCACCGGGCGGCTCCCTTCGCGAGGACGGTCCGGGCGCCCCGGCCGCCGCCGCGCGGCATCCAGGGCGTCACCCACACCCGCAGGACGATCAGCAGGGCGTCGACGAGGATGGCGAGGACGGCGGTGGAGATCACGGACAGCCAGACCAGCCGGGGCTGGTTGTACTTCAGTCCGGCGTCGAGCATGTTGCCGAGGGCGCCCTCGTTGCCGATGAGCATGCCGACGCTGACGAGGGAGATGCTGGAGACGGCCGCGACCCGCAGTCCGGCGAGGATGGCGGGCGCGGCGATGGGCAACTGCACCTGGAGGTAGCGGCGTACGGGTCCGAGGCCCATCGCGGTGGCCGCGGCCAGGGTCTCCTGCGGCACCGAGCGCACGCCGTCCACGATGGCCGGGACGAGCACGACCAGGCTGTAGACGGCCAGCGGGATCATCACCGTCAGCTCGCTCAGCCCGGTGTAGTCGATGAGGACGACGAAGAACGCCAGCGACGGGATGGCGTAGAGGACGGTCGTCACCCACAGCACCGGCGGGTACAGCCAGCGGAAGCGCACGCACAGCTGGGCGAGCGGCAGCGCCAGGACGAGTCCGGCCAGCACCGGCACCAGCGCCTCGCGCAGATGCAGCCCCACGAGGCCGAGGAAGCTGTGCTCCAGATAGCTCGGCATGTCGAAGAGGTCGTTCACGGGGCGACCTTCTGGGCCGTGCCGGCGGCGGCGCGGCCGGCGTGGGCGCCGCGGATGGCCTCGCCGATGGACGTCTGCGAGACGACGCCGGTGGCCCGTCCCTCGCCGTCCACGGCGACGGCCCAGCCGGTCGGCGAGAGCACCGCGCAGTCCAGGGCGGCCCGCAGGGAGTCGCCGCCGGCGGTGAACGGCCGTCCGTGCGACAGGAGTCGGCCGGTGTCGATGGACCCGGCCGTCAGCTCGGCGGGGTCGCCCCAGCCGACGGGCCGGCCGTCGGTGTCGACGACGAGGAGGTGGGGGGCGCCCGCGCGGGAGGCGGCGGCGAGTTGCTCGGCGGAGGCGTCGACGGCGACGATCGGCCCGGTGAGCAGGTCGAGTCCGGCCGAGGAGAAGAAGGACAGCCGGCGGATGCCCCGGTCGGCGCCGAGGAAGTCCTCGACGAACGCGTCGGCGGGGTCGGTGAGCAGGTCGGCGGGTGGGGCGAACTGGGCCAGATGACCGCCGGTGCGCATCACGGCGACCATGGTGCCGAGCTTGACGGCCTCGTCGATGTCGTGGGTGACGAAGACGATGGTCTTGCCCAGCTCCTCCTGGATGCGCAGGAGTTCGTCCTGGAGTCCCTTGCGCACCACGGGGTCGACGGCCGAGAACGGCTCGTCCATCAGCAGCACCGGCGGGTCGGCGGCGAGCGCGCGGGCGACGCCGACGCGCTGCTGCTGGCCGCCGGAGAGCTGGTACGGGTAGCGCTTGGCGAGGGAGCCGTCGAGGCCGACCCGTTCCATCAGTTCCCGGGCGCGGGCGCGGGACTTCTCCTTGCCCCAGCCGAGGAGGCGGGGCACGGTCGCGATGTTGTCGAGGATCGTGCGGTGCTGGAAGAGGCCCGCGTTCTGGATGACGTACCCCATGGACCGGCGCAGGGTGTTGACCGGCTGCTGCTGGATGTCCACGCCGTCGAGGAGGATGGTGCCCTCGCTGGGCTCGACCATCCGGTTGATCATCCGCAGTGTGGTCGTCTTGCCGCAGCCGGACGGTCCCACGAGGACGGTGATCGAGCGGTCGGGTATCTCCAGCGACAGCCGGTCGACCGCCACCGTGCCGTCCGGGTATCGCTTGGTGACTGCATCTATCCGTATCAAAACGCCGAATACCCTTCGGGTCTGGCAGGTTTCGCCCGCGTGCGACCCACGGGCCGGCCGATGGGGCCCGAGTCTAGACGTCTTGTGTTGCGGCACCTTTGCGCTGGTCCGGTATCGGGCGGGCACGCAGCGCGGCGAAGGCCCGTCCGTCCACCGTCCACTGTCCGGCGGGGCTCCATCCGGTCCGTGCCGCGTGCCGGAGCAGGGCGGGGGTGCCGAGGCGGGCCCAGGGGAAGAGGGGGCCCTCGGCGCCCCGCGCGTCGGTGACATGGACCTCGACGCGCTCGTCGAGATCGACGCCGGGCACGGTCTCGGCGAGCAACAGGCCGCCGGGGCGGACGAGTCGGGCGAGGCGCTCCAGCAGGGCCGCCGGGTCGCCGCCGATGCCGATGTTGCCGTCGAGGAGCAGGGCGGTGCCCCAACGGCCCTCGCCGGGCAGCGGATCGAACACGGAGCGGCGCAGCGCGGGGCCGCCGAGCCGCGCGGTGCGGGCGACGGCGGCGTCGCTGACGTCGATGCCGAGGACCGTACGGCCCTGCCGGGCCAGGGCCGCGACCAGGCGTCCGGGGCCGCAGCCGACGTCGAGGACCGCGCCCTCGCAGCGCCGCAGCACCTCTCGGTCCACCGCGTCGGCGTCGGCGCACCAGCGCTCCACGTCCAGCGGCAGCAGCCAGCCGTCGGCGCGCCGCAGGAAGAGGGGGCCGCGGCCGCTGCCGAGGGCACGCGCGTAGGGGTCGGCGGACCAGGAAGCGACCGGGTCCGCGGGGGTGGCGGTCTCCGTCAGCCCGCTCATCGGCGGGCCGCCGGGGCGAGCCGGGCCAGGGCCGTGGCGAACCGTCCGCCGGGGGCCGCGGCGGCGACCAGTCCGGCGTCGTGCGCGGTGTCGACGTCCCGGAGGCTCGGCAGGTCCCGGACCCGCAGTCCGGCGAGCCGGGCGCGCTGGGCGGCGCCGGTGTACGGCTGCGACATGGGCACCCCCCGCAGCCGGTCCGGGTCGGGTTCGGCGAGGCCGAGCGCCCAGAAGCCACCGTCCCGTGCCCGGCCGAAGTACGCGTCGCAGTCCGCCCAGTCGACGGTGAGCAGGTCGGGGGTGACCTGCGGGGTGTCCATCCCGATGAGCAGAGCCGGGCCGTCGCAGGCGGCGAACGCGTCGGCGAGCCGTTCGTCGAGGCCGCCCGTGGTCTGCGGGACGACGTCGAAGCCGGGCGGCAGCCAGGGGCCGGGCGTGCCGTCGAGGACGAGGACGCGACGCCGGGCGGGCGTGCGCGCGACAGCGTCCAGGGTGTCCGCGAGGGCGGCCTCGGCGAGCGCGGCGGCCTCCTCGGGGGTGAAGGGCGGGGTGAGCCGGGTCTTGACGCGGCCCGGGCGAGGCTCCTTGGCGATGACGACGAGGGTGGTCACGGGCGGGCCCCTTCCCGGACGGCGGGCGCGGCTGCGGGTTCCTCGGAGAGCACGCGGCTCATGTCGCGGACATCGGAGGCACCGGTGAACGGAAGGGCCTCCTCGGGGGCGCAAGGCCGGATGAGCCGCGTCTCGATCCGACCCGGGCGCGGCCCGTTGGCGATGACGACGAGGGTGGTCACGGGCGGGCCCCTTCCCGGACGGCGGGCGCGACTGCGGGTTCCTCGGAGAGCACGCGGCTCATGTCGCGGACCGCGTGCCAGGTGCCGCGCCAGGTGCCGGTGACCTTGGAGGCGCCGGTGCGGGGGCGGTAGGGCACGTCGTCCTCGGTGATGCGCCAGCCGGCGTCGGCGGCCCGGACCACCATCTGCAGGGGGTAGCCGCTGCGCCGGTCCGTCAGGTCCAGGGCGAGCAGGTCCTCCCGGCGGGCGGCGCGCAGCGGGCCGAGGTCGCGCAGTCGCAGCCCGGTGCGGCGGCGCAGGAGCCGGGTGAGGGCGAGGTTGGCGGCGCGGGCGTGCGGGGGCCAGGCGCCCCGCCGCTCGGGCCGGCGGCGGCCGAGGACCAGGTCGGCCTCGCCGGCCACGACGCGTTCCACGAACGGCACCAGGTCGCCGGGGTCGAGGGAGGCGTCGCAGTCGCAGAAGCAGACGACGGGGGCGGTGGCGGCGGTCAGGCCCGCGTGGCAGGCGGCGCCGAAGCCGCGCCGCGTCTCGTGGATGACCGTGGCGCCGAGGCGGGCCGCGAGGTCCGCGGAGCCGTCGGTGGAGCCGTTGTCCACGACGAGCGCCCGCCAGCCGGGCGGGACGCGTTCCAGGACCCAGGGCAGCGCCTCGGCCTCGTCGAGGCAGGGCAGTACGACGTCGACGGGTGCCGGGTCCGCGGGGGTGGCTCGGGGTGAGGAGATCGTCACGGCTTTCACCCTACGAGCACGAACCGGGCATACCGGACGACGGCTCCTTACGGAACGCGGACGTCGCCGTCCGGGCGGCGCCTCGCGCGCGCGGAGGGTGCGAGGCTGGCCGTATGAAGCAGCAAGAGCCGAGCGGCGGGGCCGGGGCACGGGTCCTCGTCGTGGACGACGACCCCACCGTGGCCGAGATCGTCTCCGGGTACCTGGACCGCGCCGGGTACGTGGTGGACCGGGCCGGTGACGGGCCCTCCGCCCTCGCCGCGGCGGCGGCGCGCCGCCCCGACCTCGTCGTCCTCGACCTGATGCTGCCCGGCATGGACGGCCTGGAGGTGTGCCGCCGGATGCGCGGTCAGGGCCCGGTGCCGGTCATCATGCTGACCGCGCGCGGCGACGAGGACGACCGCATCCTCGGCCTGGAGGTCGGCGCGGACGACTACGTCACCAAGCCGTTCAGTCCCCGGGAGCTCGTGCTGCGGGTCGGGTCGGTGCTGCGCCGCGCCCGCCCCGCGCAGCCGTCCGGCGTCCTCGGCGGCGGGGGCCTGTCGGTGGACCCGGCGGCCCGCCGCGCGACCAAGAACGGGGCCGAACTCGCCCTCACCATCAGGGAGTTCGACCTGCTGACGTTCTTCCTGCGCCATCGCGGCAAGGTGTTCAGCCGTGAGGACCTGATGCGCGAGGTGTGGGGCTGGGACTTCGGCGACCTGTCGACCGTGACCGTCCATGTGCGCCGGCTGCGCGGCAAGGTCGAGGACGACCCGGCCCGGCCGCGCCTCATCCAGACCGTGTGGGGCGTCGGCTACCGCTTCGACACCGACGGCGCCGCCCCCGCCGAGGAGGGCTGACGTGCGCGACACCCTGCTCATCGCCCTGTTCGCGTTCCTGGGCGCCGCCGCGGCGGGCGTCCTGGGCGCCTGTGTGCTGCTGCTGATCCGGCGGCGCTCGCTGATCACGCACCTCGCCGTCGTCGCGGGCGTCGGCGTCACCGCGATGCTGGCGGGCACGCTCGCCGTGGCGCAGGCGATGTTCCTGTCCGGGCACGACCTGAGCGTCGTCACGACCGTCGTCGCGATGGCCGCGGTGGTCTCCCTTGCGACCGCGCTGCTGCTGGGCCGCTGGGTCGCCGCCCGCAGCCGCGCCCTGGCGCTCGCCGCCCGCTCCTTCGGCGACGGCGGTGCGTTCACCTCCCCCGACGGGCCCGCCACGGCGGAACTCGCCGCGCTGAGCCGGGAACTGGAGGCGACCAGCGCCCGGCTCGCGGAGTCCCGGGAGCGGGAACGCGCCCTGGAGTCCTCGCGCCGCGAACTGGTCGCCTGGATCTCCCACGACCTGCGCACCCCGCTGGCCGGGCTGCGCGCGATGGCGGAGGCCCTGGAGGACGGGGTGGCCGCCGACCCGGACCGCTATCTGAAGCAGATCCGCATGGAGGTCGAGCGGCTGGACGGCATGGTGGGCGACCTGTTCGAGCTGTCCCGGATCCACGCCGGCACGCTGAAGCTGTCGTTCGCCCGGATGTCCCTGTACGACCTGGTGGGCGACGCCCTCGCGGGCGCGGACGCGCTGGCCCGGGAGCACGGCGTACGGCTGGTCGGCGACCGGGTGGAGGCGCTGCCGGTGCAGGTGGACGGCCGGGAGATGAGCCGGGTGCTGGGCAATCTGCTGGTCAACGCGATCCGCCGGACCCCGGCGGACGGCACGGTCGCGGTCGCCGCCGAACGCTCCCCCGACGGTGTGGTGCTGTCGGTGACCGACGGCTGCGGCGGCATCCCGGAGGAGGACCTGCCGCGTGTCTTCGACACGGGCTGGCGCGGCACGCACGCCCGGACGCCCCCGGCCGGCGCCGGACTCGGACTCGCCATCGTGCGGGGCATCGTGGAGGCGCACGAGGGCCGGGCGGCCGTACGCAACGTGCCAGGCGGCTGCCGCTTCGAGGTGGTGCTGCCCGCCGCCGCTTCCTGAACGCGGGCAGCACCACCGGCCGGTGCGGGGGCGGTCACCCGTCGCGCGGGTCCGCCCCGGCGAACTCCGCCATTCCCTCGGCGAAGGACACCTGCGCCTTCCAGCCCAGTTCGGCACGCAGCCGCGCGGAGTCGGCCGTGATGTGCCGGACGTCCCCGAGACGGTACTCCCCCGTCACCACCGGCCGGGGCCCGCCGTGGGCGGTCGCGAGGGCGTGGGCCATCTCGCCGACGGTGTGCGGCTCGCCGCTCCCGGTGTTGTACGCGGTCAGGGCGCCCGGCGTCAGGTCCCCGCCGGTCGCCTCCAGCGCGGCCACGTTCGCGGCGGCCACGTCGCGCACATGGACGAAGTCCCGCCGCTGGCGCCCGTCCTCGAAGACGCGGGGTGCCTCCCCGCGCGCGAGGGAGGAGCGGAAGAAGGACGCGACCCCGGCGTAGGGGGTGTCGCGGGGCATGCCCGGCCCGTAGACGTTGTGGTAGCGCAGCGACACCGCGGTGCCGCCGGTCGCGCGGGCCCAGGACGCCGCCAGGTGTTCCTGGGCGAGCTTGGTCGTCGCGTACACGTTGCGCGGGTCGGCCGGGGCGTCCTCCCCCACCAGCCCCGGCGTCAGATCGGCGCCGCAGACCGGGCAGGGCGGTTCGAAGCGGCCCGCGTCCAGGGCGGCGACGGTGCGCGGGCCGGGCCGGACGACCCCGTGCCGGGGGCAGGTGTAGCGGCCCTCGCCGTACACGACCATCGACCCGGCCAGCACCAGCCGGCGCACCCCGGCCCCGGCCATCTCCGTGAGCAGCACGGCCGTGCCGAGGTCGTTGCGGGAGACGTACTCCGGGGCGTCCGCGAAGCCGGTGCCGAGGCCGACCATGGCCGCCTGGTGGCAGACGGCGTCGACGCCGGCGAGGGCGTGCCGTACGGCGCCGGGGTCGCGCACGTCGGCCGCGGGATCGGTGCGGACGTCGTACACGACGGGTTCGTGCCCGTGGGCGGCGAGCGCCCGGACGAGGGAGGACCCGATGAATCCGGCGCCGCCGGTGACCAGTACACGCATGCGTCCACGCTAGGGCGCCACCGCTCACCGGGGCCGTCACGCGGCCCCCATGTCATGGGTTCGTAAGGGCCGGGGCGGTCAGCGGGAGCGTCACTGTGAACCGGGTCCGCCCCGGCCGCCCGGAGACGCTGATACGGCCGCCGTGGGCCTCCACCAGGGACCGGGCGACGGCGAGCCCGAGGCCGCTGCCGCCCCGGTCGCGGCTGCGGGCCTTGTCGACACGGTAGAAGCGGTCGAAGACGCGTTCGGCGTCGGCGGGCGGTATGCCGGGCCCGGCGTCGGTGACGGCGACCCGCGCGGTGCCGTCACCGACGGACACGGCGAGGGACACCGGGGTACCGGGCGGGGTGTGCACGGCCGCGTTGGTGAGGAGGTTGTCCAGGACCTGGCGGATGCGCTGCGGGTCGAGGCGCAGCGGCACCTCGCCGGGGCCGGGGTGGACCGTCAGCGGGTGGCCGGGGCGGGTGGCGCGGAAGGCGTCCGCCGCCTGTGCCACCAGCTCCACCAGGTCGGCCTCGACCGGGCGCAGCGGCGTCTCCACGTCGGCGGCGTCGAGGCGGGCGAGCAGCAGCAGGTCGTCGAGGAGGACCCCCATCCGGGCGGCCTCGGCGCGCAGCCGCGCGAGATGCCGCTCGCGCTCCTCGGGGGCGTTGGCGGCGGCGTACTGGAACAGGTCGGCGTATCCGCGCACCGACATCAGGGGTGTGCGCAGTTCGTGCGAGGCGTCCGCGACGAACCGGCGCAGCCGCCGCTCCGCCTCCGCCCGTACGGCCAGCGCGTCGTCGATGTGCTCCAGCATCGTGTTGAACGCGGTGCGCAGTTCCTCCACCTCGGGTCCGCCACCGCGCCGGTCGTGCCGCACCGGAAGCCGCGCGGAGTCGGTCAGGTCGTGCGAGGTGATGTCCCGCGCGGTGTGCGCCATGTCGCTCAACGGCTTGAGGCCGCGGCGCAGCATGCCCCGGCCGAGGACCACCAGGGCGACCAGCGCCAGCCCGAAGGTGACGGCCTGGACGGTGATCAGCCGGCCGACGGTGTCCTCGATGCCGTCCAGGGGCGCGGCGCTGACCAGGACCACGCCGGGCTCGACCTCGCAGGCCCGCAGCCGGTACTCGCCCTCGCCCGGCAGCCGCGCGGTGCGCAGCACCTCCCGGTGGGCGCGGGACTGGGCGCGGGCCAGCGCGGTGAAGTCGCCGACGTCGTCGGGGAGATCGGCCGGGTCCTCCGGGGTGCGCAGAACGGCCCTGCCGTCCGTCACGTCGTACACGGCGTAGAACCAGCTGTAGTACTTCTTGCCGCCGAGCGTGCCGTGGTCGGCGAGGGACTTGGACTGGGCGATCTGCCCGTGCGCCAGCTGGGTGTCGAGCTGCGCGGCCAGGTAGTCGCGCATGGACGTGGTCAGCGCGGTGCCGACCACCGCGAACACCGTCAGCGACAGCACGGCGAGACCGAGCGCGAGCCGGGTCCCGAGGCGCATCGCGCGGTACGCCCGGCGCAGCCGCGCGATCACCCCGACGCCTCCCGGACGACGTAGCCGAAGCCGCGCACGGTGTGGATCAGCGGGGCGCCGGTGTCGTCCAGCTTGCGGCGCAGCCTGCTGACGACGAGTTCGACGACGTTGGAGCGGCCGCCGAAGCCGTACTCCCAGACGTGGTCGAGGATCTGGGCCTTGGTGAGCACGGCGGGCGACCTGCGCATCAGATAGCGCAGCACCTCGTACTCGGTCGGGGTGAGGGTGAGCAGCCGGTCGCCGCGCCGGACCTCGCGGGTGTCCTCGTCCATCGTCAGATCGGCGACCCGCAGCACCGAGCGCGGGAAGCCGGGGCCGGTGCTGCGCCGGAGCACGGTGCGCAGCCGGGCCATCAGCTCCTCCACGGCGAACGGTTTGACCAGGTAGTCGTCGCCGCCGCGGGTGAGCCCGGCGACGCGGTCGGCGACGCCGTCGCGGGCGGTCAGGAACACCACGGGCACCATCCGCCCGCCGGCCCGCAGCCGGTCCAGGACCCCGAAGCCGTCGACGTCGGGCAGCATCAGGTCGAGCACCACGATGTCCGGGTGGAACTCGGCGGCCCTGCGCAGCGCCTCCGCGCCGGTGTGGGCGGTGACGGCCTCCCAGCCCTCGTAGCGGGCGACGGTCGCGACGAGGTCGGCGATGGGCGGGTCGTCGTCCACGACGAGCAGGCGTACGTTCTCCACCCGTTCATAGTGCGGCACTTGGCGCGGCAGGCCGAGGGGCGGGCACGCTGCGGAACCGGATCGACAGGTGGCCGACAGCTTTCAGGCGCCGGGCGGCGCCTCCCCGCGCGGCCGGCGGTGGCGCAGTGCGTACACGGCCGCCGAACCCCCGCACAGTACGGCCGTGATGAGGAGCCAGCGGGCGAGGAAGCCGTCCGGGGGCAGGCCCGTGGCGCGCGCGTAGCGGTCCGCGACCCGGCCCGTGATCAGCGGGAACCACACCAGCAGGAGCAGCAGCGACAGGGCGGCGGGCACCCGGACGTACATCGTGCGGGCGCGGTGGCCGGAGCGTTCCATGCCGCGCAGCAGCGCGCGGTCCGCCGCCCCGTACAGCGGCACGAGGACGAGGTCGTGGAGGACGGCCGCGCCCACGAACCACAGCGCGACCGCGAACGGGTCGTCCTCGAGCAGCCGCACGCCCGCGTACGCCGTGAGCGCGAAGGAGCAGGCGAGCAGGAGCAGGTGCAGGGGGCTGCCGAGGGGCGGGCGCCGCCGGCGCATCACAGGTCCCCGAAGGTCAGCCGCGCCACCCACTTGGTGTTCAGGACACCGGGCGCGGCGGGCACGATGACGCGGGCCGGATAGCCGTGGTCGAGGGTGAGTCCGGCGCCGTTGACGGCGAGGGCGAGCAGGCTGTCCGGGTCGGCGACCTGGTCGGCGCGCAGGGCCGCCCGCCGGAAGGCGCCGTGCCGCTGGAGGGACTCCACGAGGACGTCGGACGGGTCCCCCACGTCGCCCGAGTCGCCGGCGAGCGCCGCCAGGTCCCGCAGCCGTACCCCGCGCCAGCGCTGGTCGGAGGTGGACCAGCCCTCCACGCAGGCGATCGGCAGGGCCGCCTCGTGCTGCGGCAGCGCGAGCAGGTCGGCGCGGGAGAGGCGGACGGTGCGCCCGGCGCGGCCCGTCACCACGAGCCGCCACGCCTCCTCGGACGTCTCGGCCGCGCGGATCCCGGCGTACCGGGCCGTCTTGTTGATCTGGAAGGCGCCCGGGCCGCTGCCCGGTTCGGGGCCGCCGTGCGGGGCGAGCAGGGCGGTGCGGCGCGGCACCCCGTCGAAGTTCTGCCCGACGGTGGTGGCGAACAGCAGCAGGGAGCCGCCCCCGACGAAGGCGAGGGCGCCGCGCCGCGAGACGGTCGGCTCGGCGGGCTCCGGCGCCACCAGCCCGCCGGACTCCTCCCGCAGCCCCCGCAGTCCGCGCCGGGCCGCGGGCGCCCTGAGCAGCACATGGACGACGAACGCGGCGAAGAAGACCCATGCCCCGTAGAAGTGCAGCGGGTAGAAGGACCCCGGGAAGACGTAGTCCAGCTGGATGTTGAGCACGCCCGTCACGAACTCGAACAGCGCGCCGCCGACCAGGAACAGCAGCGAGAGGCGTTCCAGCGCGTGCGCGACGGACCGGGCGGGCGGCAGCCGGAACAACAGCGGGGCGACCGACCACAGCTTGGCCAGCAGCACCGGGATCAGGGTGAGGCCGAGGGTGACGTGGACGCCCTGGTTCAGCCGGTACAGCCAGCGCGGTCCGGTCGGCCAGGGGAAGAGGTACAAGCCGAGGACGCCCTTGCCGGGGGTCTTGTCGTTCACCGGCGACAGGTCCGGGTTGTAGGCGGCGTACGACAGCAGCCCGGTCACGAACAGGACCGTGATCCCGCCGAGCAGAACGACACCGAGCACCGAGGTCAGCCAGGGTCCGCGCAGCGGACTGCGCCAGAACGAGGGGGCGAAGGGGGACCGTGCCATGTGCCGACCGTAGGCGGGGCCGGCCCCGCCGGGCGTGAGGCGAACCATGACGGATCGCTGACGTCTCCGCTTGTCACACGGGGGGCGGACCCCGGGCGTCCTAGCGTGCTGACGTGACCCGTGATCTCCTCCCCGAGACCCCCGAGACCCCCGAGATGCCCGAGACCCCCGAGGCCCACCCGGACGCCCGTCCCGGGGACGCCCGCCGCGCGCTGCGCCGCGACCTGTACGCGGCCGGCGCCGCCGTCCTGCTGTTCGCGGTGGCGGCGGTGGCCGGGACCGTCGTGGAGCGCCGCGACGCCACCCTCCACGTCAAATGGCCTCCGCTGCTCGCGACCTGGCATCCGCACATCGGTCCCGGCACCCCGGCCGCGCTCCTCGTCGCGGTCGCCGTGGTGGCGTACGGCCCCGCCCTGGCCGCCCGGCTGCCCTGGCGCCGGCTGCTCGCGGCCGTATGGGGGGCCGCACTGGCCTGGACCTGGTCGCTGGCGCTGGTCGACGGCTGGCAGCGGGGGGTCGCCGGCCGGCTGACGACACGGCACGAGTACCTCCGGGCCGTCGACC
This sequence comes from Streptomyces sp. SS1-1, assembly GCF_008973465.1. Taxonomy (NCBI): domain Bacteria; kingdom Bacillati; phylum Actinomycetota; class Actinomycetes; order Kitasatosporales; family Streptomycetaceae; genus Streptomyces; species Streptomyces sp. SS1-1. The sequence continues at coordinate 5,674,901 of NZ_WBXN01000004.1, read as the reverse complement.
GCTTCCAGGACATCCCCGCCACGCTGCGGGACTTCACCGGGCACATCCTGCTCGGCACCCCGGACCACTGGCCCGCGCATGTCGCCGGGCACCCGCCGGCGGCCACCCTCACCTTCGTGTACCTGGACCGGGCCGGTCTGGGCGGCGGGGCCTGGGCGGCTGCCTGGTGCATCACCCTCGGCGGCACGGCGGCGGTCGCCGTCCTCGTCGCCGTCCGGGCGCTCGCCTCCGAGCGGCACGCCCGGCGCGCCGCTCCATTCCTCGTCCTGCTGCCGGGCGCCGTGTGGCTGGGCACCTCGGCCGACGCGTACTTCGCGGCGGTCGCGGCGTGGGCGGTGGCGTTCCTCGCGCTGGCGGTGACGGGGCACCGGCCCCGCTCGGCGGGTCTGGCCGCCGGGCTCCTGGCGGGCCTCGCCGTCTACCTGTCGTACGGGCTGACGCTGCTCGTGGTGATCGGCGCGGCCGTGCTGTGGCTGGGGTCGGCGCGGCTGCGGGCGCTGCCGTTCGTCCTGGCGGGGTGCGCGGTGGTGCCGCTGGTGTTCACGGCGTTCGGCTTCTACTGGTGGGACGCCTACGACGTGCTCGTCACCCGCTACCACCAGGGCGTCGGCGGCGAGCGGCCGCAACCGTACTGGGTGTGGGCGAACCTGGCGTGCCTGGTGGCGGTGGTGGGGACGGCGACGGTGGCGGGCCTGCGGCGGGCCGGGGCCGTGCTCGGGCGCCGGGAGCGCACCGCCGGCGGGCGGCTCACGGTGCTCGTCCTGGCCGCGCTGGCCGCACTGCTCGTCGCCGACCTGTCCGGGATGAGCAAGGCGGAGACGGAGCGGATCTGGCTGCCGTTCGCCGTGTGGCTGCTGCCCGCGACGGCGTTCCTGACCGGGGTCCGGGGCTGGCTGGCGGCCCAGGCGCTGGTGGCCCTGCTCGTCAACCATCTGCTGCTGACGGGCTGGTGAGGGGGCCGGGACGGCGCGGGCGGGGGCCGTGTGACGCACGCCGCACAGCGGATCGTAAGTTTTTCCCGCAGCGGTGATTGTTCTCGCCGTCCCGTCCGTACCTCTGGGGGTACGAGTCGTTCACGTCTGGAGGCACGATGCCCGTCTCGCGCCGCATGGTTGGCACCGTCTTCGTGGGAGGCGCCCTGGTCCTGACCCTGTCCGCCCTCGCCTATCCCGCCATGCTGGGTGTGCAGACCACCTCCGTCAGCCAGGACCGCGTCATCGCCAACACGCAGTGGGGGCCGCTGACCGAGGCGGACCGTGACTTCGTGGTCAAGGTGCGGGCGGCGGGGCTCTGGGAGCACCCGCTGGGCATGATGGCGATGCAGCGGGGCACGACACCGGCGATGAAGGAGGCCGGCAAGCACCTGGTGGTCGGTCACGCCCGCCTCGACCTGGCCTGCCGCAAGATCGCGTCGCAGCTGAACATCACGCTGCCGAACCAGGCGAGCCCCCAGCAGCAGCAGTTCGTCGCGACGGTGGACTCCAAGACGGGCAAGGAGTTCGACTCGACCGGCGTGGCGATCATGCGGGTGACCCACGGTCAGATCTTCCCGGTCATCGCGAAGATCCGGGCGAACACGCAGAACACCATGGTGCGCCAGCTGGCCGACCTCGCGAACGACACCGTGCTCGACCACATCACGGTCCTGGAGAAGACCGGGCTGGTCAACTTCGACCAGAACAACTTCCAGCAGACCACGCCGCCGAAGCTGCCCCAGGACCAGCTGACCCCGCCCCCGCCGCAGCCGGGCGCTCCGGTCCTCACGCTCGCCATCCCGAAGGGCCTGGAGAACCTGGACACCAAGTCCCCGACGGCGCTGCCCAGCGCGGACGTCAGGTGATCCGGTGCCCCCGTCCTCCGGGGGCACCGCCGCTCAGCCGGTCTTCCAGCCCCGGTGCGTGTCCAGCCGCTCCCATTCGGCGGCCCACTGCTCCAGCCGCCGCCGGTCCATCATCAGGCGGACCACCCAGCCGGCGCCGAGGACGACACCGGCCGCGCCCGCTCCGGCGAGCAGGCCGCCGGAGACCGCGTGCAGGGTCGTCTCGGCGACGGACAGCGGTTCGTTGACGACCCGGCCGTGCCGGTCGGTCCACACCTGTACCTTGCCGCCGGCCTTGGCCTTCGGCGGGACCCGCGCCTCGTCGGTGCGGGTCGTTCCGTCCGGGTCGCTCCAGCGGACCGGGGCCCACACCAGGTGGTCGGTGCTCACGCGGGCGGGCCCGGGCTCCTCGGCGTCCCGCACCAGGACGGCGGTCACCCGGCGGGTCTCGGCGCGGACGCGCTCGGCGGAGCCGACCACGGCGTCCGCCGCCGCGAAGCCGGCGAAGACGCCGCCCAGTACCGCGAGCAGCCACGCGCACAGGACCACCCACGCCTCGATGACGTCGCTGCGCCGCTTCAGCGGGTTGGACCGCCACCGCCACAGCCGGACCTTCGTGCACTCGGACGCCGCCATGCCGACACCCCCTTGAGCACCGACAGCACCCCTCCAGTGTGCGCCCATTCGAGGGGCTCCGCATGTACCCGGACGGCCCTCACCGGCCCCCTCGGGTGGGACCTTCGGGGCAGTCAGCCGGCGGTGCGGCGGATGCGTCCGGCGTACCGCTTCTCCAGCTCCAGGTTGCCCTCGTAGCCGCCCGGCACATTGGCCGAGACATACACGGGCGGGCGTTCCCCGGCCGCGAGGAGCAGCGCGGACGCCTCGGCCACGGCCATCTGCACGAGCAGGACGCCGGTGAGCGTGGACAGGGCGCCCACGGCGCCGCCGCCGGGCAGCTCCAGCAGGGCGTCCCCGCGCGGGGCCGCGTTGTCGAGGACGACGTCGGCGATGTCGGCGAGCTTGCGGCCACTGGCGTGCCCGGCCGGGACGGCGCGGGTGTGGGCGAGGGAGGTCAGGGCGAGGACGTCGTGCCCACGCTCCTTGGCGTGCAGGGCCATCTCCACGACGGCGTTGTTGACACCGGAGTTCGAGATCACGACGAACAGGTCCTGGGGGCGCGGGGCGGCCAGGTCGTAGACGCGGGCGGCGACCCCCGCCCGGCGCTCCAGGAGCGGGTCGTCGAGGACGTCCGGGGACGCGCCGCCGTACAGGACGAGGTCGGCGATGCTGAGCCGGTTGGTGGGCACCAGTCCCCCGGCGCGTCCGGCGATCTCGAGGACGACGGCCTGGGAGTGGCCGGTGCCGAACGCCTGGACGACGCCGTCGGCGCGGACGCATCCGGCGATGAGTTCGGCGGCGCGGGCCACGTCCTCCCGCACGGACGCGGAGCCGGTGAGGCGGTCGAGGACGGCTCTGCTCTCCTGCACGAAACGCTCGGCGCTCACGGACGCGTCGGACATGAACCCTCCCGCGATGAATGCATCCACCAAGTTGCGGCCCACCCATGAATCGATGCACCGCACGCTACCGCCGACCGCCCCCGCGGCCGACCCCCCGGACGCCCCGGCGTACGCAGCCGCCGCGTCGCCACCCGCCCGCGCCCGCTCACCGGCGGCTCAGGCCGCGCGCCGCCAGCCGCGCCAGCGTCACCGCCCCCCGGCAGCCGTCCGGTACCAGGGCGGGGGTGAGGTCCAGGGGGCCGAGCCGGGACAGGAGCGGAGGGGTCAGGGGGCCCGTCGGGCCGAGGAGGCCGCCGGTGAGGACGATCCGTTCGCCGGGCCGGGGGGCGAGGGCGTGGACGAGGTCCGTCAGGTGGTCCGCCGCCGTCGCCAGGACGGCACCGGCCACCGCGTCGCCGTCGACCGCGGCCGTGGCCACCAGCGGCGCGAGTTCGGCGAGCCCCACCGGGTGCCGCCCCATCACGGCGGGCAGCAGCCGCATCCGGTACGCCTCCCGGCGTTCGCGGTCCCAGCCGGTGCCGTCGTACGGGACGGGCGGCAGCACGTCCGGGGGGACGCCGAGGGCGTGCCCGACCGACCGGGTCAGGGTCGTCGGCCCGCCCCGGCCGTCCGCCGCCCGCAGGGCCGCCCGCACCGCCTCGCGCCCCATCCAGAAGCCGGAGCCGTCGTCGCCGAGCAGCCATCCGTCGCCGCCCGCGGTGGCGCCGCACACCCGCCCGGTGACGCGGACGGCGACGGCGCCCGTGCCGGCGATGACGGCGATGCCGTCGGCGGGGCCGCCCGGCGCGGAGGCGAACGCGACCTCGGCGTCGCCGTGCACCTCGACGGCCCCGGCGCCGATCCCCGTCCGGCGCAGCGCGGCGGTGAGGGCGGCGTGCGCGCGCAGGTGCCCGGGTTCGTCGGCCGGCGGCCGGGAGGCACCGGCGAAGCCGCCCGCGACGGCCACCACCCGGCCGCGCAGCTCCGGCGGGACGGCGGCGGCCAGCGCGGCGGCGAGATGGCGGGTGAGGTCGGCCTCGGACACGCTCAGCGCGTTCCCCGGCCCGCCCCGCCCCTCGCCGAGGGGTGGGCCGCCGGACAGGGGCGCCAGGACGGCCCGGGTGCGGGTGCCCCCGGCGTCGACGCCGACGACGTACGCGGGCGCACCGGCATGGTCGGCGGTCATGGCCGTCCATCGTGCGGGACCGGTGGACACCGGGACAAGGAGCGTGCGCGCTACTCGTCGCCGAAGCGCAGCACCGCGACGGTGATGTTGTCGGGCCCGCCCGCCTCGATCGCGGCCCGCCACAGTTCGAAGGCGGCCCGGCCGTCGTCGTGCTCGCGCAGGATCGCGTGCACCGTGTCGGGGGGCACCGGGTCCGTCAGGCCGTCCGAGCACACGACGTACCGCGTGCCGGGCACGAGGGGTTCGGTGCTGACGTGCGGATGGACCTCGCGGAAGGTGGGTGAGCCGCCGAGGCACTGGGTGACCAGGGACGTCGTACGGCCGGGCGGGTGCGGCGGGTTGTCGTCGACGCTGACCTGCCGCAGGCCGTCGCCGTCGGCCGCGAGGACCTGGCTGTCGCCCACGTTGAAGACGAGCACGCTGTCCTCGCCCACGACCACGCCGGCGACCGTCGTCCCCATGGCGGTCAGTTCGGTCCGCTCGTCGCCGCCGGCGGCCTGGTACACGGCCCGGTTGCAGGCGTTCAGGGCGTCGCGGACGGCGACCTCGCTGCCGAGGGCGGGGCCGAGCATCGCGATCCGGCGCACGACCAGCGAGCTGGCCAGGTCACCGCCGGGATGTCCGCCGAGCCCGTCGGCGACGGCCACGACGAGGGGGGTGCCGAGCGGGAAGACGAGGGTCTGGGGGCTCTCGGTGACCGTGGCGCAGAGCGTCCACGGTCCGACGGCCAGACTGTCCTCGTTGCGCTCGCGCAGCAGTCCGGGATGGGTGATCGCGCTCACCGCGGCGTACGGCATGCGGCGCCACCGCCTTCCGTACCGGGCGCACCGCCGACAAAGGGGCCTGTAACGAGTCTAGGAACACGCACGGCCCGGACGCACGCGCGGCCGGGGTCGGGCCCCGGCCGCGCGTGTCCGGCTGTCAGCCCTCGGCGGGCGTCAGCCGCAGCGAGATGCTGTTGATGCAGTACCGCTGGTCGGTCGGCGTCGGATACCCCTCGCCCTCGAAGACGTGCCCGAGGTGGGACCCGCACCGGGCGCACCGCACCTCGGTGCGCACCATCCCGTGCGAGCGGTCCTCGATCAGCTCCACCGCGTCGGTGTCCTTCGGGTCGTAGAAGGACGGCCAGCCGCAGTGCGACTCGAACTTGGTGGCGGACGTGAACAGCTCCGCCCCGCAGGCGCGGCAGGAGTACACGCCCTCGGTCTTGGTGTCGGTGTACTCACCGGTGAAGGCGGGTTCCGTACCGGCCTGGCGCAGCACGGCGTACTCGGCCGGGCTGAGTTCCGCGCGCCACTCCTCGTCCGGCTTCTCTACGTCGTACGACATGGGTGTGTGCCCCTCACTTCGACAGGCGGTCCAGGATGAGCGGGCCGAGGTCGGTGACATCGCCCGCGCCCATGGTGAGAACGAGATCACCGGGCTTCGTCATTCCCGCGACCAGCGAGGGCACCTCGCCCTTGTCGTGCACGGGGGTCACGTCGGCCCCGGCCGCGCGGGCGGCGTCGACGACGAGCGCGCTGGTGATGCCCGGGATCGGGTCCTCGCGAGCCGGGTAGATGTCCAGGACCAGCGAGGCGTCGGCGAGGGCCAGGGCCTCGCCCATCTCCTTGCCGAGCTCCTGGGTGCGGGAGAAGAGGTGGGGCTGGTAGACGACCAGGATGCGGGCGTCGCCGGCGGCGGCCCGCATGGCCTGGAGGTCGGCCGTCATCTCGGTCGGGTGGTGGGCGTAGGAGTCGATGACCTGCGCGCCGGCGGCCTCGCCCTTGAGCTGGAGCCGCCGCTTCACACCGGTGTACGCGGCGATCGCGGGGGCCAGCTCGGCGGCCGGGATGCCGAGCGCCGCGCCCGCCGCGAGGGCGGCGACGGCGTTCAGGGCGTAGTGGCGGCCGGGGACGGAGACCGTGAAGGTGAGCTCCTGGCCGTCCAGGAGGACGGTGACCTCGCTCTTGAGGCCCTGCGGCACCACGGACAGGACCCGCACGTCGGCGTCGGGCGCCTCGCCGTACGTCACGACGCGCGGCCCGCGCCCGGCGACCCGGCGGGTCAGTTCCCGGGCGCCGTCCTGGTCGGCGGAGATCACCAGGGTGCCGCCCTCGGTGATCCGGTCGGCGAACGTCACGAAGGACTCGTAGATCTCCTCCAGCGACGCGTAGTTCGCGTGGTGGTCGAGCTCGACGTTGAGGACGATCGCGACATCGGGGGCGTACTTGTGGAAGCTGCGGTCCGACTCGTCCGCCTCGGCGACGAAGATGTCGCCGTCGCCGTGCAGCGCGTTGGAGCCGGGCGCGTCCAGGTCGCCGCCGATGGCGTACGAGGGGCGCAGGCCCAGCTCGGTGAGGGAGACGGCCAGCATGGAGGTGGTGGTCGTCTTGCCGTGGGTGCCGGCGACGGCGATCGGGCGCAGTCCGTCCATCAGCGCGGCGAGCGCGTCGGAGCGGTGCACCACGGGGACGCCCAGCTCGGCGGCGCGTGCCAGCTCGGGGTTGTCCTGCCGGATCGCCGACGACACCACGACGCAGCTGGCGTCGTCGGCGAGGTGCTCGGTGGCGTGCCCGATGTGCACGGTGACGCCGAGCGCCCGCAGCGCCTCGGCGGTCGCGGACTCCTTGGCGTCGCTGCCGGCCACCGCGGCCCCGCGCTGCGCGAGGATCTTCGCGATGCCCGACATGCCGGCCCCGCCGATGCCGATGAAGTGCGGTCGGTCCATGGCGGGGGGAAGGCCGGGTGCCATGCGTGTCTCCCAGGAGTGCGATACGACGGTGAGGCCCCAGCCTATTAGCAGGCGGCGGGCCCACCGCCCGGGGGCGCTCCCGGCCCTCCTCAGGCCTTGCTGTGCGAGAACAGCTTCAGCACCGGCACGCCCACCTTGTGCCGGGCCCGCGAGGCCCAGTCCCGGTGGAAGAACTCCTCCACGTAGTGCGGGTCGGTCAGCACGATGACCTCGTCGGCCCCGACCTCGCGGACGACGTCCTTGAGCGCGTCCAGCGGATGGTCCTCCAGGAGCCGGCCCTCGGCCTGGGCCCCGGCGGTGCGCAGGGCGGTGAGCGACACCTCCAGGGCGCGTTCGCCGGTGGTCAGCGCCTCCTCGCCCTCGGGGGTCTCGCCCTCGCGCACCGCCTCGTCCAGCTCGCCGAGCGCGATGTCGTCGATGGCGCGCAGCAGCCGGTCGGCCTGCTCGCCGCGCGGCTGGAGCAGTACGTGGAAGGCGACCTCCTCGTCGCCGTGCAAGGTGGTGACGAACTCCACGTCGGCGGACGTCAGGGCCTTCTCGATCATCAAAACGCTTGTGAACACCGGCGCCCCTTCTGCGGAAACCATCCTGCCCCGTGCGGACACGGGGACTGCGAAATGTAGTCTGCCCGGCCGAAGCCAAGCGGAACGGCCTATTCCGCCGTTTCCCGGGTCATGGCTCTGAGAACCCCTCCACGGCCCCCGCTAACCTCGCGGCCGCCGGTACCGGCCGAACAGGAAGCCGTCCTCCTCCAGCAGGGACGCCAGCTCGAACCGCAGCGGCACCGCCACCGAGGGCCCCCCGGCGATCCGCTGGGCGTCCCCTGCGGTCAGCATCGGCGAGATCGTCAGGCACAGCTCGTCGAGCACCCCGGCCGCCACGAACTGCCCGAGCAGCCGGGGGCCGCCCTCGGTCAGCAGCCGGGTGTGGCCGAGCCCGGCGAGGGCGGCCACGGCACGGGCGGGGTCGACACCGGCGCCCTCACCGGCGACCACCACCCGCGCGCCCGACCGCTCCGCCTCCGCCACCCGGTCCGCGGGCGCGGCGGCGCCGGTCAGCACCAGGGTCGGCACGAGGGGCGTGGTGAACAGCGGCAGAGCGAAGTCCAGGTCGAGGCTCGCGCTGATCACCGCGAGGGCGGGGGCGGGCCCCTGCCCGGCGGCGGCGCGCGCGTCCGCGAACTCGGCCCGCGCCCGAGCCGGGCGGTACCCCTCCTGGCGGACCGTTTCAGCACCGACGACCACGACGTCCGCGAGCGCCCGCAGCGTGCCGAAGATCCGCATGTCGGCCGCGCAGGAGATGGGCTGCGACCGCCCCTCGTGCTGGGCGGCGCCGTCGAGGGTGGACACCATGTTGCCCCGCAGCCAGGGGGTGCCCTCGCCGGGTCCGGCGTCCGGGTAGGCGTACACGGCGGCGAGCTCGGCCAGGCTCCACTCCCGGCCGGATCCGCTCCCCCCGGAAGCGCTCGGCGTCGTCTCGTCGGTCACAGGGAACAGGCGTCGCATGGCAAGGAGTGTGGCACGGCGCCCGGTCACCGCCCCGCCCTCCTGACGCACGCTCGCGCACGTCACCGGCGTGGACGCCGTCCGGGCGGGCGCCGGGGCGCGCCGGGCAGGCCCTACCATGGTGAACCGTGTCGTCCTCCTCCGCCGCGTCCCAGCCGAGCCCGATAGCCGAAGCGAGCCCGCTCTCCCTGTGCGCCCGCGAGCCGCGTGTACCGGCGGACCGGCTGGTCGCCGAGATGGTGCCGCCGCCGCGCTTCGACTCGGTCCGCTTCGGCACGTACATCCCGGACCCGAACCAGCCCAGCCAGACCGAGGCGGTGCAGGTCCTGGAGTCGTTCGCCGGCGGACTCGGCGGTGCCCACGCGAGCGGCGGCGGCAAGCCCCGGCGCGGTCTGCTCGGCTTCGGCCGGGCGAAGGCGCCGAAGGCCCCGGCGGGACCGCGCGGCGTCTACCTCGACGGCGGCTACGGCGTCGGCAAGACCCATCTGCTCGCCTCCCTGTGGCACGCCACCCCGGCCGAGCCGTCCCTGAAGGCGTTCGGCACCTTCGTGGAGTTGACGAACCTGGTCGGCGCGCTCGGCTTCCAGCAGACCGCGCAGACCCTCTCCGGGCACCGTCTGCTCTGCATCGACGAGTTCGAGCTGGACGACCCGGGCGACACCGTCCTCGTCTCCACCCTGCTCGGCAAGCTGGTCGACGCGGGCGTCGCGCTCGCCGCCACCTCCAACACCCTGCCCGGCAAGCTCGGCGAGGGCCGCTTCGCGGCGGCCGACTTCCTGCGCGAGATCCAGGGCCTGTCGGCCCACTTCCGCGCGCTGCGCATCGACGGCGAGGACTACCGCCACCGCGGTCTGCCGCAGGCCCCGGCCCCGTTCTCCGACGAGCAGGTGACCCGGGCGGCGTACGCGACCGAGGGCGCCTCGCTCGACGACTTCCCCGGGCTGCTGGAGCATCTGGCGCGGGTCCACCCGAGCCGCTACGGCGCGCTGACGGACGGCCTGAAGGCGGTCTGCCTCACCGGGGTGCGGCCGGTCCCAGACCAGTCCACCGCCCTGCGCCTGGTGGTGCTCGCCGACCGGCTCTACGACCGTGAGGTCCCGGTCCTGGCCTCGGGGCTGCCCTTCGACCGGCTGTTCAGCGAGGAGATGCTGAACGGCGGCTACCGCAAGAAGTACTTCCGTGCCATCTCCCGGCTGACGGCGCTGGCCCGCGACGCGCGGGGGCTCGTGGCCGGCTGACGGCCGCCTCGGCGCAACCCTCCGGCGCACAGCGGGAGTTCAGGCCATATCACCCTCTCCTTTGAGGCGCTTCACGGCGTGGAGCGTCCGGTTGAGCATGCAAACAACCTCGCCGGGTTACCTTCATCCTTGACCAACGGTTGACCAGCCGTTGGCCGGTACATGAGGTGCGTACGGGCCGAAGGGGGGCGCATGTTCCGAGGTGGGACGACCAGAACCGGTTTCCCTCTCCCCGCCCCCCATCGGTTCGCACCCTCTCTCCTCGCACCCTCCGCCTTCTTCGCATCCGCGTATACGACCCGTGAAGCAAAGGCCAAGGCTCACCCCGGAGGAGTCACCCCCCATGCAGCCCCTCGTCGACCATGCCCGTACGGGCGGACAGCGCCCTGAGGAGTTCACCCCGCCGGCCGCGGGACCGTCACACCGGGTCCCCTCCATCAACGTCGAGGCGCCGTGACCGCCCGGCGCGCCGCGTTCCCCCACATACGGCGGGACCTCGCCGCCTCCCTGGTGGTGTTCCTGGTCGCGCTGCCGCTGTGCGCCGGGGTGGCCGTCGCCTCCGGGGTCCCCGCCGAGCTGGGGCTCGTCACCGGCATCGTGGGCGGCGTCGTCACCGGCCTGCTGCGCGGCAGCACCCTGCAGGTCTCCGGTCCCGCCGCAGGTCTGACCGTGCTGGTGCTGGAGGCGGTGCGGGAGTTCGGGCTGACGGCCCTCGGCGTCCTGGTGCTCGCCACCGGCCTGCTCCAGATCCTCATGGGCGCCCTGCGGCTGGGCCGCTGGTTCCGGGCCATCTCGGTCTCCGTCGTCGAGGGCATGCTGGCCGGGATCGGCCTGGTGCTGATCGCCGGGCAGCTCTACTCGGTCGCCGACACCGAGGCGCCCGCCTCGGGCACCGAGCGGCTGGCCGGGCTGCCCGGCACGCTCGCCCGGGCCGCCGGGGACCCGGAGACGCTGGCCGCGATCGGGCTGGGCGCCGGCACGGTCGCCGTCCTGGTGCTCTGGCCGCGGATGCCGCGCCGGGTGCGCGCGCTCCCCGGCCCGCTCGCGGCCGTCGCGCTGGCCACGGCGGCCACGGCCGCGTTCTCGCTGCCGGTCGCCACCGTCGAGGTCGAGGGCCTGCTGGGCGCCGTCCAGCCGCCCGGCGCGGACGCCCTCGGCATCCTGGCCGACCCGGCGGCCTACGCCACGATCATCGCCTTCACGCTGATCGCCTCCGCCGAGTCGCTGTTCAGCGCCGCGGCCGTGGACCGGATGCACGACGGCCCCCGTACCCGCTACGACCAGGAGCTGATGGCGCAGGGCACGGGCAACGCCGTCTGCGGCCTGCTGGGCGCCCTGCCGATGACGGCGGTCATCGTGCGCAGCGCGGCGAACGTGCGGGCGGGGGCGCGGACCCGGGCGGCCCGCGTCCTGCACGGCGTCTGGCTGCTGGTGTTCGCGGCGCTGCTGCCGGCCACGCTCGGACTGCTGCCGCTGCCCGCGCTGGCCGGGGTCCTGCTGCACGCGGGCTGGAAGCTGATCCCGTTCCGGGGGCTGCTGACGCTGTGGCGGGGCGAGCGGGGCGAGGCGCTGATCCTCGTCGCCACGGCGGTGTCGATCGTCGCGCTGAACATGTTCGAGGGCGTGCTGATCGGTCTCGCCCTGTCGGTGGCCAAGGCCGCCTGGGGCGCCTCGCACGTCCGGCTGGAGATCCGGGACCTGGGCGCCGGGCCGGTCCGGGCGCGACTGTCGGGCAACGCGACCTTCCTGCGGCTGCCGAAGATCCTCGACAGTCTGGAGGCCCTGCCGCAGGACCGCCCGGTGGAGCTCGACCTGTCCGGCCTGCACCACCTCGACCACGCCTGCCGCACGGCCCTGGAGAACTGGGCCGAGCGGCACAGCGCGGCGGGCACCCCGCCCGTACGCCTCACCGCCCGCTGACCCGGCCCGCCCGCCCGTCCGGTGGCCTTGTGGCCCCACGACAGCGGGCGGGCATATCGTTGCAGGGACGTAGGAATCGGGCCTCTCCGCGAGGAGGTCGACATGGTCGAGGAGCTGCTGGGCGCCGCCGCCGGAGTGGCCGCCGTCGGGGTCGTCTACGTGGCCGCGGCGGCCCGTGTGGTCAAGCAGTACGAGCGCGGGGTGGTGCTGCGGCTCGGGCGGCTCGCCGGGGAGGTGCGCCCGCCGGGGTTCACGATGATCGTTCCGTTCGTGGACCGGCTGCACAAGGTCAACATGCAGATCGTGACGCTGCCGGTGCCGGGCCAGGAGGGCATCACCCGCGACAACGTGACCGTGCGGGTGGACGCGGTCGTGTACTTCAAGGTGGTCGACGCCGCGAGCGCCCTGATCACGGTCGAGGACTACAAGTACGCGGTCTCGCAGATGGCGCAGACGTCGCTGCGCTCCATCATCGGCAAGAGCGACCTGGACGACCTGCTCTCCAACCGGGAGAAGCTGAACCAGGGCCTGGAGCTGATGATCGACAGCCCGGCGATCGGCTGGGGCGTGCAGGTGGACCGCGTCGAGATCAAGGACGTGTCCCTGCCGGAGTCGATGAAGCGCTCGATGGCCCGCCAGGCCGAGGCGGACCGCGAGCGGCGGGCCCGGATCATCAACGCGGACGCCGAGCTCCAGGCCTCCCGCAAACTCGCCGACGCCGCCCGGCAGATGGCCGAGACGCCCTCCGCGCTCCAGCTGCGGCTGCTGCAGACGGTGATGGCGGTGGCCGCGGAGAAGAACTCCACGCTCGTCCTGCCGATCCCGGTGGAGCTGCTGCGCTTCCTGGAGCGGGGCGAGGACCACGTGGCCCACGCGGAGCGCCAGGCGCCCGCGCCCGCCGCCCGCCCGGCCGGGGACCCGCCGGAGGCGGCCGGGGACGCGTCGGCCGAGGACGCGCCGAAGGCCGTCGAACCGCCCCCGGAGCGCACGGTCGAACGGACGATCGACGACATCATCGGTGACGCGCAAGGGAAGTGACACGAGCTACAGGCGTGGTTCCCGCGAGTCCCGCCAGGTGATAGACACGGCTGGGTCACATCTCCTGTCCGCCAGCAGGAAGGTTGTTCCCCCCATGTCCGCAACCGCATCCGCACCCGGCGGCTCCGGCTCGACCCGCCGTCAGCTCCTGGCCCGTACCGGCGCGTTGGGCGTCTCCATCGCCTTCGCCGGGAACGTCACCGAACTCTTCACCGGCACCGCCGCCGCCCAGAACCTGGGTCACTCCGGCTACGGCCCGCTGGTCCCCGACCCCAAGGGTCTGCTCGACCTGCCAAAAGGTTTCTCTTACCGGGTGCTCTCCCGTGAGGGCGACCAGCTCCGCTCCGGTGAGGGCAAGGTGCCCTCCCACTGCGACGGCATGTCCGCCTTCGGCGCCCGCTCCGGCCGCGTCCACCTGGTCCGCAACCACGAGAACCGCTCGGACGCCGCGATCCCCGTCCCCACCGTCAAGGGCCTGACCTACGACCCGGAGGGCAAGGGCGGCTGTACGGCGCTGACCCTGGACGGGCGCGACCACGTGCTGTCCGAGCGGGTCGCCATCGCCGGCACCGCCGTCAACTGCGCGGGCGGCCCGACCCCTTGGGGCACCTGGCTGACCTGCGAGGAGACCGAGGACAAGGCCGGCACCAACGGCTACACCAAGGACCACGGCTTCATCTTCGAGGTCGATCCCGACAACCCGCACCGCTCGGGCGCGGTCCCGCTCACCGCCATGGGCCGCTTCCAGCACGAGGCCATCGCGGTCGACCCGAAGCGCGGGATCGTCTACGAGACCGAGGACGCGTTCGAGCGGCCGTTCGGGCTGTTCTACCGCTTCCTGCCCGAACGGCCGCGGGGCGGCCTCGGCTCGCTGCGCGCCGGCGGGCGCCTGCAGGCCATGCGGGTGCCGGGCGTGCCCGACCTGTCCACGATCCAGGAGACGGGCACCACGTTCGACCGCGTCGAGTGGGTGGACGTGCCCGACCCGCTCGCCGCCGAGACCGCGATCCGCTTCCAGGACTTCGGCCCGAAGGGCATCACCCACGCGCAGAAGCTCGAGGGCTGTTACTGGGGCGGGCGGTCGGTGTACTTCGTGTCGTCCTTCGCCCGCCGTTCCGACGGCTCGGCGGCCGACCACTACGGGCAGATCTGGCGCTACGACCCCGACGAGCGCCGGCTCACCCTGGTGATCGTCTTCGGCCCCGACACCGACGTCCAGCTCCCCGGCGAGTCCCCGGACAACATCTGCCTCGCCCCCAGCGGCGGCCTGATGGTGTGCGAGGACGGCAACGGCGCCCAGCACGTCTTCGGTGTGACCCGGCGCGGGGAGGTGTACGCGATGGCGCGCAACGCCCAGAACATCAACACCCCGGAGGAGCCGGAGTGGGGTGAGTTCGCCGGTGTCACCTTCTCCCCCGACGGCGGCACGATGTACGTCAACTGCTACGACCCCGGGACCACCTTCGCGGTGACGGGACCCTGGCGCCGCTGACCCGGCGTACCTGACCGGCCGGCCGGTGGGGGCGCCACCCGGCACCCCTCCACCGACCGGCCGGGTGACTCCGGCCCGGCGCCCCCGCCGGCGCACCGGAATGTCCATCTGATCCTCATATGGTCGAGCGGTGATCATTCGCGTCCGGCGCATCGCCGCCGTCTGCGCCCTCGGCACGGCGCTCACCGCACTCGCCGCGTGCTCGGCACCGCAGCCGGTCCGCGCCCCGCGCGCCATCCCCGGCTCCGCCGTCGCCTCGGCCTCGGCCTCGCCCGCGGCGGGCCCGCCGACCCTCGCCCCCGGTCCCGTGGGCCTGACCCCGGTCTTCGAGCACGGCCCCCGCACCGGTGACCGGGCGATCGCCCTGACCTTCGACGCCGACATGACCGCCGACCAGGGGCCGCGCGCGGAACAGGGCGAGCGGTTCGACAACCCGGGGCTGATCGCGGCCCTGCGGGAGCTGAAGGTGCCGGCCACCGTGTTCATGACGGGCCGGTGGGCCGAGCAGTACCCGCGGCAGGCCCGCTCCCTCGGCCGCGACCCCCTCTTCGAGATCGCCAACCACTCCTACAGCCACTACGCCTTCACCGAGGACTGCTACGGCCTGCCGACCGTGGACGAGGAGCGGATGCGCGCCGACGTGGAGCGGGCCTACGCGGCCTTCCGCGCGGCCGGTGTGCGCGACGCGATGCCGTACTTCCGCTTCCCCGGCGGCTGTCACGACACCCGGGCGCTGCGGGCCCTGACCCCGGCCGGTGTCACGGCCGTGCAGTGGGACGTGGTGAGCGGGGACGCCTTCGCCACGGACGCCGGCGCGGTCGCCCGGGACGTCCTGGACGGGGTGCGGCCCGGATCGGTGGTGGTGCTGCACTGCACGCTGAGCGCGGCCCCGACGACGGAGCGCGTGGTGCGCGAGGTGGTGCCGGAGCTGCGCGGGAAGGGCTACCGGTTCGTGAAGGTGTCCGAGCTGATCGGCGCCTCGGGCGATCGCCGCTGACCGTTCTACGCTGGAGGCATGAGCGAGGACTACTGCACGATCGTCGACGTGGTGAAGCCGCCGAAGGCGGACGGGCCGCCGTACGCGGAGTGCGTGCTGTGCCGGGAGCCGACGGAGTACCCGGAGTCGTACAAGGGCATCACGCTCTGCCCGGTCTGCGAGTGGCAGGAGGCGCAGCGCACGGCCTGCTCCGGCTGACCGCGTCGTCGGGCCGCCCGCCGGGTTGGCAGACTGGGACGTGTGAACAGTGAGCCCACGCCCGCCGGTGACAGCCCCTTCCGCTCCGAGTCGGAGGCGCGCGACAGCGCCCCGCAGTTCGTCCTGCCCCTGGTCGTACGGATCGAGCGTGCCGCTCCCCCGGCCCGCACCGACGCGCTGGAGACGTCGGCGCGGGCCGTCCTGGTGTTCCTGAGCGACGAGCGCTCCGTCGGCGAGGGCGAGTGGGCCCGGGCCGTCCGCGACTGGGAGGACGCGCGCATCCGCAAGGTCGTGCGGCGGGCGCGGGGCGCCGAGTGGCGGCGCGCCCAGGAGCTGCCCGGCATCACCGTCACCGGCAAGTCCGCGGAGGTGCGGGTGTTCCCGCCGGTCCCGCTGGACGGCTGGCCCAGGGACCTGGCGAAGCTCCAGGTGTCCGGCACCGACCTCGACGACCCGGAGCCGCCCGTGGCCGCCGGTCCCGGCGAGCCGGTGCTGTGGCTCAACCCGGACCTCGGCATGTCGGCCGGCAAGGCGATGGCGCAGACCGGGCACGCGGCGCAGCTCGCCTGGTGGGAGCTGCCGGACGCGGACCGGGACGCCTGGCGCGCGGCCGGGTTCCCGCTGGCCGTGCGGACCGCGGACCCGGTGCGCTGGCGGGAGCTGACGGAGTCCGGTCTGCCGCTGGTGCGGGACGCCGGGTTCACGGAGATCGCGCCGGGCTCCTGCACCGTCGTCGCCGACCACCCCGCGCTGCGCCGGGCGCCCGGCGCCTGAACGTTCCGGGCGTCCCCCGCGTACGGGACGGGGGCGGCGAACCTCAAATGTTGCTCTGAAGCCGGCACCCCGAGGGTTGGGGCGGGGCCGCGCGGGGCCATACCCCCGTCACGTCCGGCACGCCCGGGGAGGCGGACGGCGGACCGGCGCGAGGTGGAGGTGGGGACGATGGTGCGGCTGGGGACCGGGATCGGATGGCGTCCGGAGATCGCGGACGCCGTGGAGCGCATGCCGGGCATCGACTGGGTCGAGACGGTCGCCGAGAACGTCTGCCCCGGGCACCTCCCGGAGTCCCTGCTGCGGTTGCGGGAGCGCGGGGTGACCGTGGTCCCGCACGGTGTCTCCCTCGGCCTGGGCGGCGCCGAACGGCCCGACGAGGGGCGGCTGACCGCGCTCGCCGAGCGTGCGACGGCACTGGGCTCGCCGCTGGTCACCGAGCACATCGCGTTCGTGCGGGCGGGCGGGGCGCTCACCGCGTCCCCGCGTCTGGAGGCGGGGCACCTCCTGCCGGTGCCGCGCACCCGGGACGCCCTGGACGTGCTGTGCGAGAACGTGCGGATCGCGCAGGACGCGCTCCCGGTGCCGCTCGCCGTGGAGAACATCGCGGCCCTGTTCTCCTGGCCGGGCGAGGAGATGACGGAGGGCCAGTTCCTGTACGAACTGGCCGACCGCACGGGCGTACGGCTGCTGATCGACGTGGCCAACCTGCACACCAACCACGTCAACCGGGGCGAGGACCCCGCCAAGGCGCTCGCGGAACTGCCGCTGGAGGCCCTGGCGTACGTACATGTGGCGGGCGGCTTCGAGCGCGAGGGGGTGTGGCACGACAGCCACGCCCACCCGGTGCCCCGGCCGGTCCTCGACATCCTCACGGACCTCGCGTCCCGGGTGTCCCCGCCGGGGGTGCTGCTGGAGCGCGACGAGAACTTCCCCGCGCCGGCGGAGCTGGAGCGGGAGCTGGACACGATCCGGGAGGCGCTGGCGACCGGCGGGTCCCGGCGGGAAGCGGCCCCCGTGGAGCCGGCGCGGACGGGGGCTCCCGTGGTCGCCGGGGCACCCGCGCCGGTCCGGGAGCGCCTCGCACTGGCCCAGACGGCGCTGCTGTCCGCCCTCGTCGCGGGGACCCCGGCGCCGGAGGGCTTCGACCGGGTGCGGCTCGGGGTGCAGACGCGGGCGCTCGCCGGGAAGCGGGCGGACGTGGTGGCCAAGGTGGCGCCCGAGCTGCCGGTGATCCTCGGGGACGGCTACCGGCCGGCGTTCCTCGCCTACGCGCAGCGCAACCCGATGACCGGCGGCTACCGGCGGGACGCGCTGGACTTCGCCGGGCACCTCCTGGACGAGGGGCGGCCGGCGGACACGGGCGCCCGGGCGGAGCTGCGGGAGTGGTGGCGGGAGCGGTCGGGTCCGAGGCCGCGCTCGCGCCGCCCGGCGGTCCGGCTGGCGCGGGCCACGCGCCGGGTGCTGCTGCGCCGCTGACGGCCGTACCGCCCGAGTCCGGGCGTTTCCTCCCTGTACGTCGGATTCCGTGACGGCCGGCGGGCGTTGGCGTGGGCTCGAAGTAATATGCCCCTCCCATCCCCGAAGCGCACTGACGTGCGGTGCCGCGACAGGAGGCACCTCATGCGACCACGCCCTCCCCTCAAGGGCCAAGGCATCCTCAGCGGCACCGGTCTCATCGTCACGGGCCTGGTGGCCACCCTCGCGGCGATGATCTTCCCGGTCTGGTCGTACGCCGACCGGTCGGGGACCGGTCTCTCCGTGCTCAACGCCCAGAGCGTCACGACCGGCTACGGCCCCCTGTCGGCCCTCGACCGCGACTTCATCACGAAGGTCCGGCTCGCGGGCCTGTGGGAGCTGCCCGCCGGCCGGCTCGCCCAGCAGAAGGGCTCCACGGACGCCGTACGGACCGCCGGGCGGCACCTCGTCGAGGGACACACGTTCCTCGACGACCGGGTGCGCGAGGTGGCCGCCGCGCTCAGCCTCCAGCTGCCGGACGAGCCGACGGAGCAGCAGCGTGGGTGGCTGATGGAGCTGAGCGCGGCCGAAGGCGCCGACTTCGACCAGAAGTTCGCGAACATCCTGCGGCTGGCGCACGGCAAGGTGTTCCCGGTCGTCGCCGAGGTGCGCGCCGGCACCCGCAACGCGCTGGTCCGCAAGCTGGCCGACGACGCCAACACGACCGTCCTGGACCACATCACGGTCCTGGAGGCCACCGGCCAGGTCGACTACGAGGCGCTGGCCCGGGACCTGGCCGCCGACAGCACCCCTCCGCTCGTCCCCTCCCCGGCGCCGCCCGGCCCGGTCGCCGACCCGCCCCCGGCGGTGCCGGCGAACCCGGACCCGTCGCCGTCGTACGCGCTGCCGCCGGCGGCCAGCAGTCCGCGCCCGTCCACCTCCCAGGAGCCGCAGGGCGGTTCGGGAACCTCCTGATCGCCGTCCGTCCCGATCCGGAACGTCACAACCTCGCACATCCGTGTCCGGATGGTGAACAAACCATGGCGCCACGCCGTGCTTCTGGCATAGAAAAACGGCATGTTCTGGGTCCTTCTCCTGCTGCTGGCCTGGGCCGTCGCCGGTACGGCCTGCACCCGGCTGTGCCTCGCCGCCGTACGCGCCGCGGCCGCGGACGTGAACGGCGCGCCCGCCGCCCGGCGGCACGATCTGACCCTGTACGAGGCCGCGTTCCTGTCCGGCGGGCCTCGCCGGGTCGCCGACCTGACCCTCGTCTCGATGGCCCGGCAGCGCCGGCTGCTGCTCGCGCACACCGGGTGGGCGACCGTGGTCGATCCGCGCGGCCGCGACGACATGGAGCGTTCGGTGATCGGGGCCATCGGACCCGAGGGCCAGTCGCGGATAGCGCCCGTGCGGGACCTGGCTGCCGCCGCCGACGCCGTCGGCAGCCTCGCCGACCGGCTGGTGGGCGCGGGCCTCGCCGTCCCCGACGGGCCGCGCCGCGACATCTCGGCGGCGATCCGTCAGGTGCGGTTCGCCGCTCTGACCGTGCCGCTCCTCGGCGCCATAGCGCTGCTGACGCCCGGCCGCGAGGACATGCCGGGGCAGCTGGTCGCCCTCTGGTTCGCGCTCCCCCTGGTCCTCACCGTGAGCTGCCTGGCCATCGCCCGCGTCGAGATCTCCCCGTACGCCCAGTGGGCCTCCCCGGCCGGGCAGCGGCTGCTGAGCTCCCTCGCCCGGCGCTCCCGGGGCGCCGACGACCGCACCTTCCTCACCGCCGTCGCCGTGCGCGGGGTGCGGGCCGTCGGCGAGCCGGAGCTGCGGGCGGCCTTCGCCCACCGCGACCCGGCCCCGGTGACCGACCGGCACCGCGACGGCACGTCCGGGATCGCGTGACGCATAGGGGGCATTGACGCCGACACCGGCGGGCGGTGCTTTACTTCCTCAACCGGCGAACGAAATATCCCTTCTGTTGCTGCCGTGCACCGAAGGGATACGCGATGCGAGCTGCCGCCCTCTACTCGGCCGCGGGGGCACTGCTCCTGACGACCCTGTCCGCCGCACCGGCGGGAGCCACCGGGGCCGCCCCCGGCTGGAGCGAGAGACACGGCACCGCGGTCGCCGCCCTGCGCGCCGAGACCGCCGGCATCGACTTCGGCGCCTGCCCCAAGAGCCAGGGCCTCCCGGAGAACGTGAAGTGCGGGACGGTGTCCGTCCCCCTCGACTACGCGCGCCCCTACGGCGAGCAGATCCGGCTCACCGTCAGCCGGGTGCGCGCCACCCACCGGGACCCGGGCAACAGCAAGCACCGGGTGCCGCGCAAGGGCGCCCTGGTCTACAACCCGGGCGGTCCGGGCGCCTCGGGACTGCACTTCCCGCTGATCGGGGTGCTGCCCGCGTGGAAGCGCCTGGCGGCCGCCTACGACCTGGTGGGCTACGCCCCGCGCGGGGTCGGGCCGTCCGCGAAACTGTCCTGCCAGGACCCGAAGCAGTACCTGAAGGCGCCGACCCTGGCGCCGGTCCACCCGACCGAGGCGGACAAGAAGGAGCGGATCGCGCGGGCCAAGGCGTACGCGAACGGCTGCGCCCGGCGGGCGGGCGGCGCGCTGCGGCACTACAACTCCCTGAACAACGCCCGCGACCTGGACGTCCTGCGCGCCGCGCTGGGCGAGCCGAAGCTGAACTTCATGGGCGCCTCGTACGGCACCTACTTCGGGGCTCTGTACGCGCACCTCTTCCCCACGCACGTACGGCGCATGGTGTTCGACTCGGCGGTGAACCCGGACCCCGCGCAGATCTGGTACCACAACAACCTCGCCCAGTCGGTGGCGTTCGAGAGCCGCTGGGCGGACTTCCGGGAGTGGGTGGCCCGGCACCACGCCGACTACGGACTCGGCCGCACCGCGGAGGCCGTGCAGCGCGGCTACGACAAGGCGCGGGCCCGGCTGGCGGCGAAGCCGGCCGGCGGGCGGGTCGGTCCGGGCCAGTTGCAGGAGGCGTTCCTGCAGGCCGGTTACTACGACGACTACTGGCCCTCGCGGGCGCGGGCGCTGTCGGCGTATCTGAAGGGCGACCCCAAGCCGCTGGTGGAGCTGGCGTCACCGGTGACGGAGGCCGCGGCCGAGGAGGAGAACACGAACGCCGTCTACACGGCCGTGGAGTGCAACGACGCGCCCTGGCCGACGGACTGGCGGGTGTGGGACCGGGACAACACGCGGCTCGCGCGGGTGGCGCCCTTCGAGACCTGGGACAACGCGTGGATGAACCTGCCGTGCGCGTTCTGGAAGGCGCCCCGGCAGCAGCCGGTGGACGTGCGGACCGGGCCGGGCGAGCTGCCGCCGGTCCTGATCCTGGCGGCGGAGCGGGACGCGGCCACCCCGTACGACGGGGCGCTGGAGATGCACCGCCGGCTGGCCGGTTCGGTGCTGGTGACCGAGCGCAACGCGGGGACGCACGGCATCGCGTACGGGCCCAACGCCTGCGTCAACGCGCACGTCGACGCCTATCTGCTGGAAGGGCGGCTCCCGGCGCGCCGGGCGTCCTGCGAGGGGCGCCCGCTGCCCGAACCGCAGCGCGCGGACGCGCGTACGGCGAAGCGGCCGGCCGCGACGAAGCCGGGTGAGCGGCCGAAGGCCGCCGGCTGAGCGACACGGCAGCACCGCACACGCGCGGAGGCCCGGGGGTTCACCCCGGGCCTCCGCGTGTGTGCGTCGCGGGTCAGGCCAGTCCGGCGACCAGGTCCGCCACCGACTTGCGGCGGCCGGTGTAGAAGGGGACCTCCTCGCGGACGTGCCGCCGCGCCTCCGAGGCGCGCAGGTGCCGCATCAGGTCGACGATGCGGTACAGCTCGTCGGCCTCGAAGGCGAGGATCCACTCGTAGTCGCCGAGGGAGAACGAGGCGACCGTGTTGGCGCGGACGTCGGGGTAGCCGCGGGCCATCTTGCCGTGGTCGGCGAGCATGCGGCGGCGGTCCTCGTCGGGCAGCAGGTACCAGTCGTAGGAGCGCACGAACGGGTAGACGCTGACGTAGTCGCGGGGCGTCTCGTCGGCGAGGAACGCCGGGATGTGCGAGCGGTTGAACTCGGCGGGGCGGTGCAGCGCCATGTTCGACCAGACGGGCTCCAGGGCGCGGCCCAGCCGGGTGCGGCGGAAGAGGTTGTACGCCTCCTGGAGCTGGTCGCTGGTCTCGGCGTGCCACCAGATCATGACGTCGGCGTCGGCGCGCAGACCGGAGACGTCGTAGGTGCCGCGGATGGTCACGTCCTTGGCGGCGAGCTGGTCGAACAGCTCCTGGACCTCGTCGGCGTAGCCCGAGCGGTCCTCCGGGAGCACGTCCTTCAGCTTGAAGACCGACCAGAGGGTGTAGCGGATGACCTCGTTGAGGTCCTTGGCCAGCTTGCCCTTGTTCGGGATCCTGCCGGTCTCGGGGGTGGAGGCGTCGTCACTCATGTCCTCATTCTCCTGCTCCTCCGTGCAGACTCTGCACCGGGTGGGCGGTGAGCTGCTGCACACCGCTCAGGTCTCCGGCCAGCTGGTCGACCGCCGCGTGGGCGCTCGCGACGCAGGCCGGGATGCCCACGCCGTCGTAGGGGGCGCCGCACACGGCCAGGCCGGGGAGTTCGGCGACGCGCGCGCGGATGCGGGCCACGCGCGCGTGGTGGCCGACGGGGTACTGGGGCAGTCCGCCGGTCCAGCGGGTGACGCGGGTCTCCAGCGGCGTGGCGTCCAGGCCGGTCGCCTCCCGGAGGTCGCGCCGGGAGACGGCGACGAGCTCGGCGTCGTCACAGGACAGGATCTCCGTCTCGCCGTACCGGCCGACGGAGGTGCGCAGCACCATCACGTCCGGGTCCTCGTCGGCGATCCAGCCCCATTTGCGGGACGCGAACGTCGACGCCTTGATGGTGCGGCCGTCGACGGGCGGCACGAGGAAGCCGCTGCCGTCGGGCAGGGCGGCGGCGTCGGAGTGCCGGTAGGCCAGGGTGACCAGGGCCATCGAGGCGTACTCGACGGTGTCGAGCTCGGCGGCGGCCGTGGGGGCCTCGGCCCGCAGCAGGGCGGCGGCGGCCGGGGCGGGTACGGCGACGACGACGGCGTCGGCGCGCAGCACCCGGTCGCCGGCGACGACACGCCATCCGGTGGGCCCCTCGCGGCGCAGTTCGGTGACCGGCGCGCCGGTGACGATCTCGCCGCCGCGCGCGCGGACGGACGCGGCGACGGCGAGGGGGAGCTGTCCGACGCCGCCCTCGACGCCCATGAACACCGGGCCGGTCTGCTGCCGGGCGGCGGCCGCGGCCTGGATCCCGCGCACCGCCTCGGTGAGCGAGTCGTGGGTGCGGGCGGCCTGGTAGAGCTGGGGGACGGCGGAGCGCAGCGAGATGCGGTAGGCGTCGCCCGCGTACACGCCGCCCAGCAGGGGTTCGACGAGGCGGTCGACGACCTCGCGGCCGAGGCGCTCCGCGACGTACGCGCCGACGGCGACGTCGTCGCCGACCTCGGTGCGCGGCAGGTCGGCGTCGCGCTCGATCCGGGCGAGGCCCTCCGGCGAGAGCAGGCCGGACAGGGCGGCGGCGGTGCCGGGGACGCCCATCACATGGCCCTTGGGCATGGGGCGCAGGGCGCCGCGCGTCCAGATCGACGCGGTCGTGGTGGCGGGCGGCTGCAGCCGGCCGGCGAGGCCCACCTCGCGGGCGAGGGCGACGGCCTCGGGGCGGCGGGCGAGCATCGACTCGGCTCCGAGGTCCACCCGCACCCCGGCGATCTCGCCGGGCAGCAGCTTGCCGCCGACACGGTCCGACGCCTCCAGGACGGTGACGTCGCTGCCGCCGGCCAGCAGCCGGTGGGCGGCCGCCAGTCCGGCGATGCCGCCGCCGATGACGACGACCCGGCCGCCGGGTCCCGTGCGGGTCTCCTCGTGCTCCTCGGTGTGCTCGCGCATGATCCCACTCTCTCAAACGGCACCGGCCGCGCCGCCAGGGCCGTCCGGCCCATCCCCGCCGGGCCCGGTGTGCCCGTGCCGAGTCCCGACCGTGACCTCATCGGGACCGTCCGCCGCCAACGTTCCGGCGGGGCCGGGCGTCGAAGATGCGTCAGTCGTCCACGACGAGCCCCCGGGGGTACCCGCCATGCGCGCACGCCGTTCCGCACGATCCGTCCAGGCCCTCGCCGGCCTCCTGCTGGCCGGCGCGCTCGCGCTCACCGGGTGCAGCGGCGCCGGCGACGGCGCCTCCTCCGATTCCGCGGCCGATTCCGCGGCCGGGGGCGAGGCCGCCAAGTCGGACGCCCGGGGGGCCGCGCCGGGTGCCGCCGCCGACTCCGGTACGGGCGGCGCGGCCCGCAGGCAGCCGTCCACGGCGCCCGAGGCCGCCGCCACCCACATCATCCGCACCGCCTCGCTGACCGTGCGGGTGAAGGACGTGCCCGAGGCGCTGGACGAGGCCCGCACCGCGGTGGAGAACGCGGGCGGGTTCGTCGGCGACGAGGCCACCCGCCAAGACGGGGACGGCCACGAACGCACCCGCGTGGTGCTGCGGGTGCCGGTCGGGAAGTACGCCGAGGTCCTCAAGGACCTGGAGGGCACGGGCCGGCTCGTCGAGCGCAGCGCCAAGGCGCAGGACGTCACCGACCAGGTCGTCGACGTGGAGAGCCGCATCACCTCGCAGCGGGCCAGCGTGGCCCGGATCCGGGAGCTGATGGACCGGGCGACGAAGCTGAGCGACGTGGTGACGCTGGAGGGCGAGCTGAGCAGCCGGCAGGCCGACCTGGAGGCGCTGCTCGCCCAGCAGGCGTCCCTGAAGGACCGCACGAGCCTCGCGACCATCACCCTGTCCCTGTCGGAGACCCCGGCGAAGAAGAAGGCGGCTCCCGAGGACGGCGACCCGGGCTTCCTGGACGCGCTCGCGGGCGGCTGGGACGCGTTCGTGACGATGCTGCGCTGGCTGGCCGTGGTGTTCGGGGC
Source organism: Streptomyces sp. SS1-1 (assembly GCF_008973465.1). Lineage (NCBI taxonomy): Bacteria > Bacillati > Actinomycetota > Actinomycetes > Kitasatosporales > Streptomycetaceae > Streptomyces > Streptomyces sp. SS1-1. The sequence goes on along the minus strand of NZ_WBXN01000004.1, from coordinate 5,650,094 downwards.
CGTACTGCCGTTCCTGACGGTGGCGGCGCTGCTCGTGTGGCTGTGGGTGAAGGTCCTGCGGCCCCGCAGGCCCGCCCGGTCCGCCGCGCCGGACCCGCTGGGCACGCTCGGGCCGCTGCCGGAGGCGCGCCAGGCGCCGGACGCCACGCGCTCGGGCGGCGAACAGGGTGGCGAGCGGCCCTGAAATGCCGGACGCCCGTAGCGTGTTCGCATGGACATGAGCGCTGAGCGGGGTGTGCGGGAACGGCTGGTCGTGATCGGTGGCGACGCCGCGGGGATGTCCGCGGCGTCGCAGGCACGGCGGCTCAGGGACGCCGGGGAGCTGGAGATCGTGGCCTTCGAACGCGGCCACTTCACCTCCTACTCGGCCTGCGGCATCCCGTACTGGGTGGGCGGTGACGTCGGGCGACGCGAGCAGCTGATCGCGCGGACGGCCGAGGAGCACCGCGCGCGGGACATCGATCTGCGGCTGCGGACCGAGGTCACCGAGATCGACGTGGCCGGGCGGCGGGTACGCGCGCGTGACGTCGACTCGGGGGAGGAGTCCTGGACGTCGTACGACAAGCTCGTGATCGCGACCGGGGCGCGGCCGATCCGGCCCGACATGCCGGGGGCCGACGCGCCCGGTGTGCACGGGGTGCAGACCCTGGACGACGGGCAGGCCCTGATCGACACGCTGTCGCGCACGCGGGGCCGGCGCGCGGTGGTGGTCGGCGCGGGGTACATCGGCGTGGAGATGGCCGAGGCCCTGATCAACCGCGGCTACGAGGTGACGGTCGTCAACCGGGGCAGCGAGCCCATGGCGACGCTGGACCCCGACATGGGCCGTCTGGTGCGCGAGGCCATGGAGGGGCTCGGCATCACCATGGTGAGCGACGCCGAGGTCACCAAGATCCTCACCGGTGACGACGGGCACGTGCGCGCCGTGGCCACCGAGGACGCCGAGTACCCGGCGGACGTGGTCGTCCTGGGCATCGGCGTCCGCCCGGAGACCACCCTGGCGCGCGCGGCTGGGCTGCCGCTGGGCGAGCACGGCGGACTCCTCACCGACCGGTCCCTGCGGGTGCGCGGCCAGGCGGACGTCTACGCGGGCGGCGACTGCGTGGAGGTCCTCGACCTGGTCTCCGGCCAGGAGCGCCACGTTCCGCTGGGCACCCACGCCAACAAGCACGGCCAGGTCGTCGGCACCAACGTGGGCGGCGGGTACGCCACGTTCCCCGGGGTGGTCGGCACGGCCGTCAGCAAGGTGTGCGACCTGGAGATCGCGCGTACGGGCCTGCGCGAGAAGGACGCGCGCAGGGCGGGCCTGCGGTACGTCACCGCCACCATCGAGTCGACGAGCCGCGCCGGGTACTACCCGGGCGCCTCCCCGATGACGGTCAAGATGCTTGCCGAGCTGCGTACGGGACGGCTGCTCGGCGTGCAGATCGTCGGCCGGGAGGGCGCGGCGAAGCGGGTCGACGTCGCGGCGGTGGCGCTGACCGCCGGGATGACGGTGGAGCAGATGACGTCACTGGACCTGGGGTACGCGCCGCCGTTCTCGCCGGTGTGGGACCCGGTCCTGGTGGCGGCCCGCAAGGCGTCCAAGGCGGTGCACGGCGTCTTCTGAGCCGGCGGCCGGGCGGTGGCCGCTCACGCGCTGCCGTTGATCCTCTCGATGGCCTGCCGCGCCTGCTCGGCGGGCGGGCGCGAGGGCAGCGAGGACACGGACGCGCTGCTCGGCATGGCGGCGGGCTGCTCCCCCGCGGGCTTGGCGTGCGCGGCGGCGGGCCGCGTGGACCGCAGCCGGTGGCTGACGGCCTCGTCCAGGGTCACCGGCCGCTGCATCTGCGTGGCGAGCCGCCCGGCGTCCTGGCCGAGGCGGGCCACGTCCTCCCACGGCAGCCGCAGCACCACGGCGATCTCGGCCTCCCCGTCGGGCAGTGCGTGTATCGCAGGAGTAACTCGGTCGCTCATCGCCTGTTCCTCACGTCGTCCCCACGGCCCGCCTTCCCCGTGCCGCGGGCGGTTGCCGAGACATACGCGGCGGGACACGCCGGTGTTCACCGATTCGACGGACCGATCGGGGGCACATATGTGTCGTGGTCATCCCCGTCCATGACGTCAACCCCGTGAGCCGTACGCCCTATGTGACCTACGCGCTGATCATCGCGAACGTCCTGGTCTTCCTCTTCATGCCCGGCGGCGCGGGCTCCGTGGCCGGGGAGAGCAGCCTGGCGCAGCTGTGCCATCTGCAGGCGTTCCTGGAGCAGTACGCGGCCGTTCCTCGGGAGCTGATCCACGGTCAGCTGCCCGGCATGGTCCCCACGGGCCAGGTCGCCGTCGGGCCGCACGGCCCGGGCTGTGTGATCGGCCCGCCGGGCTACGACAAGTCCCCGGCGCTGTCGGTGTTCACCGCGCTGTTCCTGCACGGCGGCTGGCTGCATCTGCTGGGCAACATGCTGTTCCTGCTGATCTTCGGCAACAACATCGAGGACCGCATGGGCCATGTGCGGTTCCTGCTGTTCTATGTGGTCTGCGGCTATGTGGCCTCGTACGGCTTCGCGTTGCTCAACGACGACTCGGCGGAACCGCTGATCGGCGCGTCCGGGGCCATCGCGGGGGTGCTGGGCGCCTATCTGGTGCTGTATCCGAGGGCCCGGGTGTGGGTCCTCGTGCCGTTCCTCGTCTTCCTGCCGCTGCGGCTGCCCGCGTGGCTGGTGCTGGGCTTCTGGTTCGTGCTCCAGGCGGTGTACTCGCACGGCGAGGGCGTCTCGGACGCGGGCACGGTGGCGTACGCGGCGCATGTGGTGGGCTTCCTGGCGGGCATGGTCATCGCGTGGCCGCTGCGCCCGGGGACTCCCCCTCCCCCGGAGCCGCGCGGCCTGCTGTTCGGCAGGCGGGCGCGGCCCGGGTGGTGAGGGGGTCTCCCGCTACTCGGCCAGGGCGCGCCGGCGGCCGCGGCGCACGGGAGCGTCGGCCCGGTCGTCGGCCAGCATCATCTCCGGGTCGAACATGACGACGACGGCGGCCGCCAGCAGCGCGACGAGCGGGCCGGCCAGCATCAGCAGCAGGAACGACAGGAGTTCCACGGACGACTGGGCCGGCGCCGACCCGGCGGTGACGTCGACGGAGACGGCGGCCATGCCGACGTAGTGCATGCCGGTCACGGCCACGCCCATGACGAGGCTGGCGCCCAGACTGGCCCAGAGCCTGCGCACACTGACGGCCGCCCAGAGGGCCGCGGTGGCGGCGACCACGGCGATCACCACGGAGACGACCACGATGGGCGTGGAGTAGCGCAGGGTGCCGTGGACCCGCATGGCGGCCATGCCGAGGTAGTGCATGGCGGCGACCCCGAGGCCGGTGATGACACCGGCCACGGCGAGGTTGGCGGGCGCGGCGCCCCGGTAGCCGACGATGAAGACGCCGAGGGCGACGACGACGATGGCCACGGCGAGGCTCGCCAGGGTCAGGCCGGTGTCGTAGCTGACCAGCGCGCCCTGGATGTTGAAGCCGATCATGCCGACGAAGTGCATGGTCCAGATGCCGCAGCCGATGGAGACGGCGCCGAGGGCGAGCCAGCCCGCCCTGCGCTCGCGCCGGCGCAGCGAGCGGGTGGTGCATCGCAACCCGAGCGCCGCTCCCAGACAGGCCATCAGATAGGCCGCTATGGGAGTCGTCGCTCCGTAGTAGAAGTTCGAGACGGTGGCTGACACGGAGTGTTCCTTCGAGGACCGGACGGCAGGCGGCCGTGGCATCCGTGCGGGGTCGCGGAAGTACGCGCCGGATGCGCCGCCTGGGGGGGATTGAACACGATTCAACCACACGGAGATCATCACATCACCACAACTAGGTGATCAGGTTCCGTTTTTTCAGCATGTGGACAGCACGGGGGCATTCGGACAGCGCGAAGCCGCCCGCCGTCCGGGATGCGGACGACGGGCGGCGTACGGAGGGATGCGGGGCGCGGCCCCGGGGCGGGACGGGTCAGACGGCCGTCTGCGTGTGGACGTACTCCACGAGCCGGGTCAGGGCGTCCGGGTCGGTGGACGGCATCACGCCGTGGCCGAGGTTGAAGACGTGGCCCTCCAGACCGGCGGCGGCGTCGAGGACCTCGCGGGCCTTCGTCTCGACGGCCCCGGTCCCGGCGAACAGCACGGTCGGGTCGAGGTTGCCCTGCAGCGCCTTGCCGGGGCCGACCCGGCGGACGGCCTCGTCGAGCGGGACGCGCCAGTCGACGCCGACGACGTCCGCGCCGGCCTCGCCCATGAGGCCCAGCAGCTCGCCGGTGCCGACGCCGAAGTGGATGCGCGGGACGCCGTAGCCGGCGACCGCGTCGAAGACCTTCGCGGAGGCGGGCAGCACCGAGCGCCGGTAGTCGGCGGGGGCAAGCGCGCCGGCCCAGGAGTCGAAGAGCTGCACGGCGGAGGCGCCGGCCTCGATCTGCACCTTGAGGAAGGCGGCCGTGATCTCCGCGAGCCGGTCGAGCAGATCGGCCCAGAGCTCCGGGTCGCCGTACATCATCGCCTTGGCGTTCTCGTACGTGCGGGACGGACCGCCCTCGACGAGGTAGCTCGCGAGGGTGAACGGGGCGCCGGCGAAACCGATGAGCGGGGTGGCGCCGAGCTCGGCCGTCAGCAGGCCGATGGCCTCGGTGACGTAGGAGACGTCCTCGGGGGTCAGGTCGCGCAGCCGGGCCAGGTCGGCGCGGGTGCGCACGGGCTGCTCCACGACGGGGCCGACGCCGGGCTTGATGTCGAGGTCGACGCCGATCGCCTTGAGCGGGACGACGATGTCGCTGAAGTAGATCGCCGCGTCGACGCCGTGCCGGCGCACCGGCTGCAGGGTGATCTCGGCGACCAGGTCGGGCCGCATGCAGGAGTCGAGCATCCCGATGCCCTGGCGTACCTTGCGGTACTCCGGCAGTGAGCGCCCGGCCTGCCGCATGAACCACACCGGTGTGTGCGGCACCGGCTCGCGCCGGCACGCCTTGAGGAAGGCGGAGTCGTACGGGGCGGAAGGCGGCGTCTGGTTGGCACTCACGGGCCCAAGTCTCGCACGGCCGGGGAGGCCGGGACGCCGGGGGCGGCGGTGATGTCCGGGTGTCCCTCCCTGCACGCGGCCCCGGTTCCCCTTAATCTTCCCGGCATGGCTGCGGCTCAGGGAAGACTGTCGGACGGCACTGGCGGAGCGGATGACGCGAAGGGCGGCGGAGAGGCGGAGCGCAATGCGCGGAGTACGGCCCCGCCGGCCTTCCGAGCCGCGGTGGAGGCCCTGCGCGGCAGCCGGCTGCGCCCGCAGATCGAGGTGGAGCAGACCAAGGCGCCCCAGCGTCTCGCCCCGTACGCGTACGCCCTGGAGGCGACCGTCGTCGACGGCGACCAGGACCTGGCCGACGGCCGGCTCGTGCTGCTGCACGACCCAGACGGGCACGACGCCTGGCGGGGGACGTTCCGGCTGGTGACGCTGGTGCGCGCGGAGCTGGAGCCGGAGATGGCCGCCGATCCGCTGCTGCCCGAGGTGTGCTGGTCCTGGCTGACCGGCGCGCTCCAGGCACGCGGGCTGTCGTACGGGGAGCCGAGCGGCACCGTGACCCGGGCGAGCTCTCACTACTTCGGGGGGCTGTCGGAGCGGCCGGCGGCGTCGCAGATCGAGATCCGCGCCTCGTGGACGCCGCGCGAGGGCCTGGGCGGAGTCCCGGACACCGCGTCCCATCTGACGTCGTGGTGCGATCTGCTCGCACAGGTCGCGGGGCTGCCGCCGGCGGGCCCCGGGGACGCCTCGGTGGTGACGCTGCCGCAGCGCCGCGACCCGCAGGCACGCTGACGCGGGGGCGGACCGAGAGGTCCGCCCTGCTCGTCACTTTGTCGACACGGCCACTTTCGGTCAGGAAACCGTCGCCGATCGAACCGATACCGGTCTCGAACGATCGACCACCTGTCCGAATTGCCCCAATTGTTACTCACTAAATCGTGATCTTTCCCTAAAGGGCCAGAGGTTTGGTGCCGAAGACGACTGTGACCTTGAAAGCCGTCCCCGCACCCCAGGAGGCCCGGTGTCCGTTCTCCTCGAGCAGCCCGCAAGCCTGGTCGCCTACCGCCCGAACAAGCCGACCGCCATGGTGGTCGTGGCCGACCCCCGCGTCCGCTCCACCGTCACCCGCCACCTCTGGGCGCTCGGTGTGCGCGACGTCATCGAAGCCTCGTCCGTCGCGGAGGCTCGTCCCCGCATCGGCAACCCCCGCGACATCTGCGTCGCCGACGTCCACCTCCCCGACGGCTCCGGTCTCACCCTGCTGTCCGAGACCCGTGCCGCGGGCTGGCCCAACGGCCTCGCCCTCTCCGCCGCCGACGACATCGGCGCCGTACGCAACGCCCTCGCGGGCGGTGTGAAGGGCTACGTCGTCACCGGCACCCGCACCAACGTCGGGCTCCCCACCCGCCCCGGTGCCGCCCCCATCGGCTCCGCCGCCGCCCGTATGCACCGCCGCCACCCGGGTGCCCCGAGCCACCCGGGCGGCTACCGCGAACTGTCCGGCCGTGAGGTCGAGGTCCTGCGGCTGGTGGCGGAGGGCCAGTCGAACAAGGCCATCGGCGTCTCGATGGGCCTGTCCGCCCTGACCGTCAAGAGCCACCTCGCCCGTATCGCCCGCAAGCTCGGCACCGGTGACCGCGCCGGCATGGTCGCCGTGGCCCTGCGGACCGGCATCATCCACTGAGCCCTCACCCGTCCGGCCGACCCGCCCGCCGTCCACCGAGGTGAACGGCCCCTTCCCCCCCTCCGCCCGTCCCCACCCTCGTCGTGAGCCCGCTCCCCCAGCGGACTGACTGGTTTACGACCCCCCGGCGCCTGCCGACGGAACGTTCCGTCGGCAGGCGCCGTCCACACACGGATACCCTTGACAGGTGACCGACGCCCAAGAGACCGCAGCAGACACTCCACTGCGAACCACCGGAGGCGGCCCTCCGGACGACGGCGGAGCCTCCGCAGCGAAGGCGCCGATCCCTCTGCTCGAGCCCCGCGAGGGCATTCCGCCCGTGATCGCCGACGAAGCGGCGCTCGCCGAGGTGGTCGCCGCCTTCGCCGCCGGCTCAGGACCCGTCGCCGTCGACGCCGAGCGCGCGTCCGGCTACCGCTACGGCCAGCGCGCCTATCTCGTGCAGCTGCGCCGCGCGGGCGCGGGTACCGCGCTGATCGACCCCGTCGCCTGTCCGGACCTGTCCGGTCTCGGCGCGGCCCTCGCGGACGTCGAGTGGGTGCTGCACGCGGCCACCCAGGACCTGCCGTGCCTGCGGGAGATAGGCATGGTGCCGACCCGGCTGTTCGACACCGAGCTCGCCGGGCGGCTCGCCGGCTTCCCGCGCGTGGGCCTGGGCGCCATGGTCGAGAGCGTGCTCGGCTTCGTCCTGGAGAAGGGCCACTCGGCCGTCGACTGGTCCACCCGCCCGCTGCCCGAGCCCTGGCTGCGCTACGCGACGCTCGACGTCGAACTGCTCGTGGACCTGCGGGACGCCCTGGAGAAGGAGCTGGACCGGCAGGGCAAGCTGGAGTGGGCGCTGCAGGAGTTCGACGCGATCGCGTCGGCGCCGCCCGCCGAGCCGCGCAAGGACCCCTGGCGGCGGACGTCCGGGATGCACAAGGTGCGCCGGCGCCGGCAGCTGGCCGTGGTGCGGGAGCTGTGGCAGACCCGGGACAGGATCGCGCAGCGGCGTGACGTGTCGCCGGGCAAGGTGCTGTCGGACGCGGCGATCGTGGAGGCCGCGCTGTCCATGCCGGCCAACGTGCACGCGCTGTCCGCGCTGAGCGGCTTCGGGCACCGGATGGGGCGGCGGCAGCTGGAGCAGTGGCAGTCCGCGGTCGACCGGGCCAAGGAGCTCAGCGAGGGGCAGTTGCCCGCGCCGGGCCAGCCCGTGACCGGGCCCCCGCCGCCGCGCGCCTGGGCGGACAAGGACCCGGCGGCCGCCGCCCGTCTCGCGACGGCCCGCGCCGCGGTGTCGGCGCTGGCCGAGCGACTGAGCATGCCCCAGGAGAACCTGATCACGCCGGACACCGTGCGGCGCGTGTGCTGGGAGCCGCCGCAGTCGGTGAGCGCCGAGTCGGTGGCGGAGGCGCTGTCCGGGCACGGGGCCAGGCCCTGGCAGGTCGAGCTGGTCACGCCGGTGCTGGTCGCCGCGCTGTCGGCCTGAGGCGGGCTCCTTCGGGGAGGCGTGGCGGCCGGGAGGTACGGCGAGATCACGCCAAGATCTACGGATGCGGCCGGAGTGCGGGCCGGGTCGGCGGTGTGACCTTCGCCGCTCCCCACGCCAGGACTGTGCAGCTACGTTACTCATAAGTAGCATGAGTCCTGAGCGCGCGCTCAGCGCGTCGCGCAGCAGTAGTGCCATCCCGCACCCTGGAGGAGAGCCATCGTGCCTCGTACCGTCAGGGACGTCGTCTTCGTCGACGGCGTCCGCACCCCGTTCGGCAAGGCGGGCCCGAAGGGCATCTACCACGAGACCCGCGCCGACGACCTCGTCGTGAAGGCGATCCGGGAGCTGCTGCGCCGCAACCCCGGTCTCGACCCGAAGAAGATCGACGAGGTCGCCATCGCCGCGACCACGCAGATCGGCGACCAGGGCCTGACCATCGGCCGCACGGCCGGCATCCTCGCGGGCCTGCCGCAGTCGGTGCCCGGCTACTCCATCGACCGTATGTGCGCCGGTGCCCTGACCGCCGTCACCACGGTCGCCGGTTCGGTCGCCTTCGGTGCCTACGACATCGCCATCGCCGGTGGTGTCGAGCACATGGGCCGCCACCCCATGGGTGAGGGCGTCGACCCCAACCCGCGCTTCGTCAGCGAGAAGCTGGTCGACGAGTCCGCCCTGTTCATGGGCATGACCGCCGAGAACCTGCACGACCGCTACCCGAGCATCACCAAGCAGCGCGCCGACGAGTACGCCGTGCGCTCCCAGGAGAAGGCCGCCAAGGCGTACGCCGACGGCAAGATCCAGGCCGACCTGGTGCCGATCTCGGTGCGCCGCACCAACGCCGAGGCCGGCGAGACCGGCTGGGGCCTGGTCACCGCCGACGAGCCGATGCGCCCGGGCACCACCCTGGAGAACCTGGCGGGTCTGAAGACCCCGTTCCGCGTGCACGGCCGGGTCACCGCCGGCAACGCGGCCGGTCTGAACGACGGCGCCACCGCGTCCCTCATCGCCTCCGAGGACTTCGCCCGCGAGCACGACCTGCCGGTGAAGATGCGGCTCGTCTCCTACTCCTTCGCGGGTGTGGAGCCGGAGGTCATGGGCTACGGCCCGATCCCGGCCACCGAGAAGGCCCTCGCCCAGGCCGGCCTGTCCATCGACGACATCGGCCTGTTCGAGATCAACGAGGCCTTCGCCGTGCAGGTGCTGGCCTTCCTGGAGCACTACGGCATCGCCGACGACGACGCCCGCGTCAACCAGTACGGCGGCGCCATCGCGTTCGGCCACCCGCTGGCCTCCTCCGGCGTCCGCCTCATGACGCAGCTGGCCCGCCAGTTCGAGGAGCAGCCGCACGTCCGCTACGGCCTGACCACCATGTGCGTCGGCTTCGGCATGGGCGCGACGGTCATCTGGGAGAACCCGCACTTCGAGGGGGACAAGTGAGCACCACCGCTGAGCTTTTGAAGGGTGCGGCCGAGCTGTTCCCGGGTGAGGTCGTCACCCAGGCGCACGTACGCCACTTCGACCTGCCGCTGACCGGGTCCGACAGCGGCTCCGCCGCGGGCGGGCGCTTCGCCCTGATCACCCTGGACAACGGCCACGACCACACCAAGCCGACCACGCTCGGCCCGCAGTCGCTGGCGAACATCGACGCCGCGATCGACCAGGTCGAGAAGGAGGCCGCGGACGGCGACATCGTCGGCGTCGGCGTCACCGGCAAGCCGTTCATCTTCGCGGTCGGCGCCGACCTCAAGGGCGTCGAGCTGCTGAAGGAGCACAAGGACGCGCTGGCCATCGGCAAGGGCGGCCACGACGTCTTCAAGCGCCTGTCGCAGCTGGCCGTGCCGACCTTCGCGTACTACAACGGCGCCGCCATGGGCGGTGGCGTGGAGATCGGTCTGCACTGCACCTACCGCACGGTGTCCGCGGCGCTGCCCGCGTTCTCCCTGCCCGAGGTCTTCCTCGGCCTGGTGCCCGGCTGGGGCGGCTGCACCCTGCTGCCGAACCTGATCGGCGCCGAGAAGGCCGTCTCGGTGATCATCGAGAACAGCCTCAACCAGAACCGGCAGCTCAAGGGCAAGCAGGTCTACGAACTCGGCATCGCGGACGCGCTGTTCGAGGGCGCGGACTTCCTGGAGCAGTCGCTGATCTGGACCGCGTCCGTCCTCAAGGGCGAGATCACGGTCGAGCGTCCGGCGATCGACCGCGGCGAGGCCTGGGACCAGGCCGTCGCCAAGGGCCGGTTCGTGGCGGACTCCAAGGTGCACGGCGCGGCCCCGGCCGCCTACCGCGCCCTGGACATCATCGCCGCCGCCAAGGACGGCGACCTGCAGAAGGGCTACGACGCCGAGGACCAGGCGCTCGCCGACCTGATCATGGGCGGCGAGCTGCGCTCCGGCATCTACGCCTTCAACCTGGTGCAGAAGCGCGGCAAGCGCCCCGCCGGCGCGCCGGACAAGAACCTGGCCCGCCCGGTCACCAAGGTCGGTGTCGTCGGCGCCGGTCTGATGGCCTCCCAGCTCGCGCTGCTGTTCCTGCGCCGCCTCGAGGTCCCGGTCGTCCTCACGGACATCGACCAGGAGCGCGTCGACAAGGGTGTGGGCTACGTCCACGCCGAGATCGACAAGCTGCTCGGCAAGGGCCGGATCAACCAGGACAAGGCCAACCGCCTCAAGGCGCTGGTGACGGGTGTCCTGGACAAGGCGGAGGGCTTCGCGGACGCGGACTTCATCATCGAAGCCGTGTTCGAGGAGATCGGTGTCAAGCAGCAGGTGTTCGCGGAGGTCGAGGCGGTCGCCCCGGCGCACGCGATCCTCGCCACCAACACCTCCTCCCTCTCCGTCTCGGAGATGGCCTCGAAGCTGAAGCACCCCGAGCGGGTCGTCGGCTTCCACTTCTTCAACCCGGTGGCCGTCCTCCCGCTGCTGGAGATCGTCCGCGGCGAGAAGACCGACGACGCCTCGCTGGCCACGGCGTTCGCCGTCGCCAAGAAGCTGAAGAAGACCGCGGTGCTGACGAAGGACGCCCCGGCGTTCGTCGTGAACCGCATCCTCACCCGCTTCATGGGCGAGATCCAGAACGTCATCGACGAGGGCACGCCGGTCGAGGTCGCCGAGAAGGCCGTCGAGCCGCTCGGTCTGCCGATGTCCCCGCTGGTGCTCCTGGAGCTGGTCGGTCCCGCGATCGGTCTGCACGTCTCGGAGACCCTCAACCGGGCCTTCCCCGACCGCTTCACGGTCTCCCCGAACCTGGCGGCCGTCGTCAAGGCGGGCAAGCGCGGCTTCTACGTCTACGACTCCGGCAAGCCGGAGCTGGACCCGGAGGTCGCCGCGCTGCTGAAGCAGGGCGATGTCGTCCTGACGGAGGAGCAGGTCCGCGACCGCGTCCTGGACGCCGTCGCCCAGGAGATCGGCATCATGCTCGACGAGGGCGTCGTCGCCGAGGCCCAGGACATCGACCTGTGCCTGATCACGGGCGCCGGCTGGCCCTTCCACCTGGGCGGCATCACGCCGTACCTGGACCGCGAGGGCGTCTCGGAGCGCGTGAACGGCAAGAGGTTCCTGGAGCCGGGCGTGGCCAGCGTCCCCGCGTAGGCGCTTCGCTGTGAACGCCGGTGCTCTGCACGCCTGTCAGGTGTGCAGGGCACCGGCGTTTCTGCGCGCGTCGCCTCTGGGGGCTCCGCCCGCCCCAGACCCCCGTGTCGGCCTGAACGGCCTCGTCCTCAAACGCCGGACGGGCTGAAGGCCGGCACCGGCGCCCTCGAAGCAGCCGCCTCAGACCTCCCGCCACGCCTCCAGGGCCAGCCCCGGCTCGTCCTTGCGCCGCGTCAGCAGAAGGCGGCCCGTCGACGGTGACACCGTCGCCGCCACGATCCGCTCCTCCTCGTCCAGGGCCAGCGCCACCACCGCGTCCGCCGGCAGCTGCGGCCCCGACTCCGTCCACCAGGCCCCCGCGGACTCCTGTTCCGTCGGGTACGCGGCGAAGGCGACGCGGCCGCTCGCCGAGCGCTGGGCCAGGACCGTGCAGTCGTGGCCGTCGAGCGCGCAGCGCACCGCGGACACCGGGCCGGGTCCGGCCGAGGGCAGGACGGTGACCGGTCTGGCGCCGGGGCGCCAGGCGCACAGGTCGCCGGAGTCCTCGGCGTAGTAGAGCGTGGTGCGCTCCGCCGAGGTCGCCAGGGCGTACAGGGTGCCGGGCCGGACGGGCGTCTCCAGCGCCTCCTGGAGGACGGGGACGGCACCCGGCTCCTCCTGCCGCCAGTACAGCAGGGCCCCGGGGACCGCCGCGTACAGCTCGACCAGCCCGGACTCCCCCACCACGGCGGCCAGTTGCTCGTGGACGTCCCGGCCCTTGAGGTCGTGCCAGGCGCCCCAGCCGCCCGTCTGCTTCTGCGCGCGCATGCCGACTCCGCCCGCCTTGTCGCGGACGAACACATGGGCGCGGCCCTGCGCGTCGACGGTGACGGCGGGCAGGCCCGTACGGTCGCCGCTGCCGTCCGGGTGGCCGACGGGGACCCAGTCGAGCGCGGCCAGCCGGGCCCTGAAGTGCGTGGAGTGCACGAGGCCCGACTCCCCCGGCTTGGTGGGACGCCAGGCGGCCAGATGGGTGTAGGCGTCGGGGCCGTGCCCGAGGGCGGGTCCTGGGTGGAGTCCCTGCTCGCCGCCGATCCGGCGTGGAGGGCCCCAGGGCCCGCCGGGCCCCAGTTCCGCCCGGCACAGGACGGCCTCGTCGGTCGGCAGATAGACACCGAGGCGGCCGTCACGGCCGCGGATGAGCCAGTCGCCGTTCACCGTTTCACCCTATGCGGGGCCGGCGCGGCGGAACGCGCCGCCCCCGGGCAAGCTGGATCACGGCACCTCAATACCGAGACAGGAAGTCGACGTCATGACCGACAAGTTCACCGTGAGCGTCCTGGGCACCGGGATCATGGGGGCCGCCATGGCCCGCAATCTCGTCAAGGCCGGGCACACCGTGCGCGTCTGGAACCGTACCCGGGCCAAGGCCGAGCCGCTGGCCGCCGACGGGGCCCTGGTGACCGGGACGCCCGCCGAGGCGGTCCAGGACGCCGATGTCGTCCTCACCATGCTGTACGACGGTCCCGCGACGCTGGAGGTCATGCGGGAGGCGGCGCCGGCCCTGCGCACGGGGGCGGTGTGGGTGCAGTCGACGACCGCCGGTCTGGAGGGGATCGCCGAGCTGGCCGGCTTCGCCCGCGAGCACGGCCTCGTCTTCTACGACGCCCCGGTGCTCGGCACCCGGCAGCCCGCCGAGGCGGGCACGCTCACCGTGCTGGCGGCGGGCCCGAACGACAGCCGGCCGGTGGTGCAGCCCGTGTTCGACGCCGTGGGGTCCAGGACGGTGTGGACCGGGGAGGACGGCGCGGCGGGCACCGCGACCCGGCTGAAGCTGGTCGCCAACAGCTGGGTGCTGGCGGTGACGAACGCCGCCGGGGAGGTGCTGGCGCTGGCCGAGGCCCTCGGGGTGGACCCGCAGCGGTTCTTCGAGGTGATCGACGGCGGCCCGCTCGACATGGGGTACCTGCGCGCGAAGGCGGGGCTGGTGCTGGACGGCAACCTGTCCCCGGCCGCCTTCGCGGTCCGTACGGCGGCGAAGGACGCGCGGCTCATCGTGGAGGCGGGCGAGCACCACGGCGCCCGGCTGGACGTGGCCGCGGCGAGCGCGGAACGGTTCGCCCGGGCGGAGGCGCAGGGGCACGGGGACGAGGACATGGCGGCGGCGTACTTCGCGAGCTTCCCGGGCGAGGAGGGCGAGTAGCGGCCGGGTGCCGTGCGACCCTGGGCGGCATGGACGAAGACGCTCCCCTGCTCGTGATCGTCGATGCCGCGAACGTCGTCGGGTCGGTGCCCGACGGCTGGTGGCGGGACCGCCGCGGTGCCGCGGAACGCCTGCGGGACCGGCTGGCGGCGGACGGCGTGCCGGGGCACGCCGGGCCGGTGGAGATCGTGCTGGTGGTGGAGGGGGCCGCCCGGGGCGTGGAGAGCGTCCCGGGGGTACGGGTGGAGTCCGCCCCCGGCAGCGGCGACGACCACATCGTCGCGCTGGTGGAGCAGGTGGCCGGACGGCCCGTGCTGGTCGTGACCGCCGACCGGGAACTGCGGCAGCGGGTGCGGAGGTTGGGCGCCGACGTGACGGGGCCGCGTACGGTGTTGCCGTAACCGGCCTGCCGTACGCGGCCCCGGGCGGGCACCGCCCGCTCCTTCACGTCCGCCTGCTACTTCACCTCCGCGGGTTCCTCCTCGCCGCGGGCGAGACGGCTGTGGGTTCGGCCGTAGAGGAAGTACACGGCGAAGCCGACGACCATCCAGATGGCGAACCGGACCCAGGTCTCGGAGGGCAGGTTGATCATCAGCCACAGCGAGGCGCACACCGACACGATCGGCAGGACCGGCACCCAGGGGGTGCGGAAGGACCGGGGCAGGTCGGGGCGGGTCTTGCGGAGGATGATCACGCCGATGGCCACGACGACGAAGGCGAACAGCGTGCCGATGTTCACCAGCGCGGCCAGTTCCGTCAGCGGCGTGAAGCCCGCGAGGATCGCGATGAGCACGCCCAGCAGGATCGTCGGGCGGTGCGGGGTCTTGAAGCGCGGGTGGACGTGCGAGAAGAACCGGGGCAGCAGTCCGTCGCGGCTCATGGCGAAGAAGACCCGGGTCTGGCCGAGCAGCAGGATCATGCAGACCGTCGTCAGGCCGACCGCGGCGCCGAAGCTGATGAAGCCCGCGTACCAGGGGTGCCCGGTGTCCTTGAACGCGTCGGCGAGCGGCGCGTCCACGGAGAGCTTGGTGTAGTGCTGCATGCCGGTGACGACGATCGACACGAGGACGTACAGGGTGGTGCAGATGACGAGGGAGCCGAGGATGCCGCGCGGCATGTCACGCTGAGGGTTCTTGGTCTCCTCGGCGGCCGTGGCGACGACGTCGAAGCCGATGAAGGCGAAGAAGACGACGGAGGCCGCGGTGAAGATGCCCATGACGCCGAAGTTGGACGGCGCCCAGCCGAACATGAGCTGGATGAGTGGTGCCTGGAGACTGCCCTCGGCCTCCACGGTCTGGCTCTTCGGGATGAACGGGTCGTAGTTGTCGGAGTTGATCAGGAACGCGCCCGCGATGATCACCGTCAGGACGACGGCCAGCTTGATGGCCACGACCAGGGACGTGATCCGCGCCGACAGCTTCATGCCGAGGACGAGGACGAAGGTCAGGACGAGGACGAGCGCGGCCGCCAGGATGTCGAAGCCGAAGCCGTCGGCGCCCTCCCGGCTGGCGAGCGCCGCCGGCATCTCCCAGCCCGCGTTGTCCATCAGGGACTGGATGTAGCCCGACCAGCCGACGGCCACCACCGCCGTGCCCAGCGCGAACTCCAGGACCAGGTCCCAGCCGATGATCCAGGCGGGCAACTCCCCCAGCGAGGCGTACGAGAAGGTGTACGCCGAACCGGCGACGGGGAGCGTGGACGCGAACTCGGCGTAGCACAGGGCGGCCAGCGCGCAGACGATGCCGGCGACGACGAACGCCAGGGCCACCGCGGGTCCGGCGTTGTCCTTGGCGACGGTGCCGGTGAGCACGAAGATGCCCGTACCGATGATGACGCCGACACCGAAGACGGTCAGGTCCAGCGCGGACAAGGACTTCTTGAGCGCGTGCTCGGGTTCCTCGGTGTCGCGGATGGACTGCTCGACTCTCTTCGTCCGGAAGAGTGTGCTGCTCACGGTCTTACCTCCCACGCTTGTCGTCCCCGACATGATCGAGAGGGGGCGTGGTACGCCTGCCCCGGCGCGAGCAATTTCACACAGATGGGCCGGTTTCACCACTCGTGTCGGCGGCGAAACCGGCCCGTTCGGACCTGTGAGGACCCGTCAGTCGCGCGCGGGCTCCACGGCGTCGGCCTCGGCCGCGGCGCGGTCGAACCGGCCGTCGAGCTTGGAGACCAGACCGGTGACCTGGCGGGCGATGTCGGGGGCGGTCAGCCCGATCTCCGCCATGACCTCGGCGCGCGAGGCGTGGTCGAGGAAGCGCGGCGGGATGCCGAAGTCGCGCAGCGGGACGTCGACGCCCGCGTCCCGCAGGGCCTGGGCGACGGCCGAGCCGACCCCGCCGACGCGGCTGTTGTCCTCGACGGTGACGACCACGCGGTGCCGCTCGGCGAGCGGGGCCATGGCCTCGTCGACGGGCTTGACCCAGCGCGGGTCGACGACGGTGGTGGAGATGCCCTGCCTGTCGAGCAGGCCGGCGATCTCCAGGCACATCGGCGCGAGGGCGCCCACGGAGACCAGCAGGACGTCCGGGCGGTCGGTGCCGGGCTCACGCAGCACGTCCATGCCGCCGACGCGCCCGACGGCGGGCACGGCGGGGCCGACGGCGCCCTTGGAGAAGCGGACGACGGTCGGGGCGTCCTCGACCTGGACGGCCTCGCGCAACTGTGCGCGCACCTGGTCGGCGTCGCGCGGGGCGGCGAGCCTCAGGCCCGGGACGACCTGGAGAATCGACATGTCCCACATGCCGTTGTGGGAGGCGCCGTCGGTGCCGGTGACGCCGGCCCGGTCGAGCACGAAGGTGACCCCGCACCTGTGCAGGGCGACGTCCATGAGGACCTGGTCGAAGGCGCGGTTGAGGAAGGTGGCGTAGACGGCGAAGACCGGGTGCACCCCGCCGGTGGCGAGGCCGGCCGCGGAGACCGCGCCGTGCTGCTCGGCGATGCCGACGTCGTAGACCCGTTCGGGGAACCTCTTGGCGAACTTGTCCAGGCCGACCGGCTGGAGCATGGCGGCGGTGATGGCGACGATGTCGTCGCGCTCCTCGCCGAGCTTCACCATCTCCTCGCCGAAGACGGACGTCCAGTCGGCGCCGGAGGAGGCGATCGGCAGTCCGGTGTCGGGGTGGATCTTGCCGACGGCGTGGAAGCGGTCGGCCTCGTCCTGGAGGGCGGGCTGGTAGCCGCGGCCCTTCTCGGTGAGGCAGTGCACGATGACCGGGCCGCCGAAGCGCTTGGCGCGGGCGAGGGCGGACTCCAGGGCCTCGATGTCATGGCCGTCGATCGGGCCGACGTACTTCAGGCCGAGGTCCTCGAACATGCCCTGCGGGGCGATGAAGTCCTTCAGGCCCTTCTTGGCGCCGTGCAGGGTCTCGTAGAGCGGCCTGCCGACGACCGGGGTGCGGTCGAGGATCTCCTTGGTGCGGGTCAGGAAGCGCTCGTAGCCGTCGGTGGTGCGCAGCGTCGCGAGGTGGTTGGCGAGGCCGCCGATGGTGGGCGCGTAGGAGCGCTCGTTGTCGTTGACGACGATGACGAGGGGGCGGTCCTTGGCCTCGGCGATGTTGTTCAGCGCCTCCCAGGCCATGCCGCCGGTCAGGGCGCCGTCGCCGATGACGGCGACGACGTGGTCGTCGCGCTTCCTGAGCTGGTTGGCCTTGGCGAGGCCGTCGGCCCAGCCGAGGACGGTCGAGGCGTGCGAGTTCTCGATGACGTCGTGCTCGGACTCGGCCTGCGAGGGGTAGCCGGACAGGCCGCCCTTCATCTTCAGCCGGCTGAAGTCCTGGCGGCCGGTGAGCAGCTTGTGCACGTAGGACTGGTGGCCGGTGTCCCAGAGGACCTTGTCCTTCGGCGACTCGAACACCCGGTGCAGGGCGATGGTCAGCTCGACCACGCCGAGGTTGGGGCCGAGGTGGCCGCCGGTCTTGGAAACGGCCTCGACGAGGAAGGTCCGGATCTCCTCTGCCAGCTGGACCAGCTGCTCAGGGGTGAGCCGGTCCAGATCGCGCGGTCCCGTGATGCGGGTCAGCAGCGGCACCCGTGCCTCCTTGCTGTAGAGCTGTCGAGCTGTTGCCGGGCTTGTCGAGTCTAATGTTCCGCTCCGGCGGAAGGTTCCCGGCCCGGGAGTCGTACGTCACGCGATCGGCTCTGCCGGTGTCACGGCACGCCGAAGGGGGCGCGGGGAACGGCGCGACCAGCCACAACGGACCGGTACCCGCCAGTTCACCCGCGCCCCCTGGGCGCTACCGCGCTCCGCGCTACGCGCGACCCGCGGTCTTCTGCGTCTTGCGGGTGATCGAGTCGATCACGACCGTGGTGAGCAGAACGCCGGCGGTGATCATGTACTTCACCGGCTCGGCGATGGACTCCAGCTGGAGGCCGTACTGGATCGAGACGATGACCAGGACACCCAGGAGGGCGTTCCAGGTGCGGCCACGGCCACCGAAGAGGGACGTGCCACCGATGACGGCCGCCGCGATGGCGTTCATCAGCAGGTCACCGGTACCGGCGCTCTGGTTGGCGGAGGCGATCTTGGAGGCCAGGAAGAGGCCGCCGATCGCCGCGAAGCCACCGGAGATCGCGAACACCGAGATACGCACCGCGGTGACGTTGATACCGGCACGGCGGGACGCCTCGACGCTGCCACCGAGGGCGAACACCTTGCGGCCGTACGAGGTGCGGCGGAGCAGGAAGTCCGTGCCGACCAGGAACACCAGGAAGATGACCGTGGCCAGCGGCAGGCCCTTGTACTGGTTGTACATGATCGCCGCGGCGAAGGAGACGATGCCCAGCAGGGCGGTCCGCAGGATCGTGTCGCTCAGCGGGCGGAACGGGATGCCCGCGGCCTCGCGGCGGCGGTTGCCGAGGAAGGAGCTGAGGAAGAACAGCGCCGTCACGACCGCCGCCAGACCGTAGGCGGCCGCCACGTCCGAGAAGAAGTACGTGGTGAGCTTGCCGATCAGGCCGTCGCTGTCGAGGTTGATCGTGCCGTTCTCGCCCAGCGTCTGGAGCATGAAGCCGAGCCAGAAGAGCAGACCGGCCAGGGTCACGGCGAAGGCGGGGGCGCCCAGCACCGCGAAGAAGAAGCCGTGCAGGGCGCCGATGGCGGCACCGCACGCGATCGCGAAGAGCACGGCCGCCCACTCGGGCCAGCCCTGGTTCACCGCGAGGACGGCGGCGATGGCGCTGGAGGCACCGCTGACGGAGCCGACGGACAGGTCGATCTCACCGAGCAGCAGCACGAAGACGATGCCGACCGAGATCATGCCGGTGCCGACCATCGTGACGGTGATGTCGTTGATGTTCTGCGCGGACAGGAACGCGGAGTTCAGGCTCTGGAAGATGACGCAGATGGCGACCAGGCCGAGGATGACCGGCAGGGAGCCGAGCTCACCGGCCTTTATCTTGCGCCGGAACTCGCCGATGTAGCCGGCGAGGCCCTGCTCCTGGACGAGCAGGCGGGGGTCGACCGCGGTCACCGCGGCAGCGGCGGCCTCGGGGTTGACGACCTCGTGCTCGTCGGTGGCAGCGGTGGAGGTCTTGTCGGTGCTCACTTGGAAACCTCCCCGTTGGTGCGCGCCGCACGGCGGGTCACGGCGTTGTCGGTGGCGCCGGTGATGGCGGAGATGATCTCCTCCTGCGAGGTCGTCTTGACCTCGAAGACGCCGTTGTTCTGACCGAGCCGCAGCACGGCGACCTTGTCCGCGACGGCCTTGACATCGGCCATGTTGTGGCTGATGAGGATGACGGCGTGGCCGCGCTCGCGGAGCCGCTCGACCAGGTCGAGGACCTGGGCGGTCTGCTCGACACCGAGGGCCGCGGTGGGCTCGTCGAGGATGACCAGCTTGGGCTCGCCGAGCATGGAGCGGGCGATGGCCACGGTCTGGCGCTGACCGCCGGAGAGCGAGGCGATCGGGATGCGCACGCTGGGGATGCGGATCGAGAGGGTCTGGAGCAGCTCGCGGGAGCGGCGCTCCATCTCGACCTCGTCGAGGATGCCGCGCTTCTTCAGCTCGCGGCCCAGGAAGAGGTTGCCTACGACGTCGATGTTGTCGCACAGCGCGAGGTCCTGGTACACCGTCGCGATGCCGAGGGCCTGGGCGTCGTGCGGCCGGTTGATCGACACGGCCTTGCCTTCCCATTCGATGACGCCTTCATCGATGGGGTGCACGCCGGCGATCGTCTTGACCAGCGTGGACTTTCCGGCGCCGTTGTCGCCCACCAGGGCGACCACTTCACCGGCGTGGACCTCAAGCTCTACGTCGGTGAGCGCCTGAACGGCACCGAACCGCTTGGAGACCCCGCGCAACGCCAGCACGGGCGTAGCGGACACGTGAACCATCTCCTTCGCCGCCTGACCCGGCGGAAGGGTTGTGCAGAGAGAGTTGGGGGGATCCGTCCGGCGCCCCGCGCCGAGCTTGCGGGGCTGAATGACGCGCGGGGCGCCGGAGGAGTCGAGAGCAGTCATGCCCCGTGCGGGAATCCGGTGACGAACTCCCGCACACGCGAGGGGACTCGACTAGCCGATCTTGAGCTCGGTGCAGGCGGCCTTGAACTTGCCGGTGCAGATCTCGTCGGCGGTGTAGACGCCGTCCTTGATGACGGTGTCGTTGACGTTGGCCTTCGTCAGCGAGGTGACCGGGACGAGGACGGACGGGACGGCCTTCTGGCTGTCGCTGTCGACCTTGTCCTTGGCGATGGAGTCGAGCGACTTGCCCTGGGCGAGCGCGACGGCCATCTCGGCGGCGGCGCCGGCCTCGGGGGCGTACGGCTTGTAGACGCTCATGAACTGCTCACCGGCGATGATGCGCTGCACGGCGGCGAGTTCGGCGTCCTGGCCGGTGACCGGGACGTCGATGCCGGCGGCCTTCAGGGCGGTGATGATGCCGCCCGCCATGCCGTCGTTGGCGGAGTAGACGCCGACGATCTTCTTCTTGCCGAGGGCCGAGATCGCCGCCTCCATGTTGGCGTTGGCGTTCTCCGGCTTCCACTCCTTGGTGTCGTACTCCTTGCCGACCTTGACCTTGCCGTCCAGGGCCTCGTGGGCGCCCTTCTTGAACATGGCGGCGTTCGGGTCGGTGACGGAGCCGTTCATCATGACGATCTGGCCGTCCTTGGCCTTGTCGCCAAGGGCCTCGAGGAGGGCCGCGCCCTGGGTCTTGCCGACCTCGACGTTGTCGAACGAGGTGTAGGCGCTGATCGGGCCCTCGGCCAGGCGGTCGTACGCGACGACCTTGATGCCGGCGTCCACGGCCTTCTGGACCGAGTTCTTGATCGCCTTGGCGTCGACGGCGTCCAGGATGAGGACGTCCACCTTGTTGGTGATCATGGTGTCGACCTGCTGCGCCTGCAGGTTCGCGTCCTGCTTGGCGTTGTTGTAGTCGACCTTGGCCTTGCCGTTCGTCAGCTCCTTGATCTTCTGCTCGATCAGCGGGCGGTCGAACTTCTCGTAACGAGCGGTCTGGTTCTCGGGGAGCAGCAGACCGACCTTGATGTCGTCGCCCTTCTTGGCGGACGAGGCGGTGTCCTTGCCGCCGCCGGCCTCCTCGGCGCTGCCACAGGCAGCCAGCGAGACGGCCATCGCACCAGCGGCGATGGCAACAGCGGCGCGACGCATACGCGTGTTCACTTCAGAAACCTCCCTGACGAGGCCGCGACGTTGCGGCCGAGGTGGCTGGAAGTCAACTCGGCCACACGTGCGACGTCAAGAAGTAAATCCTTAACGGGTTGGCAACGGTGCCATCCGTTCTCTAAGTGAAGACGGGGGCAGCCGCGTGCAGAGTGCTGTCCAAAAGGGTCGAATCGCCCATCTCGCTGAGCGCGAGAGCGAGGGCGCCGAGCACCTCGGCACGGCCTCCAAGGGCCCCAGGAAGCACGCTCAGTTGGCGGGCGGCACTGGGGATGGCATAGCGCCCCACGGACTCCCTGATGGGCCCCAGGACCAGCTCACCGGCCTCCGCGAGATCGCCCCCGAGGACCACCCGGCTCGGGTTCAGGAGGTTGCAGAGCTGGGCGACGCCGCTGCCGATGTGCCGGCCGACGTCGGCGACGACACGGCGGCAGCCCGGATCCCCGTCCCTGGCCAGGCGTACGACGCCCTCCATGGTCAGATCCGTGCCGTGACTGCCCTGCAGCAGCGGCAGCACGTAGCGCGCCGCCGCGAAGGTCTCCAGGCAGCCGCGGTTGCCGCAGCGGCACACCGGGCCGGACTCGTCCAGGGTGATGTGCCCGATCTCCCCCGCGGTGCCGCCGGGCCCCCGGTAGATCTTGCCGTCGATGACCAGGCCGGCCCCGACGCCGCTGGCGACCTTGATGTACGCCAGGTCCCGCACCCCGCGCCCGCTGCCCCAGACCAGCTCGCCCAGGGCGCCCAGGTTGGCGTCGTTGTCGACGTGCACGGGCACGCCGAGCCGCTCGCGCAGCTCCTCGGCGGGTTTGGTGCCGGTCCAGCCCGGCAGGATGGCCGTCGAGCCCAGGGTGCCGGACTCGACGTCGATCGGGCCGGGCACGCCGAGGCCCACCCCGGCGACCTTGGAACGATCGACGCCGGTCGCCGCGATCAGCCGGTTGACCAGCTCTTCCGCGCGGTCGAAGCCCTGGGCGGAGGAGGCGTCCACGTCCAGCGGCTCGGACTCCTCGGCCAGCACCTGGTGGGCGAGGTTGCCCACCGCCACCCGCAGGTGCGCGTGGCCGAAGTCGACGCCGATGACGATGCCGGCGTCCCCGCTCAGGGAGACGCTGCGGGCCCGGCGCCCGCCCGCCGACGTGGGCGTGACCTCGACCGTTCCGCCGTCCTTGAGCTCCCGGACGATATTGGAGACCGTCGCCGCGGACAGACCCGTGGTCCTCGCGATCTCGGCCTGGGTGAGTGATCCGGCCAGCCGAACGGCCCGGACCACCCGTTCCAGGTTGGCTCGGTGCAGCGACGACTGCGACCCCGGAGTCTCCACGACGACCTCCTGCGCGCGGGACCGCTTCGGTGAGGCCCCGTTCGTGTCCAACTAGTGAACTCTAAGCTGAGCCGTTCGGGTCGCCTCCCGTCAAGAGGTTGAACCGGATCCGGGTACGTGCACACAGCGGCGCACGCCGCTCCCTGGGCGGGGAACGGCGTGCGCACGCTCGGCTGCGGAGCGCTACCCGTGGTTCATTTCAGAGTCGCGGACGTGAGACCCGCCTGGACCTGCCGCTGGAAGGACAGGTACACGACCAGCATCGGGATCATCGCGATGGTCACGCCGGCGAAGAGGACCGGGAGGTCGGAGGCGTAGCCCTGCTGCTGCTGGAGCTGGATGAGCCCCTGGGTGAGGACGTAGCGCTCGGGATCGTCGCCGCTCTGCGGCTGCATGAGGACCGTCGGCAGGATGAACTGGTTCCACTGGCCCAGCGTGTTGAAGATGCCGACGCTCAGCAGACCCGGCTTCGCCATCGGCAGCATCACCTGGAAGAAGGTCCGGCTGTGCGAGGCCCCGTCCAGGATCGCCGCCTCGAAGACGGCCGTGGGCAGCGTCCGGAAGAAGGAGTGCATGAAGAACACGGTGAACGGCATCGAGTAGGCGACGTACACCAGGATCAGCCCCTGGTACGTGTTCAGCATGTCCAGGCGCCGCACCATGAAGAACAGCGGCACCAGCGCCAGGAACACCGGGAACATGGCGCCCGCGACGAAGAAGAAGTACAGGAACCGGTTGCCCCAGAACTCGTAGCGGGCCAGCACGTACGCCGCCATCGAGCCGAACAGCATCGTCAGCGGCACCGAGAAGACCAGCACGATGACGGTGTTCAGGAAGTAGTCGCCGATGCCCTTCTCCCAGGCGCGGGAGAAGACGTCCAGCGACCAGTTCTGCGGCCAGCCGAAGGCCGAGCCGCCGATCTGGGCGTCGGTCTTGAAGGAGCTGAGCACCAGCCACAGCAGCGGCAGCACGATCAGCAGCGCCCACAGGGCGAGGAAGCCGTGCGAGAAGACGTTCAGTACGACGCCTTCGCTGCGCTGGTCGCCGGGGCGGGGCGGGCTCTTGCGGACCGAGGACTGGGCCGGGACCGTGCCGCTCGCCGCGGGGGTCTCCTTGAGGGGTGCGCTCATCGTCGTCTTCTCTCCCGCTCAGAACTCGATGCGCTCGCGGCGGGTGGCACGCAGCGTGAACACGGACACGATCAGGGTGAGGACAAGCATCACCACGCCCATCGCACAGGCGTAGCCGCTCCTCCCGTACAGCTGGAAGTTCCGCATCATCACGGTCGCCATGACCTCGCTGTGGTGGTCGGGGCCGCCGCCGAAGTCCCCGGACGTCATCGTGGAGACCAGGATGAACATGTCCATCGCGGCGATTCCGAGATAGACCCACGCGGTCTGCACGGAATCCCACAGCAGGGGCAGCGTGATGCGGAAGAAGGACTGCGCACGGCCGGCGCCGTCGATGAGCGCCGCCTCGTAGATGTCCTTCGGAATGGACTGCATGGCGGCGGAGAACAGCACGAGATAGAAGCCCACGCCGTGCCAGACGACGACCACCAGAAGGGCCCACAGGACGATGTTCGGCTCGTTGAGCCATTCCACCGGGCTGTTCTCGGAGACCAGTCCGAGTTTGATCAGGAGACCGTTGAGCATTCCGCCGCCGTCACTGCGGTAGACGGCCCCGAAGAGCACCGCCATGATCGCCAGTGAGAGGACCTGCGGAAAGAAGTAGACGACGCGGTAGTACTTGGAGCCCGCGACCCCGGACACCCCTCCCGACCTGCTGCGTCCGCCGGCGTTCAGCATGAACGCGAAGAACAGCGCGATCAGGATCGTGCTCACCGGGATGAAGATCAGGAACAGGATGTTGTGCCAGATGGCTCCCATGAAGACGTCGTCCTGGAACAACGCCTTGTAGTTGTCGAGCCCGACGAAACTGAAGGTCTGCGACTGCCCCTTCCAGTCGGTCAGGGAGTACCCGAACGTCTGGATGTACGGCCAGATCACGAAGGTCACGTAGATGGCCACGGGAGCGAACAGAAATCCCGCGACGAACCGGTACTGCCCTTTACGCATTGGCGTCTTCCTGCCCTGTGTTCCCGACGGCGCTGCGGCGACGCCCCGGCGGGGTGCGGGTGACGTACACGTCATCCGCACCCCGCGGGGCCGGTGGAACTAGTCCCGGTGGTTCTTCTTGGACTCCGGGTCCTTGGCCTGCTTGTCGACGGCCGCCTGGGCCCGCTTCAGCCACTCCTTGGGCTGGATGCGCTTGGCCATCAGCTCGTTGGAGGCGTTCTCGATGGCCGTGCCCATCTCGCTGTACCACTCGGTGTAGAGGTACCGGAAGGTGTTGGTGCCCGCCGCCTTGGACGCCTCGACGGTGGACTGGGTGCCGGGGCGCAGCTGGACGCCGGAGTCGACGCCGTCCTTGAGGATGGTGAGGGAGTTCGCCTCCTTGGCGAACAGCGTCGACCACTCCTTGGACAGCATCATCCGCATGAACTCCTTGGCCCCCGCGAGGTTCTTGGCCTTGGACGGGATGATGAAGGGCTCGCCGGAGCCGGCGCGGATCGCCTCGAAGGGCAGCTTGCTGTCGGGCAGCAGCGGCATCGGCAGGAACTTCATGTCGAAGTCGTCCGGCGTCGTCTTCAGCTGCTCGTTCTCCAGCCAGGAGCCGCTGGTGATGAAGGCGGCCTTGTACTGGTTCCAGCGGGTCTGGGACTCGGTGTGGGTCAGGCCGTTCGTGCCGGGCATCAGATAGCCCTTCTCGACGACCTCGTAGATGGCCTCGACGGCGGCGGTCGCCGCGTCCGAGCCCACGAACGCGTTGGGTTCGAGGTTGTCGATCGCCTTCATGGCGTCCAGACCGCCGGTCTTGGCGATGAGGTCCATGATGGCCACGTTGATGTAGTACGGGTACTTGCCCTGGTGCGCGAGGCCGCCGATGCCGTCGGCCTTGGCCTCCTTGCAGATGGCGAGGAACTCGTCCCAGGTCTTCGGCGCCGTCCAGCCCTTCTCCTTGAAGAGCTTGCCGGAGTACCACAGGCCCCACACCGTGTAGATGTAGTTCAGCGCGACGACCTTGCCGCCCTGCATGCCGGCGTCGAGCGTGCCCGGGATCAGGGTGTCGCGGACCTTCTTGCCCGGGTCGTCGACGGACGGGGCGTCCAGGACCTCGGCGAGGTCCACGAGTTGCCCGTTCTTGTACAGCACGTCGATCGGGATCTGCTGGGCGCCGGAGTCGTCGACGATGTCCGGCGGGTTGCCGGCGTTGAAGCGGGGCTGGAGCTTGCCGGTGATCTCCTGGGTGCCGGTGTGGACCGAGGTGACGCCCCACTTCTTCTTGAAGCTGGCCTCCCAGGCCTTGGCGTAGTCGTCGCCGTAACCGCCCTTGAAGATGACGACGTCGAGCTTGCTGCCGTCCTTCACCCCGAACGGGTTCGACTTGGAGGTCTTGCCCTCGGAGTCATTGCTGGAATCGTCCCCGCCGCCGCTCGCACACGCGGACAGGAAGCTCATGGTCGGAACGGAGATCAGACCCAGTGCGGCGGACCGCTTGATCAGATCGCGCCGGCCGACTCCCGCGGTGGTACCGCCGTTCTCGGGATTCTGGGCAGAAGTGGATCCCATGCTCAAGTCCTCGCCTTCTCCAGGACTCAGGCGGTGAACCGGATCCTCCCCGGCACCGCGATCGGGTCAAGCTGGGGTCGTGCAGGAAGTGCGGAATCTTGTGGTGAAGTGCCGACAGGTATAGTCCACTTCCCGCCAGCGGAGCAAGATCGAATGCAAGGTTCACCGATGGTCTTTTCCGAGTTGAGACCTCACGGAAATATGCGGGGCCTGTGCGAGGCTTGCCGGAAAAATCCACGCCATAAGCCCCGAACGGCACACTCAACACCCTTGACAATGCCCTGCACTTGAGCCACTACTGTTCCTTGCGCAGCGAATTTGACAACGTTGTCCCGCGCGCAGGGAGGGTACCTGTTGAAGCAGCAGAGAGCTCGTCACCGATGGGGTACGGCGGTCGTGTCGGCGACCGCCTTCGCTTTGACCATGGGCTCGCAGGGCGCGGCGGTGGCCCTGCCGCAGGCGCCCGCGGCGGCCGACCGGGAGTTCGTGTCCTCGTTCGAGGCGGACGACCCGGCTCCCGACTGGCTCAATACCGTCGACACCGGTCCCGGGGGCGCGAAACGCGCCTCGGGCGTGGACGGCGGCTACAGCAGCGGCATCCCGGGCAACGTGACGGACCATGTCACGGACGTACGGGCGAACGGGGAGAACTCCGGCGCCGGTGAGGTGAAGGAGAACCTCGCCGACGGGGAGCCCAGCAGCAAGTGGCTGGTCTTCGAGGCCACCGGCTGGGCGGAGTTCGACCTCGACAAGCCGGCGAGGATCACCAAGTACGCGCTCACGTCGGCGAACGACTTCGCCGAGCGCGACCCGCGGGACTGGACCCTGAAGGGCTCCTCCGACGGCAAGGAGTGGACGACGGTCGACACCCGCTCGGGCCAGACCTTCGCCGAGCGGTTCCAGACCAAGACGTTCGACCTCGCCGAGCCGGCCGAGTACCAGCACTTCCGGCTGGAGATCACCAAGAACAACGGCGCCTCCGGTGTTCTGCAGCTGGCCGACGTCCAGTTCTCCACGGGCGGCGACGACGGCCCGGTGCCGCAGGACATGCTCTCCCTCGTCGACCGCGGCCCGAGCGGCTCGCCGACCGCCAAGGCGGGCGCCGGCTTCACCGGCAAGCGGGCCCTGCGCTACGCGGGCCGGCACACGGCGGACGGGCGCGGCTACTCGTACAACAAGGTCTACGACGTGAACGTGGCCGTCGGCCGGGACACCCAGCTGTCCTACCGGGTCTTCCCGTCGATGGCGGACGGCGACCGGGACTACGACGCCACGAACGTCTCCGTCGACCTGGCCTTCACCGACGGCACCTACCTCAGCGACCTCGGCGCCGCCGACCAGCACGGCTTCCCCCTCTCGCCGCGCGGTCAGGGCGCGTCGAAGGTGCTGTACGTCAACCAGTGGAACAACGTCGTCTCCCGGATCGGCTCGGTCGCGCACGGCAAGACCGTCGACCGCATCCTGGTGGCGTACGACTCCCCCAAGGGCCCGGCGAAGTTCCGGGGCTGGCTGGACGACGTGGCGCTGAAGGAGGTCGCGCCCGAGAAGCCGAAGGCGCACCTGTCCGACTACGCGCTCACCACCCGCGGCACCCTGTCCAGCGGCGGCTTCTCGCGCGGCAACAACTTCCCGGCGACGGCCGTGCCGCACGGCTTCAACTTCTGGACCCCGGTGACCAACGCGGGCTCGCTGAGCTGGCTGTACGACTACGCCCGCGCGAACAACGCGGACAACCTGCCGACGATCCAGGCGTTCAGCGCCAGCCATGAGCCCAGCCCGTGGATGGGTGACCGGCAGACGTTCCAGGTGATGCCGTCGGCCGCCTCCGGCACCCCCGACACCGGGCGTTCGGCGCGCGCGCTCGCGTTCAAGCACGAGAACGAGACCGCGCGGCCGTACTACTACGGGGTGCGGTTCGAGAACGGGCTGAAGGCGGAGATGGCGCCGACGGACCACGCGGCGGTGCTGCGCTTCACCTACCCCGGTGACGACGCGAGCGTCCTGTTCGACAACGTCACCGACCAGGCGGGGCTGACCCTCGACAAGGAGAACGGGATCGTCACCGGCTACTCGGACGTGAAGTCCGGGCTGTCGACGGGCGCGACCCGCCTCTTCGTCTACGGCACCTTCGACAAGCCGGTGACCGGCGGGTCCGCCAGCGGGGTGAAGGGGCATCTGCGCTTCGACGCCGGGGCCGACCGCACCGTGACGCTGCGGCTCGCCACGTCCCTCATCAGCATCGACCAGGCCAAGGACAACCTGCGCCAGGAGATCGACGGCGCCTCCTTCGACGCCGTGAAGACGCGGGCCCAGCGGCAGTGGGACAAGCTGCTCGGCAAGGTGACCGTCGAGGGCGCGACGCCGGACCAGCTGACCACGCTGTACTCCAGCCTGTACCGGCTGTACCTGTACCCGAACTCCGGCTTCGAGAAGGTCGGTTCGAAGTACCAGTACGCGTCGCCGTTCTCGAAGATGCCGAACCCGGACACCCCGACGCACACCGGCGCGAAGATCGTCGACGGCAAGGTGTACGTCAACAACGGCTTCTGGGACACCTACCGCACCACCTGGCCGGCGTACTCGCTGCTCACACCGGGGCAGGCGGGCGAGATGGTCGACGGGTTCGTGCAGCAGTACAAGGACGGCGGCTGGACCTCCCGCTGGTCCTCGCCGGGCTACGCGGACCTGATGACGGGCACCTCCTCGGACGTGGCGTTCGCGGACGCGTACGTCAAGGGCGTCGGCTTCGACGCGAAGTCGGCGTACGACGCGGCCGTGAAGAACGCGACCGTGGTGCCGCCGTCGTCCGGTGTGGGCCGCAAGGGCATGGCGACGTCGCCGTTCCTCGGCTACACCGGCACCGAGACGCACGAGGGCCTGTCGTGGGCGCTGGAGGGCTACCTCAACGACTACGGCATCGCGAAGATGGGCCAGGCGCTCTACAAGAAGACGGGCGACAAGCGGTACAAGGAGGAGTCCGCGTACTTCCTGAACCGCGCCCAGGACTACGTCAACCTCTTCGACACGAAGGCCGGCTTCTTCCAGGGCCGGGACGCGAAGGGCGACTGGCGGGTCGAGTCCTCGAAGTACGACCCGCGCGTGTGGGGCCACGACTACACGGAGACCAATGGCTGGGGCTACGCGTTCACCGCGCCCCAGGACAGCCGCGGCCTCGCGAACCTGTACGGCGGCCGCAGCGGTCTCGCGGACAAGCTCGACGAGTACTTCGCCACCCCGGAGACGGCCTCCCCCGACTTCGTCGGCTCCTACGGCGGTGTCATCCACGAGATGACGGAGGCGCGGGACGTCCGGATGGGCATGTACGGGCACTCCAACCAGGTCGCGCACCATGTGAACTACATGTACAACGCGGCCGGTCAGCCGTGGAAGACGCAGAAGAACGTCCGTGAGGTGCTGTCCCGGCTGTACGTCGGCAGCGAGATCGGGCAGGGCTACCACGGTGACGAGGACAACGGCGAGCAGTCGGCCTGGTACCTGTTCTCCGCGCTGGGCTTCTACCCGCTGGTGATGGGCAGCGGCGAGTACGCGATCGGCTCGCCCCTGTTCACGAAGGCGACGATCCACCTGGAGAACGGCCGCACGCTGGTCGTGAAGGCGCCGAAGAACAGCGCCCGCAACGTGTACGTCCAGGGGCTGAGGGTCAACGGCGTGCCGTGGAAGGCGACGTCGCTGCCCCACTCGGTGATCGCGAAGGGCGGTGTCCTGGAGTTCGACATGGGCGCCAAGCCGTCCTCGTGGGGCACCGGGAAGAACGCGGCACCGGTCTCCATCACCCAGGACGACAAGGTGCCCACGCCCCGCGCCGACCTGGTGAAGGGCGAGGGCGCGCTGTTCGACGACACGTCCGCCACCCAGGCGGCCGTCACCTCGGTGGACCTGCCGGTGGCGAAGGCCGCCAAGGCCGTGCAGTACACGCTGACGTCACCGTCGGACCGTACGAAGGCACCGGCGGGCTGGAAGCTCCAGGCGTCGAAGGACGGCTCCAAGTGGAAGACCCTGGACGAGCGCTCCGGGGAGACCTTCACCTGGGACCGGCAGACCCGCGCCTTCTCCGTGAAGTCACCGGGCTCGTACGCGAAGTACCGCCTGGTCCTCACGGGTGAGGCGACCCTGGCGGAGGTCGAACTGCTGGGCTGAGCAGGCTGGTTGATGTACGTGCGGGGTGCCGGTCCGTGGGGGCCGGCACCCTGTGCGTGTCCTCGGCCCGGCCCATATCGCTGGTGACAGATCGTGAACGGCGTGCCTATGATGCGCGCGATGAAGAACTTCTCCTCTCGTGGATTGGGGGAATCGTCCGCGCAAGGTGAGTGCTGATGGCATCTCACTTCGCGCCCGCGATTCCTACCCGCCTGTCGATGTGGCAGCGCGTACGCGAGTACGCCGTGCCACCGTCCATGATCGAGACCGCGACCGCCCGGCGTCTCGCCGGTGACTGGACCGGGGCCTGTGCCGCCGCCCGCGTCGATGTCGATCTCGATCTGCGCGCCGTGCGCACCCGCCACGGCACCGACCTCGCCGCCCGTCTCCGCGCGGACCTGCGCCGGCTCGCGCCGGACCTGCTGCGCTGGCACATGCCCCGGATCGCCCCCGACGGACGGCTCCGCCCCGGCCTCACCCTCTCCCTGGCCCGTTACCCGGGCTCCCTGCACCTCGTGGTGCGTACACCGCCCGCCTGGGCGGACGCCGGGCAGCGGATGTCGCTGGCCCTGTGGGACGAGTCCGGCGACGGGCGCTCCCGGGGGCACCATCCGCACCCGTACCCGGACCGGCGGTTCCGGCTCGATCTGCACCGGCATCTGTGGGACGCCGGGCGCAGCGGCGAGCTGACCGGCCGATGCGGCCTGAGGGACGACCCCGACTCCGCCTGGGCCACGAGCAGTTGGGCCGCCAGGGAAGCCCCCGACTCCCCCTGGGCCACGAGCAGTTGGGCCGCCGAGGCCGAGCTGTTGCTGCGGGCCGAGGGGCTTGGCCCGCGGGGGGCGTTCACCGTGCGGCTCGGCACCCGCGACCGGGCCATACTGGAACTCGTCGCGCCCGACGACGGTCACGCGCCCGGCGTACGGCCCCTCGCGCTGCCCGCGGGGGACGTGGCCACGCTGCCGGTACTGCCGGAGGTAGCGGCACGGGTCCTGCCCGATCTGGAGCTGCTGCGGGCCGGGTTGATCACGGCCGACCGGCTGCATCCGCTGGTCGCCGCCGCGCTTCCGCCGTTCGGTACGGCACCCGGGAGCGGCCCGGCTGTCGAGGCCGCCGATCCGCATCGGGTGGAGTGCCGCGGCGAGGTGCACCGCATCGCACTGCGCGACGGAGTGCTGACCGCCGTCGACCACGACCCCGTCGAAGTGCGCCGGGAGGAACTGCTGGTCGCGCTCGGCGGGCCCGCGCTGCCCTGTCTGCGGGCCATCGACGCCGTGCACCGCAGCCCCGAGCAACTGCCCGCGGTGCGGATGCGGTTGCGGCATGGTGATGTCACCGGGGCGCTGGCCGTCGTCGAGGAGCTGCTCGGCCCCGGTGCCGTCCTGCGGGACGGGCCGCTCCGGGACGAGCTGGAGTCGGCCCTGGCCCGCCGGGTCGCACACGGGCTGTTCCGCTCCGGGCTCGTCCCCGAGCACCCTGCCGCAGGTGGCGGGGCGGAGGCGCGCCCGCCTCGGCTCGACCGGCGGACACCTCCCGTCTGGCGCGAGAAGCGCGGCAACAGGGCGCGCCCGCGCACGGGCCTGGCGGCCTGACCTCTCCTCCCCCCCCTTCAGCCCACACGGCTCCCCCTCTCTCTCTTTCGCTCCCCCTTCGCTCTCCTTCGCTTTCCCTCGCTCTCCCTCGCTCTCCTTCGACTCGACTCACCTGGTGATGCTCATGACTTCCCCTGCCCTCATGCCTGCCGTCGACCGTCAACTCGCCGTGGCCGGCGATCTTCTGTCGCTCCTGCGGACCACGACCACCGAACCGCGCCCCGACGAGCAGCTCGAAGCGCTCACCCTCGCCGTCGCGGCCGATCTGCCGGTCCTGCTCTGGGGCGAACCGGGCATCGGCAAGACCGCGGCCCTCACCCAGCTCGCCGCGTCCCTCGATCTTCCGCTGACCACCGTGATCGCCAGCGTCCACGAGCCGACCGACTTCTCCGGGCTGCCGATCGTGGGTGACGACCCGGCGGTGCGCGGGGTGCCGATGGCTCCGCCGCAGTGGGCCGTGGAGCTGGTCCGGGCCGGGCGCGGCCTGCTCTTCCTGGACGAGCTGTCCACCGCGACCCCGGCCGTGCAGGCCGCGCTGCTGAGGGTCGTCCTGGAGCGGAAGGTCGGTGCCCTGCAACTTCCGCACGGCGTGCGGATCGTGGCGGCCGCCAACCCACGTGCGTCGGCGGCGGACGGGTGGGAGCTGAGCCCGCCGCTCGCCAACCGGTTCGTCCACCTGTACTGGGTGCACGACAAGGACGTGGTGGTGCGCGGCCTGGGCGGGGTCTGGCCCCGCGCCGAGCTGCCCCGGCTGGACCCGGAACGGCTGGCGGAGGCGGTGGCGCTCGCCCGGCGCGCGGTGTGCGGCTTCCTCGAGGCGCGGCCCACGCTGATCCACCGCCTGCCGAGCAGCGAGACGCGGCGCGGCGGGGCCTGGCCGTCGCCCCGGAGCTGGGAGGCCGCGCTGACCCTGCTGGCCTTCGGCACGGCGGCCGGGGTGTCCCGGGACGTGCTGGCACTGCTGGTACGGGGCGCGGTGGGAGACGGCCCGGGTCTGGAACTCCTCGCCCACCTCGACCGGATGGACCTGCCGGACCCGGAACTCCTGCTGGCCGACCCCGAGAACGCCGAGCTGCCCGAGCGCGGCGACCTTCGGCAGGCCGCGCTGGAGGCGGTGGTGGCCGCCGTGGGGGCCCGCCCGGAGCGGGAACGCTGGGCGGCGGGCTGGGCGGTGCTGGTCCGCGCCCTGGAGACGGGGGCACCGGACCTGCTGGTGGCTCCGGCCAAGGCGCTGGCCGCGGTGCGGCGCGACGACTGGGAGGTCCCGGCGACGGTGGAACGTCTGGCGTCGATCGTCGGCCTGTCCGAACGGGCGGAACGGTCGGTGGGGGTCGCGCGGGCGGCGCAGGTGCGGCGGTGAGCGGGGGTGTGGGGGCGCGGGGGCTGCGGGCGACCGGAGGGGCGGGCGGCGCGGCGTCTGGAGGCGCAGGCACCGCACGCGCGGCGACGGCCGGAGGCTCGGGCGGTGCGCGGCCCGTGCCGCGGCCGATGGTGCCGCCTTCGCCGCCGCGCCCGGTGGGGGTCACCGTCCCCACGGTGCCGGCCGGGCCTCGTCCCGGGGGCGGTCCTCCCGGGCTGCCGTTGGACCGGGAGAAGCTGATGGCGGCCCGGCTGCACGCGGTGGCGGTGCGGCCCTATCTGGCCGCCGCGCTCTTCGCGCTCCACGTGGTGGAGGACCGGTCGGTGCCGACGATGGCGGTCGACGCGTACTGGCGCTGCTACGTCTCCCCCGGCTTCGTGGCCCGCACGCCGGTGGAGGATCTGGCGGGCGTCTGGGTGCACGAGGTGTCCCATCTCCTGCGGGACCACCATGAGCGCGGTCTGCGGTACGCGCGCGAGAACGAGGCGTACGGTCCGGGCGAGCGGTTGCGCCGGAACATCGCCGCCGACTTCGAGATCAACGACGACATCTACGGCGACGGTCTGCTCCGGCCGGCCGGGGCGGTGCTGCCGTCGCTGCTGGGGCTGCCCGACGGGCTGCTGATGGAGGAGTACCTGCGGACGTCCTCGATGACCGGGCTCGCCTCGGACCTGTCCTGGCTGGACTGCGGCGGCGGCTCCGACGGCGAGGCACGGCCCTGGGAGCTGGGGCCCGAGGGCGCGAACGGGCTGACGCGGCAGCAGCGGGACGCGGTGCGCTTCCGGGTGGCCGAGGGCATCAAGGGCCGCCCGGGCGAGGCTCCGGAGGGCTGGCGGCGGTGGGCGGACGAGGCGTTCCGTCCGCCGCAGCCGTGGCGGCAGTTGCTGGGCTCCGCCGTGCGGTCGGCGGCCGGGGCGCCCGGGGTGGGCGAGAACCACAGCTACCGGCGTCCGTCCCGCCGCTCGACCGCCGTCCCCGGGGCGGTGCTGCCGAGTCTGCGCCGTACTCCGCCCCGGGTGTGCGTGGTGATCGACACCTCGGGTTCGGTGAGCGACGCCGAACTGGGCGGCGCGATCTGGTGTCGGTGATCTCCTGCGACGCGGCGGCCGGGATCGCCGTGGCGATCTGCCGTGCCGAGGCCCTGGAGCTGATCGGCGGCGGGGGCACGGATCTGCGCTCCGGTTTCGCGCGGGCGCTGCGCTCCCGGCCCCGCCCGGACGTGATCGTCGCGCTGACGGACGGCCAGACGCCCTGGCCGTCCGCGCAACCGCCGTGCCGTACGGTCGTGGGGCTCTTCCCGCGTCCGGCCCGCGCGGTGAACGAGAACGACCCGGAGTACGTGCCGGACGCCCCGCCGCCGTGGGCGCGGGTCGTCACCATCGGCTGAGGCCGGCCGGGTGGGGTGGCCGGGGGTACGGCGGAGGGCCGCACCCCCGTCCTCCGGGGATGCGGCCCTCGACTGCCGTGCCGTACCTGCTCCTTGCGGAGCGGACCGCCTACTTGCGGATCAGGCTGCGCAGGACGTACTGCATGATGCCGCCGTTGCGGTAGTAGTCGGCCTCACCGGGGGTGTCGATGCGGACGACCGCGTCGAACTCGACGCCCGTGTCGGTGGTGACCTTGACCGTGCTCGGCGTGGTGCCGTTGTTCAGCTCCTCGACACCGGTGAAGGAGAAGGTCTCCTCGCCGGTCAGGCCGAGGGTCGAGGCGGTCTGGCCCTCGGGGAACTGGAGCGGCAGGACGCCCATGCCGATGAGGTTCGAGCGGTGGATGCGCTCGTACGACTCGGCGATGACGGCCTTGACGCCGAGGAGCGCGGTGCCCTTGGCGGCCCAGTCGCGGGACGAGCCGGAGCCGTACTCCTTGCCGGCCAGGACGACCAGCGGGATGCCCTGCTCGATGTAGTTGCGCGAGGCGTCGTAGATGAACGACACCGGCGCGTCGGCCTGGGTGAAGTCGCGGGTGTAGCCGCCCTCGGTGCCCGGCGCGATCTGGTTGCGCAGGCGGATGTTGGCGAACGTGCCGCGGATCATGACCTCGTGGTTGCCGCGGCGGGAGCCGTAGCTGTTGAAGTCGCGGCGCTCGACGCCGTGCTCCGTGAGGTACTTGCCGGCCGGGGTGTCGGCCTTGATGGCGCCGGCCGGGGAGATGTGGTCGGTGGTGACCGAGTCGCCCAGCTTGGCCAGCACACGGGCACCGGTGATGTCGGTGACCGGGGCGGGCTCCATCTGCATGCCCTCGAAGTAGGGGGGCTTGCGGACGTAGGTGGACTCCGGGTCCCACTCGAAGGTGTCGCCGGTCGGGATCGACAGGGCCTGCCACTGGGCGTCGCCCGCGAAGACGTCCTGGTAGGACTTGGAGAACATGTCCTCGCCGATGGCGTTGGCGACGACGTCGTTGACCTCGGCCTCGGAGGGCCAGATGTCCTTCAGGTAGACCGGGTTGCCGTCCTGGTCGACACCCAGGGCCTCCTTGGTGATGTCCACCTTCATGGAGCCGGCGAGGGCGTACGCGACGACCAGCGGCGGGGACGCCAGGTAGTTCATCTTGACGTCGGGGTTGATCCGGCCCTCGAAGTTACGGTTGCCGGAGAGGACCGAGGTGACCGCGAGGTCGTGGTCGTTGACCGCCTTGGAGACCTCCTCCGGCAGCGGGCCGGAGTTGCCGATGCAGGTGGTGCAGCCGTAGCCGACCAGGTTGAAGCCGACCTTGTCGAGGTACGGGGTGAGGCCCGCCTTGTCGAAGTAGTCGGTGACGACCTTCGAACCCGGGGCGAGGGTGGTCTTGACCCACGGCTTGCGGGTCAGGCCCTTCTCCACGGCCTTCTTCGCGACCAGCGCGGCGGCGACCATGACGTAGGGGTTGGAGGTGTTGGTGCAGGAGGTGATGGCCGCGACCGTCACCGCGCCGTGGTCCAGCTCGTAGGTGGTGCCGTCGGGGGCGGTCACCGGGACCGGGTTGGACGGGGCGCCGTTCGGGGTGACGGCCGGGGCGTCGGAGGCCGGGAAGGACTCCTTGCCCGCCTCGTCCACGACGTCGACGTAGTTGAGGACGTCCTGCTTGAACTGCTCGGCGGCGTTCGCGAGGACGATGCGGTCCTGCGGGCGCTTCGGGCCGGCGATGGACGGGACGACCGTGGAGAGGTCGAGCTCCAGCTTCTCGGAGAAGTCCGGCTCGGCCTTCGGGTCCAGCCAGAGGCCCTGCTCCTTGGCGTAGGCCTCGACGAGCGCCAGCTGCTGCTCGGAGCGGCCGGTCAGCTTCAGGTAGTTGATGGTCTCGGCGTCGATCGGGAAGATCGCGGCGGTGGAGCCGAACTCCGGCGACATGTTGCCGATGGTGGCGCGGTTCGCCAGGGAGGTGGCGGCGACGCCCTCGCCGTAGAACTCGACGAACTTGCCGACCACACCGTGCTTGCGGAGCATCTCGGTGATGGTGAGCACGAGGTCCGTGGCGGTGGTGCCGGGCTGCAGCTCACCGGTCAGCTTGAAGCCGACGACGCGCGGGATCAGCATGGAGACCGGCTGGCCGAGCATCGCGGCCTCGGCCTCGATGCCGCCGACGCCCCAGCCGAGGACGCCGAGGCCGTTGACCATGGTGGTGTGCGAGTCGGTGCCGACGAGGGTGTCGGGGTACGCCTGGCCGTTGCGCACCATGACCGTACGGGCCAGGTGCTCGATGTTCACCTGGTGGACGATGCCGGTGCCCGGCGGGACGACCTTGAAGTCGTCGAAGGCGGTCTGGCCCCAGCGCAGGAACTGGTAGCGCTCCTTGTTGCGGCCGTACTCCAGGTCGACGTTCTGCTTGAAGGCGTCCGACGTGCCGAACTTGTCCGCGATGACGGAGTGGTCGATGACCATCTCGGCCGGCGAGAGCGGGTTGACCTTCGACGGGTCGCCACCGAGGGCCTTGACGGCCTCACGCATGGTCGCGAGGTCCACGACACAGGGCACGCCGGTGAAGTCCTGCATGATCACGCGGGCCGGCGTGAACTGGATCTCCTGCGACGGCTGGGCCTGGGAGTCCCAGCCGCCCAGGGCGCGGATGTGGTCGGCGGTGATGTTCGCGCCGTCCTCGGTGCGGAGGAGGTTCTCCAGCAGCACCTTCAGGCTGTAAGGGAGGCGCGCGGAGCCCTCGACCTTGTCCAGCCGGAAGATCTCGTACGACTCGTCGCCCACCTGCAGCGTGCTGCGGGCGTCGAAGCTGTTCGCCGACACGACAGTCTCCTTCATTTTTGTGCGCTTACCACCGCATCCTGCCGCCACGCCGTCCAGGCCGATCCGCTAAGGTAAGGCTAAGTTAGGTACGCCTTACTGCCAGACCCAGCGAAAGCGTGCGACTGCGGTACGCCTCGGCAGATATCTCGATGTCGAGATAACTCTAGTACATGAGGCTCCGATGGTCATGCCCGGGGCGCGCCATGCCCCGCTATCGGCACTTCACCCCTCTTACCCCACCCGGCCGGGACCAGACGGGGCCCATGCCGGCCCGCATTGCATGACCATGCGAGATGATGCATACTCTTCCTATGTCCAAGGTCCTCACCTCCCTGCCCACCGGCGAACGGGTCGGCATCGCCTTCTCCGGCGGTCTCGACACCTCGGTCGCGGTCGCCTGGATGCGCGACAAGGGCGCCGTCCCGTGCACCTACACCGCCGACATCGGCCAGTACGACGAGCCCGACATCGCGTCGGTGCCCGGCCGCGCCAAGACCTACGGCGCCGAGGTCGCGCGCCTGGTCGACTGCCGCGCCGCCCTCGTCGAGGAGGGGCTGGCCGCGCTCACCTGCGGCGCGTTCCACATCCGCTCCGGCGGGCGCGCGTACTTCAACACGACGCCGCTGGGCCGTGCCGTCACCGGCACCCTGCTGGTGCGGGCGATGCTGGAGGACGACGTCCAGATCTGGGGCGACGGCTCGACCTACAAGGGCAACGACATCGAGCGGTTCTACCGCTACGGCCTGCTCGCCAACCCGCACCTGCGGATCTACAAGCCCTGGCTGGACGCCCACTTCGTGACGGAGCTCGGCGGCCGCAAGGAGATGTCGGAGTGGCTGGTCGCCCACGGCCTGCCGTACCGGGACGCGACCGAGAAGGCGTACTCCACCGACGCCAACATCTGGGGCGCCACCCACGAGGCCAAGACCCTGGAGCACCTGGACACCGGCATCGAGACGGTCGAGCCGATCATGGGCGTCCGGTTCTGGGACCCGTCCGTCGACATCGCCCCCGAGGACGTGACGATCGGCTTCGAGCAGGGCCGCCCCGTCACCATCAACGGCAAGGAGTTCGCCTCCGCCGTCGACCTGGTGATGGAGGCCAACGCCATCGGCGGCCGGCACGGCCTGGGCATGTCCGACCAGATCGAGAACCGGATCATCGAGGCCAAGAGCCGCGGCATCTACGAGGCGCCGGGCATGGCCCTGCTGCACGCCGCGTACGAGCGCCTGGTCAACGCGATCCACAACGAGGACACCCTCGCCCAGTACCACAACGAGGGCCGGCGCCTCGGCCGGCTGATGTACGAGGGCCGCTGGCTGGACCCGCAGGCGCTGATGATCCGCGAGTCGCTCCAGCGCTGGGTCGGCGCCGCGATCACCGGCGAGGTGACGCTGCGGCTGCGGCGCGGCGAGGACTACTCGATCCTCGACACCACGGGCCCGGCGTTCTCCTACCACCCGGACAAGCTCTCCATGGAGCGCACCGAGGACTCGGCCTTCGGTCCCGTCGACCGCATCGGCCAGCTGACCATGCGCAACCTGGACATCGCCGACTCCCGCGCCAAGCTGGAGCAGTACGTCGGCCTCGGCCTGATCGGCACCGGCAGCCCCACCATCGGCGCCTCCCAGGCCGCCGCGACCGGCCTCATCGGCACCATGCCGGAGCTGCCCGAGGGCGGCGCCGAGGCGATCGCCTCGCGCGGCGAGGTGTCCGAGGAGGACGCGCTGCTGGACCGCGCCGCGATGGAGTCCGGCACGGACTGACGGCGGCACCGGAGGACGGACCTCGAAGGGGCCCGGTACGACGCACTGCGCGTCGTACCGGGCCCCTTCGCGTGCGCGTCCGCCGGCAGTTGACAGGCCTCAGCGCGCGGAGCCGGGGTAAGCGGGTGAGCACCTGACCGACTGGAGACCGACTGGAGAGGGAGGCGCGCATGCCCCTCACGTTCCGCAAGAGCTTCCGGATCCTTCCGGGCGTACGGCTGAACATCAACCGCCGCTCCTGGTCCATCACGACGGGCGGCAAGAACGGTCCGCGACACACCCGCAGCAGCACCGGACGTCGTACGACATCGATGGATTTGCCCGGACCTTTCGGGTGGCGGCGCACCCGTACCAGCAGGGGGCGTTGACAGCCCGTCACCCGAATGGACCCCCCTGAGAGGTGCCATCTCATATGTGAGATAGCCTCGGCCACATGGCAGACGACTACCTCGTACGCATCGGCAGGCTCATCCGTGACGCCCGGCAACACCGTGGCTGGACACAGACGCAGCTCGCCGAGGCGCTCGGCACCTCCCAGAGCGCCGTCAATCGCATCGAGCGCGGCAACCAGAACATCAGCCTTGAGATGATCGCCCGTATCGGCGAGGCCCTGGACAGCGAGATCGTGTCCCTGGGTTACGCCGGTCCGATGCATCTCCGGGTCGTCGGCGGACGTCGGCTGTCGGGTTCCATCGACGTCAAGACGAGCAAGAACGCCTGTGTGGCGCTGCTGTGCGCCTCTCTGCTCAACAAGGGGCGCACAGTGCTGCGCCGGGTCGCCCGGATCGAGGAGGTCTACCGCCTCCTCGAGGTCCTCAACTCCATCGGCGTCCGCACCCGTTGGATCAACGGCGGGGTCGACCTCGAACTCGTGCCGCCCGCCGAGCTGGACATGGGCGCGATCGACGCCGAGGCCGCCGTGCGCACCCGGTCGATCATCATG
Source organism: Streptomyces sp. SS1-1 (assembly GCF_008973465.1). Lineage (NCBI taxonomy): Bacteria > Bacillati > Actinomycetota > Actinomycetes > Kitasatosporales > Streptomycetaceae > Streptomyces > Streptomyces sp. SS1-1. Next base: position 5,609,547 of record NZ_WBXN01000004.1, on the reverse strand, counting down.
TTCCTCGGCCCGCTGCTGCACCGCATGAACCACTTCAAGCTGCCCTACGCGGGCGGTTGCGACCTCGGTACGCGCACCATCGAGCCGCACATGATCGCGCTGCGCCGCTTCGGCCTGGACGTGGCGGCGACCGAGGGCCAGTACCACGCCATGGTCGACCGGTCCGTACGGCCCGACCGGCCGATCGTGCTGACCGAGCGCGGCGACACCGTGACGGAGAACGCGCTGCTGGCCGCCGCGCGGCACGACGGCGTCACCGTCATCCGCAACGCCTCCTCCAACTACATGGTCCAGGACCTCTGTTTCTTCCTGGAGGCGCTCGGCGTCCGGGTCGAGGGCATCGGCACCACGACCCTGACCGTGCACGGCGTGCCGACGATCGACGTCGACGTCGACTACTCCCCCTCCGAGGACCCGGTCGAGGCGATGAGCCTGCTGGCCGCCGCCGTCGTCACCGAGTCCGAACTGACGGTCCGCCGGGTGCCGATCGAGTTCCTGGAGATCGAGCTCGCGGTCCTGGAGGAGATGGGCCTCGACCACGACCGCACGCCCGAGTACTTCGCCGACAACGGCCGTACCCGGCTGATCGACCTGACGGTCCGCCCCTCCAAGCTGGAGGCGCCGATCGACAAGATCCACCCGATGCCGTTCCCCGGCCTGAACATCGACAACGTGCCGTTCTTCGCGGCCATCGCGGCGGCGGCGTCCGGCAAGACCCTCATCCACGACTGGGTCTACGACAACCGCGCCATCTACCTGACCGACCTCAACCGCCTCGGCGGCCGCCTCCAGCTCCTGGACCCGCACCGCGTCCTGGTGGAGGGCCCGACCCGCTGGCGCGCCGCCGAGATGATGTGCCCGCCGGCCCTGCGCCCCGCCGTGGTCGTCCTGCTGGCGATGATGGCGGCGGACGGCACGTCCGTGCTGCGCAACGTGTATGTCATCAACCGCGGATACGAGGACCTGGCGGAGCGGCTGAACTCGATCGGGGCGCAGATCGAGATCTTCCGGGACATCTGAGAGCGGACAGCGGTTCGGTCCGCGCCGCTCACCGCACGGGACGGAGGCGAGGTTGCCGCCGGTCACCGTGGCGGCGAGCGGCGCGGACCAGTGACGGCGGCGATGGCGCCCCGGGCGACGCCGGTGGTTCCGGCCGACGAGAAATGGCCGCGCCGGCGCATCCGCGGCACCACCCGGCGACGAAACCCCTTCGAGACTCACCAGCACACATGAGCCCTCGAAGGGATGATCCCCCATGACCTCCCGGACCACCATCGCCGTCGCCGCTTCGGCCGGGGCCTGCGCTCTGGCCTTCGGCGTGACCGCACCCGCCGCCATGGCTGCTCCCCGGCAGGCGCAGGACACCGGCATGGTGTCCGTCTTCCACGGCATACCCGGCATGACGGTCGACGTCTACGCCAACGGCGACAAGCTGCTCGGCGACTTCAAGCCCGGCACGGTGACCGATCCGCAGTCCCTGAAGGCGGGGACCTATGACATCAAGATCTTCGAAGCGGGTCAGAGCCCCGACGGCACCCCCGCCCTGGAGAAGCAGGTGAAGGTGTCCGAGGGTGGCAACGCCACGGTCGCGGCGCACCTCTCCTCCGACGGCAAGCCGCAGTTGACGGCGTTCGTCAACGACGTCTCGAAGGTGGACGCGGGCAAGGCGCGCCTGACGGTTCGCCATGTCGCGGCCGCCCCCGCCGTCGACGTACGGGCCGGAGGACAGCCCGTCTTCACCGACCTGACCAATCCGGACGAGGACAGCGCGGCCGTCGACGCGGGCACCGTGAACGCCGACGTCGTCCTCGCCGGCACGGACACCGTCGCCATCGGCCCGGCCGACCTCGACCTCAAGGAGGGCACGAGCAACGTCGTCTACGCCTGGGGCAGCGCCGAGGACAAGAACCTGGCCCTGGCGACCCAGACCTTCAGCGGCATGGAGACGATGCCCAACGCGGCGCATGCCGGCGTCAGCGGTGCCGCCGTCACACCGAACTCCTCCGACCAGTGGCTCGCCTGGGCCGCGGCCGCCGGAGCGATCACACTGACGGGCGTCATGGTGGCCCGCCGGGTCGCCGGCCGGCGTGGCTGACGCCCCGCGACGGCTGACCGCACTGACGATGGCCGCCGCCGCCACGGCAGCCGTCCTCGCCGTATCGGCCACGCCGTCGGAGCAGGCGGCCGCACCGTCCGACTTCGGGTCGTCACCCACGGGGCAGCGGGCGGTGACGGCCCCGGCGCCCCGCGGCACCGAGTCACCGCCCGGCACGGCCGCGGCCGCGCCGCCCGAGCGCGTCCGAGTTCGCGACGCGGGCCTCGACGCCCGCGTCCAGCCGGTCGGTGTGACCGGGCGCGGAGACATGGCCGTCCCGGACGACCCCTCCGTGGCCGGGTGGTACCGCTTCGGCCCGGCGCCCGGCAGCCCCGAGGGGTCGGCCGTGCTCGTCGGGCACGTGGACGGCGAGACGGGCGCCCTCGGCGAGTTCGCCGCGCTCTACGACGTACGGCGCGGCGATCGCGTCGAGGTCCGGCGAGCGAAGGCCGCACCGGTCGTCTACCGGGTCGTCTCGCGCACCACCGTGCCCAAGGGCGCGTTGCCGGCCTCGGCGTTCCGCCGGACGGGCGATCCCGTCCTCACACTGATCACCTGTGCACCGCCCTTCGAACCCGAGCGCGGAGGCTACCTGGCCAACCTCGTCGTCACGGCGGAGCCGGTGCGCGAGTGACCCTGTGCCCGGTGCGAGCCCCGCCGCTCGCCTGACACCGCCGGTTCGACTACAGGATCGGCAGCGGCAGTTCCGCTGTTTCGCTGAGCTGGGCCCAGACCGTCTTGCCGCGGCGGGCGTGGCGGGTGCCCCACTGTTCGGCCAGTTGGGCGACGAGGAGGAGGCCGCGGCCGCCCTCGTCGAAGACGCGGGCGCGGCGCAGGTGCGGGGTGGTGCTGCTGGCGTCGGAGACCTCGAGCAGCAGGGCGCGGTCGTGGATGAGGCGCAGGCTGATCGGGGGGCGGCCGTAGCGGATGGCGTTGGTGACCAGTTCGCTGACGACCAGTTCGGCGATGAAGTCCATGTCGCCCAGTCCCCAGGCCGCGAGTTGGCGTGACACCTCTCCGCGTACGCGGCCGACCTCCGCGGGGTCGGGTTCCAGGTCCCAGGTGGCGACGCGGTCGGCGCCGAGGGCGCGGGTGCGGGCGAGGAGCAGGGCGATGTCGTCGTCCGGCTTCGTGGAGGGGAGGAGAGCCTCGAGGACCGTGTCGCAGGCCGCGTCCAGGCTCGGCGCGGGCCGGGCGAGGACCTCCTGCAGAGTGGTGAGCCCGCCCTCGATGTCGTGGGCGCGGGCCTCGATCAGGCCGTCGGTGTAGAGGGCGATGAGGCTGCCCTCCGGCAGGTCGACCTCGACCGTCTCGAACGGCAGGCCGCCGAGGCCCAGCGGCGGGCCGGGCGGCAGGTCGAGCAGCTCGGCGCGGCCGTCGCGGACCACGACGGCCGGGGGCACATGGCCGGCCCGGGCCAGGGTGCAGTGGCGGGAGATGGGGTCGTACACCGCGTACAGGCAGGTGGCACCGATGTCGCCGTCGCCCGGGCCGTCCTGGTCGCCGGACTCCTCGGCGGACAGGCGCAGCACGACGTCGTCCAGATGGGTGAGGAGTTCGTCGGGCGGCAGGTCGATGTCGGCCAGGGTGCGTACGGCGGTGCGCAGCCGGCCCATGGTGGCGGCGGCGCGGATGCCGTGGCCGACCACGTCCCCGACGACGAGGGCCACCCGCGCGCCGGACAGCGGGATGACGTCGTACCAGTCGCCGCCGACCCCGGCGTCCGAGCCGGCCGGCAGATAGCGGTAGGCGACGTCCACGGCCGACTGCAGGGGTGCGTTGCGCGGGAGGAGGCTGCGCTGGAGGGTGAGGGCGGTGGCGCGGGCGTGGGTGTAGCGGCGGGCGTTGTCGACGGCGACGGCGGCCCGGGCGGCGATCTCCTCGGCGAGGAGGAGGTCCTCGTCGTCGTAGCGGGCGGGGGTGCCGCAGCGGTGGAATTCGGCGAGACCCAGCGTGGTGCCGCGGGCGCGCAGCGGCACCACCATCGTGGAGTGGATGCTCCGCGGGTTCTCGGACCGGTCGTGCTGGTGCCGGGAGGGCCGCCCGGTGATCAGGGCGCGCTCGGTGGCCGAGCCGTCGTGGCAGCGGTGGACCTCCTGCGGCCGGACGGACGGTTCCGGAGCCTCGGCGTCCGCGGGGCCCTGGGCCATCCGGCGGAGCACGAAGGGCGTCTCCACGGCGGAGTCGTCGCCGCGCAGCAGCGGGTCGAGGAGGTCCACGGTGACGAAGTCGGCGAAGCGTTCGGCGGCGAGGTCGGCCAGTTCCTGCGCGGTGCGGTCGATGTCGAGGGTGGTGCCGATGCGCATGCTCGCCTCGTTCACCATCCGCGCCCGCCAGCGCAGCCTGCGGTCGCGCTCCTCCTGGAACGCCTCCACGCCCTGTTCGGAGACGCGGTCCACATAGGTCGTCGACATGACGGTCAGGGCCCGGGCCGCCGCGCTGACCTGCTGCGCGTCGTCGCTGAGCCGGGGCAGCTCCTCCAGGAGACGGTCGTTGACGATGCCCTGGGCCAGGCGGAACGCGCGCAGGACGGCGCTCAGCGGTGTGCCGTGACGGGCCAGCCCGAGGGAGCGTGCGGTGTCCGCGGCAGGCAGCTCGATCCGGCTCGCATCGATCTCGTGTTCGAGGCCGGAGAGGGCGGTGGAGATGTGGTCGATGACGTTCTGGGAGACGGCGCGGGCGATGTCGGGCGCTTCGTAGAGGGCGGGGAGTTCGCGCCGCAGGCACTGTTCCACCTCGGCGGAGAGCTCGCCGGCGCGCCGCCTGAGCTCCTGTGCCGCGTGCGCGAGAAGTCGGCCGGCCGAGGAATCCACACTGACGACGGTACGCCGCTCGGGCCGCCGCCTCAGACCGGGGGTGGCGCGGGGGCGGTCCGGTCGCCGGACCGGGCGCGCCCGAGCGGTCGTAGGGGCCTTCCGGGATGGGCCGGGGAACGCTGGGCTCCGGTCCTGACCTCGCGCCTCGCGGCCCGCGCCGCGCCCCCCGGGGTGGCGGGGCGCGGCGCGGTGGGCCGGACATGGTGTGCGGCCGGGCCTCAGGCCTTGCCGGGCCTCAGGCCTTCACGAGGGTCGCGTTCTTCTTCAGCTTCGCGTGGAAGTACGGCAGGGGCAGCCCGCCCAGCACGTCCACGGGCCGCAGCTCGACGAGGGTGGCCTCGACGTCCGCCTTGCCGGCCTTGAGCGTGGTCGGGGTGGGGGTGCCCTCGTTCACCCAGCGGTGCTTCTCGCCGTCGCACTCGGCGAGCGTGCCGCCGACGGGGTGGCGGGTCTCGGACTTCCGCCGGGCCACGGAGGCGCTGACGAAGACGGGGCCCTCCGCGTCGGCGCAGCGGTAGGTACCGGACACCGTGACGGTGCCGTCGGAGGCCAGGCGGATCTTCTTGTCGACGGTCACGGACTCCTTCACCTCGGCCGTGGAGTCGGTGTCGGCGGCGGGAGCCGAGGGTGCGGCGGCCAGCAGGAGCAGGACGGCGCCGGCGGTGGCGGCGAGCACGGGGCGCAGGGGCATGGGATGACCTCCCGGTGGGCGGAGTGGGGCGCTCCACTCGTACCCGGCGGGCGGGTCCGGGGCCGTGATCGTCACCCCTTCGGTGGCGAGTCCGCCCCGACCGTCGCGGGGCGGTCAGGGAGTTGTCCGCGGGGTGTCACGGTTCGCTACGGGCCGTTCCGGCGTGGGCGCGACGGGAGCATGGTCGAACCACACGGACGGCCGGCACGGCTCGTCCGGTCCATGTGGAGGTGCGCCATGTGTTCTCACCGATCCTCGTGCCCGTCCGCCCAGGCCGGCACCGCACATATGGTCACGGCACACGTGCCGGCCGCACATGTGGTCTCGGCACACCCCGAGCAGGGCTGGAGCCTGCTGTGCGACGGCTCCATCGTGTTCGACGACAGCGGCGCCCTGCTGCCCGACGGCAGTGTGGTGGCACCACACCGGGCACCGGCCGCCCGCCTCGCACAGGCGGCGTGACCCGGCCCTCCCGTGTGGTCCGGGACCACGACCGCTACGGCGGCCACGGGGGCTGCACCCGCTCCACCCGCTACGGCAGCACCGCGAACCCGTCCAGCTCCACCAGCGCCCGCTCGTCCCACAGCCGGACGACCTGGACGACCGCCATCGCCGGGTAGTCGCGTCCGGCCAGGCGCCGCCAGACGCGGCCCAGTTCGGGGGCCTGGTCGCGGTAGTCCGCCACGTCGGTGGCGTACACGGTGACGCGGGCGAGGTCGGCCGGGGTGCCGCCGGACGCCGTGAGGGCCGTCAGGAGATTGGTGAGCGCCCGCTCGAACTGCTGGGGCAGGGTCTCGCCGGTCACCTTGCCGTCGCCGTCGAGCGCGGTCTGGCCGGCCAGGAACACCACCCGTGAGCCGGTGGCGACGACCGCGTGCGAGAAGCCCGTGGGCGGGGACAGGTCGGGCGGGTTCACGCGCTCCGCGGTCACTGGGCGGCCTCCCTGCCGGCGTAGAGCTCCTTGGCGATGATCCCGCGTTGCACCTCGCTGGCGCCCTCGTAGACGCGCGGGGCGCGCACCTCGCGGTAGAGGTGTTCGAGCAGATGGCCGCGGCGCAGGGCGCGGGCGCCGTGCAGCTGGACGGCTTGGTCGACGACGTACTGCGCGGTCTCGGTGGCGAGGAGTTTCGCCATCGCCGCCCGCTTCGGGACGTCCTCGGCCCCCTCGTCGTAGGCCGTGGCCGCCGCGTACACCATGAGGCGGGCCGCCTCGGTGCGCAGGGCCATCTCGGCGACCTGGTGGGCGACGGTCTGGAGGTCCTTCAACTTGCCGCCGAAGGCGTCCCGTTCGGCGGTGTGGGCCAGCGTCGCGTCCAGGGCCGCGCGGGCCATGCCGACGGCGAAGGCGCCGACGCTGGGCCGGAACAGGTTGAGGGTGCCCATGGCGACCCGGAAGCCGCGGTCGACCTCGCCGAGCACGTCGTCGGCGGTGACGGGCACGGCGTCGAAGGTGAGGGCGCCGATGGGGTGCGGGGACAGCATGTCGAGGCTGGTCCCGCCCAGGCCGGGGCGGTCGGCGGGGACCAGGAACGCGGTGACGCCGCGGGCGCCCGCGCCGGGCGTGGTGCGGGCGAAGACGGTGTAGAAGTCGGCCTCGGGGGCGTTGGAGATCCAGCACTTCTCACCGGTGAGCCGCCAGCGGGCGGCGCCGTCGGGTTCGGCGGCCGGCTCCGACGCCCCCGCGTCCGCCCTCAGTTCCAGGGCCGCCGCGTCCGAGCCGGCCGCCGGCTCGCTCAGGGCGAAGGCGGCGATCGCGGTGCCGTCGGCCACCCTGGGGAGCCAGCGGTCGCGCTGGGCCGGGGTGCCGTGGGCGTGCACGGGGTGGGCGCCCAGGCCCTGGAGGGCGAGCGCGGTCTCGGCCTCGGTGCAGGCGTAGGCGAGGGACTCGCGCATCAGGCACAGGTCGACGGCGCCCGAGGTGAACAGCCGCTCCAACAGCCCGAGCTGCCCGAGTTCGGCGACCAGTGCGCGGTTGACGTGCCCGGGTTCACCCTTCTCCGCGAGCGGGCGCAGCCGTTCGGCGGCCAGGGTGCGCAGTTCGGCGCACCAGGCGGTCTGGGGTGGATCGAGCGAGAATGCGGGCATTGCCGACCTCCTGCGGGCCGCCCCCGGCGGACCCTTCTCGACGGGCCCGGCGAACCCTCTCGACGGGCCCCTCGACGATATCGCGCCCCATTGACTGCCGTCACCAACACGATACGCTCCTGGTGCGAGCCCACACGAAGCCCACGAGGCAAGGGGGCGAAACCGCCATGGCCGGTCTGAACCGCTCCGCGCACGTCGACACCTTCGCCAGGGACCATCTGCCCCCGCCCGACCAGTGGCCGGAGCTCGTCTTCGACCTGCCGGAGCTGCACTACCCGGACCGGCTCAACGCCGCCGCGGAACTGCTGGCGGGACCCGACGGCGACCGGCCCGTGTTCCACACCCCGGCCGGTGCCACATGGACGTACGCCACACTGCGCGCCCATGTCGACCGGCTGGCCCATGTGCTCACCGGTGACCTGGGGGTCGTCCCCGGCAACCGGGTCCTGTTGCGCGGCCCCACCACTCCCTGGCTGGCGGCGTGCTGGCTGGCGGTGCTGAAGGCGGGCGCGGTGGCCGTCACGGTGCTGGCCCAGCAGCGGCCGCACGAGCTGCGGACCATGTGCGAGATAGCCGAGGTCCGGCACGCGCTGTGCGACGTCCGGGCCGTGGACGACCTCGCCAAGGCCGAGGTGCCGGGGCTGCGCATCACGACGTACGGCGGTGACGGCCCCGACGACCTGCTGCACCGGCCCGCGCCCGACACGCCGTTCCGGGCGGCGGACACCGCCGCCGACGACGTGGCGCTCATCGCCTTCACCTCGGGGACCACCGGGCGGCCCAAGGGCTGTCTGCACTTCCACCGGGATGTGCTCGCGATCTCCGACACCTTCTCCGCACATGTGCTGCGGCCCCATGAGGACGACGTCTTCGCGGGCAGTCCCCCGCTGGGGTTCACGTTCGGGCTGGGCGGGCTCGTGGTCGTCCCGCTGCGGGCGGGCGCCAGCGCCCTGCTGCTGGAACAGGCGGGGCCCAAGCAGTTGTTGCCGGCGATCGCCGAGCACCGGGTGTCCGTGCTGTTCACCGCGCCGACGGCGTACCGGGCGATGCTGGACGCGCTCGACGGGCACGACGTCTCGTCGCTGCGGCGCTGCGTGTCGGCGGGCGAGAACCTGCCCGCCGCGACCTGGCGGGCCTGGCACGAGCGGACCGGGCTGCGGGTCATCAACGGCATCGGCGCCACCGAGCTGCTGCACATCTTCATCTCGGCGGCCGACGAGCGGATCAGGCCCGGGACGACCGGGGTGGCCGTGCCCGGCTGGCAGGCGCGGGTCGTCGACGCCGAGGGCCGGGAGGTGCCGGACGGGGAGCCGGGGCTGCTGGCGGTGCGCGGGCCGGTGGGGTGCCGCTATCTCGGCGACCCGCGTCAGCGGGACTATGTGCGCCACGGCTGGAACATCACGGGCGACACATATGTCCGCGACACCGACGGCTACTTCCGGTACGTCGCCCGCGCCGACGACATGATCATCTCGGCCGGGTACAACATCGCGGGTCCGGAGGTCGAGGAGGCCCTGCTGCGGCACCCGGACGTGCTGGAGACGGCCGTCGTGGGGCGCGCCGACGAGGCACGCGGCCAGGTCGTCGTGGCGTACGCGGTGCTGCGGGAGGGGGCGCGCCGGGACGCGGAGGCGCTGCGCGCGTTCGTCAAGGCGGAGCTGGCGCCGTACAAGTGTCCTCGGGAGATCGTCTTCCTGGACGCGCTGCCGCGTACCGCGACCGGCAAGCTCCAGAGGTTCCGGCTGCGCGGTGCCGGTGACCTGCCCGGCGACCGGCAGTGATCCGCACGACCTAAGATGATCAACGTGTCCGACCAGCATGCACCACGGTCTCTCATCGTCACGCTCTACGGCGCCTACGGCCGCCATATGCCCGGCCCCGTACCGGTGGCCGAGCTGATCAGACTGCTGGCGGCGGTGGGCGTCGACGCGCCCTCCGTCCGCTCGTCGGTGTCCCGGCTGAAGCGGCGCGGCCTGCTGCTGCCGGCCCGGACGGACCGGGGCGCGGCGGGCTACGAACTGTCGTCCGAGGCCCGCCAGTTGCTCGACGACGGTGACCGCCGTATCTACGCGACCGCGCCGCCGGAGGACGAGGGCTGGGTGCTCGCGGTGTTCTCGGTGCCGGAGTCGGAGCGGCAGAAGCGGCATGTCCTGCGCTCGCGGCTGGCCGGGCTCGGCTTCGGGACGGCGGCGCCGGGTGTGTGGATCGCGCCCGCCCGGTTGCACGAGGAGGCGCGGCACAGCCTGGAGCGGCTGCGGCTCGACGCGTACGTGGACTTCTTCCGCGGGGAGCATCTCGGTTTCGCGCCGACCGCCGAGGCCGTCGCCCGCTGGTGGGACCTGGCCGCGATCGCGAAGGAGCACGAGGCGTTCCTCGACCGGCACGCGCGCGTGCTGCGCGCCTGGGAGCGGCGGGCGGACACCGATCCGGAGGAGGCGTACCGCGACTATCTGCTCGCGCTGGACTCCTGGAGGCATCTGCCGTACGTCGATCCGGGGCTGCCCGCGCGGCTGCTGCCGCCGCACTGGCCGGGCGCGCGGTCGGCCGCCGTCTTCCGCGGGCTGCACGAGCGGCTGCGGGACGCGGGGGCCGTGTTCGCCGGTCTGTGAGCCTTCCGCGGGTCAGCCGCCGAGGGTGAGGCGGGGTTTCGGGGCGTCGGTGCGGCCGGTCTGCGGGCGGCGGCTGCCCGCCCGGTAGGGGGCCGGCCAGACGGCGCCCGGACCGGTGTACCCCTGTTCGGCGGCCGCGTGCAGGGTCCAGTGCGGGTCGTAGAGGTGGGGCCGGGCGAGGGCGCACAGGTCGGTGCGGCCCGCGAGGATCAGCGAGTTGACGTCGTCCCAGGAGGAGATGGCGCCGACGGCGATCACCGGGCGACCGGTGGCGTGCCGGATCCGGTCGGCGTACGGCGTCTGGTAGGACCGCCCGAACTCGGGCCGTTCGTCGGCGACGACCTGCCCGGTGGAGACGTCGATGGCGTCGGCGCCATGGGCGGCGAAGGTGCGGGCGATGTCCACGGCGTCGTCGGCGCTGGTGCCGCCCTCGGCCCAGTCGGTGGCGGAGATGCGGACGGTCATGGGCCGTTCCTCGGGCCAGACGGCGCGGACGGCGTCGAAGACCTCCAGCGGGAAGCGGAGCCGCCGGTCGAGGGAGCCGCCGTAGGCGTCGGTGCGCCGGTTGGTGAGCGGGGAGAGGAAGCCGGAGAGAAGATAGCCGTGGGCGCAGTGCAGTTCGAGGAGGTCGAAGCCGGCGCGGGCGGCCCGCCAGGCGGCGGCCGTGAACTGCTCGCGGATGTCGGTGAGCTGGGAGCGGGTGAGTTCGCGTGGGGTCGGGGAGTCGGGCCGGTACGGGATCGGGGAGGCCGCGACGAGGGGCCAGCCGCCTTCCTCCAGCGGCTCGTCCATGCCCTCCCACATCAGTTTGGTGGAGCCCTTGCGGCCGCTGTGGCCGAGTTGGACGCCGATGGCGGTGCCGGGGGCCTGGGTGTGCACGAAGCGGACGACGCGTTTCCACGCCTCGGCCTGCCGGCCGGTGTAGAGGCCCGCGCAGCCGGGGGTGATGCGGCCCTCGGGGCTGACGCACACCATCTCGGTCATGACCAGTCCGGCGCCGCCGAGGGCGCGGGCGCCGAGGTGGACGAGGTGGAAGTCGCCGGGGACGCCGTCGGTGGCGGAGTACATGTCCATCGGGGACACCACGACGCGGTTGCGCAGGGTCAGTCCGCGCAGCCGGAACGGGGTGAACATGGGGGGTGTGCCGGGCGGGCAGCCGAAGTCGCGTTCCACGGCCTCGGTGAAGGAGGCGTCGCGCAGCCGCAGGTTGTCGTGGGTGACGCGGCGGCTGCGGGTGAGCAGGTTGAACGCGAACTGGCGGGGCGGCTGGTCGAGGTAGAGGCCGATGTTCTCGAACCATTCGAGGCTGGCGCGGGCGGCGCGCTGCGTGGAGGCGACGACGGGTCTGCGTTCGGCTTCGTAGGCGGCGAGCGCGGCGGGGACGTCGGGCTGTTCGGTCAGGCAGGCGGCGAGCGCGAGGGCGTCCTCGACGGCGAGTTTGGTGCCGGAGCCGATGGAGAAGTGGGCGGTGTGGGCGGCGTCCCCGAGGAGGACGACGTTGCCGTGCGACCAGTGCTCGTTGACGACCGTGCGGAAGCTGGTCCAGGCCGACTTGTTGGACGTCAGGGGGCGCCCGCCGAGGGCGTCGGCGAAGATCTTGGCGCAGCGCGCGAGGGACTCCTGCTCGTCGAGTTCGTCGAACCCGGCGGCCCGCCACACCTCTTCGCGCATCTCCACGATCACGGTGGAGGCGTCGGTGGCATAGGGATAGCCGTGCAGTTGCATCACGCCGTGCTCGGTCTCGGCGATCTCGAAGCGGAAGGCGTCGAAGGCGAAGTCGGCGGCGAGCCAGATGTAGCGGCAGCGGTGGGTGGCCACATGGGGGCGGAACACATGGCTGTAGGTGTCGCGGGTGGTGCTGTGCACACCGTCGGCGGCGACGACGAGGTCATGGGTGGCGGCCAGCCGGTCCACGTCCGGGGCCTCGGAGCGGAACCGGAGTTCGACGCCGAGGTCGTGGCACCGGTCGTGGAGGATCTGCAGGAGGCGTTTGCGGCCGAGGGCGGCGAAGCCGTGGCCGCCGGAGGTCTGGCGGGTGCCGGCGTGCACGATGTCGATGTCGTCCCAGCGGACGAAGTGCCGCTGGAGCGCGGCGTACACGACGGGGTCGGCGTGCTCGATGCCGCCGAGGGTCTCGTCGGAGAGGACGACGCCGAAGCCGAAGGTGTCGTCGGGGGCGTTGCGCTCCCAGACGGTCACCTGGCGGGCGGGGTCGAGGCGCTTGAGGAGCGCCGCCGCGTAGAGGCCGCCGGGGCCGCCGCCGACGACGGCGACGCGCAGGGGGCTGTCGGGGCTGTCCTGGGCGGCCATGGTCACCGCCCCCGCCACTTGGGGGGCCGCTTCTCGGTGAAGGCGGCGTGGAACTCGGCGTAGTCCTCGCCGTTCATGAGGAGGGCCTGGGTGGAGGCGTCCATCTCGACGGCCGCCGCGAGCGGCATGTCGAGTTCGGCGGTGAGGAGCGCCTTGGTCTGGGCGTACGCGAGGGCGGGGCCGTCGGCCAGGCGGCGGGCCAGGGCCTGGGCGGCCTCGTCGGCCCGTCCCTCCTCGGTCAGCTCGCTGATCAGGCCGATCCGCTCGGCCTCGGGGGCGCGGACCGTGTCACCGAGCATCAGCAGGCGGGTGGCGTGGCCGAGGCCGACGACGCGGGGCAGCAGATAGGCGGCGCCCATGTCGCCGCCGGAGAGGCCGACCCGGGTGAAGAGGAAGGCGAACCGGGCGGTGGGGTCGGCGACCCGGAAGTCGGCGGCGAGGGCGAGGACGGCACCGGCTCCGGCGGCCACGCCGTGCAGGGCGGCGATCACCGGGAACGGGCACTCCCGTACGGCCCGGACGACCTGGCCGGTCATCCGGTTGAAGTCGAGGAGCTGGGCGGTGTCCATGGACAGGGTCGCGCCGATGATGTCGTCGACGTCGCCGCCGGAGCAGAAGCCGCGGCCCTCGCCGGCCAGGACGAGGGCGCGGACCGCCCGCTCCCGGGAGAGTTCGGCGAGCAGGTCGCGCAGGTCGGCGTAGGCGCCGAAGGTGAGCGCGTTCAGCTTGTCGGGGCGGGCCAGGGTGACGGTGGCGACTCCGTCGGCGTGCTCGACCCGCAGATGCTCCCAGTCGGGGGTGCGGGCGGCGGAGCCGGTGAAGGGACTCATGACGTGCGGCCTCCCCAGGGCGGACGGCGGGCACTGCCTCGGTGAGCTCACCCCTTCGAGCTCACTCCCGAAGTTATCACTCATCTTTGACTGTCGTCACGACCGCGCGATAAGCCGTTCGGGCGCGCTCGACGGCGACGGGGCGTGACCTGCGGCTGTCACATCCGTCACGACTCGTCGACGCGCGTGTAACGGCAAGGCTCCGGCGGGCGGGCCGGGTGCCGGCGTGGGTATGCCGCCCAGCAGCCGGGGCGATGGCCCCGGGCGGTGCCCGCCGGTCGTTCGGACGGACGGCGCCGTACCATTCATAAGGTTGAAAGCAGGACAGCCTGCTCATGAACGGACCCGCCTTGCACGATCGCCCTCTGTCCTCCGCCTCCTGGCGCGTCGCGCTGCCGCACACCGCCGCGGCCGTGCCGGTCGCGCGCGCCCTGGTCCGTACGGCGCTGGCGGAGCTGGAGCACGCCGCGGACTGCGACACCGCGGAGCTGCTGACGGCGGAGCTGGTCGCGAACGCCGTGGAGCACACGCCGGGCGACGGCCCGATCGAGCTGGTGGTGGCCCTGCACCCGTCGGGCTGCCAGGTCGAGGTCCACGACCCGGACCCGGCGCCGCCGGGGCATCTGACGCGGCCCGTGGTGGAGGAGCCCGACCCGTGGCAGGAGCACGGCCGGGGCCTGCTGCTGATCCGGGCGCTCAGCTCGTCGTGCGGCCACCGCCCGACGGAGTCCGGCAAGGCGGTCTGGTTCCGCCTGCCGGCCGTGCCCGCCCAGCGCCGGCCGCACTGACCAGGGGCGCTCAGCCCATGGTCGCCACCAGGACCGCCTTGATCGTGTGCAGGCGGTTCTCCGCCTCGTCGAAGACCACCGAGTGCTCCGACTCGAAGACCTCGTCGGTGACCTCCAGGGAGGTCAGGCCGTGGGAGGCGTGGATCTCCTGGCCGACCTTCGTGCCGAGGTCGTGGAAGGCCGGCAGGCAGTGCAGGAACTTGACGTCCGGGTTGCCGGTGGCCCGCAGGACGTCCATGGTCACGGCGTAGGGGCCGAGGGCGGCGATCCGCTCGTCCCAGACCTCCTTGGGCTCGCCCATGGACACCCAGACGTCGGTGGCGACGAAGTCGGCGCCGAGGACGCCCTCGTCGGCCTTCTCGGTGAGGGTGACGCGGGCGCCGCTGACGGCGGCGAGCTCCTGCGCGCGCTCGACGACCGACGCGGCCGGCCAGTACGCCTGCGGGGCGACGATCCTGACGTCCATGCCCAGCAGGGCGCCGGTGATCAGGTAGGAGTTGCCCATGTTGAAGCGGGCGTCGCCCAGGTAGGCGAAGGAGATGTCCGTGACGGGCTTGGCGGAGTGCTCGGTCATGGTGAGCACGTCGGCCAGCATCTGGGTGGGGTGCCAGTCGTCGGTGAGGCCGTTGAAGACGGGCACGCCCGCGAAGGCGGCCAGCTTCTCGACCTTGGCCTGGCTGTCCCCCCGGTACTCGATCCCGTCGTACATCCGTCCGAGGACCCGGGCGGTGTCCTTCACGGACTCCTTGTGGCCGATCTGGGAGCCCGCAGGGTCCAGGTAGGTCGTGGAGGCGCCCTGGTCGGCGGCGGCGACCTCGAAGGCGCAGCGGGTGCGCGTCGAGGTCTTCTCGAAGATCAGGGCGATGTTCCGGCCGCGCAGATACTGGGTCTCGTCCCCGGCCTTCTTGGCCGCCTTCAGCTCGGCGGCCAGCTCGACGAGCCCGAGGAACTCCTCCCGGGTGAAGTCGAGCTCCTTGAGGAAGGGGCGGCCGGCGAGGGCGGTCGGGACAGTCGCCATGGGGGCGCTCCAGGGATGCGGGGGACTAGGACGGTGGAAGTCTATACGAACTTCAGAATTTATATACGGTACCCTCCGCCACGACCTTCCCGCTCACCTGCCCGTCCCGTCTAGACGGGGTCGCGCTCGATCGGGCAGCTCATGCAGCGCGGTCCACCCCTCCCCCGGCCCAGTTCGCTGCCCGGGATCTCTATCACCTCGACGCCCTGCTTGCGCAGATGCGTGTTGGTGGTGGCGTTGCGCTCGTAGGCGACGACGACGCCGGGCTCGACGGCGAGGACGTTGCAGCCGTCGTCCCACTGCTCGCGTTCGGCGGAGTGGACGTCCTGGGTGGCGGTCAGCACACGGATCTCGCTGAGGCCGAGGGCGGCGGCGATCGCGCGGTGCATGTGCTCGGGCGGATGGTCGGTGACCTTCAGCTCCTTGTCGCCGGCGCCCGGTTCGATCGTGTAGGAGCGGAGCATGCCGAGCCCGGCGTACTGGGTGAAGACGTCGCCGTCGACCTGGGTCATCACGGTGTCGAGGTGCATCAGGGCCCGCCGCTTGGGCATGTCGAGGGCGACGATCGTACGGGCCGATCCGGCGGCGAACAGCTTGTGGGCGAGCATCTCGACGGCCTGCGGGGTGGTGCGCTCGCTCATGCCGATGAGGACGGCGCCCCTGCCGATCACCAGGACGTCGCCGCCCTCGATGGTGGACGGGTAGTCGGCCTGCCCCTCGGACCAGACGTGGAAGTCCTCGTCACGGAAGAGGGGGTGGTGCCGGTAGATCGCCTCGAAGTGCACGGTCTCGCGCTGCCGGGCCGGCCAGCGCATCGCGTTGACGGAGACGCCGTCGTAGATCCAGGCGGAGGTGTCCCGGGTGAAGAGGTGGTTGGGCAGCGGTGCGAGGAGGAAGTCGTCGAGCTCCATGACGTGGAAGCGCACCGAGATCGGCTCGGTGTGCGCGTCCAGGAACTCGCGCTTGGTCATGCCGCCGACCAGCGCCTCGGCGAGCTCGGGCGCGGGCAGCCCCTCGAAGGCGGCACGGAGGTGGTCGGTGGCGAGCACCCCGTACTCCTTCTCGTCGAAGACCCGGTCGAGGACGAGCTTCCGGGCCGCCGGGATGTCCAGGGCCTCGGTGAGCAGGTCGCCGAAGAGATGGACCTCGACCCCGCGGTCACGCAGCACGTCCGCGAACCCGTCGTGCTCGGCGCGCGCCCGGCGCACCCAGAGCACGTCGTCGAAGAGCAGGGCGTCCTTGTTGCTGGGGGTGAGCCTTTTGAGCTCCAGATCGGGCCGGTGAAGGATGACGCGGCGCAGCCGCCCGGCCTCGGAGTCGACATGCAGTCCCATGACTCCATCCTGACCAAAGGGGGGCGCGTTCACCCCCTCCTTGCCGACGACAGCCCGACGACTTCTTTTCGTCCTCTTGACGACAAGTGGCGCGAGCCGTTATCGTCGTCATGACGAGAAAGAGGGGGCAGGCTCCATGGCCGACATCACCCGGCGCCTCGGCTGGCGCCATCTGCGCGGTGCGCCCACCGCGCACATCCGCCACCACCGCGGCGGACAGCTGCTGCACGACGGCCCCGGCCTCAGCTTCTGGTACCGGGCGCTGACCGCCGCGCTCTCCGAGGTCCCCGTCGACGACCGGGAGCTGGCGATGACGTTCCACGCCCGCACCGCCGACTTCCAGGACGTGGCCGTGCAGGCGACCGTCACCTACCGCATCAGCGACCCCGCGGTCGCCGCGGCCCGCCTGGACTTCTCCATCGACCCGGACACCGGCGTCTGGCGGGGCGCCCCGCTGGAGCAGCTCGGAACGCTCCTGACGGAGACGGCCCAGCAGCACGCCCTGGACGTCCTGGCCCGTACGCCGCTGGCGGCGGCCCTGGCCGACGGGGTCACCGCGGTACGGGAGCGGGTCGCGGCCGGCCTGGCCGGGGAGCCCCGGCTGCCGGGGACCGGCATCGAGGTCGTCGCCGTCCGGGTGGTGGCCCTGCGCCCCGAGCCCGAGGTGGAGCGGGCGCTGCGCACCCCGGCCCGGGAGCAGATCCAGCAGGAGGCCGACCGGGCGACGTACGAACGGCGGGCGGTGGCCGTCGAGCGGGAGCGGGCGATCGCCGAGAACGAGCTGGCCAGCCAGATCGAACTCGCCCGCCGCGAGGAGCGGCTGGTCGACCAGCGCGGCACCAACGCGCGCCGCGAGGCCGAGGAGGGCGCCGCCGCGGACGCCGTGCGCGCCGAGGCGGAGGCCGCCCGCACGGTACGGCTCGCGGAGGCGGAGGCGGCCCGGACCGTACGGCTCGCCGAGGCGGAGGCCACCCGGTCCGTACGGCTCGCGCGGGCCGAGGCCGAGGGGGCGCGCGAGGTCGGCGAGGCGAAGGCGCAGGCCCAGGCGGCCTGGCTGCGGGTGCACGCCGATGTGGACGTGGCAACCCTGCACGCGCTCACCGGGACCCGGCTGGCGGAGAACCTGCCGCGCATCGACAGCGTCACCGTGACGCCGGACGTGCTGACCGGACTGCTCAGCCGGCTGGGAGCGCGGGAGTGAGCCTCGCCCCGCGGGTGGTCCTCGTGCACCGCACCACCGAGTACCAGGAGCTGGTGGCCCGGCACGGCACCCACGGCCAGGCCGCCTTCTTCCTCTCCTCCCGGGGCCGGGACATCGAGGAGATCGCGGACCGGCACCACCGCACCCGCCGGGCGCTGGCCAAGGTCGCCGCGGCGGTCCCGCTGACCTGGCGGCAGGCCCGGGTGGAACGCGCCGACCTGGACCGCTTCCTGTTCGCGCCGGAGGACGTGGTGGTCGTCGTCGGGCAGGACGGGCTCGTCGCGAACGTCGCCAAGTACCTGGCCGGGCAGCCCGTGGTGGGCATCGACACCTGGGTCTGGAGGACGACGGGGGTGTCGTCGAGGCCCAGGCCTCGTCCGGGGTGATCGTCGGGACCGGCACGGGGGCGACCGGCTGGCTGCGGTCGGTGTGGCAGGAGCGGGGAGGGCGGCCCGCGCTGCCCTCCCCCACGGAGGAGCGCCTGCTGTGGTTCGTGCGGGAGGCCTGGCCGTCCCCCGCCACCGGGACGTCCCTGGTGGCAGGGGAACTGGCCGCCGCCGGGCGGCTCACCCTGACCGTCGAGTCCGAACGGCTGGTGGCGTTCGGGGACGGCATGGAGTCGGACGCCGTGGAGCTGACGTGGGGGCAGACGGTCCGGGTCGGGGTGTGCCCGGACCGGCTGCGCCTCGCCGGCTGAGCGTCACAACCGCGGGTCGACCGGCTCCGACTCCAGCGCCAGCACCCCGAACACCGCCTCGTGGACCCGCCACAGCGGCTCGCCCCCGGCCAGCCGGTCCAGGGCCTCCAGACCGAGCGCGTACTCGCGCAGGGCCAGGGAGCGCTTGTGGTTCAGGAACCGCTTGCGCAGCCGCTCCAGGTTCTCCGGGCGCGTGTACTCCGGGCCGTAGATGATCCGCAGGTACTCGCGTCCCCGGCACTTGATGCCGGGCTGCACCAGCCGGCCCCGCCCGTCGCGCACCACCGCGCCGAGCGGCTTGACGACCATGCCCTCGCCGCCGCGCCCGGTCATCTCCAGCCACCAGTCGACGCCCGCCCGGACCGACTCCGGGTCACCGGTGTCGACGTACAGGCGCCGGGTGGTGCCCAGCAGACCGCTGCCGTCGTGCTCCACGAGCCGGTCGAGGAGCGCGAGCTGCTCGTCGTGCGGGAGCCCGGCGAGGCTGCGGCCCTGGACGGCCAGGAGCTGGAAGGGCGCGAGGCGTACGCCGTCCAGGCCGTCCGTCGTCCAGCAGTAACGGCGGTACGCCTCGGTGAACGCGGCCGCGTCCGACGCCCGTTCCCGCTGGCGCGCCAGCAGCGCCGACACGTCGACGCCCCGTCCTGCGGCGCCCTCCAGCGCGGCGAGGGCAGCGGGGAACACCGCTCCGGCCGCGGCACCGACCGCCGCGTACTGCGAGCGCAGCAGCCCGGCGGCCTTCAGCGACCACGGCATCAGC
Source organism: Streptomyces sp. SS1-1 (assembly GCF_008973465.1). Taxonomy (NCBI): domain Bacteria; kingdom Bacillati; phylum Actinomycetota; class Actinomycetes; order Kitasatosporales; family Streptomycetaceae; genus Streptomyces; species Streptomyces sp. SS1-1. Next base: position 5,590,313 of record NZ_WBXN01000004.1, on the reverse strand, counting down.
TCGGCGTCGAGCAGCAGCCAGTCGGTCTCCAGCTCGGCCCACAGACCGGCCTCGCCGGCCGCCGTGCGCAGCCGGTCCAGGATCGCCTCCGTGACCGCCGGGTCGTCGAAGAACGGACGGCCCGTGCGGGTGTAGAGGGAGCCGGTCACGCCGTCCGCCACGCCGAAGTGCCGGCGCGCCGCCTCGGCGTCGCGGCACACCAGGGCCACGGCCCGCGAGCCCATGTGCTTCTCCTCGCACACGACCCGCTCGACGCCGTCCGCCGCGTACTGCGCGAACGCCTCCACGGGGTGCTCGAGGTAGCCGTCGACCGCCGAGGTCGCCGTCGGCGCCATGGTCGGCGGCAGATACGGCAGCAGCCGCGGGTCGACCGCGAAACGGCTCATGACCTCCAGGGCCGCCGCCGCGTTCTCCTCGCGGATCGCGACCCGACCGTGGTGACGGGTCTCCACCACACGGCGTCCGTGCACGTCGGCCAGGTCCAGCGGCCGGCCGTCCTGCCCGCCCGGGGCCTCCGTGCGCAGCGGCCGGGCCGGCTCGTACCAGACCTGCTCGGCGGGCACGTCGACCAGCTCGCGCTCCGGCCAGCGCAGCGCGGTCAGCTTGCCGCCGAAGACGGCACCGGTGTCCAGGCAGATGGTGTTGTTCAGCCACGTGGCCTCGGGGACCGGGGTGTGGCCGTACACCACGGCCGCGCGGCCCCGGTAGTCCTCCGCCCACGGGTAGCGCACCGGCAGCCCGAACTCGTCGGTCTCGCCGGTGGTGTCGCCGTACAGGGCGTGGCTGCGGACCCGGCCGGAGGTACGGCCGTGGTACTTCTCGGGCAGACCGGCGTGGCAGACGACCAGCCTGCCGCCGTCGAGCACATAGTGGCTGACGAGCCCGTCGATGAACTCCCGCACCTCGGCGCGGAACTCCTCGCTCTCCCCCTCCATCTGCTCGATGGTCTCGGCGAGTCCGTGCGTGTGCTGGACGTTGCGGCCCTTGAGGAAACGCCCGTACTTGTTCTCGTGGTTGCCGGGCACGCACAGCGCCTGACCCGACTTGACCATGCCCATCACGCGCCGCAGGACGCCCGGGCTGTCCGGGCCGCGGTCGACGAGGTCGCCGACGAAGACCGCGGTACGGCCCTCGGGGTGCACGCCGTCCACGTAGCCCAGCTTGCCGAGCAGCGCGTCCAGTTCGGACGCGCAGCCGTGCACGTCACCGATGATGTCGAACGGCCCGGTGAGGTGGGTGAGGTCGTTGAAGCGCTTCTCGGTGACGACGGACGCGTGCTCCACCTCGTCGGCGCCGCGCAGGACGTGCACCTTGCGGAAGCCCTCGCGCTCCAGGTGCCGCAGGGAGCGGCGCAGTTCGCGGATGTGCCGCTGGATGACGCGGCGCGGCATGTCGGCGCGGTCCGTGCGGGCCGCGTTGCGCTCGGCGCACACGTCCTCGGGCACGTCGAGCACGATGGCTATGGGCAGCACGTCGTACCGCTTGGCGAGCTCGATGAGCTGCCGACGCGCGTCCTGCTGCACGTTGGTGGCGTCGACGACGGTGCGGCGGCCGGCCGCCAGGCGCTTGCCCGCGATGTAGTGCAGGACGTCGAAGGCGTCGCGGCTGGCGCTCTGGTCGTTCTCGTCGTCGGCGACCAGGCCCCGGCAGAAGTCGGAGGAGATCACCTCGGTGGGCTTGAAGTGCCAGCGGGCGAACGTCGACTTGCCGGAGCCGGAGGCGCCGACGAGGACGACGAGGGAGAGGTCGGTGACGGGCAGGACCCGCCCGTTCGCGGTCCCGGTCCGGTTCTCGGTCCGGTTCTCGGTCATGCGGCCTTCGCCTCCTTCTTCCCGTCGGTCACGTCACGTGCGAACACGGCCATCTGCGTCGGCGGCCCCACCTCGGGATCGTCGGGTCCCACCGGTACGAACTCCACGCCGTAGCCGTGCCGTTCGGCGACAGCCATGGCCCAGGCGCGGAACTCCTCGCGCGTCCACTCGAAGCGGTGGTCGCCGTGCCGGACGTGCCCGGCGGGCAGGCTCTCCCAGCGGACGTTGTACTCGACGTTCGGCGTGGTCACGAGGACGGTGCGGGGGCGGGCCGCGCCGAACACCGCGTACTCCAGGGCGGGCAGCCGGGGCGGGTCGACGTGCTCGACGACCTCGCTGAGCACGGCCGCGTCGTACCCCTTGAGCCGGCTGTCGGTGTAGGCGAGGGAGCCCTGGAGGAGCTTCACGCGCGCGGCCTGCCGCTCCCCCATCCGGTCCAGCTTCAGCCGCCGCCCGGCGATCGTGAGCGCCCGCACCGACACGTCGACGCCGACGATCTCGGTGTACGCCGGGTCCTTGAGCAGCGCCTGCACCAACTGGCCCTGGCCGCACCCGAGGTCGAGCACACGGGTGGCACCGGCCGCCCGCAGCGCGGTGAGGATGGCCTCGCGGCGCCGCACGGCGAGCGGGGCCGGCTTCTCCTCGGTCTCCGTCTCCTCGGCGACCGCGTTGTCGATCTCCTCGACCTCGCTGTCGTCGGTCTCGGCGAGCCGGACCAGCTCCAGCCGCTCCATCGCGGCCCGCGTCAGCGACCAGCGGCGCGCGAGGTAGCGGCTGGTGATCAGCTTCTGCTCGGGGTGGTCCGGCAGCCAGCCCTCACCGGCGCGCAGCAGCTTGTCGACCTCGTCGGGGGCGACCCAGTAGTGCTTGGCGTCGTCGAGGACGGGGAGCAGCACGTACAGGTGCCGCAGGGCCTCGGCGAGGGTCAGGGTCGCCGACTCCAGGACGAGCCGGACGTAGCGCGAGTCGCCCCACTCGGGGAACCGCTCGTCCAGCGGCACCGGTTCGGCGGTGACGTCCCAGCCGAGCGGCTCGAACAGACGCCGTACGAGCGCGACGCCGCCCCGCGCCGGCAGCGACGGCACCTCGACGCGCAGCGGAAGCGGACGCGCGGCCAGCTCCGGGCGGGCCGTGCACACGCCCCGCATCGCGCTGGAGAACACCGCGCTCAGCGCCACGGCCAGCAGCGAAGAGGCCGCGTACGGACGGTCGTTGACGTACTGGGCGAGCGCCGCGTCGGGGGCGCCGCCCCGTCCCTTGCCCTTGCCGCGCCGGACCAGCGCCACCGCGTCGACCTCCAGCAGCAGCGCCGCCGTGCAGCGTTCGGCATCCGCCTCGGGGTACAGGACGTGGGCCGTGCCGAAGGAGGTGGAGAACGCCTGCGATTTCTCGGGATGCTTGTGCAGCAGGTAACCGAGATCGGTGGCCGGGCGCTCCGGGGTGCCGGTGGTGGTGAGGGTCAGGAACACGGTGGAAGACCTTGACGTAGTGGTCTGAACTGCGGATACGCACACCGTATCGAGCGGGCGCCGACGGCACCCGGGAATTTCGGGCGCACGACGACGCCCCGGGGACCCGTTCCTCCCCGGGGCGTGCGGACGCGAGGGTCCGGTGGGTGTTACGACAGCTGCGACTGGACCTGGGCGGAGATCAGCTCCAGGTGGTCGAGGTCGTGCAGGTCGAGCATCTGCAGGTAGATCCGCTGCGAACCGGCCTCCTGGTAGCGGCCGATCTTCTCCACGACCTCGGCGGGCGAACCGGCCAGCCCGTTCTCCTTCAGCTCGTCGACCTCGCGGCCGATGGCGGCGGCGCGGCGGGCGACCTCCTGGTCGTCCTTGCCGACGCAGACGACGAGGGCGTTCGAGTAGACGAGGTCCTCGGGGCGGCGGCCGGCCGCGCGGACGGCTTCGCGGACCCGGCCGAACTGCCGCTCGGAGTCCTCGATGGAGGCGAACGGCATGTTGAACTCGTCGGCGTACCGGCCCGCGAGGCGAGGCGTGCGGGTGGCGCCGTGGCCGCCGATGAGCACCGGGATCCGGTCCTGGGCAGGCTTGGGCAGGGCCGGCGAGTCGGTGAGCGTGTAGTACTCGCCCTGGAAGTCGAAGGTCTCGCCGAGCTTGGTCTCCCACAGCCCCGTGACGATGGCGAGCTGCTCCTCCAGACGCCCGAACTTCTCCTTCGGGAAGGGGATGCCGTACGCCTTGTGCTCCTCCTCGTACCAGCCCGCGCCGAGGCCGAGTTCGACGCGTCCGCCGGACATCTGGTCGACCTGCGCGACCTGGATGGCGAGCACACCGGGCAGCCGGAAGGTGGCGGCGGTCATCAGGGTGCCGAGGCGGATGCGCCGGGTCTCGCGGGCGAGGGCGGCGAGCGTGATCCAGGCGTCGGTGGGGCCGGGCAGGCCGTCCACGTCACCCATCTTCAGATAGTGGTCGGAGCGGAAGAAGGCGTCGAACCCGAGGTCCTCGGTGGCCTTCGCCACGGTGAGCAGCGTCTCGTAGGTCGCCCCCTGCTGGGGCTCGGTGAAGATACGGAGATCCATGCCTCCATCCTGCACGCCCGCGCGCACTCCGGCCGCCCGGGGCCCCGCGCGCTCCCCTGCCACGGTCGGGTGAATCCCGCCGGTGCCGTGGCCGTCCGCCGCGCGGCCGGTGACCGGCCCGGACGATGATCGTTGGCCCGGACGGAGCCGGACCACCCGGCTCTCTCCCCGGCCGGTCGACGCCGGGGTGTCCTGTGCCGGCCCACTGCCGTTGGGGGGGGCCGCGGGTCGGAGGAGGCCGTCGTGTCCGAGGAGTTCGAGCCACCGGCGGGTGGCGGGGGGACCGGTCGCCCGAAGGGGCTGCTGGAGCAGATGGAGGAACTGATGGCGGCCCTGAACGCCGACTTGTCGGCGCTGGACGCCGATCTCCAGTCATCGGGGGGCGGGGGCGGCTTACGGGGTGCGGGGCCAGGGGCGGAGGGGGCTGGCTGACGACGCGGGCGGCGGGCCGGGGGGGGCGGTGTGAGGGGCTGGCGTGAGGGGCTGGCGTGAGGGCCGGCGCCGGGGGCCCGGCGTGAGGGGCCGGGCCGGTCGGTCCGAGGGAGCCGGTCCCGGTGGCCGGACCGAGGGGCGGACCCAGGGGCGGACCGATGAGGTCGGTCCCAGACGGGCGGCCCGATGAGGTCGGTCCCAGACGGGCGGACCGAGGGGTGCGGTCCGGTTCGAGCCCCGTCGGGGGACGGCCCGGCGCCGTGCCGGGGCCGAAGGGGGTGCAAGGAGTCAGCCCGCCTCCCGGTCCGCCAGGACCTCGTCTCGGTCCGCCAGTCTGCGGAGCATCTCCAGGACGCGGTCGCGGGACTCGTCGGCGGCGTCGATGGCCTCCATGCAGCGCCAGTACGTCGTCTCGTCGTCGGCGGAGCTGGCCACGCCGACCAGGGCGATCCCGGCCTCGCCCAGAAGGCTGCCCAGGTTCATCAGGGCCTGCCGCGCGTCGCCCAGCTCGGTGAGCTGGGCGGCGCGTAACGCGCCCTCCGCGAGGTCCGGGATCTCCAGGACGCCGCAGCCGCGTCCCGCGAGCTCGGTCAACCCGATGGCCTCACCGCGCAGTTCGGGCGGTCCGTAGACGGCGAGCCGGCTGCCGATGGCCTGCGCGAGTGCCTGGGCCTGCCACACCTCGGTCATGATGTCCGGCGCGCCGCCGCTGCCGGCCAGCGCTCGCCTGCTGTTCACGATCAGCCGCACCGCGTCCATCGCAGTCCCCGTCCGTCTGGACGCGCTGCCCACACGTCCACCTGAACCCCGAACTCCCTGCTTCATTACCCAGAGTGAAGGGAGTTGAGACGAAAAGCCAGAGGAAGACGGAAATCTGCGGACAACTTTTCGGATACGGGCCGCCGATCCGCCACGGAGAGTGAAAGTGGAACTATTCACTCAGCGGGTGGAGGACGCTCGCCGGGACGCGGGAACCTCCGCTCGTTCCGGTCGATCTTCGCGTCCAGCGCGGCCAGCGGGTCGACGCCGAGCACCTCGCACAGCTGGAGCAGATACGCCAGGACGTCCGCGACCTCGTCCCGCACCCGGGCCGCCGTATCGGCGTCGTCCATGACGCGGGCGGACTCCTCCGGGGTCAGCCACTGGAAGATCTCCTGGAGTTCGGCGGCCTCCACACCGAGCGCGGAGACGAGGTTCTTCGGCGTGTGGTACGGCTGCCAGTCGCGCGCGGCGGCGAACTCCGCGAGCCTGCGCTGGAGTCCGGCCACATCGAGGGGTTCGGTCACGCCTTCAGGTGTACCACCGTCACGCCGTCCGTCTCCGCCAGGCCCGAGGGGTCGCTGACCGACCCGACCAGCCGGATGTGCCCCCGTGCCCCCATGCGCGCCGCGAGCCCCGTCAACTCGGATCGCTGCACGGGGTCCAGGCCCCGGTCGAGGCCGTCCGCGAGGACGCCCAGCGTCTGCAGGGCGGCGGGCACCTCGCGGACCGGGTCGACCTCCAGGACACCGGGTCCGGTCAGCAGCACCAGCGACAGCGCCAGATAGCGCAGTTCGCCGTATCCGAGCCGGCCGAGCGCGGTGCGGACGCCGTCGCCCCGGTCGAGCAGGGCGCGGACGGTCCCGTCCGGCAGCAGTTCGGCGGCGACGTCCGTCACCGGGCCGGTGCATCCCGCGCGGGCGGCGGCGACGAGCCGGGCGTGCCGTCGTGTGCACTCGGAGCGCGTGCGCCACAGCACGTCGGCGAGGTTGTCGCAGCCGCCGAGCAGCCGTCCGGAGCCGACCGGGACCTCGGCCCGCATCCGTTCGGGCACGGGATCGCAGACGAACACCGAGCGCAGCGCCACCACCAGTTGCTCGGCCGCCGCGAGGACCCGCCGCTGCCCGTCCGTCGTCCCGGCCACCCGCAGCGGCAGCAGCGCGGTGCCGAGCCGGTCGTCGGGGAGCGGGGCCCGTGTCACCGGGGTCTGCCCGGCCGTGTGCCAGGCGGCCTGCACACTGCGCCGGCCCGGGTCGCGCAGGGCCGTCTCCAGGAGGACGACACCGCCCGCCGTCAACCGCTCCCCCACGATCCGCAGTTCGGGCTCCGCCTGCACGGCCACGTCGAGCCGCACCGGGCCCTCCGGGCCGTCGGCGGTGCAGCCGATACGGAAGCCCCGCCGCCGCTGGGCGTCCGGGCGCGCCCGCTCCGGGACGCAGGCCGCGGGGTCGGGGAACGCCTCCCCGACGGTCCGGCCGCCGGCGAGCCCGGCGAGTGCCTCGTACGCCCGCAGCGCGGTCGTCTTGCCGGAGCCGCTGGGTCCCGCGAGGAACGTGCACGGGCCGAGCGGGAACACGGCACGGCGGTGCCCGGCGAACGCGGACAGCCGCAGTTCGACGACGTGGGGCCGGGGCGGGTCGGGCGGGCCTTCGCCCGGACGCTCCTCGGCGGGTTCGTCCGCCGGGGCGGGGCTGGGCGGGTGTGCCGCCACCCCCGTCCGACGGCCCTGGGGCGGCACGGACACGGCACCGGAGACAGAGGAAAGGCCCATGCCGGGGACCGTAGAGCCGCCGTCCTCAGGCGAACCGTTCCACCCTCGCGGGCTTCCTACGAACGGGGTACACCGGGAGGTGCCTCAGGCGCCGGGGACGCCGGCCGTCTCCATCAGCCCGCTCACCTCGGTGCCGGGCGGTGTCAGCAGGAACACGTTCCGGTCGACGCGGTGCATCCCGCTGCCCAGGCCGAAGACCACGCCGGTGCTGAAGTCGAGCACCCGCTTGGCGACCTCGTTCTCCGCGCCCGTCAGGTCCAGCAGCACCGGGATGCCCGCCATCAGGGTCTCGGCGACCTCGCGGGCGTCCCCGAAGACGTTGACCCGCAGGACGACGAAACGCCGGCGCGGCTCGGTCACCGCCTCTGGCATCGCACGGTGGTCCACCGCCGACGGCCAGGCGTCACGCCCCCTCAAAGGCACGACCTGGGCGAGCCCCTCCCACTGTTCATCGGTGACGTCGTAGCTGTTCACCGGCTCACCCCGACCTGACTCGCCCTCAATGCCTGCACCAGCCAATTCTTACGCCAAGTCACCCGTTCGGCCCAACACCGACACGGCCCGCGACCGCATCGGGCGCGTCGTCGCCGGACGCGGACGGCGTCGGCGGCGGTGCCGGGACGGCTCGCCGGGCACGGGTACCCGGACCGCCCGGACCCTTGCCCGGCCCGCGTGCGACTCCGCCGGACGGGTGACAGACTGATGGCTCGGGCCGGGCAGTCCGTGGCGAAGAGCCCGGATACGGGCGGAAAAGTCCAGGGCACACAGGAACGGCCCTGGTACGCCCCCAGCCCCGGGCTCATGGTCGGACGTGCGGACGGCGGTGACTTCTGGTGACAGCGAGCGACGAGGCGGAGGCGGTTGCCCCGGTGCCGGGCGGGCCCGCCGGGCAGACGGTCGTGGTCGTGGGCGGCAGTTCGGGCATCGGCCTGGAGACCGCCCGGCAGGTGCGGGCGGCCGGCGGCGACGTGATCCTCACGGCCCGCGACCCCGGGCGTCTGGAGCGGGCCGCCGAGGAGCTGAAGCCGTTGAGCACCGCCGCGTTCGACGCCATGGAGGCCGACCGTCTGGAGGGATTCCTGCGGGAGCTGCCCGGTCAGGTCGACCACGTGATGGTGACGGCGGGCAGCCCCTCGTACACCCCGCTCGCCGACCTCGATCTGACCGCGGGCGGCCGGGACTTCGGCGCGCGGCTCGCGATGCTGCTCGCGGCGGGACGGGCCTGCCGGGACAAGGTCAGGCCCGGCGGGACGCTGCTGTTCATCGGCGGGACCGGTGCGCGCCGCCCCGCCCCCGGCATGGCGGTGATCGGCGCGCTCACCGCGGCCCTGCCCGCGCTGGCCGCGAACCTGGCCGTGGAGATCGCCCCGGTGCGGGTGAACCTCCTCGCCGCGGGCTTCGTGGACACGCCCCTGTCGGCGTCCCTCCTCGGGGAGCGACTTGAGGAGCGCCGCGAGGAGTTGCGCCGCACACTGCCCATCGGGCGGGTCGTCGGACCGGGCGACGTCGCCTCCCTCGCGCTGCACATCATGGCCAACGGCGCCCTCACCGGCGCCACCTACGACATCGACGGCGGCCAGCAGCTCGTCGCGCACTGAGCGCCCGACGTGCCGGCGTACGGCCGCACCCAGCCGTCGTCCGCCCCGCGCCCCGCCGCCCTCCGAGACGGGAGCCCCACAACCATGGACATGAAACTCGAGGTCGTCGTGGTGCCGGTGTCCGACGTCGACCGGGCGAAGGACTTCTACACGGCGCTGGGCTGGCGGCTCGACGCGGACGTCCCCACGGACGACTCGTTCCGGGTCGTTCAGATGACCCCTCCGGGCTCACCGGCGTCGGTCATCTTCGGAACCAACGTGACCGAGCAAGCGCCGGGCACGGCACGGGGTCTGCACCTGGTGGTCGACGACATCGAGGCGGCCCACAGCGAGCTGAAACGGAACGGCGCCGAACCGAGCGAGATCTTCCACGACGCCGGGGGCGTCTTCCACCACGGCGGCACGGACGCGCGGGTGCCGGGCCCCGACCCGCAGCGCGGCAGCTACGGCTCGTTCCTGTCGTTCAGCGACCCGGACGGCAACGGGTACGTGCTCCAGGAGATCACCACCCGGCTGCCGGGCCGACTGGACCCCTCGACGACGGCGTTCGCGTCGGCCGACGACCTGGCGGGCGCCCTGCGCCGGGCCGCCGCCGCGCACGGCGAGCACGAGGCCCGTACCGGCGCGGAGGACCCCGACTGGCCGGACTGGTACGCCCGGTACATGGTCGCCGAGCAGTCGGGGGCGGAGCTGCCGGACTAGAGGCGCACCTCACGGACGTTCTTCGAGCAGTTTGGCGAAGGCCGCGGCGACCCTGGCGACGGCGGGGTCGCCGTCCCGGGACAGCCGGTCCAGCACCTCGCGCCCGCCGGGACCGGGCAGTTCGACCAGCGCCTGCGTGAGACGGATACGGGTCGCGGAGTCGGCGCCGGGGGCGGCGAGTTCGCCGGTCAGGGCGGCCAGGACGCGGTCGGCGCAGGCCGGGTCCTCGGACAGCGCGCCGAGGACGTCCGCCGCGTCGACGTCGTTGACGCCGTCGACCACCATGCCGACGAGCACGGGTACGGCCGCGGTCGTGCCCCGGCGGCCCAGCGTGAGGGCGGCCGGGCGGCGGACCGCCGGGTCCGGGTCCGCGAGCGCGTCCTCCAGCGCGGCCGCCGCCTGGGGGACCTCGGCCAGGTCTGTGAGCGCCCGCACGGCCCGCAGCCGGACGGCGGGGTCGTCGTCGTGCAACGCGGCGGCCAGGGCGGTCACCCCGGCGTCCCCGGCCCGCGCGAGCGCCCAGCGCAGGGCGCCCGACACGACCGGGTCGGGCTCGGCCAGGACGGCTTTGGCCAGCAGCTCGGCGGGGACGGGGACGTCGTCCTGCCGGGCGAGGACGGCCTGTTGCCGGCGCGCGGCATGGGGTGAGTCCAGGCCCTGCATGAGGGCGACGACCCGCAGGACGTCCTGCCAGTCGGCGGGGGCCGACGCGTCGATGGCATGGAGCCGTTCGAGCAGTTCCCGTTCCCGGTCCAGCCGCTCCCGGGTCCACCGGATGAGGTCGCCGACCAGGGCGTCCGGGGTGAAGGCCGGGTCGCCCAGCGCCTGCGCGACCTGGTGGAGGGAGAGGCCGAGGGACCGCAGGCTCTCCACGTGGAAGATCCGGCGCACGTCCTCGGCGGAGTACTCGCGGTACCCGCCGACGGTCCGCCCGGTGGGCCGCACCAGGCCGAGGGCGTCGTAGTGCCGGAGCATCCGGGCACTGACCCCGGAGCGCCGGGCGACCTCACCGATCAGCATGGGGCGGTCCCCTGGGCGGCCGTCGGGTCCGGGGCGGGCCGGGCGGCCCTCTCCGGGCCGAGGGCGACGATCCGTTTGGCCTCGTCCACCACCGCGTCGAAACCGGTCTCCGGGCGCTCGCGGAGCAGTTCGGTGGCGGCGGCGTGCGTGGCCACCGCCGGGTCGGGGCCGGCGGCGGCCCGCTCCAGGGCCGGCCGGGTCACCTCCCCGAGGTCGATGAGCGCCCGGCTCAGGCTCAGCCGTACGGCCCGGTCGCCGCGGCCCAGCTGCCGGACCAGTTCACCGGCCAGGTCCACGCGGGTCTCCTCGTCGTCCGGTGCGAGGGCGACCGTGACACGCCAGGCCGTCCGGGCCACCTCGTCGTCCCGGTCGTGCAGCAGCGCGCGCGGGATCCATGTCCACGCGGTCCTGTCGCCGATCTTGGAGAGCGTGTGCAGGGCCTGGGCGCGCGCCTGGGCACGGTCGGCGTCGAGTTCCCGCCGGACCCTGGCCAGGGTCGGACCGGACGGCAGGCGGGTCAGGGCCCAGGACAGCATGTCCCGTACGAAGAAGTCCGGTTCGACCGCGCAGCGCTCGACCAGGGCGTCCAGCAGGCCGGGGTCGGCGGACGAGCCGGCCGCCAGGGCCGCCTTGAGCCGGACCGACGGGTCGTCGGCGCCCAGGGCAGCGCTCAGGCGGGCGGTGTGCGGGGTCGTGTGTGTCGGGTCGATCGGGACCACCTCCTGCACCCAGGGGACACCTTGCCACCGTGTGAAGGTCAAGGCGCGCGGTGCTCCCGGCGGGGTGGAGGCCGACGGGGTGGGGGCCGACGGGGTGGGGGCCGATCGCGGTCGTCGCGACGGGGTGGGGTGGATCGCGGTCCTCGCGGCGAGGCGGTCGCCGGATCGCAGTCCTCGCGGCGCGTGGTGGCCGGCTCTCAGGGCCCACGCGGCGGGGTGGAGGCAGGCTCACGGCCCACGCGACGGTCCTAGCTCACCCCCGGCTCGCGCGGCGAGGTCGTGACCGGCTCGCGCCACCGTTCAGGGCCCGACGCCCCCCGCCCCGTCCGGCGCCGTCGTCATGATGTGGCGGGTGCGGGCGCGGAGCAGCTGGTGGGTGCGGTCGTGGTCGTTGCGGGGGTGCCACGCCATGCCCACGGTCAGGGGCGGCAGTTCGAGCGGGATCGGGAAGGTGTGCAGCCCGAGCGTGCGCAGCATGGACCGTCCGAGTCCGGCCGGGGCGACGCCGACGACGTCGGTCTCGCGGGTCAGGAAGAGGGCGGTCGCCACGCTGGGGACCACGGCGACCACGCGCCGGCTCAGCCCGGCCTCGGCGAGCCGTTCGTCGATGGGGCCGTGCGCCCGGCCGCGCCGGGACACCACGACGTGGTCGGCGGCGGCGAAGCGTCGCGGTGTCACCGTCCGCGCCTTCGCGAGGGGGTGGTCCGGGCGGACGACGCCGGTCAGCGTCTCCGTGAGCAGCGTCTCGGAGCGGATCTCCGGGTGCCCCTGCCGGACGATCCCGACCTCCAGGTCCACCAGGCCCTCGCGCAGCGCCGGGGTGTCCTCCAGGCTCTCCGGGCGCAGCCGCAGGGAGATGCCGGGCGCCTCGGCCCGCAGGTCGTCGAGGAGGCGCGGGATGAACGTCGTGGACAGCATGTCGCCGACCTGCAGGTCGAACGTGCGGACGGCGGTGCGCGGGTCGGCGGTGCCCGACGGCGCGAACAGGGCGCGGGCACGGCTGGTGACCGCCTGCACCTCGCCGCGCAGTTCCAGCGCCCTGGGCGTCGGTACGAGGTCGCGTCCGGCCCGTACGAGGAGCGGGTCGCCGAAGGCACGCCGCAGCCGGGCCAGGGCGCGGCTCATGGCCGGGGGCGAGGTGTGCAGCCGTTCCGCCGCCCTGGTCACGCTGTTCTCGGCGAGCAGGGCGTCCAGGGCCTCGATGAGGTTCAGGTCGACGTGGTCCACCCGTCGATTATCAGGATCGGAAAGAGTCTGTATCAAGGTTGCACTGGTCGGAATCGGTGTCCGTTCCTACGGTCGGTCGTGGACACCCCAGCGACTGGAAGGCGGACCTGATGATCACTCGTGACGTCCCGGCGGCGGACGGAGACTCCGTCGCCCGGGAGCGCCGCCCGCGGCGCATGACCTTCGCGGAGGTGCGGGCCCGGATCGGCGAGCCCGGGGACCTGGTGAAGCGCAAGAACCACGACCGGCTCGGCCATCACGCGCGCCGTTTCATCGCCCACTCCCCCTTCGCGGCCCTGGCCACGTCGGACGCGGCCGGGCTGCCGGACAGTTCACCGCGCGGCGACCACCCGGGGTTCGTCAAGGTGCTGGACGAGCGCACGCTCGCGATCCCCGACCGGCCGGGCAACAACCTCGCCGACTCGTTCCGCAACCTCGCCGAGAACGACGGGATCGGACTGATGTTCATCGTCCCCGGCGTGCGGGAGGTGCTGCGGGTCAACGGCCGCGCCTACCCCACCGACGACCCGGAGGTCCTCGCCCGGATGCGCGTCGACGGGAAGGAGGCGCGGCTGGCGATCGTGGTGGACGTGGAGGAGGTCTTCTTCCACTGCGGCCGGGCGCTGATCCGCTCCCGGATGTGGGATCCGGCGAGCCAGGCCCTGGCGGACGAGCTGCCGTCGATCGGGGAGATCGCCGCCGACCAGATGCGGGTCGACGCCGATCCGGCCGTGCTGACCGAGATGCTCGAACACGACTACCGGCGTCTGTACTAGGGGGGTCCGACCATGCAACGCACGGTCCTCGAGAAGGCCGAGCCCGTCGCACGGGGCGTCGTGTCCCTGCGTCTGCGGGGCGCCGACGGCCCGCTGGCCCCCTGGGAGCCCGGCGCGCACGTCGACCTGTCCCTGCCGAACTGGCTGACCCGGCAGTACTCGCTCTGCGGGGACCCGGACGACGAGGAGACGTACCGGGTCGCCGTCCGGCACGACCGGCTCAGCCGGGGCGGCTCGGAGTACATCCACCTGTACCTCGGCGAGGGGCACCCGGTCGACGTCTCCCTGCCCCGGAACACCTTCCCCCTGCTGCCCGCGCCGGAGTACCTGTTCGTGGCGGGCGGCATCGGCGTCACACCGCTCATGCCCATGCTGAGGGCGGCCGTCGCGTCGGGGGCCTCGGCGCGGCTGCTGTACGTGGGCCGGTCGCGGGACAGCATGCCGTTCGCCGGCGAGCTGCGGGCGGCGCACGGCGACCGGGTCCGCGTCCATGCCACGGAGGAGCTCGGCCGGCCCGACCTCGCCGCGGAGGCGGCGGCGCTGGGCCCGGGGGCCCTCGTGTACTGCTGCGGCCCGGCGCCGATGCTCGACGCGGCGGAAGCGGTGTTCCCGCCGGAGCGCCTGTACGTGGAGCGGTTCCGGCCGGCGCGGAGGGGGTTCGCGCCGGACGAGCCGTTCGACGTGCGCTGCGCCCGCTCCGGCCGCGACGTCCGCGTCGAGGCGGAGGACTCCCTGCTGGACGCGCTGCGGCACGCGGGGTTCCCGGTGCCGTCCGGGTGCCGTGAGGGGGTGTGCGGCAGTTGCGAGGTCGTGCTCCTGGACGGCGAACCGGAGCACCGGGACGACATCGGCGCACCGCCCGGCCGGATGTACGCCTGCGTCTCGCGGGCGCGCTCGGCCAGGCTCACCCTGGACCTGTGACGGGCGGGACGGTGCCACACTGGAGGGCGTGACGGAGACGGACCGGCAGCTCGACCGGCGCATGGAGCGGGCCATCATCGGCCTGCTGGAGCGCCGCGCGGCCACGTCGTCGATCTGCCCGTCCGACGCCGCGCGTGCCGTGTACGACGGGGACGACGACGGCTGGCGGGCCCTGATGGAACCGGCCCGCCGGGCGGCCTGGCGGCTGGTGGCGGAGGGCAGGGTCGAGGTCACCCAGGGCGGCCGGCCCGTCGCGGAGGACGAGGCCCGCGGCCCCCTCCGCATCCGCCGCGCGGGCTGGTGACGATCTCCCCCGCACCCCTGCCCCCGCTCCTGCCCCCGCTCCTGTCCGCAACCTGTCACGCGGAATCTTCCCGGCACTCGGCCACCTTTGGCCATGAACCGCCCCCCGGCCATCTATCCGCGTAGACGAACAGCCGCCACACTGAAGCCGCACTCGCACGAGCACGGCCGTCGTGCGCCGCACGGCGGTACTTCCGGCATGCCCCCCACTCGGGCAACGCCCATGCATGGAGGACAAGTTGTTCGCTGAGAGACGGCTCCGCGCGGCTCTGACCGCGCTCGCGCTGAGCGGCCTGGCCCTGACCACCCTTCAGGGAACCGCGGGGGCGGCCGACGCCCCCACGGCACCGGCCTCCGCCCCCGCCAAGAGTTCGCCCGTCGCCGGGATCGAGGCCACGACGGCCCGCGCGTTCGCCCGCACGCTCGCCGAGCCCGCCTGGCGCAAGCAGGTCGCGGCGGCGACGCTGGCCGACGAGGACGTGGACCTGCTGGCCCTGACGGCGAAGTCCCGTACCGCGTCCGTGAAGACGTTCCGGAGCACCCTCGCCGGCGCCGAGTCGGACGTGGCCCGCGCGAAGGGCCTCGGCACGGAGGCGCCGCCCCTGCTCCGGGTGAGCCTCGCCGGCCCGTCGGCGAAGGCGGCCGACCTCGCCCGCACCACCCCGCTGGTCGCGTCGGCACCGTCCGAGGACGCCCGGGTCGTCGTGGCGTACGACAGCGCGGGCAAGGCGCACGAACTGGACGCGACGAAGGCGCCGGACCGGCCCGTCTACGTCGTCGGCGTCGACGGGCAGACGGCGCTGGAGGCCGGCCTGAAGGTCATCGACAGGCAACTGGCCGCCCGGGGCCTGTCCAGCCCAGGCCTCAGCACATCCGCGGCCGCCTCCGGCTTCTGGACGACCCGGATCAAGTCGATCAGCGTGGCGGACGTCAAGGAGCCGTGGTTCAAGGGCGACGCGGAGATGTTCGGCCTCGTCACCGGCTTCGGCACGGACGGGAAGGTCCGCGTCGACACGGTCACGATGCCGTACCTCGACGACGAGGGCACGACGTACTACCCGGGCCAGATCCTGGTCAACTGGTCGAACTACAAGTACAACCTGGCCGACGTCGTCCTCATGGAGGACGACGGCGACACCAACTACTCGTCCCTGGCCAAGGCACTCGCCGCGGTCCTGCTGACGATCACCGACCAGGGCGCGTACATCCCGCTGGTCGACGCCATCATCGACGCCATGCCCGCGTCCTGGTGGACCGACGACCCGGACTACGTCGACGCGTTCTACACCCTGGCCCGCGAGACCACCGGCACCCGCACGGGCGCCTCGGCGAACGCGCGGATGACGGTGGAGCGGTACTTCGTGTCCGAACTCTGACCCTCCGAAGCGCCACCCGGCCCCGCGCGGGCCGGGTGGCGGCCGGCTCCGCGGGGGCAGGGGCCGCACGTCGGCCCCCACCCGGCCCCCCGAACAGGGCCGTTGGGCCCTACCGGCCCCCCGCCCCCCTCCGCCGATCATGAAGCGCGGCCGGGAAGGGCCCGCTCAGACCCGCATCGAGCACTTCCCGGCCGTGCCCGTGACGCGAGCACAGTGGGAGGGACGTCGTCCGGTGGACGAGGCACAGATACGACAGGTGGGGACCCGGCGTCCGCAGACCGCGGCCCCGGCGGCCGGACGGGTGGAGGGGGCGCCGGCCAGGCCGACGTGGGTGGAGTGGCTGACGACCACCGACCACAAGAGGATCGGGACGCTGTACCTGGTCACCGCGTTCGCGTTCTTCGTCGTCGGCGGTGTCCTGGCGCTGCTGATGCGCGCCGAACTCGCCCGTCCAGGGCTGCAGATCATGTCGAACGAGCAGTTCAACCAGGCGTTCACGATGCACGGCTCGATCATGCTGCTGATGTTCGCGATGCCGCTGTTCACCGGCTTCGCCAACTGGATCATGCCGTTGCAGATCGGCGCGCCCGACGTGGCGTTCCCCCGGCTGAACATGCTGGCCTACTGGCTGTTCCTGTTCGGGTCGCTGATCGCCGCGTTCGGGTTCCTGACGCCGGGCGGCGCCGCCGACTTCGGGTGGTTCCTGTACGCGCCGCTGTCCGACGCCGTGCACTCGCCGGGGCTCGGCGCCGACCTGTGGATCATGGGCGTCGCCCTGTCCGGCTTCGGCTCGATCGCGGGTGCCATCAACTTCATCACGACCATCATCTGTATGCGCGCCCCCGGCATGACCATGTTCCGGATGCCGATCTTCACGTGGAACGTGCTGCTCACCGCCGTACTGATCCTGATCGTCTTCCCGGTCCTCGCGGCCGCGCTGTTCGCGCTGGAGTGCGACCGCAAGTTCGGCTCGCACGTCTTCGACTCGGCCAACGGCGGGGCCCTGCTGTGGCAGCACCTCTTCTGGTTCTTCGGCCACCCGGAGGTGTACATCCTGGCGTTGCCGTTCTTCGGGATCGTCTCGGAGGTCGTCCCGGTCTTCTCGCGCAAGCCGATGTTCGGCTACATGGGTCTGATCGCGGCGACCATCGCGATCGCGGGCCTCAGCGTGACCGTGTGGGCGCACCACATGTACACCACGGGCGGGGTGCTGCTGCCGTTCTTCTCCTTCATGACGTTCCTGATCGCGGTGCCGACCGGCGTGAAGTTCTTCAACTGGATCGGCACGATGTGGAAGGGCAGCCTGTCCTTCGAGACGCCGATGCTGTGGACGACCGGCTTCCTGGTCACGTTCGTCTTCGGCGGCCTGACGGGCGTCATCCTGGCCTCGCCGCCGATGGACTTCCATCTCTCCGACTCGTACTTCGTCGTGGCGCACTTCCACTACACGGTCTTCGGCACGGTCGTGTACGCGATGTTCGCCGGGTTCCACTTCTGGTGGCCGAAGTTCACCGGCAGGATGCTCGACGAACGACTCGGGAAGATCACGTTCTGGACGCTGACGGTCGGCTTCCACGCCACCTTCCTGGTCCAGCACTGGCTGGGCGCCGAGGGCATGCCCCGCCGCTACGCCGACTACCTCGCGGCCGACGGCTTCACCCTCCTCAACACCCTCTCCAGCATCGGGTCGTTCCTCCTCGGCCTCTCCCTCCTGCCGTTCCTCTACAACGTCTGGAAGACCGCGAAGTACGGCGAGCCGGTCACGGCCGACGACCCCTGGGGCTACGGCCGTTCCCTGGAGTGGGCCACCTCCTGCCCGCCGCCCCGGCACAACTTCCGCACCCTGCCCCGGATCCGCTCCGAGTCCCCGGCGTTCGACCTGCACCACCCGGAGATCGCCGCGCTCGGACTCGGCCAGGCGGCGAGGTAGGCCGTGCCGCACGCCGTTCTCGCCCTGGGGACCGCGACGGTGACCGCGGCCGGCTGGGTCTGGTACGTCCCGGCGTTCGCCGATCTGCGGGCGGGCGCCGACCGGCCCCGCTCGCGCCGCACCGCGGCGGCGTCCTGCGTCAGCGGCTGGAGCACGGCCGCGATCACCGCCGTACTGCTGCTCCTGACCGAGGCGTGGTGGATCCCGTGCGGCGCCGCCGTCGCCGGCCTGCTGGTCACGGCCGTCCTGCGGACAGTCGCGATGGTGACCCGGCGGAGGGAGGTCCGGGAAGCCGCCTGCCGGTGGCGGGAGTTGGGCGGTTCGGGCCTGCCGCTGCCGCCGGCCGACCGATCCCGGTACGCCGTCGCCGTCCTCGTCGGCACAGGGCTGGCGGCGGCCGCCGTCACGGCGGCGGTCCGGCTGGCCGTGGGTCTCGACGACACCTCGGACCGGCTCGCGGCGGTCACGGCGCCGGCCGCCGTCTTCACCCTCTTCCTCACCCTGGCCGTGGCCCACACCCGCACGACCCGCCGCCGGGCCCGCTTCCCGGCAGAACGCTCACGCCTCCGGTGACACCTCCATGACGGCGGCTGCGATGCCGCGGTGCCGGGCGGCACCATGCGCGAAGTCGGGGACGCGGGACGTGCCTTCCCGCAGGTCGTCCAGGAACTGCCGGTAGGCGTGGGCGACCGCGTACGCCGCCGCGTCGGCCCGGGCGTCCAGCCCCGCGACGCGGACGTACCGCTCCGGCACCGCCAGGGGCTCCAGTGCGGTGGACGAGCCGCGTCCGCCCTCCAGGGTGAGCGGGCTGAGCTGCGGATGGCCGACCGGGGCCGTGACGACGAGGTCGCCTTCGGTGCCGTTGATCTCCCAGCGGAAGGGGGTGGCCCGGGACAGGCCGCCGCGGTAGTGGACGGTGACCACCGCGCCGCCCGGCAGCCTTCCTTCGGCCACCACCTGGTCCGGGGCGGTCATCGGCACGGGCCGTCCGGTCGCGGTGTCGACGGCCGCCGTACGCCGTGACACCTGCCGGACGCGCAGTTCCCCGGGCTCCCCCAGGACCGACGCGAGGCCGTCGAGGGCGTGGCTGAAGGGAATCGTCAGCAGGGTGGCGCCGTTCGCGGCGTCGAGCACATAGTGGTCACCGGGCCCGACAGAGCCGCCCCAGGCGCCTCCCGAGCCGACCATCGTCGTGGACAGCACCTCCCCCACATAGCCGTCGGCCACGAGATCCCGCAGGTGGGCGAGGGCGGGGTGCGACCGTGCCTGCAGGCCGACGACCGTCGGGACGCCGCGGGCGCGGGCCCACCGCTCCATCTCCTCGGCCTCCGCGAGCCCGTTGCCGAGCGGCCACTCGCACAGCACACTCTTGCCGGCGTCCAGCGCCGTCCGCACCAGCTCCCGGTGGTACGGCACCTTCACCGCCACGACGACCAGGTCCACCTCGTCACAGGCCACCAGCTCGGCGGCCGTCCCGAACGTACGGGCCACCCCGTGCCGCACCCCGGAGCGCTCCGCCGACCGCGCGGAACTGGTACTGAGGGCCCTCACCTCGTAGCCGGGTACGGCGCGCAGGGCGGGCAGATGGGACCGCTCCGCCCAACTCCCCCGCGCTCCCAGCCCGATGATCCCTACGCCGATCGGCTTCCCGGCCCGGGCCTGCTCGGCGAGCGGGGAGTCGGCCGCGGTTCCTCCGGTCATGATGCGTCACCTGTCTTCATCGGGTGGGCCGGGCGTTCGCTGTCCAGCAGGGCCATGAGGGGTGCGGCGTAACGGCTTCCGGCCGCCGCGCCCGCCGGGACGGCCTGGTCGATCCGGTCGAGGTCGGCCTGGGTCAGCGTGACGTCGACGGCCGCCAGGGCCTCCTCGACGCGGTGCGGCCGGCGGGCGCCCAGGACGGCCACGACCGTGAGGTCGCCCTGGCTCCGCGTGAGCACCCAGGCGGTCGCGAGCTGCGCGACGCCGATGCCGTGGGCGTCGGCGAGCGGCCGCAGCCGGTCGACCAGGGCGAGGTTGGCGGCGAGGTGGCCGGGCCGGAGACGGGGCAGCCATGAGCTGCGCGGGTCGCCTCCGGCGGGCGGCCGGTAGGTGCCGGTGAGCAGGCCGTGGCCGAGGACGCCGTAGGCGGTGACGCCGATGCCCAGCTCACGGCAGGTGTCGAGGATGCCGTTGGTCTCGGGGTCCCGGCTGAACAGGGAGTACTCGATCTGTACGTCGTGGATCGGGTGCACGGCGTGGGCGCGGCGGATGGTCCCGGGCCCCACCTCGGAGAGGCCGATGTGGCGGATGTGCCCGGCCTGGACGAGGTCGGCGAGGGCACCGACCGTGTCCTCGATCGGGGTGTCGGGGTCGAGCCGGGCCGGGCGGTAGATGTCGATGTGGTCGGTGCCGAGGCGCCGGAGCGAGTAGGCGAGGGCGTTCTTCACATGGGCGGGGCGGCCCTCGACGCCGACGATGTGCCCGTCGGGGTCGCGCAGAGCGCCGAACTTGACGCTGAGGACCGCCTTTTCGCGGTCGGCGGCGCTCAATGCGCGGCGGATGAGGTCCTCGTTGTGGCCCATGCCGTAGAAGTCGGCGGTGTCGAGGAGGGTGACGCCGGCGTCGAGGGCGGCGCGCAGGGTGGCGAGGGCGTCGGTCTCGTCGGCGGGGCCGGTGTGGTCGGACATGCCGGCGCAGCCGAGCGCGAGGGGGGCGACCTGGGGGCCGCCGGTTCCTAGGGGTCGGGTTCGCATGGGTCCTTCCGGCGGGATGAGGTGACGAGAGTGGCGAGCGTGGCCGTCAGGGGACGGCGCCGCGGCGGGCACCGCCTGCTAGCGTTGACATCTCAACACTAGAAAGGGGTTCGTTGACATGTCAACACCGGACGCCGAGACCCCCGGCCCGGACGCGGCCGTACCGGATCCCGTCGCCCTGTGGTCCGCCTTCAAGCGCGCGCACGAACTCGTCCGGGCTCGCGTGATCGCGGACGCCGCCGACGCGGCCGGCCTCTCCGAACCGGACCTGACGATCCTCGCCGAGCTGAACAAGGCGGGCGGCTCCCTGCGCCAGAGCGAACTGGCCACGGCCCTCGGCTGGGACCGCACCCGCGTCTCCCACCAGCTCACCCGGATGGGCAAGCGCGACCTCGTCGCCCGCGAACGCGCCGGCGGCGTCACCGTCACCCTCACCGCCACCGGCCGCGAGGCCATCACGGCCGTGCACCCCGGCCTGGAGGCGGCGGTCCGCCGCCACTTCACGGACCGGCTGTCGGCAAAGGAGGTCGGGGTGCTGGAGTCGATCCTGGGCAGGCTGTAGGGCCGCCGGGACGACACGACAGCGCGAAGCCCCGCGCCGGACAGACGCGGCGCGGGGCGGGACGGTACCGGAAGACGTCAGGCCGTGCGTTCCAGGGTGTAGTGCCGCCGCAGCTCCTCGACGTGCGCGAGGACGGCCGGGTCGGCCGCGGCGCGGGCGATGTCGGTCATCGTCCGCCACACGAAGTTCTCCCCGCCGTCGGAGCGGAAGTGCCGCTTGATGACGATGCTGAAGACCTCGTTGACCGTCTCCGGCGTGAGGATGTCGGCGAGGGCCATCAGACCGGCGTGCTCGGCGTCGGTGAGCGGCGGGCGCTTCACCGTACGGTCGTCGGGGATCCCGGCGTCGGGGCCCGCTCCCCGGACCGTGGTCAGCGGCTTGGAGGACGGCACGTCCACGAAGTCGAACATCAGGTGCACGCGCTCCTGGGAGGAGAGCACGGCCACGGAGTGGATCTCCGAGGCGTCGAGGAACCACACCTCGCCCCGGCGCATGCGGTAGACGGTGTCGCCCTCGTTGAAGAAGCAGTCCTCGTTGGTGACGAGGGGGATGTGCATCCGGTGGGCGTTGCGGGTCTCGTCGGCGAGTTCGGACAGTTCGAGCAGGTCACGGTGCGGGATGATCACGCTGTTCTGCACCTTGGCCAGGCGCACGAAGTTGAGCCGGTCCAGGTCGGCGACGTCCTCGATGAGTTCCCGGAGATAGGGCAGGCGGTCGGCGAACGGGGTGAAGGCCGCGGGCCGTTCGTGGTCGTAGTGCGTGACCACACCGTCACCGGCGTCTCCGCCGCGGGCGAAGAGCATGCAGCTCTTCCAGGCACCGCCGAAGACGTAGTCGCTGTACGCCTCCGACCACGTCAGGGAGTCGGTCTGTGCCAGGTCCTCGGTGAGCCGGGCGTCGTCGAGGGGGGTGTCCCCCACGTAGTGGGTGCGCATCGGATCAGGCAGTCCTTCTGTGTCGGAACCGGTTGTCTCCTGGTACGGCCGTCGGGTCCTCCCCACCGGCCCGGTCAGGCGCCGCGATGCCTGTCGAGGTCCTCGGCGACCTTGTCCAGCACGTCCTCGCTGCCCTTGAAGGGCTCGTCGGGCCGGGGCCACTGCACGACGAGGTCGGTGATGCCGGCCTCGGCGAAGCGGCCGGCCGCGTCGAAGAACGCCGCGGGAGAGTCGAGGACGCCGCCGACGGTGGGTCCGGCGACGAGCAGCCGGGACACGGTGGACGGGTCGCGGCCGACCTCCCCGCAGGCCTTCTCCAGTTCCTCCACCTGCCGGCGCAGCACGGGCAGGGCCTCTTCGTAGGGTGCGTCGGCGAACCGGTTGGGCTCGCCGGTGGTGACCCAGTACGAGGCGTGCCGGGCTGCCAGGCGCATGCCGCGCGGGCCGGACGCGGCGACCGCGAACGGGACGCGGGGCTGCTGCCGGCACAGCGGCTGGGAGTGCACCTCGTCGGCCAGGTAGTAGCGGCCGTCGAACGTGGTCACCGGCTGTGTGAGAAGCCGGTCGGTCAGCTCCACGTACTCCGCGAACCGTTCGGTGCGCTCGCGCCGGCTCCACGCGGTGCGGCGGGTCATGCGGGAGTCGAAGCCCTCGGCGCCGGCGCCCAGGCCGAGGATGATGCGGCCGTCGGAGATGTCGTCGAGTCCGGTGACGTCCTTGGCGAGGTGCACCGGGTGACGCAGGTTGGGCGAGGCGACCAGCACGCCGAGGCCGATGCGCTCGGTCGCCACGGCCGCCGCGGTCAGCGTCGGGACCATGGTGAACCACTCCTTGGCGCGGAACGCCCGCCAGTTGAGGTGGTCGTAGGTCCAGGCGTGGTCGAAGCCCATCTCCTCGGCCCTGACCCACTTGTGGCGCGCCGTGCGCCAGCGGTCCTCAGGGACGATCATGACGCCGAATCTCATCGGTCCCCCTCGTCGGACAGGCCCGGGTCGATGTTGAAGTTGAAGCGGAAGAGGTTCTGCGGGTCCAGGCGCCGTTTGAGATCGACGAGGCGCCGCCACCGCCGGCCGTACGCCGCGCGGACGCCGTCGCTGCCCTCGTCGTTGAGGAAGTTGACGTACTGGCCGACCGCGTGGGGCGCCATGGCGTCGCTGAAGTCCCGCACCCAGCCGACGTGCCGGTCCCGGTCGCCGCGGCCGGGCTCCCACGCGCCGAACATGTTGATGTTGTGGCCGGCGTGCCGGGGGCCGAAGGCCGTGCCGGTGTCGGACACCCGGCCGATCGCCCCGCCGAGGTGGTAGATCGGTACGGCCGACAGCGGCGAGGTGATCCGCGACGCGTGGTCCACGACGGTGTCGATGACCTGGTCGTCGAGCGTCCCGAAGTCCACCGACCGCCAGTAGTACTCCTTGCCCGGCGGTGAGGTGCGGTCGACCATCCGCTGCAGGTCCACGTACGGCATGGGCGCGACCGAGTCGAGCAGCGCGGACCCGAACGCCCGCAGCGGACGCAGGAACCTCTCCCCCTCCTCCGGGTCGGCGCCGGACCAGCACACGTTGAGGGCCACGACCGGCGAGCCGTGCAGGTGCCGGGGGACGGCGGGCACCGGCGGGCACAGCCGGAGGTTGAGGATCGTGCCGAGTTCGTCGGGGGCGTCCGCGATGAGGTCGCGGTAGAGGGTGAGGAACCGGGGCGCGACATCGAGCGGGTGGATGATCATGCCGCCGAGGACGGTCGGCCCGGCCTCGTGCAGCCGGAAGCCGAACCTGACCACGACCCCGAAGTTGCCGCCGCCGCCGCGAAGGCCCCACAGCAGCTCCGGGTCGGTGGTCTCGTCGACCCGCAGGAGACCGCCGTCGGCGGTGACCACGTCGGCTTCCACCAGGTTGTCCACGGTGAGCCCGCAGCGGCGCATGAGGTGGCCGATGCCGCCGCCGAGGGCGAGTCCGCCGACGCCGGTCTCGCTGACGATGCCGCCCGTGGTCGCCAGTCCGTGTGCCTGGGTGGCCCCGTCGACGTCCTGCCACAGCGCTCCGCCCTGCACGTGCGCCAGCCGGCGGTCGAGGTCGATCTCGACGGACCGCATCGCGCGCAGGTCGACGACCAGTCCGCCGTCGCAGGTCCCGTGGCCGGCGACGCTGTGGCCGCCGCCGCGCACCGCGACGGGCAGTCCGCGCTCGGCGGCGAAGACGACGGCGGCCCGCACGTCCGTCACGTCGGCGCAGCGCGCGATCAGCAGGGGGCGCCGGTCGATGTCGGCGTTCCAGACCTGCCGTGCCTCGTCGTAGCGCGGGTCTTCGGGGGTGATGAGTTCGCCGTGCAAGGCGCCGGCGAGTTTGTCCGTGTCGCCGGTCGTCAGGGTGTCCAAAGCCGTCGTCCCTCCGGTCCTAGTCGCGCGGTGACGGGATCGTCGTCCGGCGGATCGTCGCGGCCACGTCCCGCAGGGTGTCGTGCATCAGCCGGGCCGCGTCGGGTTCGACGCCGAGGGCCGCCCTGCATTCGTCACGCAGCCGGAAGGTGAGCAGCGAGTGGCCGCCCAGCTCGACGAACGTGTCCAGCACGCTGATGGAGGACCGGCCGAGGACCCGGTGGTAGATCCGGACGAGCGCCGCTTCGAGTTCGTCGGCGGGCGGCTCGACGGGCCGCTCCCGCTCGGTGAGTTCCTGCCAGATCTTGATCAGTTCGCCCTGGTCGATCTTGCCGTTGACCGTCGCCGGCAGGTAGTCGACCGGCACCACCCGGTCCGGGCGCATCTGTGCGGGCAGGACTTCCGCGGCGTGGGCGAGCACCGCCGCCGGGTCCAGCTCCGCGGCGGTGCCCTGCCCGGCGGGCACGACGAAGGCGAGCAGGCGCAGCGGCTGCCCGTGGGCGAGTACGGCGCAGTCGGCGACGGCGGGGTGCGCGGCGAGCACCGACTCGACCTCGCCCGGCTCGATGCGCAGCCCCCGGATCTTGACCTGCCGGTCGATCCGGCCGAGGTGCTCCAGCGCGCCGTCCGGCCGCTGGCGGACGAGGTCGCCGGTGCGGTACATCCGTGAGCCGGGCGGGCCGTAGGGGTCGGCGACGAACCGCTCCGAGGTCTGGGCGGCCTGCCCCCAGTAGCCGTCGGCGAGTCCGACCCGTCCGCTGATGTACGCCTCGCCGGGCGTGCCGACGGGGACGAGGTCGAGGTTGGAGTCGAGGACGGTCACCCGGAAGTTGTCGGCGGGGCGGCCCACGGGAACGGTGCCCTCGACCGAGCCGACGTCGACGATGTTGTCGGTGACCGGCCCGGCCTCGGTCGGGCCGAAGGCGTTGACGAGCTGGCTGCCGGGCAGGACGGCGGCGAAGGACTCGGGGATGCGGGGGCTCATCGGTTCGCCTCCGCACACCACCCACTTGAGCGCCTTCGGCGCGGCCACGGCCAGTTCCTCCAGGTAGGCCGTCATCATCGTCGGCACCAGGAAGACCAGTGACACGTCGTGGTCGCGGGTGAGCCGGGCCAGATGGCGCGGGTCCCGTTCACCGCCGGGACGGCAGATGACGAGCCGGGCGCCGTGGTAGAGCGGCCAGAACAGTTCCCAGATGGAGATGTCGAACCCGGGGGACGCCTTGAACAGCGCCGTGTCGCCCGGCTGGTACGGGTACTGCTGCTGCATCCAGAGGATGTTGGCGAGCGCGGCCTCGGTGCGGGACACGACACCCTTGGGCCAGCCGGTTGGCCCGCTCGTTGAGTTCCCGGTAGCTGACGGTCGTGCCGTCCTCGTCCTGGAGGGCGACGGCGTCCGGGGTGCGCTCGGCCTGCTCCTCGAAGGGGCCGGCCATCGTGCGGTACCGGATCACCGGCTCGCGGTGCGGGTTGAGGCCGTGCAGGATGCGGTCGCGTTCCTCCGGCCCCACCAGGGGATGGCTGAGCATCGGCGCGTCCGGATCGTCCGTCAGGCCGGTGAGCAGCGTGCGGAAGGCGTGGGCCCAGGCCTGCGGGGTGGGCACGTCGGACGCGTCGGTGAGGGACTCGACGTACAGGTTCCGGCCGGTGGCGCCGATGAGCAGGCTCACGGCGACCGGGGGCTCCTCGGCGGGGTCCGCGGCGGGCGGTGCCTCGGTCCGGGCGGCCTGCCGCAGGGCGTCGCGGAAGGTCGTCTCGACGTCCGGTGTGCCGGGGCCGGGCACGACCGCGTCGGCCTCCTGCCGGGTGATGCGGACCCGGCACGCCGTGCCGGGGTGCGGCAGCCGGGTGGCGAGGACACCCGCGCACAGGGAGAGCGCGGTGAACTCGTCGACGCCGGCCGCCGCGGCGAGGGAGCGCAGGCCGTCCAGCGCGTCGGCCGGCAGGGGGATCGGCCCGATGCAGTCGGTCCTGGCGAGCAGCCCCTTCACGACGCGGCCCCTTCCAGGAGGACGCAGGCGTAGAAGCCCGGCGCGAGGGACTGCGCGAGGTACGTCCGCCCGGCGCGGATGCCGACGCGCTCGTGGTGATCGGCCAGGTTGATCATCCAGTCGGCGTTGCCGCAGTGCCCGTAGGCGGCGAGTGTCTCGGTGAAGTGCAGCCGGTCCGGCGGCAGTCCGGCCGAGGAGGCGTTGAAGAGTGTCAGCGGTTTGTACAGGTTGGCGGCGAACACCCGTTCCAGTTGCCCGCGTTGCCGTCGGCCGGCGCGCAGGGCGGCGGCCAGGGCGCGGTCGGCGACGGTCTTGCGGGACGCGAACGTGTCCTGGCCGCGCAGCCCCTCCGGGTCCGCCTTGACGGCGGACGAGACGAGCCGGACCAGGCCGGGCTCGTGCCGGGTGAGCGTGCAGGCGACGGCGGCGTCCCCGAACAGGGCGTAGGGGCGCACCCGGTCACGGTCGTCCGGCACGAAGTCCAGGGCGACCATGACCACATGGGTGACGTCCGGATCCGTGAACAGGTCCCGCGCGTGCCGCAGGGCGGTGAGCGAGCTGCAGCACCGCTGGTAGGACACCAGGTGCGGTACGCAGTCGTCCAGGCCGCAGGCGAGCAGCACCTGTTCGGCGAAGTCGGACGGCAGCAGGGCGAGCGTCGGGTCACTGGTGGCGAGGACGAGGTGACCGACGTCCGAGGGGCGCGCCCCCGAGCCGCCCATGCTGCGGCGCACGGCGTCGACGACGTGGTCGAGCACCGGCCGGTTCATCTTCCGGTAGGTGCCGCACCCCATGTCGCCGAAGTCCGTGCCGAACGATGCGGTCTGCCACAGGGCGTCGAAGCCCGGGATGTTCTCCGGCTTGTTCTCCAGGTCGCCGAAGACGCATGCGAACGACCCGATGCCGATGGTTTCGAGATCCGAGATCATGGTTCCTTCGATCGGCCGAGCGGACGGGACTGCCGACGCCGGGCTCCGCGACAGCGGGGTCAGGTCCGGGGCGCCACCGCCGCGCTCGCGTCGATCTCGCGGAGCACGGAGAGGATGCCCTCGACGTCGCCCAGCCGGGAGACCCATTCCGGCTGCATGGTCACGGAGTTGCCCGTGTACTCCTCGATGTACCTCACGAGGATCAGGACCATGTTGAGCGAGCTGATGCCCAGATCGGCGCGGGTCGTCGCGCCTTCCACCTGCTCGGGGGTGAGGTCGGCGGTCATGGGCTGCTTGGCGAGGAAGTCGGCGAACTTGCGCCGGTAGTCGTCGGTGGTCATCAGTCCACCTTCGGGAACGGGAACCCGTTCAGGTTCTCGGTGTGGATGCGGTTGTGGCCCCACCGGTCCTCGCCGGAGACCAGGACGCTGCCGTGGTAGTCGAGGCTGATGGCGTCACCGAACCCGCTGAGGCTGTCGATGTTCTCGTAGACCCGCACCGACGGCGAGACGTACCGGGTGGCGAGGCCGAGCCGCTTGGTGTCGCTGACGTTCGGCAGGGAGCCGTGGATGCACTTGGCCAGGAAGATCACGAACTGGCCGGGCTTCATGGGCATGGTGACGATCTCGCCGGCGTCCGGGTCCCAGTCGGGGTCGAGCTGCAACTCCGAGTAGTCGTAGCCGAAGAAGTCGTGGGACTTGCTCTCCACGTTCCGCGACATGGGCTTGGTCTCGTCGTAGTACCACTTCTTGTGGCTGCCGGGGATGAACCGGAGGCAGCCGTGCTCCTCGTCCGCGTCCGAGAACGCCGTCCACACCGTCAGCTCCTGCGTGGCGGCGGTGCTCTCCTCGGTGTAGCGCAGCGAGGGGTAGGCGACCGACTCCGACTCGAAGACCGTGAAGGCCTCCACCTGGTGCCAGCCCGTGCCGGCCTCGCCCGGCTGCTTCTCGAAGATGTTCGTCTTCCAGCAGATGATGTCGTCCCCCATCAGGCTGCGCAGCTTGTGCACGACCGTGGGGTGGGCGATGTGCCGGGAGAGGGTGTCGCAGTCCAGATGGCGGTCGTAGTTGATGATGGTCGACTCGTGCGGCTTGTTGCGCGAGGTCACCATCTCGATCATGGCCTGGTTCCAGTGCAGCCGGGCCTCGTCCTCCGAGTAGAGGTCGAACGGCCCGATGAAGCCGTTCTCCTGGAAGGACTTCACCTGCTCGGGTGTCAGTCCTTGAGCCGCCGTCTTGCTGATGCCTTCAGCCACCATGTCTTCCTTTCGCGAAAGGCGCCCACGGGTTTGAGCCACCTGGAATGAGGGAGGAACGGGGCCGATCAGGCTCACCATATGAGGGCCCGAGCGGCGCGTCTTGTCACCGGAACCAGG
This sequence comes from Streptomyces sp. SS1-1, assembly GCF_008973465.1. NCBI lineage: Bacteria > Bacillati > Actinomycetota > Actinomycetes > Kitasatosporales > Streptomycetaceae > Streptomyces > Streptomyces sp. SS1-1. The sequence goes on along the minus strand of NZ_WBXN01000004.1, from coordinate 5,561,531 downwards.
GTCCGGGAGGGGCGGGGGTCAAGGGTGCGCGGTGCCTGCGGTGGCCCGCCTCCAGTCGTCGTAGAGGCCCGCGTACACGCCGTCCGCCGCGAGCAGCCGGTCGTGCGGGCCGCGCTCCACCAGCCTCCCCTCCTCCAGGACCATGACCTCGTCGGCGCGTTGCGCCACGGCCAGCCGGTGCGCCACGGTCACCGAGGTGCGTCCCGCGGTCAGCCGGCGCAGCGCCTCGATGAGGGTCAGCTCGATCTCGGGGTCCACGGCCGAGGTCGCCTCGTCGAGGATCAGGCAGGCCGGGTCGGCCACATGGGCGCGGGCCAGGGCGACCAGTTGCCGCTCCCCCGCCGACAGGCTCTCCCCGCGTTGTCCGACGGGGGTGTCGAGGCCGAGCGGCAGGCCGGCGAGGAACGTCTCGGCGCCGAGGTCGCGGAAGGCCAGCTCGATCTCGTCACGGGTGGCGGACGGGCGGCCGTACCGTACGTTCTCCTCGATCGTGGTGTCGAAGAGGAACGGCTCCTGGGGGACCACCACGAGCCGTGAGCGCAGCGAGTCCGTGGCGATCTCGCGGACGTCGACGCCGCCGATCAGTATGCGGCCGCTGTCGGGGTCGGCGAGCCGCGCGATGAGTTTCGTCAGGGTGGTCTTGCCGGAGCCGGTGGCGCCCACCAGGACGACCTGGTGGCCGGCCGGAACCTCGAACGACACGTCGCGCAGCGTCGCGTCGGCGCCGGGATAGCTGAATCCCACGTGCTCGACGACCACGCCGGGCGGTCCGGGCGGCAGCCGGTGGCCGTCGGCCGGCTCGGGGACGTCCTCGGTGATGTCGAGCAGTGCCAGCACCCGCCGCCAGCCGGCGACCGCGTTCTGGGTGAAGTCGATGACCTGGGTGAACTCGGTGATCGGCGCCAGGAACAGCGTCACCAGCAGGATGAACGCGACGAGTTCACCGGCGCTGTGGCCGGTCGACGGCCCGATCGCGAGCCCCACCGCGACGACGGCGACCACGATCACCACGGCGAACAGGTCGGCCAGCGAGAACAGCACTCCGCCGAGCACTCCGGCGCGGGCCTTGGCGTCCCGCCACCGGTGGATGCTGTCCGAGGTCCGGCGCAGACTCGGCTCCTCCACGCCGTACGCCCGGATGACGGCGGCGCCCTGGATGGTCTCCGAGATGACGGTCAGCAGGTCGGCGACGCGGACCCGGACGGCGGTGTGCGCGGGTCCGAGACGGGCGACGACCGTCCGCACCAGAAGCAGCAGGGGCACGGTCAGCGCCACCGTGACCAGGGTCAGCCAGATGTCGTAGTAGGCCATGCCCGCGACGGCGGCCAGCATGATGGCGCCGTTCACCAGCCAGGCGATGCCGCCCCACTGGAGGAACATGCTGAGGGTCTCCACGTCGGAGGTGACCCGGGACACCAGCTTCCCGCGCGCCTCCGCGGAGTGGTACGCCACACTCAGCCGGTGCACATGGGTGAAGGCCTGGACCCGCAGGTCGTACAGGGCGCGTTCGCTGGCGATGGCGAGCCGTGCGAGACCCGCCCAGTTGACGACCGCGGTCAGCACGACCACCAGCCCCGCGACGACGCCGAGTCCCGCCAGCCGGCGGCCGCTGATGTGCCCGGAGACGAGTCCGCGGTCGATCACCTGCTGGATCAGCACGGGGACGGCGAGCCGGCCGGCCCCTCCGAGCAGGGCGAGGACGACCGTCACCGCGAGGCCCCGGCGGATCGCGGGGACGGCCGCCAGCCCGCGCCGGATCACGGCGGTCGTCGACCCGGTGACGCTCTCCGGGTCCGCCGGGCCTGCCGGATCGGGCGTGCTCATGTCTGCACCTGCTCTCGCTCGTACGCGCGGATCAGCCGGTCGTAGCCGTCGAGCCGCAGCAGGTCGGTGTGCGGTCCGACGCCGGCGACGCGGCCCTGGTCGAGGTAGACGACGGCGTCGGCGAGGGCCAGGGTCACGGCACTGGTGGTGACGACGATCGTCGTGGTCGAGGTCAGGCCGTCGGCGAGGCCGGTCATGATCTCCTGCCGGGTCGTGGCGTCGACGGCGGAGGTCGCCTCGTCGAGCAGGAGCAGGCGCGGCCGGCGGGCCAGGGCCCGGGCGAGCGCGATGCGCTGGCGTTCGCCACCGGACAGGGTGACGCCCCGCTCCCCGACGGGTGTGTCGGCCCCCTCGGGCCGGCCGTCCACCAGGCCGGTCGCACGGGCCAGGCGCAGCGCCTCGTGCAGGCGGGGGTCGTCGGCGGCGCGAGGACCGTCGAAGTCGAGGAGGACGTTCTCGGCCAGCGACGCGGCGAACAGGAACGGCTCCTGGAAGGCGGCCGCGACGGCCGTCGCCCGGTCGGCGGCGCTGATCCGGGCGAGGTCGGCGCCGCCCACCAGCACGGTGCCGTCCGGCACCGGCAGCAGGCCGGCCAGCGCCAGCAGCAGCGTCGTCTTCCCCGAGCCGGTACCGCCGGTGACGGCCACCGTGGCGCCGGGCGGGACGTGGAAGCTGACGTCGGACAGCGCGGTGGAGCCGCCCTGGTAGCGGTAGGACAGGCCGCTGACCCGCACGTCGAGCGGGCCGTCGGGCAGCGGCCGGGGATGCGGCTCCGCCGGGGGCAGCGGCTCGTCGAGCACGGACCGGACGCGGGCGTACCCGGCCAGCATGCGCGGTACGTCGCCGAGCACGTTGCCGATGGTGCGCACCGGTACCACCAGCATCGCGAACACGTTGACGAAGCTGACCAGGGTGCCGACGGTGATGTCCCCGCTGTTCACCCGCAGGGCGCCGACGATCACCATGGCCAGGGAGGTGAGCGACGGGATCGACTCGATCAGCGAGTCCAGCAGCCAGTCCCGCAGGGCCAGCCTGATCTTCGCGTCGCGCAGCGCGGCCGCCTCCGTGGCGAACCGCTCCCGCTCGACGCCCTCCCGGCCGAGCGTCTTGACGAGGGCGGCGCCGTCGAAGCTCTCGTGGGCGACCTCGGTCACCCGGCCCAGGCGCTCCTGGACGGCCCGCGCCGGCGCCTCGACCTGTCTCTGGTAGACGGAGTTGACCAGCAGCAGCGCCGGCACCATGGCCCCGCCGATCAGGGCGAGCACCGGGTCGACGGCGGTCGCCCAGCTCGCGGTGACCAGGAACAGCACGAACATGCCGAGGACGTCGGGCAGCCGGGCCGGGAGTTCGGCGGCGGCCTCCGCGTCGGTCGTCACGTGCGCCAGCTTCTGGCCGGTGGGACGGGCCTGATGGAACGTCATGGGCAGCCGGTGGTAGTGCCGGACGACGGCCTCGCGCAGGGTGGCGTCGTAACGGGCACGGGTTACCACGAGCGTCCAGCGCCGCAGCAGTCCCGCGGCGCCCTGCACCACTCCGATCGCGGCGACCGCCAGCAGCACGGCGACGATCGTGCCGGCCGCGATCCGGTCGTCCTCGAACCGGGGGATCACCACATGGTTGACCAGTTCGCCGAGTGCCACCGACCAGGCGACCAGACCGGTGCCGTACAGCAGCGAGCCGACGAGTCCCCAGATGACCGGGCCCGGGTGGGCGCGGAGGGCGTCGAGCAGCAGCGCCCCCGCCCGCCGGACCCGGGTGAACCGCCCGGCCGTCGTCCGTTTCGCCATCGTGCCTTCCCTGTCGTCCCTCGGTCCGTGCCGCTCCCCGTCGCTCCCGGAGGGCTCAGAGGTAGGACCGCAGCTCGCCGCGCCGGCGTACGTCCGTGGTGGCGCAGTGGAAGGAGCCGCCGAAGCTGTTGAAGGCGCGGAACGGGCAGGGGACCGGTGTGATGTCCCAGCTCTCGGCGAGTTCCTGCATGGGCCGGTCCTCGGCCTCGACCAGCATGTGCGTCTCGTCCAGCATCAGGACGTTCATGTTGATCCACTTGCTGGTCATGTAGAGCGGGTGCCCGTCGGGTATGACGGGGCTCGGCGCCCTTCGCACCTCCCAGTCCTTGAACTGGCTCGGCACCTCGGGCACCCGGTCGGGGTGGATGAGCAGCTTGCCGGGCGCGAGCGGCATCAGGCTCGCGTCGATGTGCATGGGGTGGTCGTCGGCGAGCTCCACCACGTGGACCTGGTAGTCGTCGCCGATCAGCCGGCGCACCCAGTCGATGCCCATCATGTTGGTGACGTGGCTGCGCTGCGCGAAGATGTCCCGGCCGCAGCGGATGAAGTCGGCCGCGTCGAAGGTCGGTTCGAACTCGGTGATCACCGAGCGGAACGGCTCGCCCTCCGGCTGATCGGTCCAGTCCTCGACGTAGAGCTCGTCGCTCAGTTCCGGGCGCGGGGCGGCGGTCCACCGGGCGCCCGCGCGGAAGTACTCCTTGAGCAGCGGGCGGTAGGCGGAGCTGGCGAAGTACCGGGACCGCCAGGCCATGGGGGCCTCGATGATGTGCTCGCCGACGACCAGCAGGAGGTCGCGCGGCATCGCGTCGTACAGGCCGGTGCTGGTCCAGCCGGGCGCTCCGAAGGCCCGTCCGTGGTCGCGCGGGTCGGGCCTGCGCACGCGCACGCCGTGGTTCTTGAGGATCTCGACGAGCTGGTCGAGTTCGTCGCGGGCGGCGGCGACCTCGTCCGCCGGGAAGGGCTGTCCGGCCCGCTCGCGGAACACCGCGCGTTGCTCCGGTGAGAGTGGAGCGGCCGTCACGGCGTCGTACGGCGGGAAGTGGGCGCCGTCGACGGTGCCGACGATGACCTCCTCCAGCGGGTCCCACTCGTTGTAGGCGCTGACCGGCGACCCGGTCCCCTGTGCTGAGTCAGGCACGGTTCGTCCTCCGCTCGTCGGTGTACAGGGTGCCGCCGGACCACACGTACGCGGTGCCGGCCCACTCGGTGGCGGTGGCGACGTCGGGGAAGAACCCGTGTCCCGCCAGGTTGGCGCTCGTGTTGCACAGCAGGGGGATGCCGCTGAGGCGGTGGTACTCCTCGAGCACGCGGCCGACCCGGGTGTGCGGTGTGCCGGGCCGGACGGTCTGCAGCCGGGCCGTCCCGTCGAGGTGCAGCACGGCCGGCACCCGGTCCGCCCAGCCGTCCCGCAGCCGGTGGTCGAAGAGCATGTACGGGTCGGCTCCGCCGGGCGAGAAGACCTCGGAGGCCGCGGACTCCAGGCAGATCGGCGCGACCGGCCGGTACGGCTCGCGGTGCTTGATGCGGTTCAGCTCGTCCTTCATGGCCGGTGAGACCGCGGGGGCCAGGATGCTGCGGTTGCCGAGCGCCCGTGGGCCCAGTTCCGCCCGTCCGTCGACCACGACCACCGGCTCGCCCGTGGTGTGCAGCAGCGCGGCGAGTCCCGCCTCGTCGCAGTCCCGCGCCGACCAGCCCGCGGCGGGACGGCTCGGGGTGACGTCGGGACCGCTGTACACGTCCCACTCCAGGACGGGGTCGCCGCCGTCGTGCAGCACCTCGCACAGGGCGGTGCCGAGTGCGGCGCCCGAGTCGTTGGTGAACGGCGGGACCCAGACACCGTCGAACAGCCCGCTGGAGCGGATCATGCTGTTCCACTTGATGTTGAGGGCACATCCCCCGGCGAGGCAGATCGGCAGCGGCTCGGACAGCTCGAGCCGGGCCACGGCGTCGGTGAGCGCGGAGACCAGGGTGCGGCCGACGAACTCCTGGAAGGAGGCGATGAGGTCGGCGCTGGAGTGCGTGGGGAACAGGGCGGCGCAGCGTTCGGCGAGCCGTGTGCCGGCCACCGGTCCCAGCGAGTCGAGGCCCAGGTCGGCGACGAGCTTGTCGAGCGCGGCGAGCACGTCGTCGTCGGCGGCGCCGAGACCCGCGTACGCCATCGCCTTGCCCGCGGTGCCGAGGTGGTGCTCGACGACCTGGACCTCGCTGAGCCCGTCCAGCGGCTTGCGGAACGGCTCCAGGGCCAGGCAGAAGTACGTGAACGCGTCGCCGACCAGCCCGAACAGCGGCCCCTGGTAGTCACCGGTCACCTGACGCCCGGGGCGCAGCACGTACAGGCGGGGCAGCGTGCCGCCGTCCCAGACGAGGCCCAGCGCGGTCCGTCCGGCGAACGGGCCGGTGCAGTAGCTGGCGTAGAGGTGGTGGGTCGCGTGCGGGTAGCTGCTGTAGCCCCCGGCCAGCGGGCTGCCCGCGACGCCGTCGAAGGTGAAGCGAGAGGGCGGGGCGGGGGCGAACGGGTCCGCGACGTACGGCGCGGTGGCGACGCTGACCGGCCGTCCGGCCGACAGGGTGTCGATCCGCGGCGGCCCGTCGTCCTCCGACCACCAGCCGTCGACGACGAAGCGGTCCACGTCGGCGACGGCCAGCCCGTGGTCGGCGAGGACGGCGGTGATCCGGTCGA